>NZ_JBVIRI010000006.1:0-227860 GCF_055576225.1 Streptomyces sp. NPDC033845 | reverse complement strand
GGGTGGGGGTCCCCCGGGGCCGGGGGGGCGGGGGGGCGGGGGGGCGCCGGGGGGCGGGGGGGGGGGCGCGGGGGGGGGGGGGGGGGGCCGGGGGGGGCCCCCCCCCGCCCTCCCCGTGCGTCCATGGGCCCGCGGGCCGCCCCGGGACCGCCCGGTCAGGCCCTCGTCCCCGCTCCCGCTCCCGCTCCCGCCGCCAGCCCCGCCCCGGTGAGCGCCGACGCCAACTGCTTGCGGCTGCTCACCTGGAGCTTGCGGTAGGTGTTGGTGAGATGCGCCTCGACGGTCTTCGTGGTCACGAACAGGGTCTGGGCGATGTCCTGGTTGTTCCTGCCCAGCGAGGCCAGTTCGGCCACCCGCTGCTCGCTGGGGGTGAGCGCCTCGGGACCGAGGACCTGCACGCGGCGCAGGCTGCCGCCCGCCGCGGTGAGTTCGACGGCCGCCAGTTCCACGAGCGCGCCGGCCCCGCAGTGCTGGGCCAGCACCTGGCCCTCCGTGAGCAGTTCGCGCGCCTCGTTCCGCCTGCCCACCCGCCGGAGCGCGGCGCCGTACTGGACGAGCGCCCGGGCCAGCTCCAGCCGGGCCGGCCCGGCCCGCAGCACCTCGACGGCCTCGTCCAGCAGCTCCAGCCCCTCCTGCCCGGAGGTGACCATCCCGGCCACGCAGAGGGCCCGGCCCAGGGCCCGGGGCGCTCCCCAGGTGCGGGCCAGCCGCAGTTCCTCCTCGGCGTGGGCGATGGCCTCGTCCCTGCGGTTCAGGGCCCACAGGTTCAGGGCGGCCTCGGACCTCCAGGGAAGGAGTGCGGGGTTCCGGCCGCCGTGGGCGGCGAACCTCTCCCCCGCGGCCACCGCGAACGCGAGGGCCTCCTCGTGCGCCCCACGGGCCCTCAGCACCTCGGCCTTGCCCTCCAGCAACCAGTGCTGCATGCCGAAGGACGGCACCTTGCCGTCGATGCCGGTGAGCCGCAGCCGCTCCTCGGCGTCGGCGAACCGGCCCTGCTCGACGAGGGTCTGCACGATGATGGCGTCGGCGACCGGCCGGGCCACCACGTGGTGGGTGTTGTCGATCAGCCTCAGCGCCTCCATGACGTCCTGTTCCGCCTCGGCGAGCTCGCCCCGCCACATCCAGGCCAGGGCCCGGTACATGACGGCCACGGCGAGCTGGGGCAGTGATCCTTCGTGCCGGGTGCGCACCACTTCCGCGTCGAGAGCGGCCATCGCCTCCTCCACCCGGTCGGAGGCGAGGAGCCCGAACCAGGCCCCGATCGCCGTGGCCTGGCCGCTGGACTGGTTGAGCGTGCCGTCGGCGAGCGCGGCGCGGGCGTACTCCGCGGCGGTCGGGTCGCCCGCGAAGGCGTCCACGGCCGCGATGATCCCGGCCATGGCCCGGTCCCCCAGCGTGTCGGCCGCGGGCAGGGCGCGCAGGACCGGCAGGCGGTCGTTCAGGTGGACCCAGCCGGCGACCACCAGCGGGATGTTCAGCAGCAGCGCCTCCAGGTGCCGGCGGAGGTCTCCGTCGCTCTCGGGGAGGGCGTCGCGGGCCTCGCTCATCAGGGTCACGGCTTCGGAGGTGCAGTTCAGCAGGAGGAGGACATTGCCCAGGACGCAGGCGGTCCGGGCCCGTTCGTGCACGTCCGCGGTGAGGTTGAGCACGTCGGTCAGATGGGCCGCGCAGGCCTGCAGGTCGACCATCAGCGCGGCCCCGCCCGCCTCGGCGAGCACCTCCACCCGGAGGTGCGGGGCCGGCGGCTCCGCCAGCGCCCGCTGGAGGTAGACGTAGGCGCTGTCGCTGGAGCCCCGCCTGCGGGCCTCGACGGCGGCCCGGCGCAGGGCGGACACGACCTCGCCGTCGGCGCTCGGCGGCACCTTCAGCAGATGCGTTCCCACCTGCGCGGCCGCGGCCTTGCGCTCCGCGAGCACCTCGGCCGCCCGCCGGTGCCAGGAGATGCGCCGGGCCCAGTTCATGGAGTCGTATACCGCCGACCTCACCAGCGGGTGGACGAACTCCAGTTCAGGCTCCGCGGACGGTTCCGCGTCGGTCGCGCGCAGGAGGTCGATCCGCTGGAGGGCCTTCGCGGTCTCGGCGGCCTCGGCGGGGCCGATCCCGGCGAGGAGCGCCGCGCCGTGCAGGCTGGCCCGCTCCCCCCACACCGCGACGGCCTGGACGAGCAGGGCCGCTTCGGAGGGCAGCTGGGCCAGCCGCAGCGACACCCGGTGGGCCACGGCGAGCGTGCCCGTCCGCAGGACGAGGTCGGCGTTCTCGGCGAGGGGTTCGATGTCCCCGGGCTCGGTCAGCACCTCCAGCAGCAGCGGGTTCCCGCCCGTCGCCACGTGGCAGGCGTCGACGAACGAGGGTTCGGCGCCGTGTCCCAGCCGGCGCCGGACCATCGTCTGGGTGCCCTTGCGGCTCAGTGGCTGCGGCAGCAGGACCCGGGAGGCGGGGTGCGTGGTCAGCTGCTCGGTCACACCGAGGTCCGTGCCGGGTTCACCCGGCCGCATCGCGATCACGAAGAGCAGCGGGAGGTCCTTGGCGCGCTGCATCAGGAAGGTGAGGAACCTGAGCGATCCGGCGTCGGTCCAGTGGGCGTCGTCGATCGCGAGCACCAGCGGCTGGTCCAGGCACAGGTTGGCCGTCAGCCAGTACAGGACGTGGAAGTTCCCGAAGTCGCCCGACGCCGGCTCGCTCTCGTGCTCCCCGCCCGGCCGGCCGATGAGTTCGGCGGCGGGTGCGGCGGCTCCGGCGAACCACACCTTGCGCTGCCGGGGATCCGCGGAGGCCGTCAGGGGCTCGAAGAGCTGCCGTACGACGCCCAGCGGGAAGGCGCGTTCCATCTCCGTCCCCCGGGCGGAGATGACCCGTGCTCCCGCCGCCCGTCCCATGGCGGTGGCTTCACGCATCAGCCTGCTCTTGCCGATGCCCGCCGGCCCCTTCAGCATGAGGGAGCCCCCCGATCCGGCCATCAGCTCCTCTACCGCGGTGCGGAGCGCCGCGAGTTCGGTGGTGCGTTCAACGACGTCGTCAGAAGCGTGCATGAGACCATCCGTTCGAAGCCAGGAGCGGGCGGAGGACGGACGCGTCCACGCGGGGCGGCGGGCACACCGTGCCGCCCGGGACGCCACCGTCCCGGTGGGTCACGAGGTGGGACGGTCCCCCCTCGTCGTCCGGCGGGCCGAGAGGCGGGTGTGGCGGGCGCTCTGGCTGCGCAGCTCCCGCTCCTCCTGGACGGAGTAGTCCGATTCGACCAGGTCGAGGAACCTGAAGTCCAGGTCGTCCTCCACGAGTGAGCAGGCACACCTTCGGTCGTCGGTAGCGCAGCGGTCTCTCATCCTGTCCCATCCATCCGTTCCTCGGGTGCGGCCCCGGGCGGACCTGTCGCGTCCCGGCCGTACCCGTCCACACTGCGATGATCATGCTCTTCCGCCGGCTCCGTCACCATCGGGGCCCTCCCCGAAACGCACCCCAAGATTCGCCCTTCCCCGGGGAGGCCCGTTCCTGGGGGGAGGGTTCCAGGGGGCGGATGGCGATGAACCTCATCAAGCCATCGGGAAGCGGGCGAGTACGCCCGTATCCTCCGGGGTCCGGCGCGGGCGGGGGCCCGCTGTCGGCACCCGTGGATCGCGCAGCCGCAGGAGATGCGGCCGGGATGTGCCGGACGCACGCACCAATGTCGGCATCACGGTGCTCGGACCGGCCACCGGCGCCTATCCTCTGCGCATGGCCGGATCCATACTGCTTGAACGTGAAAGCGAAATCGATGTCCTGTCGAGGAAGATGGCGTCCGCCCTGGAGGGTCTGGGTTCCCTGATCCTGGTAGAAGGCGAAGCCGGAGTGGGCAAGACCCGGCTGCTGGAGGAGGCGCGGGCGCTGGCGAAGGCCAGGGGGGCGCTGACCCTGATGGCGTACGGATCGGAGATGGAGCGCGAGTTCGCCTTCGGGCTGGTCCGCCAGCTCCTGGAGCCCGCGCTGGTGTCCGCCCCGGCGGAGCTGCGCGCGGACTGGCTCTCGGGCGCCGCGGAGGCGGCCCGGCCCGTGGTGGACGGCGGGCACGGATCCCAGGAGTCGAGCGGTGACTTCTCCGTGCTCCACGGGCTGTACTGGTGCGTGGCGAACATGGCCAGCACCCGGCCGCTGGTACTCCTGATCGACGACGTGCAGTGGGCGGACGCCCCCTCGCTGCGCTTCCTGACGTTCCTGATGCACCGGCTGACGGACATCCCGGTCGCGGTGGTGATGGCCTCGCGGCCCGGGGCCGACGAGGCGACCGCCCGCTCCCTGGACGTCCTCGGCGTCGACGGGGCGACCACCCTCCTCCGGCCGCGTCCGCTGTCCCTGGACTCCGCGGGGATCCTGCTGAACGAGTCCTTCGTCGACGAGCGGCCGGCCGAGACTCCCTTCGTGGAGGCGTGCCACGGGGTCACGGGCGGCAATCCGCTCCTGCTCCAGCAGCTCGCCCGGGTCATGCGGGCCGAGGGCATCGAACCCGTGCGGGAGAACATCGGGCAGGTCGTGGAGCTGGGGCCGCAGGCCGTCTCCCGGTACGTGGCCGGGCGGCTGAACGAGCTGCCGGAGGCCGCCGAGGGACTGGCGAGGGCCGTCGCCGTCCTGGGAGACGGCGTACAGCCCGGGGTGGCGGCGCTCCAGGCCGGGCTCTCCCCCGAGGAGACGGTGCACGCCGCACAGCACCTCGCGCTGGTCAACATCTTCTCCAAGGAGTCGGTCGCCCAGGGCAACCCCCTGGAGATGCGGCTGAAGTTCACCCACCCCCTGGTGCGCGCGGCCGTGTACGGCACCCTCGACCCGGATGTGCTGATGACCGCGCACATCAAGGCCGCCCAGGTGCTGGAGACCTCGGGCGCGGAGGCCGAGAAGGTGGGGGCGCACCTGCTGAACATCCCTCCCGCGGGGTCGGAGCAGGCCGTCGCGGTCCTGCGCCAGGCGGCGGACGACGCCCTGTTGCGGGGCTCGCCGGACGCCGCTCAGGTCTACCTCCAGCGCGCTCTGGCCGAACCGCCGCCCGCGGATCAGCGGCTGGACGTCCTGCTGAAGCTCGCCGACTGCGGTCACCTGCTCAACGACGACCGGGCGATCGGGCCGCTGCGCGAGGCCCTGACCCTGTCCGAGTCGCCCCACCAGCGGGCCATGATCTGCGCGCAGTTGGGCAGCGCGCTGTTCTTCCTCGGCCGTACCGCCGAGTCCCTCCAGGTCCAGCAGCAGGGCATGCGGGAGGCCACCGACGAGGGCACCCGGGGGTTCCTGGCCGCCGGCATGCTCTCCACGCTCGTCTTCGAGCCCAACCAGCCGGCGCTGTTCGCCTACACCGACGAACTGGAGCGGCTCCCCTCGCACGACAGCGCCGGGGCCGGAGCGCTGGACAGCATGATCGCCATGGTCAGGACCTGGCAGGGCCGGCCCGAGGGCGTCGCCCGGGCACAGCGGGCGACGCGCAACACGGAGTTCATGACCATGCCGAACGGCGAGAAGTTCCTCGCCCTGGGCGTGTGGCACACGCTGATCGCGGCGGATGACCCCGATGCCCTCGCCTCGGTGGAGGACGTCATCGTCAACGCGCACAAGAACGGCTCGATCCGGGCCCTGACCGCCGCGTTCAACCACCGCGGGTGGGGGCGGCTGCACCAGGGGCACCTCGCGGACGCCGAGGCGGACCTGCACTCGGCGATGCGCGCCGTGGAGGACGCCCACGTCCATGTCGGGCGGGCCTTCAACGGGGCGTTCCGCGCCGAGGTCCACATCTCCCAGGGCCGGTACGCGGAGGCCCAGGCGGCCCTGGACTGGGGGCGGCTGACACCGGGGAATCCGGGGGCGGTCTACCATCTGCTGATGATCCAGGCGCGGCTGCTGAGGATCCAGGGGCAGTACGAGAGGGGCCTGCAGACCGCGCTCCAGGCGGGCCGGTCCTTCGCCTCCTGCGGGGGCGACAACCCGGCGCTGATCCCCTGGCGGTCGGAGGCGGCGATGAGCCTCCACCAACTCGGGCGCGCCGAGGAGGCCCTGGGGTACGCCGAACAGGAACTGGCGAGCGCCCGCCGCTGGGGGGCACCACGCGCCCTGGGGCGTGCCCTGCGGGTCGTCGGGATCACCCACGGGGACCCGGCTCGGGGGCTGGAGGCCCTGGAGGAGTCCTGGAACCTCCTCTCCCCCTCCTTCGCGCGGATCGAGCGGATCAGCACCGGACTGGCGTACGGTGCCGCCCTCTGGCAGGCCACCGGAGCCGAGTCCGCGCAGGAGCTCCTGCGGGAGACGGTCACCCTGGCGCACGGCTGCGGATCCGACAACCTGGCCAGGATCGGTATCGAGGCGCTCAAGAAGACCGGGGCGCGGCCCCGCCGCCTGACCGTCGCGGGGCCGGACTCCCTGACCCCCAGTGAGGCGCGCGTCGCGAAACTGGCGGCCTCGGGGGCCAGCAACCGCGAGATCGCGCAGGAGCTGTTCGTCAGCGTGAAGACCGTGGAGGTCCATCTGACCAACTCCTACCGCAAGCTCGGTGTGCGCCAGCGGGCCGAGCTGCAGAAGCTGCTGGCGGACTGAAGCCGCCGGGCGTGCGCCGGGCCGCCGCACCTGACCGGGTGCGGCGGCCCGCAACCGCGGCCGCGCCGGCCGCGTCCTTCCTCTCGTACGACGCGCTACTCCAGCCGCTGCTCCCGTGGGGCAGCGGCCGTCGGCATTTCCTAATACTCGGGGTCACCCCGCATGCCCCCCGTCCTGTCCGCACCGCACGATGGCGGTGCCCTTCAGGGCCTCGATCCTTTCCGAGGCGGCCGTCGCGAGGCCGCACGGGGAAGCATTGCCCTTCCCGCCCAGGACGAGCATGCCACCGAGTCTTCAGGAGTTCCCGTGGATCCCATGCCGTGGTTGGCCGATCTGCCCAGCGAGGCGATCGCCCGGCTCGACCCGCTCAAGCTCGACCACTTCTTCGAGAAGCTTCCCCGGATCAATGCCGAGAAATGCGTGGACGCGTTGAGGGCGACCGCCGAACTGCTCGGCTGCGGAGCGGAACTGCACGCCCCCGTGGACGGACCCGCGGCCCTGGCGGCCATGCGGGACCTGGGCTTCCTCACCGGGTCGCTCCATTGCCAGGGGGTTTCCGTGGACGCCGAGTTCCCGGTGCTGCACGACCGGATGAGGGAGCTGGGGCGCCAGGTGCACATGGTTCCCCGGGACACGGTGCTGCACTACACCGTGTGGAACCCTTCGGACGGGCGCCGGCGGACCTTCACCGGGGACCCCCAGGAGCGGCGGCTCATCGAGGTGACCGGTGCCGCCATCGTGTGCATAGAGGAGGCCATCCGCGATCTGTCCGAGGCGGCCCGGACCGATCCCGCCACGCGTGCGTTCGCCCGGTTGTGCACCACGGCCGCGGCGGCCCTGGAGGAGTCCGCGCAGTACGTGAGCATCCCCGATTCCGGTATCGATCCCGTCCACTTCGCCACCGTGTTGCGCTTCTACTTCGAACCCATGGCCATCGCCGGTTCCCCCTACCACGCCCCGGCCGCCGCGCAGGTGCCGCTGTACCTGGTGGACCAGCTCGTCCGCGGCTACGCCCACGACGACCCCGAACAGGCGTCCTTCCGCGAGGACCTGGCGCTGTACGGCCTGCCCCGATGGCGCCAGACCTTCCGGACCGCCTGCCGTGAGCCGTCGTTGACGGCCCTGGTGGAGAAGGCCCACCGGACGGCCTTCGGGCTGCGGCTGCCCAGGGTCCAGGAGTCCGCCGAGGCCCTGTCACTGGTCCTGCGGGCCCTGACGGTGTTCCGCGGGCGCCACCGGCGCGTGGTGAAGACGGCCTACGACGAGCAGATCCGCAGCTACACCGTGGGCAGTGCCGGCGCCGACGTGGGTGTCCTGGACACCATCCTCGGCTCCACGCGCGCCTGCGCGGAATCCCTGCGGTCGGTGACCGGGTCGCGTCCTCCCGGCTGCACCCGGGCCGCCGCCTGACCGGCCGGCCGGCCAACGAGTGTCCACCTTCACATCCACCGTTCTCCGGGGAGAAGAGCATGCGACAGGACACCACAGAGGTTCTCACCGAACAGCCTCCCAGACTGTTCGAGGGAACCTACTTCCACAACCCGTTCCCCACGCTGGACCGGCTGCGGGAGACCTCGCCCGTGCACCGGTTCACCTTTCCCCTCGGGGACGCGTCCGTATGGATCGTGACGCGCTACGACCTCGTCCGCGGCGTCCTGAACGACGCCCGCTTCAGCGTCGACGGGTCCACCTGGGCCTCACCGGAGTTCCGGCGGGCCGGTCTGGTCGTCGGGGAGGGGACGCTGTTCGGCCAGGTCATCAGTCTCATCGACCCCCCGGACCACACCAGGATCCGGCGGCTGGCCCTGGGCGCCTTCTCTCCGGCGCGCGTGGCGAGCTGGCGGCCGAGGATCCAACAGGCCGTCCGGGACCAGCTGGACCACCTGCGGAGGAAGCTCGCGGACACCGGCGGCGCCGAGATCCTGGAGGACTTCGCCAGCCCGGTCCCCACCCGGATCATCAGCGAGATCCTGGGGGTCTCCCTCGACGGGACGGTGGACATGGCCGACATCGTCGCCCGTATCTATCCGGCCGACCCCGCGCTGGCGCCGGGCATCCCGCACGCCTTCAACGACCTGGCCGACTACAGCCGGCAGCTGGTGCTCCAGAAGTCGATGGCACTGGCGGACGACCTGACCTCCGACCTGATCCGCGCGCACGAGGACGGGCAGCGGCTGAACGAGGAGGAGTTGGCCGCCCTCGTCATGATCCTCGCCATCGGCGGGTTCGAGACCACCCGGGGGCTGATCACCAACGCGGTCGTCGCCCTGTCGGAGTTCCCCGAGCAGATCGAGGAGGTCGTGTCCGCCCCCACCCTCTCCCCCACGGCGATGGAGGAGTTCCTGCGGTACGCCGGGCCGGCCGCCAACCTCATGATCAGGTTCGCGATGGAGGAGATCGAACTGGACGGCCAGGTGATTCCGGCCGGCGCGGCCGTGCTCCCCTGCGTGCTGTCCGGGAACC
Source organism: Streptomyces sp. NPDC033845 (assembly GCF_055576225.1). Classification (NCBI taxonomy): domain Bacteria; kingdom Bacillati; phylum Actinomycetota; class Actinomycetes; order Kitasatosporales; family Streptomycetaceae; genus Streptomyces; species Streptomyces sp. NPDC033845. The sequence continues at coordinate 218,854 of NZ_JBVIRI010000006.1, read as the reverse complement.
GCGATCCGCGCAGGTTCACCGCACCCGACACCCTGGACCTCTCCCGCAGGGAGGCCAAGCACCTGGGGCTGGGGGCGGGGATCCACAACTGCCTCGGCGCGGCCCTGGCCCGCATGGAGGTGTCCGAGGCACTGCCCGCCCTGTACCGCGCGCTGCCCGGCATCCGGCCGGCCCAGGAGCCTCAGGACATCGACTACGTGCAGAACTGGGTGCTGCGGGTGCCGCGGCGGCTCCCGGTCACCGCCGGACCCGTCACCCCGGCGGCCGGATGACCACCGCCCGCCCGTCGGCCGCCGCCCGGCAGCTCCCCCGGCTGCCGGGCGGCGGCGCGCCCACCCGCGGGGCAGCCGCGCGGCGCACCGCCTGGGGGCCGCCGTGCGCCTCCTAGTGCTGCTCGTCTTCGGCGTGCTGGGCGGGGAGGCCGTGGCCTTCGCGTACGGGCTGACGCACCTCGGCGACACCGGTGCCGCCAAGAGCGCCGCCGTCGGCCTTCTCGCGATCTCCGCCAACCTCTTGCCCTGGACGGCCCTGCTGGCGCACCGTGTGCTGTACGCGAGGCTTCCCGGACGGGGGCGCCCGGAGCTGTCCCTCGCGAGGGTCGAGTCCTCCACGGTCGGGGGCGAGGGACCCGGCTACACCCTCCGGCTGGAGGTGACCGTCGCCCCCGGTGCGGGCCGCCCCTCGTTCCGGGTGCGCTGCAGGACCGCAGTCGACGTGATGGACCTCGATGCCTACCGGAGGGGACGGCTGGTCCTGGTGCGGTACGACCCGGAGCAGCCCTGGCGGACCGTGGTGACCCCGCCGCCGACGATCGAGTGGGCCGAGCGCCTGGCCATGGCGCAGGTCTCCTCGGCGCCGGCGGCCACGCTCCGGGAACGCCCCCGGCCCCGTGACCGGACCGTCCTCGCCGCACTCGCCTTCGTGTGCGGAGCGGCATCCGCCCCCTGGTACGGCCCCGCGCTCCTGTGATCCGCACCGCGAACCCGGAGGAGAGACGTCATGCGCGTTCCCGAGGCCCGCCGGTCTTCCCCGGCCGCCCGAACGATCGCCGTCGCCGCCGCACTGGCGCTGGCCGCCGCGGTGCCCCGCCCGGCCGAGGCGTCGAGCGCTCCCCCACGACTGGACGTGCTCACGACGAACACCATGCTGCTGCCGTCCTTCGTGATCGACGACTGGGCGCAGGACGAGCGGGGCGCGCTGATCGGAGCCGCCCCCTACCTGGGCGGCCATGACGTCGTCGTGTTCCAGGAGCTGTTCGACAACAGCGCTTCCGCGATCCTGCTCGCGGCGGCGCGCGAGCGGGGCTACGTCCACCGGACCCCGGTCCTGGGCCGGTCCAGGACGGGCTGGGACAGGACGCTCGGCGACTTCAACGCGCTGGCGCCGGAGGACGGGGGCGTGGCCATCGCCTCCCGCTGGCCCCTCACCCACCGCGCGCAGTACGTCTACGACCGGGCCTGCGGCGCCGAGGCCTTCTCGGAGAAGGGGTTCGTCTACGCGCGCCTCAGCGTCGGCGGGGTGCCGGTGCACGTCTTCGGCACCCATCTGCAGTCCGACGACAGCGGCTGCGCCGCCGGTCAGGCCCGGGCGATCAGGGCCGACCAGCTCCGGGAGCTGCGGGCGTTCGTGGACGGGGCCCGGATCCCCGCCGGGGAGGCGGTGCTGTACGCGGGGGACTTCAACATCGACCGGTACGGGCCGGAGTACCCGGTCCTGCTCGGCACGCTGGGGGCCGCCGACGCCTCCTCCGAGGGCGTCCCCTACACCCTGGATCCGCTGACCAACGGCGTGGCGGCGAAGCGCTATCCGCACGCGCCCCGGCAGCGCCTGGACCACGTCCTCCACGACGCGCGGCACGCCAGGCCCGCAGTGCGGCGGAACACCGCGGTGGCGGTGGCCTCCCCGCCCTGGACCGCGGGCGGATCCACCTACCGGCAGTACTCCGACCACCATCCGGTGGTGGGCACCACGGGCTAGGGGGTCGCCCCCCGGGCCCCCGCACGACCTCGCCCGCGCCCGCCACCACTCCGCATCCCGAAAGGACGGTCATCCCATGACCTCGAAGGTCACGATCGACGGCGACCTGTGCATCGGCTCCGGCTCCTGCTTCCTGTTGGCACCCGAGGTGTTCGTCCAGCGTGAGGACGGTCTGGGGAGCGTCCGCCCGGAAGCCGCCGGGGAAGGCGCCGATCCCCTGGTCGAGGAGGCCGCCCGCGCCTGCCCGATGCAGGCCATCGGCCTCGGGGACTGACGGCCCCCGCCCGTGCTCCCGCGGGACCGGTCCCGCGGGAGCGCCGAACGCGGATGAGTAGATTTTGCTCATCCGCGTTTCCTGTTCCATCGACTAGAAATGACCGACGGACGGCAGCGCCCGGCGCACTCCGCCCGTCCGTGCCGGGCAGCCGCCCGACCTCCTTCCCGACCTCGGTCCACGAGGAAAGGAACACCCCCATGACCATCGCCGCCGCACCCCGCCCCGCCGCACCCCCGGCCGATCCGGTCGGCTTCCTGAACGCCCTTCGCGGGCCGTCGGACCTGCGCCGGCTGAGCGCCGGGGAAGCGGCGGCCGCCGCCGCCGAGATACGGGCCTTCCTCGTGGAGACGGTGTCCGCCACGGGCGGGCATCTGGGCCCGAACCTCGGCGTGGTGGAACTGACCATCGCCCTGCACCGGGTGTTCGACGTCGAGGCGGGCGACGCCCTGCTGTTCGACACCGGCCACCAGGCCTACGTGCACAAGGTCCTGACCGGGCGCCGAGCCGGATTCGGCACCCTGCGGCAGGAGGGCGGGCTGTCCGGCTACCCCAGCCGGGCCGAGTCGCCCCACGACTGGATCGAGAACTCGCACGCCTCCACGGCCCTCTCCTACGCCGACGGGCTCGCCAAGGCGCGCGCTCTGGCTGCCGACCGCTCGGCCGTGGTGACCGTCGTCGGCGACGGGGCGCTCACCGGCGGTATGGCCTGGGAGGCCCTGAACAACATCGGCGGCGCACCGGAGCGCCCGGTGATCGTGGTCGTCAACGACAACGGCCGCTCCTACGCCCCCACCGCCGGCTCCTTCGCGCGGCATCTGGCCGGACTGCGCACGGGCGCCGCTAGCCCGCGCCCCGGCAACCTCTTCGAGAACCTGGGCCTGGCCTACCTGGGACCGGTGGACGGGCATGAGATCGGTGCACTGGAGGAGGTGCTGCGCCGCGCCCGCGGCCTGGGCGCTCCCGTGGTGGTCCATGCGGTCACCGTCAAGGGCAAGGGACACCCGGCGGCCGAGGCCGACCGGGTGGACCGCCTGCACTCCGTCGGCCCCGCAGCCGTGCCCGTCCCCTGTGCTTCCCCGGTCTCCGCCGGTCCGGTCACCGCACCGGGTGCGCCGCGTCCCGACTGGACCACGGTGTTCTCCAGGTCGCTGCTGGCCGCGGGACGGCGCCGGCCGGACGTGGTGGCGCTCACCGCGGCGATGCCGGGCCCGACGGGGCTGGCCCCGTTCGCCGAGGAGTTCCCCGGGCGGTTCTTCGACGTGGGGATCGCCGAACAGCACGCCGTCACCTCGGCGGCCGGTCTGGCGATGGGCGGCCTCCGCCCGGTGGTGGCGCTCTACTCCGCCTTCCTGGGCCGGGCCTTCGACCAGGTGCTGATGGACGTGGGCCTGCACGGGCTGCCCGTGACCCTGGTGCTCGACCGCGCGGGTGCCACCGGCCCCGACGGCCCCTCCCACCACGGTATGTGGGACGCGGCCCTGCTGGCCCTGGTACCGGGGCTGCGGCTGGCCCTGCCTCGGGACGGCGCCCGGCTCGCGGAACTGCTCGGCGAGGCCGTCGACCACGGCAGCGGTCCCAGCGCCCTCCGGTTCCCCAAGGGCCCCATCGGTCAGGACGTGCCGGCACTGCGCCGGGAGGGGCGCGCGGACGTCCTGGCCGAGGGCCGCACCCGCGATGTGCTGCTGGTCGCCCACGGCCCCCTCGCCGTGCCCTGTCTGGCCGCCGGTGCGTCCCTGCGGGCGCAGGGGGTGGAGGTGACCGTGGTGGACCCGCGGTGGGCGCTGCCCGTCGACCCCTGTCTGACGGCCCTCGCGGGACGGCACCAGCTGGTGCTCAGCGTGGAGGACGGCGTCACGGTCGGCGGGCTCGGGAGCCGGCTGGCCGGGGCCTGCCGCGAGGCCGGCCTGACCACCCCGGTGCACGCCCTGGGCCTGCCCCGGCAATTCCTTCCGCACGCGCCGCGCGACCGCGTGCTCGCCGGGGCGGGCCTGTCCGCCACCGGTATCGCCTACGCGGTGCTGCGCGCCAGAGCCGGCCTGCCCGCGCACACGGACCCGGGCCCTCGGACCGGACCCACCCCATGAACGCGGGCGGGCCCGTCGGGCCCGCCCGCCCCGGAACGCCGGTGCGCCGTCCCCACCCGACGAACCCTCGTCGGCGATGCCCCCGTCGGTGGCGGCGCACCGGCATCCGACGGCACGCGCGATGGCGGCCGTACGCCCCGTCGCGGGGCGGTCAGAAACGTGGAAGGCCAGGAGGAGATCCGATGAACCAGCTGCGCCTGCGTCCGGCGGCGGTACCCGCCGTGGATCCGGACCGCCTGACGGGACCCGTCGAGGATCTCCTGGAGGGGTTCCTCGCCGAGAAGTCCCGGACCCGGGCCGGGCTTCCGGACCTGGCGGCCCCGCTCGGCGAGTTCCTCGCCGCCGGCGGCAAGCGGATCCGCCCCGCCCTGGTGCTGCTCGGCTGGCTCGCCACCGGGGCGGGCGGGTCGCCGGTGACGGCCCATCACCTGGCGGCCGGGGTCGAGCTCTTCCACGCCTTCGGCCTGATCCACGACGATGTGATGGACGACTCCGACGCCCGGCGCGGCCGGCCGTCCGTGCACCGTGCGCAGGCGCGGTCGCATCCGGGGGACCCCAGGACGAAGAAACGTTTCGGCGATGCCGCGGCCATCCTCATCGGCGATCTCGCCCTCATCTGGTCCTACGAGCTCCTCCACCGGGGCGACCCCGACCCCGCCCAACTCCGCCGGATCCTGCCGCAGCTCACCCTCATGCACGCCGAGGCCGTCCAGGGTCAGTACCTCGACGTCGCGGCGGGCTGCGGCCTCCGGGACGACGTGGACGCCGCGCTGACCGTCATCCGCTACAAGACGGCGAAGTACACCGTCGAGCACCCCCTGCTCCTGGGCGCGGCCCTGTCCTGCGCGCCGCCGCCCGTCCTCGACGCGCTCTCGGCCTTCGCCCTCCCCCTGGGCGAGGCCTTCCAGCTCCGCGACGACCTCCTCGGCGTCTTCGGCGACCCCGCGACGACCGGCAAACCGGCGCTGGACGATCTGCGGGAGGGCAAGGCCACCGTGCTGGTCGCGCTGGCCCTCCAGCGGGCGACACCGGCCCAGAGGGACCTGCTGAACCGGCTCCTGGGCTGTCCGTCACTGACCGGCGAACAGGCCGACACCGCGCGGCAGATCATCTTCGACACCGGTGCCCCGCACCGGGTCGAGGCGATGATCACCCGGCGGTACCGGCAGGCCCTGACCCACCTGGACGGCGCCCCGCTCGCCCCCGCGCCCCGGGCCGCGCTGCGGCGCGTCGCGGCCTCCGCCGTCCGCCGGCGCAGCTGAGCGTCCGCCGCCACCGCGTCCGCGCGCCCTCCCCGCGTCCCCACCCCGCGCCGTCCCGGCCGAAGGGCCCCGTGCCACCCCCAGGAGCCACGACATGACCATCCGCCACGACAACGGCCTGCTGCGCAACGACTTCGAGGCCGATGCCCACACCTACTACGACACCAAGCGCCAGGACGCCCTCAACCTCGAACTCGGCCGCGGCGACGGCTTCTACCACCACCACTTCGCCGTCGGCGAGTTCGACCGCTCGGTCCTGGACCACGCCGGCCCCAAACGCCAGCGGCTGATCAACGCGGAACTCCACCGCATGGAGACCCGCCAGGTCGAGGCCCTGCGAGCTCCCCTGGGCGACGTGACCCCCGAGGACCGCATCCTGGACGCCGGATCGGGCCGCGGCGGCACCGCGTTCCTGCTCAACCAGGCCTACGGCTGCCGGGTCGACGGGGTGAACTTCTCGGCCTACCAGAACTCCTTCGCGCGCAAGCAGGCGCTGCTGCGCGGCTGCGCGGACAAGGTGGCCTTCCACGACCGCAACATGACCGCCACCGGATTCCCGGACGGCGCCTTCGACCACGTGGTCTCCAACGAGACCACCATGTACGTGGATCCGTACGAGGCCTTCCCCGAGTTCGCCCGGGTGCTGCGCCCCGGGGGGAGCTACGTCCTGCTCACCTGGTGCGTCAACGACTCGGTGGGCGCGGCACCGACCGAGGCGGCGGAGATCGACGCGCACTACCGCTGCCGCACCCACCGGCGCAGCACCTACCTCAGGGCCCTCCTGGACGCCGGTCTGACGCCGTACCGGGTCGACGACCTCACGCTCTCGGCCATTCCCTACTGGGAGCTGCGGTCCGAGTCGTGGCTGGCCTCCGGGATCGAGGCACCGTACCTCTCCGGCTACCGCAGCAACCGCGTCAACTACATCCGGATCGCCGCCCGTCGCGGCACCGGCCTCCCGCCGACCGGCTGATCCCGGTCCCCCGTACCGCGCCCCCGCCCCCGTACCGCACAGCTACCGCCACCCGGCGTTCCAGGAGGGTCCATGTCGGCAACGGAACAGCAAGCCCCCCAGTCCCCGCCGGTCCTGCCCGATGTGGTCCACCGGGCCCGGGACTACGCCCGCGAGGGCCTGGAACGGGCGCTGGACCGCCTCACACCGGAGCTCGCCCGCATCTGCTCCTACTACTTCGGCTGGTGCGACAGCGACGGCGCCCCGGCCGCACGGCGGGGCAGCCGCACCCTCCAGGCCACCATGGTGATGCTGGCCGCGGAGGCTTCGGGGCGGGATCCGGCCGCCGCACTCCCGGCCGCCGTGTCGGTGGAGCTGATCCACAACTTCTCGCTGCTGCACGACGACATCATCGACGGGGACGAGGTGCGCCGCGACCGCCCGACCGCCTGGGTGGTGTTCGGTACCGGCCCGGCCCTCCAGGCGGGCAACGCCCTGCACAACGAGGCGGTCCGGACGCTGCTCGCGCCCGGCACGCACGCGGGAGCGGCCGCGGCGGCGGTGCTCACCGAGGGGATCGCCCATCTGCTGCGCACCTGGTCCGCGGAGCCCGCCTTCGACCGCGCCGACCCGCGGAAGATCCGTGTCGAGGACTACCTGGAGATCTGCGAGGGCAAGGGCGGCGCCCTCCTGGGCACCGCGGCCGTCATGGGCACCCTGCTCACCGGGGGTCCCGCGCGCCGGGGCGAGGCACTGCGCAGGGCCGCCCACCACGCCGGGACGGCCTGGCAGGCCGTCAACGACCTGGAGAACATCTGGGGAGACCACCGTCTGGTGGGCAAACCCGGTCTCCAGGACCTGCGTTCGCGCAAGAACACCCTCCCCGTCATCACCGCCATGCAGGCCTCCGACCCCGAGGCGGACCGGCTCGGCGAGCTGCTGGGGCAGTCCGGCCCACTGTCGGAGGGGGACCTGGAGACCGCGGCGCGTCTGATCGAGGCACTGGGCGGGAGGGCCGCCACGGAACGCGTGGCCCGGGACCACCTCGAACGGGCCCTCGGCGTCCTGGACTCCTGCACCCTGCCCGGACGGGTCGGCGACGACCTCGCGGACCTGCTGCACTTCGCCGTCACCCGGGGGATCCGCCCCCGCTGACCGGAAAGGGACTCCGATGCGCGCTGCACCGTCCGCCGATTCCCGCATCTGCGTCGTGGGCGCCGGGGCCTCCGGGCTCGTCGCCGCGGTCACCTTGAAGGAGAGGGGGTACCGCAACATCGTGGTCGTGGAGGGCGAGCCCTCCGTCGGGGGGAAGTGCCACTCCCTGACCGGGCCCGAAGGGCTGTTCGAGATGGGGGCGAACATCGTGTTCCCCGGGACCGTGGTCCACGACCTGGCCCGCCGCACGGGTGCGGCGATGGAGGAGTGGACGCCGATGGCGGTCCTCGACCACCGCACCGGGTCCACCGCCCCCTTCGGTTCCACCGCCTCCCCCTTCCCGCCCTGGCAGCTGGCGCGCCAGTGGGCGCGGATGGCGGCGGCGCTGATCCGCCACGACGGGACCCGGAAGGACGGGTTCCTGCACTGCTCCGACGTCCGCGAGATCTCCGTGCCGGTCGCCCGATGGCTGGACCGCGGCCGGCTCCCCGCCGTCGACGAGGCCGTCATGCCGTTCATGGTGGGTGCCGGCATGGGGTATCCGGAGGACGACGTGCCGGTCGGCTACGTGCTCAAGATGATGCAGCTGATCCGCAGCATGACCCCCCGGGACCTCCTGGCCCGCCGTACGTACCGCTTCACGGACGGGTTCCAGGACCTGTGGCAGCGGGTGGCCCGGGACCTGCTGAACTGGCAGGACGTCCGCACCGGCACCCGGGTGCTGCGCATCGAGCGCCCGCCGGGCCCGGAGATCCGCGTCCACACGGACTCCGGGACCGTCGACTGCGACCAGCTGATCCTGACCCCGCCCGGCAACGTGGTGGCGGGGCTGCTGGACCTCGACGCCCGGGAGAGCGCCCTGCTGTCCCGGGTGCGCACCTTCGGCCTCTACACCGTGGGCGCGGTCGTGGAGGGGGACCTCCCGCAGCGGTTGACGTTCATCCGCCCGCACACGCTCGGCAGGCACTCCAAGGGACAGCCGCTGGCCTACGTCCCGATGCGCCACGACCCGGACACCGGTGTGGGCAACTTCGTCTTCTACGCGTACGGGGACCCCTCCTACGACGGAGAACGGGTCCTCGACAACCTCCGCGAGACGCTCGCCGTCCAGGGGAGCAAGATCATCGGCACTCCGGTGGTGAAGTTCTGGCCGCACTACTTCCCCCACGTCGGCCAGGCCGATTTCGCGGGCGGCTTCTTCCGGCGGATGGACGCGATGCAGGGGCACCGCGGCACCTACGTCATCGGGGAGACCGTGGCGGGCACCAGCGTGTCCCTGGTATCCTCCTTCGCCCGGTCCCAGGTTTCCCGGTTCTTCCCCCACCACGGCTGATCCGGTGGCGGAGAACGCGCGCCTCGCAACGGCCGGCGGGCCGGTGCACGACCGGCCGGCCGCCCCGGACGGCCCCACCGTGCTGCGCCTGCTCTACCCCCGCGGCTCCCGCGCGGTGCCGCGGCCGGGCCACCGGGAACTGCTGCGCGGGACCCTCGACTGGGCACTGCGGAACGGGATCGCGCCGCCCGGCACGCGCTCCGAGCGCGCGCTGCGGGCGATCCGTCCCGACCTGTGCACCGCGCTGGCGTTCCCCCGGGCTAAGGACGGGGCGGCCCAGTTCGTCAGCGATTTCGTCGGCTGGTACCTGCTGCTGGACGACGCCCTGGAGACCGCCGACCCGGGCGGTCCCGGAACCGGCGCCGGGGGCGTGGCGGAACTCTTCGAACGGTGCTTCACCGCGCTCGCCTCGCCGGAGGAGGCCGGGGGCGGAGGCCCGGAGCCGCCGCTCGCCCGGGGCGCCCGGGACCTGGGCAGGCGGCTGCCCGGCCTGAGCGGCGCCGCCTGGCGCACCCGGTTCCTCGCCTCGCTGCGCTCCTATTTCGACGCGGGGGTGCTGCCCGAGACGGCGTTCCGGCGGGAGGGCAGGGCTCCGGCCCTGTCCGGCTTCACCGACTTCCGCGTGGAGTCCTCCGGCTCCTATCCGGTCTTCGACCTGATCGAGCCGGCCGGCGGCCGCGAACTCCCGCCCGGGACAGCCTCCGACCATGTGCTGGCCGAACTGCGCAGGACCGCGGCCGTCGTCATCTCGTGGGCGAACGATCTGGCGTCCTTCCAGAAGGAGGACCGGGACGCGATCACCTATCCGAACCTGCTGATGGACCGGCACGGCTGGGGGCCCGCCCGGGCCCTGACCGCCACCGCCGCCTTCCACAACGAACAGATGGGGCTGTTCTCCTCGCTGCGGGCGGACCTCGCCGCCCGCTCGGCCGAACTCGACACCTGGTGCTCCGATCTGGCCACGCTGGTGCGCGGACTGATCGAATGGCAGCTGGTGGCCGGCCGGTACGCGGGCGGCCCCGGCTGCCGCATCGCCATCGTCGAACCCCTCGGCCGGCCGGCGCCTCCGCCGACGCCACGGGACCGCGAGATCCCCGGGCCGGCTAGGAAAGCTGCCCGGGGCTGACGTCGGAGAAGATCGCGCGCAGTGCCTGGCGGTTGGCCACGCCCAGCTTCCGGTAGATCCGGCTGAGATGGTTGTCCACCGTCCGCGGGGAGACCACCAGCCGACCGGCGATCTCCTTGCTGGTGTATCCGGCGGCCGCCTGCATGGCTATCTCCCGTTCGCGGGGGCTGAGCGGCTGCGGTTCCTCCACCGCGCTCAGCAGCACCGTCGACAGGCCGTCGTAGCCGGTGCGGGCCTCGGTGCAGCGGCGCAGGGCCTCCTGTGCCTCCCGGACCGCTCCCGCCGCGCGGTGCATGCGGGAGGCCAGCGCCCAGGCCTCCGCCGCGTACAGCACCCGCCCCTGGCGGGCGAAGGCCTCGGCGGCCGCACCGACGGCACGGGCGTCCCCCTGCCGGACCGCGCGGACCAGGTGCATGCGTGCGGAGTCGAGGGCTCCCCGGACCGGGAGCTCCGCCGGGCAGAGCGCCGCCGCCTCCTGGCCGTGCCCGACCCGGACCAGGGAGTGTGCCAGGTGCAGCAGTTCTCCGTGGGCGCCGGCCGCGGCGGCCGCCCGGGCGGCGCGTCCGAGCCGGCGCACCGCATCGGCGGTCCTTCCCTCGCGGGCGTCCGCCATCGCGACGGCGACCACGGCCTCGGTGCGGCGGCGCTCCCGCTGCCCGAGCGCCGCCAGCCGGGTGCGCGCCGGGGCCAGCGCGCTGGTGTCGCCGCCGTACGCGGCCGCCTCCAGCAGGCCGGCCCGGGCCAGCCGGTCCGTCAGGGGGGAGCCCCCGCGCAACGGCGCCGTCGCGAAGTGCCGGTGGGCCTCGCGGATCCGGCCCCGGTCGAGCAGCAGGCGCCCCCGCAGGACCGCGGCCCGGTGGGCCAGCGGGTCGTTGCGGTGGGCGGCTGCCCTCCGGAGGATGTCGGTGAGACGCTCCAGGCCGCGTCCCGGTTCGCCGGACAGACCGTAGGCGTACGCCACCAGCAGGGGGAGGTCCACCGCCTCGGGTTCCAGGACGTCCGTCGCGGCCAGTTCGGCGAGCGCGGCGTCCAGTGCGGGCAGCAGGTCCACGCACTCGCCGGTCCTTCCCAGCGCGAGCAGGGCGGTCACGGCCGGTGTCCCCGCCAGTGCCGCCTCGTACGCGCTCCCTCCCGCCAGGAGTCCGCGCACGCCGCGCCACACCGTCAGGGGGTCCACGTCGGCCAGGCAGCGGCCGACGCGCCCGCACACCAGGGTCCCGCACGCACGGCAGGACTCCCCCCGGACCGCCGGATCGCCGCTGCCGCCGCCCCCCACCGGTCCGCCGCCCGAGAGGTGGCGGCCGATCTTCGCGTTGAGGGTGCGCGCCGCGGCACTGCCGTACGTCCGGCAGGCCGCCCCGGCCAGGGTCAGCGCGCCCCTCCAGTCGTGCGCCCACCACGCGGTGCGCGCGGCTTCCAGCAGCTCCGCCTCGCCCACGGGCAGCCCCAGTCCCTCCCTCCAGGAGGCGAGTCGGGCCCGGTCGTCCGGACCAGGTGCGCCCGCGGTCTCGTACGCCGTGACCAGCGCCTGCAGGACGCGGCGCCCGCGCAGTTTCGGCAGTTCGGCGACCAGTGTGTGGCGGACCAGGGCGTCGCGCACGGCGATCCGCTCCTCGGCCGGGTTCCCGGTCCGGCCGACCCGCACCAGGCCGGCCCCTTCGAGTCCCTCCCAGACCTCCAGGTCCCGGAGGGCCGCCGCGACGCCGAGGGGCAGCTCCCCCGCCAGGGCCAGTGCCTCCAGCGCGTCGCGCTGCCCGCACTCCAGCCGGCTCAACCGCGGCTCCGTGATCGCCTTGAGCTGGGGGGACATCAGCTCCTCGTCGAACACCAGCAAACCGCCCCCCGGTTCGGGGGACGGCTCCTTGATCGCGCAGTGCAGCAGTTCCTTCAGTGCAGAAACGTTTCCTCCGGAGAGTTCGGCCAACCTGCTCGCCGTGGCCGGCGAAAGGACGGCGCCCGGGACCAGGGCCTCGCAGAGCGGCGCCATCAGGGCGTCGGGTAACGGATCCACGTGAACCCTGGTGAGCCAGTCGTTCTGCCAGAGCGCCGACAGGCCGGCGCGATCCGCCGAGGCACAGCACACGACGACCGCCATGCGCAGCGCCCGCTGGGCGGCGAGCCGGAGCAGCGCCTCGGCCGACGCCGCGTCCATGCGGTCGGCATCGTCGGCGCAGAGCAGGAGGTTGTTCCTCCGGTTCGCCTCCGCGAGCACCTCCACCGCATCGTCCACACTGACCGGCGCCCGGAGGCCTGCCCCGGTCATCGCCTCGCCCAGCGCCCGCAGCGGCGGGCCGGGCGCGCCGACGGCCGGGTGGACGCGGAGCACCCGCGTCCCCCGGCCCCGCGCGGCCACGGCCGCGTGCCTCAGCAGTCTGGACTTTCCCACCCCGGGCCCGCCGGTCAGGGCGACTCCGCCCGTCCCCGAGGACAGGAGCGCCCGGCCCATCCGCGCGATCTCCTCCTCCCTCCCGACGAGGGGCGGGGCGTCGGCGAGCCGGTGGGCCGTGGCCTCCCGGTCGTCCTCGGCGCGGTCGTTGAAGAGGTTCATCACAGGCTCCCTGCGCGTGCGTCCGGCCTCCCCGCCCGCCGGACCCGCACGCCCGTCGGACCTCGGCCCCTCCGTCGTGGGGTGCCGTCGCGGTGGTCGTCGCCGGATTCCGCCGGTCTGCGCGGTGGGCGGCGGCGGGCCGCTCGGCGCCGGCCGCCGGCCCCGTCCCGCGACCTCGGGAGGCACCCGCCCCTGGCGGGCGCCTTCCCCGGCCGCGGCGCCGTCGCGGGACCGGCGGACCGCCCCGCCCGTCCCCGGGGACGGGCCTGTCCCCCCGCTACGGGGAGGTCGGGGTGAACAGCACCGGCAGGGCGCGGCGGCCGCGCATGAAGATCCCGTGCTCGACCAGAGGGCTGTTGTCCGCGAGCCGGAGGTCGGGGAGGGCGTCGATCACCTGGTTGATGGCGATGGTCACCTCGGTGAGCGCGAAGATCGAGCCCACGCAGAAGTGGCGGCCCAGGCCGAAGGCCACGTGGTCGGCGGCCGCGGAGAAGGCCGTCTTGACGTTGAGGTCGTCACGGAAGATGTCGAATTCCTCGGGGTTCCTGTAGCGCCGGTCGTCGCGGTTGGCGGATCCGATCAGACAGGTGACGGTGGAACCGGCCGGCACCACGGTGTCGTAGAAGGTGACGTCCACCTTCGCGTTGCGCATGATCATCTGGGTGGGCGGGGTGTAGCGGATGGTCTCGATGAGCGCCTGGTCGATGAGCGAGCGGTCGTTCTTGACCGCCTCGTACTGCTCGGGCCTGGAGAGCAGGTTCGACAGCATGTTCCCGACGGCCTTGTCGGTGGTCTCGGCCGCGGCGGCGATCATCAGGCTGCAGAAGGACTTGATGTCCTCGTCGCTGAGGGGTTCGCCGTCGACCTCCGCCAGGCACATCATGGAGAGGAGGTCGTCCCCGGGGTTCCTGCGGCGGTCCTGGATGATCGGGAGCATGTGCTCGCCGAACTCCACCCGGGTGCGTTCCCCCGCCGCGAAGATGGCCGGGTCCCCGGCCAGGTTGCCGAGGTAGTCGATGACCACTCCGTACCACTTCTGGTACTTGGGGCGCTCGTCCCGGTTCAGCCCGAACATGTCGGCGATGGTGTTGAACGGGAAGAGGTAGGCGAACTCGTTGATCAGTTCGGCCGATCCGCGGCCCCGGATCTTGTCCAGGCACTCGCGGACGTTGCGCTCGATGACCGGTACGAACTTCTCCTCCATGATCTTTCCGCGTAACGCGGGGGCCACCACGGCCCGGTGCATGGAGTGCTCGCGGCCGTCCATCTGCATGAACGTGTCGCCGTGGACGGGTGCGATCTGCCAGTTGTAGTTGTCGGTGTTGAACTCGCCGTCGCGGTCCTTGAAGACCCGCTCCACGTCCGTGTAGCGCGAGAGGATGTAGCTCTGGGTCCCTTCGTGCCAGAAGATCGGCGCCGTATCGCGCATGATGCGGTAGACCGGATACGGGTTCTCCGCGAACTCCGGTGTGAGCAGGTCGACAGCCGCGTAGTCGATGGACACGTTGACGCTCCTCCATTGGGCAGGTCTGTCACGCCGCCGCCCCCGTCGGAGAGGGACGGGCTTCGCACCCGGAAGTCGTCGCGGGCGCTGTCCCGCGCACTCGCGGGTCGATGCGGTTCCTCCGCGATCGGAATCGGGAGCACGTCGATTGTGGCGTGGACCACATCCGTGACGCGTGAGCAATAATTACTCACTCTCACCGGGGCGGATCCGCGCGAGGAACCGGTCCAGGCCCCCCGGACCGCCCACCTCCCGGAGGGCGCCGCCGCGCAGCACGTCCGGGGCCAGGACCCGCCGTACCGACCGGCACCACAGCACGGGCTCGGTCAGGTGCGCCAGCAGTGCCCCGGCGATCCCGTCCGGCTCGTGCGGCCGGCCCGTGGTGTTGGCGTAGACGGGGACGAGCGGTTCGCGCCAGCGGACGGCTTCGAGGACGGGGGCGAACTCCGCGGCGGCCGGCCGCATCAGCGGGCTGTGGTAGGGGCCCGCGACCGGCAGCCGCCGCACGGCTCCGGCCCCCAGCTCGGGCGACAGCGCGGCCGCCAGGGCCGCCAGGGCCGCTTCCGTGCCCGCGACGGTGAGGTCCCGGGGGGTGTTCACCGCCGCCAGGTGTGCGTCTTCGAGGCCGAGGGAGGCAAGTCGGGCCGTCATCTCCCCGGCGGGGACGCCGCTGACCGCGAGCATGCCTCCGCCGGTGACCCGCGCCATCGCGCGGGCGCGCGCGACCACCAGCCGCAGACCGTCCTCGAAGCCGAGGGCGCCGGCGGCCTCCAGGGCGTTGTACTCGCCCAGGCTGTGCCCCAGGAGGACGGCGGGGGGCGGGCCCCCGGTGGAGCGGGCGGCCAGGGCCCCGACCACGTAGAGGGCGGGCTGGGCGAACCGGGTGTCGGTCAGGGGCCGGTCCGGGTCGCCCGCGCACACCCGCGCGATCGAATGGCCCAGGACGGCGTCCGCACGGGCCACCAGCTCCGGATGGGCGGCGAGCACTTCGGCACCCATCCCGGGGTGCTGGGTGCCCTGCCCGGGGAACATCCATCCGCCGGCGCGTCCGGCCGGCTTCGGCGGTCCGCCGGCCCGCGCCGGTCCGCCGAGGGCCCGGTCGAAGGCCCGGGCGACCTCCGGGACATGGCGGTGGTGGAACAGGGAGAAGTGGTCGCCGGGCACCCGGGTGACCCGCCGGACGCCGGTGAGCAGGGACCGCCACCCGCCCTCGCCCGCGACAGGGGTGGGGTCGAACGGCAGCGGGTCGCGCGCCGCGATGAGGTGGACGGGACCGCGCCAGGGTGTGGGGGTGTGCTCGTGCAGGGCCCGCGCGGCGGCGCGCCAGTCGTCGTGGAGGGCCAGCAGCTCACGGCGGGTGTGCTCGGTCCAGTCGGGCCGCTCGACCAGGGCGATGGCCTGCTCGGGGGTCCCCGGCGGCCTCGGGGGCGGCGGCGGGGGCGGGAGGCCCAGGGTGGCTGACAGCAGGTCCGGGAACGCCGCCAGGAACGCGGACTCGTCGAACGGGCCCTGCTCCCGGCCCGGGGGCAGGGTGTCGAACAGGACGACCTGTGCCACCTCCTGGCCGTCCTCCGCGAGCAGCCGGGCCATTTCGAGGGCCACGACGCCGCCCAGGGAGTAGCCGCCCAGCAGGTAGGGTCCGGCCGGCCGGACCGAGCGGACCAGTGCCACGTAGCGCCGGGCCATGTCCGTGATCGTCCGGGGCGGGTGGGGCGAGTCCCTCGGGTAGCCGATCGCCCAGAGGGCGCCGGGGTGGGAGCTGTGCGCGGCCAGCGCGTGGGCGAAGAGGACGGTTCCGCCCGCCGGGTGGACCAGGAAGACGGGGGTGTCCCGGTTTCCGTCCTTGACCCGGACGAGCGCGTCCCGGTCCCCCGGCTCCCCTTCCGGCACCGGTCCGGTCGCCGCTTCCACGAGGCGGCGGGCCGTGCGCAGCCGGGTGAACGTGTGGAGGCTGACCGGGCGCGGCAGCACCTCGCGGAGGGCGGCGGTGGCGGCCACCGCGGTGAGGGAGTCTCCCCCATGGTCGAAGAAGTCGTCGTCCGGCCCGAACGGTTCGACTCCGAGGTGGGTGCGGAGCAGGGCGGTGACCGCCGCCGTCAGGTCGGTGCCGGGGGCCGTGGTCGGGTCGGTGCGGGGAAGCTCGGCGGGGGGTGGCGGCAGGGCGGGTCCGGGGGTGGCGCCCGGCGGGTCGATCCAGTGGCGGACGCGGGTGAAGCGGGTGGGGGGAAGGGTGACCTTCCGGGCCGTGGGAGGCGCGGTGCCCTCCGGGGCTTCCCCGGCCGGGGGGAGCGGGTGCGTGCCGGCGGCGAGGGAGCGGAGCGCGGCGACGGCCTCGGGCACGGACCGTACGGTGAGGGTGGCGGAGACCCTCTGGGGTTCGCGGCCCGCGTCCAGGGTGTAGGCGACGTCCTCGGGGCGGGTCCGGGGGGCGGCCTCCCACCAGTCGGCCAGTTCGGCGGCCTTGGCGCGCAGTGCGTCCGGGGCGCGCGCGGTGAGCCGCAGCACGTGGGCGGCGCCGGTACGGGCCGGGGGCCGCGGGGGCGGGGCGGGTGCGGCGGTCAGGACGCAGTGGACGTTGGTCCCGCCGATGCCGAGAGCGGTGACCGCGGCGGCCCGCAGGGGCCGCTGTGGTCGGATCGCGCGGACGGGGACGTGGAAGCGGGTCTCCGGCAGGCGCAGATGGGGGTTGGGGGTGGTGAAGTTGATCTGCGGAGGGATCTGCTGGTGGTGCAGGACCAGCGCGGCCTTGACGAGACCGGTCACTCCGGCGGCCGCGTCGAGGTGGCCGATGTTCGCCTTGACGCTGCCCAGGGCGCAGGTGGGCGGTTGCGGGCCGTCCGGTTCCCCGTAGGCCTCGGAGAGGGCGGCGATCTCGATCGGGTCGCCGAGGACCGTGCCGGTGCCGTGGGCTTCGACGTATCCGATGTCCGGTCCGCGGAGCCCGGCGGCCTCCAGCGCACGGCGGGCGGCCGCCACCTGTCCCGCGTACCCGGGGGCGGTGAAACCGGCCTTGCGGGCCCCGTCGTTGGTGACGGCGATGCCGGACACCACCGCGTAGATCCGGTCGCGGTCCCGTACCGCCCGCTCCAGCCGTTTGAGGACGACGGCGGCGGCTCCGCTGCCGCGCACCATGCCGGAGGCGGCGGCGTCGAAGGGGCGGCAGTGCCCGTCGGCGGAGAAGGTACCGCCGTCGCGGTGCACATGGCCGACCGTTTGCGGGGTGGTGATGCTGACGCCGCCCGCGACGGCCACCTGGCATCGGCCGGCCAGCAGTGCGGTGCAGGCGGCGTCGACGGCGGCCAGTGAGCTGGAGCAGGCCGTCTGCACGGTGGCGCTGGGGCCTTGCAGTCCGAGCCGGTAGGAGACGCGGCTGGTCAGGAAGTCCTTGTCGTTGCCCAGCAGGACCGGGTAGTCGAAGGCGGCGCCCCGGTGCGCGGGGTCGGCCAGGACGTGGTTCAGGAGGTAGGAGCTGAGCGAGGTCGACCCGAACACGCCGATGTCGCGGTCGCAGGAGGCGGGCGAGGTGCCGGCGTCCTCCAGGGCCAGCCACACGCATTCGAGGAAGATCCGGTGCTGGGGGTCGGTCAGCCGTGCTTCGGCCGGGGTGATGCCGAAGAATTCCGCGTCGAACTCCTCGATCCCGTCGAGCGTGGCCGCGCAGGGCCGGTACGCGTCCGAGCGGATCGTCTCGCCGGGGACCCCGGCCCGCCGCAGCTCCTCCTCGGTGAAGGCGCGTACGGCCTCGCGGCCCGTCAGCACCAGGTCCCACAGGGCGGCCGGGTCCGGGGCTCCGGGGAACCGGCCCGCCATGCCGATGACGGCGAGGTCTCCCGAGAGTTGCTGCACATCGTCGCCGATCATGGCCGGCCCTTCCCCGATGGCGGCCCGCCCGTCCCGCCGGCGTGGGACGGGCGGGCCACCGGGTCCGCGTGTCCGACAGGACCGCCGGACACGGGCTCGCACGGTATCGCGATCGCGGCGGTCCTTCGTGAGTACCGATTGCTCAATCCGGGCGGAGGGCCGGCGCAATGCCTCGGTGACCGGCCGCGCTCCCCGCGGTGGGTGCCCTCGCCGGCAGCTGTCGGGGTCGCCTGCCGGGGATCCCGGCCTGATTGCGCTCTGCTCTCATGCCTGCATTAATGCAGTCGTGCGAGCAGTGATGACATCTGAGACGAAAGCCCCGGGACCGGGACTCAGTCGGCTGCGGGACGGCCGGGGGTGGTTCACGCGACAGGAAGGCGTACTCACGTTGCTCAACCCGACGTTGACTCCGGTTCGCAGGTTCGAGATCGGAGGAGACGCCCTGTCATTCGCCGTGAGTCCCGATCTGACTCGCGTCGCCGTCGGCGGGAAGAGTCAGGTCAGGCTCGTCGACGAACACGGCAAGGTCCTTTGGTCCGCGCGGCACACCCCTTGGGGAACGGGCTACTCCCGCTCGGGCTCGTGTGATTTCTCCGCAGACGGACGCCTCGTCTGGGCGACAGTTCCCGAGACCGAGCTCGATTTCAAGGGAGGGGACGGGCAGGGGGGCGACGAGTGGTGGACCATGGACAGCGGCACGGGGAAGATCGTGGGTCGTAGACGACTCGGCTGTGAAGCCACGGGCTCGGTGACACATCGCCACCCTGACGGCGTGCACATGGGCTTGAACGTCGGCGAGGGGCAGGACGGCTCCCGGATCTACTGGGGAGCACATCGGGACGGAGTGACGGAGGTCGTCACCACCGGTGACGCCACTCGGGCTCTGACCGACCTGCACCCCGACGGCCGCACCTACTTGACGGTTCCGCGCGACTCGACCGGAGTCGTGGTCCACGATTTCCCAAGTCATGGAGTCGTCGCGCAGCGGCCGGACAGGGACTACCTGCAGAACGGCGAGTGGGCCGTCTTCGCCCAATATCTCGACCACGAAAGAGTTCTGGTGGAGACAGTCGACAGAAACTGGAAATCCGCCCGCCATCTCGTGCTCACCGCCCGGGACTTGCAACCCTTGGGAGAGGTCGCCTACCCGGAGGGATTCACTCCCTCAGCATTCCATTCCATTCATGCCGGCACTTGGTCGACCAACAACGGTGACAGACTCTGCCAATGGCGACTTGACGTGTGACTCCGATAGACCGGTTCGGCCTTGCAACGCCGCGGCCGTGCCGGGTACACCCGCAGGCACCGGTGGCGCCGAGGCAGCCGTGCGGCAGGGGTACGGGGCGGTCTCCTCTCACAGGCGGCCGCGGCGGTGGCGCAGCCGTATCTCCTCGACCACCGCTCCGGCCGGGAAGGGGGTCCGGGCCAGGGCGGCCACCGCGGCGGCCACGTCGTCCGGGCCCAGCATCGCCGAGGTGTCCCAGTCGGCGGGTTCACCCTGCCCGAGGAGTCCTCGGGTGGCGCCCGGCACGATGTGGGCGACCCCGATGCCGCGGTCGCGCAGTTCCTCCCTCATCACGGCCGTGAAGGCGGCCAGCCCCGCGCGGGCGGCGCTGTAGGCCGCCCAGCCCGGATAGGTCTCGGCCCCGGCGAACGAGCCGACGGTGACGATCAGGCCGCCGGGCCCCATGTGGGGAAGCGCCCGCACGCAGGCGAGGAAGGGGGCGGTCAGCCCACTGCGCACCTGCCTCTCCCAGGCGTCGAGGGTGATTTCCCCGAAGGGTCCGGGGGCGGCGTCGCCGAGGGCCACGACCAGGAGGTCCACTCCGCCGAGGAGCCCGGCCGCCCGGTCCAGGACGTCGGCCGCCGCCGCCTCCGTACCGAAGTCGCACACCAGGCGGGTGGTTGCCGGGGGGGCGGCGGGGGCGGGCCGGGTGGTCACCTCCACGACCCGGAACGGCGGCCGGCCCCCGGTCAGCGCGGCGACGACGGCGGGCCCGACCCCGTGCCCCGTGCCGACGACCACCGCGGTACCGGTGGTCATCCGGCCGGCCCCGCCGGGGCGGGCACCGCCGCCAGCAGGGTGTCCCGGAACAGCCGCACGTAGTGGTCGCCGTCGATGTCCTCGGCGAAGCCGACCGCGACGGCGTCCGGAGCGGCGCAGTGCCTGCTCTTCCGGCGGTCGACCACGGTGGTGCCCCGGGTGTGACGGCCCGCCAGCTCCACGGTGACGGGCCGGACGACCGTGCTGACCCCCGACGGGTCGAAGGCCGCGGCCACGGCTCCGGCGTCGCCCAGCGCGGCGGTGCCGCCCGCGTACTGCCTGCTGCGCAGCAGCTCTCCGGCGAGCCGCGCCGCGGGGTTGTCGGCCGCCAGGAGTGCGTCGACGGTGGGCGGGTCGACGGCGGTGCGGCGGAACACGTCGAGTCCGTACATGAAGACCGGTACGCCCGCGTGCAGGACCATGTGCGCCGCCTCCGGGTCGCAGCGGACGTTGAACTCGGCCGCGGCGGTGGCGTTCCCGCCCCCACCGGAGCCGGCCATCATCACGATCCGTTCCAGCCGGGCGAAGATCTCGGGGTGCTGGGCGGCGAACAGGGCCGCGTTCGTCTGCGGCGCGAGCAGCACGAGGGTGAGCGGGCGCTCGCTGTCCCGGACGGTGTCCCGGAGCACTTCGACGGCGGTCCGGGGGTCGGCGGGCCGGGCCGGCGGGGGCAGATCGACCCCCGCCAGTCCGTCGTCGCCGTGCACGTGCCGGGCGTGGTGGCGCGGCTCCACCAGGGGCCGGCGCGCGCCCTTCGCGACGGGGAGGGCGGGGGCCCGCGCCGCGTCCAGCACCCTCAGGGTGTTCCGCAGCACGGTGTCGACGTCGACGTTGCCGCTGACGCAGGTGACCGCGCGCAGCCGCAGCCGCGGGTGGTGCAGGGCGTAGAGGAGGGCGAGGGCGTCGTCGCAGCCGGTGTCGACGTCCAGGATGAGGTCGAAGGTCTCGGTACGGGCGCGGGCACCGGTGGTCCAGGTGCCGGCGCCCGGCCCGGGCGGGGGCGTCACGTCACCAGCCCTGCGGTGAGGGCCGGCCCTCGGCGAACGCCGCCGGGCTCTGCAGGGCCAGTACGGCGCGCTGCTGGAAGTCGGGGACGGAGCGGGCCCCGCTGTAGGTGAGGGCGCTGCGCAGGCCGCCGCTGATGTGGTCCACGATGTCCTCGACGCCCGGCCGTTGCGGGTCGAGATACAGGGTGCTTCCGCTGATGCCCTCGTCGAACAGCATGCGGCGGTGGAGGGTGAAGGGGTCCCGGTCGCGGTAGCGGTGGCGAACCGCACGGTTGGAGGCCACTCCGAACACCTCCTTGTACCAGCGTCCGTCGGTGCCTCGGGTGAGCGGTGGCGGGCTTTCCAGGCTCCGTCCGAACAGTGAGCCGATCATGACGGTGGACGCGCCGGCGGCCAGGGCGAGGGCCACGTCCGGGGGGCTGGGGCCGGCCGGAGCCGGTGACCGTGCAAGTCGTGCGCATGGCCCCGGAGCCGACCCCGATCTTGACGGCGTCGGCGCCCGCCGCGATGGCGCTGCCGTCGTCCCCGACGACGATCACCGCGTCATGGGCGCGCTGCATGAGGATCGTGCGGGCGGCCTCCACGGGGGTCCCGGAGTCCACGGTGAGGGGGGTGTCGAACACCGGGTGCCGGGATTTGAGCCAGTCCAGCGTGGCGCCGACCTCCTCGACGGCCAGTTCCTTGGGGAAGACGGCGAGCCCTCCGCGCCGGGTCAGGGTCTCCGCGAGTCTGCGGCCGGTCACCGAGGTCATGCTGGCGGCCACCAGCGGGGTGGGCAGGCCCAGCCGGTCGGGGGCCGCGATGTCGACGTCCTGGCGGGACCAGCCGGGGAAGTGCTGGGGAAGCAGGAAGACGTCGGCGAAGGTCACCTCGTAGGGCGGGCGGATGTCCTGGTGGAAGCGGACCATGGGGATCGTTCCTCTCCGTACGGCGTGGCGGTGCGGCCGGCGAGCGGTTCCAGCAGGTGGGGGATGGCCGCGAGGTCGGATGCGACGAGGGCCCCGGTGGCGCGCAGCGCGCTCCGGGTGGCGTGTCCGCCGGCGACCAGCAGGGCGGTGACCTGGTTGCGCCGGGCGGCCAGGGCGTCCTCGGGGGTGTCGCCGACCAGGACGATCCGTCCGGGGGCCGGATGCGGGTCGAGTCGTGCCAGGTGGCTGCCGAGGGCGGCGGCCTTGCCCTCCGACAGCCGGGTGCGTCCGCCGTCCACCAGCCGGAACCGGTCGGCGATGCCGAAGCGGCGGACGCCGGCGAGCAGGTGCTGGTGGTCGGACAGGGACAACAGGGAGTGGGTGTGGCCCTCCTCGGAGAGGGCGTAGAGGACGTCGTAGGCGTCCTCCCGCAGCCGGCACCGGAGGTGGCGGCCGTAGTAGGCGGTGCGGTGGCGTTCGATGGCGGCGAGGAGTTCGGTGTCCCCGACCGGTCGGCCCAGCAGGTTCTCGTACAGTCGGCGCAGCGGTTGGGCGTTGGCGCGGCGGAAGGCCGCAGGGGTCAGAGGGGTGGCGAGACCGGGGCCGATGGCCTGGACGGTGGCCTCGATGGTGAGGTCGACGTCGTCCAGCAGGGTGCCGTTCCAGTCCCAGACGAAGTGCAGGCGGGCGGGCATTCGGCGGGGGCTCATGGGATGCGGGGGCGGCGGCGGGCGGTGACCGCGACGACATGGGGGTTGCGCAGGTAGCGCGCCAGGGCTTCCGGGAGGTGGGCCGGATCGGTGCACGTGGAGTCCAGGGGGCGCCAGTCGGGGAGCTCGAAGCCCGCGGCGACGAGGGCTCCCGCGATGGTGCGGCGGCGCCAGAACCGGTAGTCGAGGGTGCACACCGTTGGTTGTCCGACGTGGAGCCGGACCGGGTCGCCGTCCCGCGCGCCGGCCGCCACCCGCACCTGGACCCCGCATTCGGGGGGCACGGGACGTCCCGGATCGTCGTCGGAGTCGTCCACGAGCAGGGCCAGTCGGCCGCCGTCGGCGCAGGATCGTGCCAGGCCCGCGCACATGGCGTGGAGCTCGCCCAGGTCGTGGGCGTAGGGCAGCAGGAAGGCCGCGCTGACGACGTCGAAGCGTCCGAGGTCGGGGAGGTGCGCGGCATCGTGCACCGCGAAGTGCACTCCGGTGAGTTCGGCCGGTGTCCGGGCCCGCGCCTGTTCGATCATGGCCGGGGAGATGTCCACTCCCAGGGCCTCGGTCGCGCCCATCCAGCGGGCCATGCGGGTATAGGTGCCCTGGCCGCAGCCGAGGTCCAGTACGCGGGCCCCGGTGAGGTCGCCGAGGGCGGCCCGGTAGGCGGGGAAGACCAGGGCCCGGCGGAAGGCCATCCGCTGAGTGCTCTCCTCGGCGTCGGCGAAGGCGTCGGCGAAGCCGTCGTACTGGGGAGGGCCGGTCCGGGTGCGCGGTGGTGGGCCGGGAGACGGGCCGGTCGCCCGGGCCGGGCGGTGCCGCGTCGGATCCGGGTGGCGGGCGGCGCCGTGGTCGTACGTCACTGGGGTCTCCTCAGGCGGCCGGGTGCGGGGGCGGGCTGGTGGCGCGTCGCACATGGGCGGTGTACGTGCGCAGGGTGGGGTGGCGGAACAGGTCGAGGACCGCGAGCCGGTCGGCCGCGCGGGGGGCGGTCGGGGCGAGTGCGGCCAGGATGCGGGCGTGGATGCGGGCCAGGTCCTGAGAACTCGCGCCGAACTCGAAGACGTTGAGGTCCTCGTCGAGTGCCGGGCGGTCCAGGACAGGGTGCAGCGGGACATAGGTCGCGCCGGCCTTGAGGGCGGCCATGATCGCGACGAGGGCCGCGGCCGAGCGCGGGCCCACCAGGCCCACCCGGGCCCCCTCCGTCACACCCGCCCGGCGCAGTGCGGCGGCGAGGGCCTCGGCCCGCGCGTCAAGGGTGCGGTAGGTGAGCAGGACGGTCCCGTCCAGGGCGAGTACGGCGGGTGCGTCCGGTTGTTTCCGCGCCCATCGCTCGAAGAGCCGGCCGAGCCGCGGCGGGCCGGCCGGGGAGGGTGCCGGGTCTTCGGCCCCGCCTTCCGGGGCTCCGCCGTTCAACGCTTCTCCCCGGCCCGCGGCGCCGCGGCCATCTGGGCGCCGGCGCGGTGGATCTGGACGTTGGCGTGGTGGATCTGCTCCACGTGGCGGAGCTCGGCGACCCGGTCCTCGCGCACCGTCGCGATGTCGATGCCCCGGTAGGTGATGGGGCATCCGGTGGCGGGCATGCCCAGCCACTCCCCCGTGTGCACGGCGGTGAAGGCCCAGTTGACGACCGCGACGCCGTCGCCGAGGTCGGCGGCGAACAGGATCTCGTGGTCCCGCTCCGTGAAGGCGGCGGCCACCATCGCCACCAGGTCGCGCATCGCGCCGAGGCCGGTGTCGATCCCCGGGAAGGGGTCGTGGTCGATGAAGTCGGCGGCGAACACCTGCTCCACGGCGTCGGCGTCCCCGCTGTTGAAGAGGTCGTACATCCGCACGGTCGCCCGGAGGGCGGCGGAGGAGTGGAGGGTCATCACAGGTCCCTTCGCCGGTGGACGGCACCACCTGTTGTCGGGTGCATCACACGGTAGGCGGGTGACGGCGTGAAGTCGCTGAGTAACCACTACTCAGCTCGTGGCGGACACCTGCGCGTTCCGGTCGCGCACCGCGGCCCGGCCCGGACCCGCCCGGACCGGTCGGAGCGGCCTGACCAGCGGCTGAGTAGGCCCTACTCAAGATTTCCGTCTCCGTCCTGCCTAGGCTGCCTGCCTCTTCACCGATCCATTGGGACCCCTCTCATGACTCACGCCCCCCAGCCCCGCCCGTGGCCCGTTCCCGGCTACCGCACCCTCCGCGTCCTCGGTGCGGGAGCCTCGGGCCAGGTGGTCGAGGCGATCGAGGAGCGCAGCTGCACCGCCGTGGCCGTGAAGTACCTCGACGAGAAGTTCTGCCGGGACCCCCGGCAGCTGGAAGCGTTCCGTGCCGAGGCCCGTGTCCTCCAGAGCGTGGAATCACCGCACGTGGCCCGGCTGTACGAGTTCCTGCGGACGCCGCGGGGCGCCGTCATCGTGATGGAACTCGTCCGCGGGACCTCGCTGCACTCCGTGTTGCGCGAGCGCGGCGCGATGCCGGCCGAGGCAGCGCTGTCGGTGCTCAAGGGCTCGCTGCTGGGCCTTGCCGCCGCCCACCGCGCGGGCATCGTCCATCGCGACTACAAACCGGCGAACGTCCTCGTCACACCCGAAGGGCAGTCCAAGCTCGTGGACTTCGGGATCGCCGTGCGCGACGGGTACGACGCGGACTGCGCCGGCACGCCCGCCTACATGGCGCCGGAACAGTGGGAGGGGGCGCCCGCGTCCCCCGCCGGCGACGTGTACGCGGCGACGGTCGTCTTCTTCGAATGCCTGACGGGCGAGCGTCCGTACCACGCGGCGACGGTGCACGAGCTGGCCGTCCAGCACGTCTCCGCCCCCATACCCGACGAGTGCGTACCCGATCCGGTGCGCGGGCTGGTGCGCCACGGCCTGGCCAAGGCCCCCGGGGCACGGCCGCACGATGCGGAGGCCTTCCTGCACTCGCTGGAGGAGACGGCGGTCGGGGCCTACGGCCCCGACTGGGAGGAGCGGGGCAAGCGTGCCCTGGCGGCCGCCATCGCGTTGCTCCCGCTGCTCTGGCCGGCCACCGGGTCCGCGGGAGGTGCCGACGACGCCGCGGTCACCGCCCTCGGTCCGCAACCCGAAGCCGGGCCCGGTGCCATGGCAGCCGCCGGACGGCGTCGTCCCCGCGCCGGCCGACGGGGCTGGCAGGCCGCGACGGCCGGTGCGGCGGTCGCCGGGCTGGTGGTCCTGGTGGCCACGACACGGGGCGGACCGCAGGCCGCCGAACCGACCGGGAGGGACACCGCCGCCTCCGCCCCAGCGGCGACCGGCGGCGCCCTGCCGTCCCGGTCGCCGGGCGCAACCGCCCCGCGCGCCGGGTCCCCCTCGGCCACGGCGCCGACCGCTCCCCCGTCCACGACGTCGGCTTCGGCTTCGGCTTCGGCTTCCGGTGGGGCGCCGTCGGTCTCCGGTGCCCCCTCGGCCGGGCCGTCGGGCGGACCCCTGCCCTCGCCGACGGCGACCGGCGGCGGAGACGGCGGCCCGACGCCGGAGCCGGGTCTCTCCGAGCCCCCGGGCTCGTCCACACCACCCCCGCCCCCGGCACCGCCCCAACCTCCGGTGACGGAGCCGGGCCGGCCGGAGGAGCCGCCGGCCCCGCCGCCGGCCGAGGTGGAGTTCCTGGCCGTCACCGGACTGACCGCCGCTCGGGGCGGCTCCGCGACGGCAACGGTCACCGTCCGGACCGACAGCACGGAACCGGTGGCCCTCACCGTGCGCTGGTACGGCGCGCACCGCGGGGCCTCCGCTGCCACTCCGGGTGACCAGGACGGGCCGGCCGACACCTTCGTCCTCAGCGGGAAGACCTCGTACACCGTGACGGCCCAGCACGTCTTCGCCGGGGCGGGGTGCTCGGCACCCTGGTGGGGCGTGCTGGCGGCCACCGGCAGCGCCCCCCACCAGGCCCGGCCCTACCGGACCGTGTCGGCACAGTCCTGCCGGGAGCGTCCCGCGTGAGCGGCCGGGAGGGTCTCCCGGAAGAGGCTCCGACCCGGGTCTTCGGCGAGACCCTCCGGGCCGGGGACGCCGAGGAGCGCTTCGGTCCCGGGATTCCGACGGAACGGCCCGGGGACACCCGGCCCTGGGCGGGAGCCCCGCTCCGACCGGCTCCGCCGGCCCGCCGCTCCCCCTGGTGGCGGCGCTACGGATGGGCACTGCTGGTGCTGCTGCTGGTGGTGGCACTGCTGCTCTGGAAGCGGTTGTCGGCGCCCCCGCTGGAGGTGCGGAGCACGGTCCTGACCGGATCCTCCCAGGACGTGCCGTGCGGCGGCAACGCGGTGATCGAGGCGACCGTCCGCACCAACGGCGCCGCGGGAACAGTGAGTTACCAGTGGCTGCGCAGTGACGGCACGCGGTCGGCGGTCCTGCGGGCGACGGCGGATCGCGGTGAGGACCCCGTGCGGCTGCGGACCACCTGGAGTTTCAGCGGCATCGGCAGCACCGCCGCCACCATCACCCTGGTGCTGCTGGAACCGTCCCCGGCCACGGCATCGCACTCCTTCCGCTACTCCTGCACGGGCGCCCGCACGGCCGCTGCGCCCGGGGAGGAGGGGTCCCGGCAGTCTCCTTGACCGAAGATCGCCCTTGCTGCTTGACTCGGTCGCCCCGCCGGGCAGGCACAGGCACGTCACGAGGAGCATCGGATGCCAGCCGACAGCATCCCCCGCCACACCGTGGTCGACCTCCTCGCCGACCGGATCCGCAACGACATCCTCGACGGCAGGCACCCCGCCGGCACCCTGCTCCCGCCGGAGCGCGAACTCGCCTCCGGCTACGGCGTCACCCGGGCCACGCTCAAGCACGCGCTGACCCGGCTGGAGCAGGCCGGGCTGCTGAGCACCCGGCACGGGGTGGGCAGCAGGGTCCGTGACTTCCTTCAGCTGGGCGGCGCCGAGCTGCTGCCGCTGCTGATCGCGCGGGACTCCGGCTGGCTCGCGGAGGTCTTCGAGGCGCGTCGGCACATCGGTGCGCTGATCGCGGGGCGGGCCGCCGTGAAGCGGACGGCCCGCCAGGCCGCCCGGCTGCGGGAGCTGCTGTCGGCGCTGGCGCAGGCTCCCGACGCCGACGCGGCCCAGCTGACCGAGTTGGAGATCCACCGGGAGCTGGCCCGCTGCACCGGGAACCGGGTGCACCTGCTGCTCACGAACACCCTGGCCAATGCCTATCTGCCGGTGCGTTCGGCGCTTTCCGGGCCCTTCGTGGACCCGGCGGCGGCGGCGACCCGGTTCGCCCCCGTGGTGGAGGCGGTCGTGGACAGGGACGCCGAGCGGGCGGAACGCGCCGCACTCGCGTATCTGCGGTCCACCGAACGGATCATGCTGGGCGCGCTGCGGTCCCCGTCCTCCTGAGCAGTGGCACAGCCACTCGGCCACATTCCGCCCCGCGCGAACCCTTGACGTGGCCACTTCACGGCGCTTTCTTTGGCTCAGTGACTCATCCACTGAAAGGCGGGGGTTCCATGGCTCTCAGTCGGCGGCGGGTACTCCAGGCGGCCGCCATCGGGGCATCGGCGGCGGCCGTGGGACCGCCGCGCGCGGCGTGGGCGGCCGGACAGCAGGGGGCGTCGGCGACCACCCTGGGCCGGACCCTGTTACCCGGTCCCGCGGGGCCGGGCGGCTACCGCGGCCTGCTGGCCGGGCCGGGCGAGCCGCATCTGGTCCGTGACGAACTGGGGGGCCGCGTCCCGGTCTCCCGCGTGCGCCATCTGGTCGCCTTCGCCCAGCTGACCGACCTCCATGTGACGGACGCCCAGTCCCCGGCCCGCGTGGAGTTCCTCGACCGCCTCGGCGATCCCGGGTCGCCGTCCTGGGGTTCGGCGCTGAGTTCCGCCTACCGTCCGCAGGAGATGCTGTCCACCCAGGTGGCCGACGCGATGGCGCGTGCCGTCTCCCGCGCCGGGACCGGGCCCGCCACCGGACTGCCCCTCGCGTTCACCGTGGTGACGGGCGACAGCGCGGACAACGCGCAGTTCAACGAAGTACGCTGGTACATCGACCTGTTGGACGGCGGGGTGGTGCGGCCAGACTCCGGGAACCCCTCCCGCTGGGAGGGCGTCGCGGACCTCGATCGGTTCGACGCCGCCTACTGGCACCCCGATCCGGCGGCCTCCCCGGACCGTGCCCGCAAGCTGTGGGGCTTCCCGGACCTGCCCCGGCTCCTGGACGCGGCCCGGCGCCCGTTCACCGCCGGCGGTCTGGGCATGCCCTGGTACGCCGCGTACGGCAACCACGACTGCCTGGTGCAGGGCAACGCGCCCGGGGGCTGGCTGCTGAACGAGATCGCCACCGGGTCGGTGAAGCCCGTGGGCTGGCCGGGGACGGTGGAGGAGGCGGCCCTGGCGGTGTCGGGCCCGCGTGCCGCAGGCGACGTACTGGAGACCTCGCTGTCCGGCCCGCTGCGGAGCGTGACGGCGGATCCGGCCCGGCGCCTGCTCGACAGGAAGGAGCTGGTCGGCGAGCACTTCGTGACTTCCGGCCGGCCCTTCGGACACGGGTTCACCACCGCCAACAGGGAGGACGGGACGGCCTTCTACGCCTTCGACCACGGCGTGATCCGGTGCCTGGTACTGGACACCGTGAACGACAACGGCGGCGCGGGCGGCTCCCTCGACGCCGATCAGTACCAGTGGCTGCGCCAGGAACTCCGGCGGGGCAGCCGCCGCTACCTCAGTCCCGAGGGGACCGAGGTCGGCCACGAGGTCACCGACCGGCTCTTCCTGGTCTTCTCCCACCACACCCTGGCCACCATGGACAACACCTTCGACCCGTGGGACTGGTGGTCCCCCCGGCGGGACGGGGACGACCTGCGCGCCCTGCTGCTGCAACACCCCAACGTCATCGCGCACATCAACGGCCACAGCCACCAGAACCGGATCCAGCCGCACGCCCGGCCCGCCACCTGGGCCCGGCAGGGCGGGTTCTGGGAGATCACCACGGCAGCCCATATCGACTGGCCCCAGCAGAGCCGGCTGATCGAGGTGTCCGCGGCCCAGGACACCGTCTCCCTCTTCACCACCGTCCTGGACACGGACGCGCCCGCGCAGCCCGGCGGCCTGGCCACCCCCGCGGACCTGGCCGCGCACTCGCGCCAACTGGCCCTCAACGACTGGCAGGGCCGCACCGACCCGGCCGCCCCCGGCAGGCGCGGCCTGCCCAGGGACCGCAACGCCCGCCTCCTCGTCCCCGCCCCCTTCGCACTCTGACCCCCGCCCCCCAAGTCGCTTCCGGGCGGCCCCTCGTCGGCCGTCCCCACCTTCGGGAGGATCCGTGCTCCGACGCGCCATCGCCGCGCCCGTCCTGACCGCCGTCACCCTCGGCTCGCTGCTGTCGGCCGTCCCGCCCGCCCGGGCGGGCACCGCGCCCGCAGTCGCGCCCTACGCCCCGGCCGCCTTCACCGCCGCGTGCTCCTGGCTGCACTACGGCGAGGGCGAGAAGCCCCCGCTGTCCGTGTGGTGGCGCGATCCGTTGTGCGTGGAGTACGACAAGCGGGACATCACCGCCGACAACGGTGGAGCGATCCGGTTCCTGCTCGCCGAACCGGCCCGCATCGCGGCCGCCCTTCCGGTGTGCCGGTACCTGCAACGCGACCACTGGAGCGTGCAGTCGACCACCGGCGCCACCCCCCTGGTCAGCTGGGACGGGGAGTACTGGTTCGACAAGCCGGACGGCAAGGCCGGCGCCCGTCTGACCGGCTTCGAGGTGAACGGCCGGACCGCGGGCGTCGGCGACGCGGTCGCGGCCCTGCGCCCCACCCATCCGCTGCTCGCCCAGGCCCTCGCCGCCTACGGGGAGTCGCCCGGCGAGAGCGGGGCCTCGCTCTCCCTGCCCCCCACCGCCTTCTGCCTGTCCGGTGCCTGACGTGCCGGCGATGAACCGCCGGCAGCTCGGGGTGATGGTGACGGCCGCGCTCGGCGCCTGGGCCCTGCCGCGGTGGGACGCCCGGGCGACGCTGCCCGTCGAGCCGGCCACCACCCACACCCTGGAGGCGTTCGCGGACACGCTGATCCCGGGCGGGCGCCGGAGCCCCGACGACCGGGCGGTGGCCGGTGTGGTGACCGGCCCGGGCGCCGTCCATGCCGGAGCGGTCGACCTGATGCGGGACCCCGGCCTCCCACTGGCGCCCCTGCTGCCCGGCATCGCCCTCCTGGTCAACGCACGTGCGACCGCGTACGCGCTGCGCCGGCTGCTGGTGCTGTCCCCGCTGCGGCCGGCCCTCGTCCAGCTGTCCTTCGCCCATCGCACCGCGTTGGTCGACGAGTTGTTCGCCGAGGAGGACGTCGACCGGCCCCTGTGGGAGGTACTGGCCCTGCTGGTGGGGATCGCCTTCGACACCGCCGGGCACCTGCCCACCGCCCAGGCCTACGCCGAGGGGCACCCGGGACTCGCCTGGACAGGCTTCCCCCCGCCGGGCCCGGACGGCCTGTGGCGGTTCCCGGCACACTCCTACGGCCGGCCCCTCGCCCGGCTCCACCCGGACACCACCCCTTCGGGCAGCCCCGCATGAGGAGACCCGGCGGGCAGGCGGCCGAAGGCGCCGGGGCCGCGCAGACCACGGACGTCCTCGTCATCGGCAGCGGGTTCGGCGGCGCCATACCCGCCTACCATCTGGCGGCCGGCGGCGCCCGGGTGACCGTCCTGGAGCGCGGACCACGGCTCTCCTCCGGCGACTTCTCCCATGACTTCCGTCTGGGCACCTACACCCGGGCCGTCGACGTGATCCGCGGCAACGGCATGTCGGTGGTCGCCGGGAACTGCGTGGGCGGATCCAGCGTGGTCTACTTCGGCGCTTCCCTGCGGGCCCCCGCCTTCGTCTTCGAGCGCCTCGGCACCGCCGGGCACCGGCTGTGGCCCGCCGCCCTGACCCGGTCCGCCCTCGACCCCTGGTACGACCGGGTGGAGGAGTCCCTGCCCGTCACCCCACTGGACTGGTCGGGAATCTCCTACGCGGGTGGTGTGTGGGCCGCCGCCTGCGACCACGCGGGCCGCACCTGCAACCCGGTGCCCGTCGCCGTGGACACCGCCCGCTGCACCGACTGCAACTGGATGCTGTCGGGCTGCCGCTTCGACGCGAAACGCTCCATGCTGCTCACCTACCTGCCGGCGGCCGAGGCACACGGAGCCCGGGTGCTGCCGCTGCACGAAGCACAGGTCATCGCCCGCTCGGCGCTGCCCGGCTACCGGTACGCGGTGACCCACACCATCGGCGAGGACGGCACCGGACTGGGTTCGATCCACGCCAAGGTGGTGGTGCTGGCCGCGGGGGCGATGGCGACCCCCGTCGTGCTGCGCCGCTCGGCCCCGCTGCTCGGCCAGGTACCCGCGGCCGTGGGCCGCCATTTCTCCGGCAACGGGGACCGGTTGAGCGTCGCCGTGCTGGACGAAGGACGGGTCCGCGGGGTCCTCGGACTCCAACGCCCGGACGGCACCCCCTACGCCGCCGCGCACATCGGCAAACCCATCACCACCGCCTCGTACGACCGACTGGACGGACGGCTGCCGGAGTTCGAGCGCTACACGCTCCAGCAGATCTACTTCCCGCCGATGACCAATACGCTCGCGGGCGGCTCCGCCTGGTTCGGGCCGGCCAAACGCGAGATGCGGCGGCGCTGGCGGTCATGGCTCACCGTCCTGGCGATGACCGAGGACGACAACGAGGGCGTCTTCGGTCCGCCGCCCCCCACCGGGGCGTTCGTCCGGGTCGCCGAGGGACTGGGCCTGGGAGCCCTGCGGTACCGGCCCAATGCGGCGACCCGGCGCGGCTGGGACCTGGCGGACGCGGACCTGCGCGGAATCCTCGAACGGGACGGCCTGGCCGAGGTCACCCCGTGGACCTCCGCCGTCGGCGGAAGCGTGAGCGCCCATCCGCTGTCCTCCTGCCGCATCGGCGACGACCCGGCCACCTCGGCGCTCACGGCCGCCCATGAACTGCGGGGCAGCCCAGGCCTCTTCGTCACGGACGCCTCCGCCGTCCCCACCTCGCTGACCGTCAATCCGTCCCTCACCGTGGCGGCCCTCGCGGAGCGGGCGGTCCCGGCGATCGCCGGCCGCGCCCGGGAGGCGGGAGTGCGCGTGCTCCCGGGCGCACCGCCTCCCGGGCGGGCCGGCGGCCCGCCCCGTTGAGGAGGCCCCGACGGGCTCAGCGGACGTACGGCGCCAGCATCAGACAGCGGGTCTCCTCCAGGTAGGCCGCTGCCGCTTCCGCCGCCGCCTCGCCGTCCGCACCGGCCACGGCCTCGACCACGGGGGTCAGCCGGTCGTAGGCGAGGTTCGCGTCGAGGAAGGGCGTCAGGAAGGCGGTGCGCAGCGGGAAGTAGACGTTGAACAGGGTGTTCACGAGAAGGACGTGCACCCGGTTTCCGGAGAGGGTGGCCAGGGCGCGGAGCACGTCGGCGTCCGCGGCCTGCACCGCCTCGGGCGTCTCGGACTGTCGCAGGAGGGAGTGGAGTTCGCGCAGTTCGTACACCTGGCAGAGATCGGCGCGCACGGCCGCCCGCCGGGCGAGCAACACCCCGAAGTCCCGGCGCGCCTCGAAGAGGTCGTCCACGAACGCGGCGTTCGTGTCCAGCAGCTCCGGCAGGATCTCCGGTCCGCGGAAGCGCAGCAGGTCCATCGCGCGGGCGGTGATCTCCTGGCGGGGCTGGAGCAGGCCGCCGCGGACCCATCCCCCGATCGCGTAGCGAATGAATCTGCCCGACGGAGTCGCCCCGGAGGCGGACACCTTTGCTCCGCCCGGCCGTAGGGTCACTCTTCCTCGCATTCCTCGGTGGTTCGGTGACCGACCCACTGAACCAGTGGGGCGGCGAGAGAACCAGAGTGGTGATTACTCAGTCGTCGGCCGGCGCGGCCGGAGCGGCAAGCCGTGGCCCGGCGGCTGCCGGCACGGCCGGGCGGGAGGTCACCGGCAGGCCGCATCCGCGGGCTCCAACGCGACGCCCAGTTGGGCTCGGCGGGAGATCCCCAGAATTCTGTAGACTTCCGTCAGCTGGAACTCGACCGCACGAGTGGTCACCCTGAGATGGGCTGCTATCTCCCGGTTGGTCCAGCCGGCCAGTACCAGCTCGACAATTCTCAGATGATGAGGCGTCAGACGGCTCTTCAGTGGATCTTTCGATGCGAAGTCGACCTGCCGGTTCTGGAGGAGGGCGTCCCGCACGACGGGATGGACCAGGCGGGGCTCTCTTCCGGCGGTGATGACCCCCATCTCGGCCAACGCACGGACGATGCCGTCCATCTGGCCGCTGGACATCCCCATCCGACGCGACAGAATATCCGTGTTCGAATACTCGGGCTCGGCCAGCAGGCGGCACACCGAGAGGGAGGGATCGCCCTCGGCCGCGATCCGCGCAAGCAGCGGTCGGGCGATGCTTTCCGCGTGCATGTGCAGCACGGACATCAGCCCTTCCACGGTGTGCGAGCATGCCGTTGCCGCCAGGACACCCGCCAGCTGCACCACGAGGGCCGGATTCCCGGCTGTCGCCCGCAGACTTCGTGAAACGAAGTCGGGACCGGGATTCACATTGAGGTGACTTCTCAATGATTCGCGGACGGCCGGGGAATCCCATGGCCCGAGCATCACCGTTGCGGCACCCCCGCCCAATTCTCCCGTGTCGGGAATCCAGGAATGCCTTCCGCCACGGCGGACGGTGAGCGCAATCGCGACAGGTTTGCCCCACTGCCGGCGGCCGAGGCAGCCGAGCATGCGAAACGACGACTCGTCCAGCCACTGGGCATCATCGACGGCGATGAGCACTCCGGCCGAGCCGGCCCGGGCGATGAGCTCGTCCCACCATTCGCCCCCACTGCCGCTCGGGGCGTCCAGGCCCGCGGAGTCGGCGAGCTGCGCGACCACCGCCCCCGGCCGCCGCCGCTCCTCCGCACGGGCTCGCGCGCAGACGACGCTGCGTCCGGACGACCTGGCGGCATGGACGACCTGGTTGAGTCGAGTCGTTCGCCCCACACCCACCGCACCCTCGAAGACCAGAACCCGCAGCTGTCCGGTGTCCGCATGGGCGCAAGACGAAGAAATTAGCTCCAGAAGATTTCGATGCTCCCCTGAGGAGTGAATGATGCACATGCAGACCACCCCAGATGATGATTTTTCGAGAAACGTGGGTTTTCAGGAACGGAGATCCTCTGAATTCCAAGCAACTCAAGCACGCTCATGCGGAACCGGACCGGGCGCCTCCGCCATCCCGAAACGAACGCATGGCAGCCCGGGCGTCATCGCCGGCCAGCAGGGCGGAAAAACTCAGCCGCTCGATTTCGAATCCTGCGGGATCGTCGCTGTCGATGGCCTGTTTCGCGGCTCGCAGTGCCGCAGGTGACCGTGCGGCGAACTCCGAGGCCGCCGCGAGGGCCGCATCATAGACTTCCCGGTCGGGCAGGACACGGTCGACCATTCCCATGGACAACGCCTCGACCGCCCCCACCCGGCGTCCACTGAGGATCAGGTCCTTCGCCCGCTGCACCCCGACGACCCGGGACAGGCGCCTGGTGCCTCCGCCACCCGGAATGAGACCCAGCTGGATCTCCGGCAGCCCAAGAACGGCGCTGGCACCGCAGAAGCGGAAATCCGCGCACAGCGCGAGCTCAAGGCCGCCTCCGAGGGCACAGCCGCGGATGGCCGCGAACACGGGCTTCCCCAGGCTCGCCACTTCGGCGAACGCGTGGTTCGCCCTGCGTGCCAGCAGCGACGACTCCGCCTGGGAAAGGTCGGCCATCTCATCGATATCGCCCCCGGCCGAGAAGTGCTTGCCGGAGCCGCAGACCACCACGGCACGGATCTCCTCGTCGTCGTCCAGCACGGCGGCGAGGGCCCCGATACCGTCACGCATCCGACTGTCGAGAACATTGAGCGGAGGCCGGTCGAGCCAGATGGTCGCAATGCTTCGCGCCTTCTCCAGCCGGACATGTTCTCGTGAAACGGCATCCGTTGGAGTGCTGGAACTCCGAGGCTCACCCTGAAGGTCGTCCATGGTGCGCTGTTCCCCTTCCGCCCGACCGGCGCCCGCTATCGCAGATCTTGCCCACGCACGGAAGGCGGGCCGCTACGGAAGCCCGAAGCGTCACGGCGAGGAGTGGTCGTAGCGACGCAGCTCCCGGGAGGCGACGACCCGGCGGTGAACCTCGTCCGGCCCGTCGGCGATCCTCAGTACGCGGGCGGAGGCGTACATCTGCGCCAGGGGGAAGTCGCCCGACAGACCCGCGGCACCGTGGACTTGGACGGCACGGTCGATCACCGCGACCGCCATGGCCGGCACGACCGCTTTGATCGCCGAGATCTCGGCACGGGCGCCCGCCGCGCCGAACGTATCCACCTGCCAGGCCGTCTTCAGCACCAGCAGCCTGGCCTGGTCGATCTCGGTCCGGGAGCGGGCGATCAGTTCGCGCACGCTGCCGTGGTCCGCGAGGCGCGCGCCGAACGCGACCCGTTCCAGGCCGCGCCGGCACAGCATCTCCAATGCCCGCTCGGCCATCCCTATGAGACGCATGCAGTGGTGGATGCGGCCCCCTGCGAGGCGCTTCTGTGCCAGAGCGAAGCCTGCCCCTGGTGCGCCGAGCAGGCCGGAACGGGGAACCCGGACCCCGTCGAACACGACCTCGGCATGGCCCCCCTGGGCCTCGTCCAGGTAGCCGAAGACCGACAGCGGCCGTCGTACGGTCACCCCCTCGGCGTCGGTGGGGACCAGCAGGAGGCTGTGGCGTCGGCGCGGCGGGCCCTGCGGGTCCGTGACCCCCATGAGGACGATCAGTCCGCAGTCGGGGTCGAGCACACCGGAGGTCCACCACTTGCTGCCGTTGACGACGTAGTCGTCACCCTGCCGGTCTATCCGCGTGGCGATGTTGTCGGCGTCGCTTGAGGCGACACCGGGCTCGGTCATGGCGAAGGCCGACTTGAGGGACCCTTCGAGCAGGGGTGTGAGCCAGCGGTCCCGCTGGGCCGGGGTACCGGAATCCACCAGGAGTTCGATGTTCCCCGTGTCCGGAGCGGCACAGTTCAGGGCTTCCGGCGCGAGGAAGGGACTGAGACCGGTGATCTCCGCGAGCGGAGCGTACTGGAGGTTCGTCAGGCCCGCTCCGTAGCGGGGATCGGTGAGGAACAGGTTCCACAGGCCCGCCGCTCGCGCGGCCTTCTTGAGCGGCTCGATCACGAAGGGGCGCTCCCACACCGTTCTCGGCGGCCGGGGCTGCCCGGCCATCGCGACTTCCGCGACACGCACATGGTCATCCATGAACGCGATCAGTCTGCCCCGCAGTTCCTCGGTCCGGGGGTCGGTGGCGAAGTCCACTGCTGCCTCCACATCGTGTGCTTCATTCGGGACCGGACATTCGTGTTGCGCCGACCGTGCGCAGTGCGGGCAGGGTCGACCGGGCCGCGCGTCCCAGCGCCGCCGTGAGGAGAGCGCTGCCCGCCCCGGCTATCGCGGGGTCGGCCGACGGGCGCCGCGCGGGCACGCTGGACCGGATCCTCTCCAGCATGATCGCCGTGCGGAGCTGGGCGAACACCACGTACCAGTCGATGTGTTCCACCGAACGCCCGCTGACCGCGGCGTAGTGCTCGACGATTCCGTCGGTTGTCAGGAGTCCCCGCAGTCCGTTCAGGCCGCGGGCCAGCGGATTGCCCGGATCCCGCGGACCCGACCAGCAGGCGACCAGTGTGCCCAGATCCGCGAGGGGAGATCCGATCGTGCACATCTCCCAGTCCAGGACTGCGGCTATCCGGGAGGGTCGTGCGGGGTCGAATACCAGGTTGGCCACATGGAAGTCTCCGTGGATGACGGAGAGCTCCGTGTTTTCCGGGAGGGAATGCCGAAGTCCTTGCAGCAGTTCCGGGGCGCGTGCCAGCCGGCCTCTGCCGGGCAGGCCTTCCCATGCTCTCTGGTACCGGTCGAGTTGTCTCTCCAGGTAGCGCTCCGGTGTCGCGGATCGCGGGACGGACAGTTTCCCCGGGTCCAGCGCATGGAGGTGGGCCAGCGTCTCGACCACACGACGGCTCAGTCCTTCCGCGCCCTCCGGCGAGAGTTCCGGCGGTGCGCCGGTGTACACGAGCCCCGGGACCCACTCCAGGACGCTGAAGGAGCGGCCCAGGACGGCGAGGTCGCGGCAGAGGAACAGAGGGGCCGGCACCGGTACGCCGGTGCTCCGCAGCGCGGAGAGCGCCTGGTACTCCCGGTCTATGCCGGGGTCATTGCCGGTGCTGGCCCCGGTGCGCACCACCCAGGCGTTCCGGTTGTCCGTCACGTGGTAGCTGAGCCGTGAGAGTCCGCCGGGGAGCGCGCGGGCACTCAACGGGCCCACCGGTTCGTTCGTGTGCCGCCGCAGACTCCGCCGGAGCCGCTCCCAGCCCGCACCGTCCACTCCAGGCATGCCGCACGCTCCTGTCGGGGTTCGTGGCGCCGCCCCGGGTTGGCCTGTAGACCGCCCCTGAGGTGCGGATTCACGACCGAGTGTGGAGTATGCCTTTGTCGTGCTGCCTACGGGAAGCCGTAGGCCCCCGCCCCTCTTCCGCCTCCTAGCATGGGGCCGCCAAGGAGGATGCGGCTGATCAGGGATGGCGGAGAGTCATGAAGGATGAATTCGCCGATATTCAGGGAAAAGTCGCTCTGGTGACCGGCGCCACACGGGGCATCGGAAAGGCCGTGGCACGGCTGCTTTCCGAGCACGGCGCCCAGGTGATGCTGGTGGCACGGAATCCGGATCGTTTGTCGGAAACGGTGCGTGAGCTGGGCGGAATGGCCTCCGCTTTCGCTGCCCGCGTGGAAGATCCGGACGCTGCCGATTCCTGTGCGAAGGCCGCGGTCGAACGGTTCGGCAGTCTCGACATCCTGGTCAACAACGTGGGTACCAGTGCCCGTCCGGGGCTGCTCGTGGACGGTGACCTTCCGGCGTTCGGCAGAACCTGGGCGGTCAATGTGCTGGCCCCGCTCGCCTGGACGCAGGCGGCATGGCGCAGGTCGATGCGGGAGCGCGGCGGGAGCATCGTCAACATCGCGTCCATCGGCGCCCTGTACGGCGGCGGGCCGACCGGAGCGTACAACGTGAGCAAGGCCGGCCTGATCCACCTCACCCGCCATCTGGCCGTCGAGCTCTCTCCCCGGGTCAGGGTCAATGCGGTGGCTCCCGGCCTGGTGGCGACCGATTTCTCCCGCGTCTTCTGGGAACGGGAGCCCGGCCGCGCATGGCCGTGGCCGCTCGGCCGCATCGGGCGACCGGAGGACATCGCCGCAGCCGTCCTGCACCTCGCCGGCGAGCAGTCCGCCTGGACCACCGGACAGGTGCTGGTGGTGGACGGCGGCACGACGGCGGACGGCAGCTGGTATCTGAACGACACCGCGCATCAAGAGGA
This sequence comes from Streptomyces sp. NPDC033845, assembly GCF_055576225.1. NCBI lineage: Bacteria > Bacillati > Actinomycetota > Actinomycetes > Kitasatosporales > Streptomycetaceae > Streptomyces > Streptomyces sp. NPDC033845. The sequence goes on along the minus strand of NZ_JBVIRI010000006.1, from coordinate 179,778 downwards.
ACACGAGAGGGATCAACCATGAGCGAACAGAACAAGTCGCGTTCCCGGGCCCTGCTCAACGCCTGGAGCCAGAAGTCTCCGGAAGTCCTGGACACCGTGGTCGGAGCCGACTGGATCGACCACGACCCGGCCTGGCCCTTCCCCGCCCTGCGCGGCCCCGAGGCCGCGAAGGCGGCTCTGGCCCTGTACAACTCGTCCTTCCCGGATCTGAACGTCCTGATCGAGGAGCAACTGGCCGACGGGGACCGGGTGGTGACCCGCTGGATCTTCGAGGGAACCCAGACCGGAGACCTTCCGGGAGTGCCGGCGAGCGGTCGTCGCTTCTCGGTACCCGGGATCACCATCGACCGGCACGAGGACGGCCGGCTCGCGGAGAGCTGGAGCGCCTGGGACACCCTGGGCATGTTCCAGCAGATCGGCGCCGAACCCCCCACGTCGAACGACTGAGGGCGGTGACCTGCGATGACGCCGGACCTCTCACGACAGGACGACGGGATCGACCCTGTCGTACGATCGGCCTTCGAACGCTCCCTCGGTTTCACCCCCGGAAGTCTGGACCCGGACTGGGATCTGGAAGCCGAGGCCGGGGTGGACTCGCTTCGGCGCGCCGAGCTGGCCGCCGAGGTCACCGCCCGGTACGGGCTCTCCTCCCCCGAGGACTTCGAAGCCCTCAGCTCGTTCCGCACCATGCGCGAGATGTCCGCGCTCCTGGAGCTCTCGATCGGGGAGAACGCGCGGTCGGCCAGCGGGAACCCTGCGGCCCAGGGCCGCGAGCCGTGACCGGGTTGCTTGCCGTCGGCCAGGTGCGCACCGCACGGCGGCTGGTCACCGCCGCGGACATCCTCGCCTTCGCACGGCTGTCCGGTGACCGGGCGCGGCACCACGTGGCTCCCGTCGGTGCGCCCCCGATGGCCCACGGGCTGTTCGTCGCCTCGGTCGCCGGTGAGGCCCTGGCCTCTCTCGGGTACCTGGGCAGCCGCACCACCTTGGAGTTCCTGGCACCGGTCTACGCAGGTGACCGGCTCCATGCGTCGGTGACCGTCAGCCGCGTGGTCCCCGCGGGGCCGCTCGGCACCAGCCTCGAAGCGGAACTGCTGATCGTCAACCAGCGCGATGCCGTCGTCCTGAAAGGTACGGCCGCCGGCCTCGTCACCCCTCGTGCAAGGACCTCGGGAGACTCTGATGACCGACACCACGGCGTATGAGGAGGGGCGGGCGCGTCTGCGCAGCGCCCTGCCCGATGCGGACAAGCTGCTCGAAGACACCATCCCCCACGCGGATCTCGCCCGCTACACGGTGGAATCGATCTACGGACGGCTGCACGCCCGCAAGCAGCTGGGAACGCGGGACCGGGAGCTGATAGCCATCACGGTGCTGACCACTCTCGGCGGCTGTGACGACCTCGTGGCGAGCCATGTCGAGCTGGCGCTCCGGGCGGGACTCTCCCCGGAGGAGATCCTGGAAGCGATCATGCAGTGCGGTGCCTACGCGGGCATCCCCCGCGCGATCAAGGCCAGCCGACGGGCCGTGAAGGTCCTGAACAGGTCGGCGGGCCACGATGCCCCGGGAGAGCCGCGGTGACCGCGCGGTTCGATTTCGACGGCAAGGTGGTGCTCGTCACCGGAGCGACCTCGGGCATCGGCCGCCAGACGGCCCTGACCTTGGCCCGTTCGGGCGCCAGGGTGGTCGCCGCCGCCCGCCGCGCCGACCTCGGAGACGAACTGGTCCGCACCATCGCCGAGGAGACCGGCGACAAGGACCGGGCCTCGTTCGTCTCCACCGACATCACCCGTGAAGACGACGTGCGGGCGGCCGTGGACGCGGCGGTGCGCCGGTACGGGCGCCTGGACCTGGCCTTCAACAATGCCGGAACCATGGGTCGCGGCCACGTTCCGCTGGTGGACACCACCGCCGAGGACTGGACCTCCCTGGTGGAAACCAACTTCAGGGGGTGCTGGCACTCGCTCAAGCACGAGCTCCGGGTGATGCGGGGCCAGGGCGGGGGCGCGATCGTCAACTGCTCCTCGGTCACCGGCCTGATCGCCTTTCCGGGAGTGCCCCTGTACACCGCGACCAAGCATGCGATCGTCGGTCTGACGAAGGCCGCGGCCCTGGAGCACGCCGCCGACAACATCCGGGTCAACGCGGTGTGCCCCAGTGCCGTCGACACCGCGCTGCTCCGCACATTGCCCGGGCCGATGCTCGACGGCGCGGTCGGGGCCCACCCCATCTCCCGGCTGGGGACGCTGCAGGAGGTCGCCGATCTGGTGGCGTTCCTCCTGTCGGATTCCGCCGGCTTCGTCTCCGGCCAGGCGTACGCGATGGACGGCGCGTTCACCGCGGGCTGACCCTCGGCCCCGCGTCACCAGCGCCTGTCGAGCTGCCAGGCGGGGCCCGTACCGGTCCCGCCCGGCAGCACGAACGTCCGGTCCGCCGGATGGGTCAGGGCCCGCAGCAGGGCCACGGCGCCGTCGCCCCCCGCATAGGTTCGTCCGCCGAGGGGCCCGCATGCGAACCGGGGCCCGTCCTGGCGGACGCGGTCCGGTGCGATCCGCCGCAAGCGCGTCGGCGCCCATGCTCCCGGGTCCGGCAGGGCCCCCCGGCGGGCCAGCACGATGAGGAAGGCACCCTCGGCCAGTTCCTCGCGCACTCCGTACGGTTGCAGCAGCGAGGAGAGTGCCGGCAGCCTGTTGCCGTGTGCGCCCAGCAGCAGGGCGAAGTCCAGGTCTCCGGCCGAGAGCGCCGCGAACGCGACGGCCAGGGCACCCAGCGATGACTGCCATCCCTTCTCGACCGCCATGGTCATCCCACGGGTGTCCCACCGCTTGCCGATCCGGGCCGCCACACAGCCGGGCATCACTCCCGCGACGGTGTCCAGGGAGACGGGTGGTACGTGCCCACGCACCTGGTCACCGTGGCGCCGGGACGCGTCGCCCGGGCCCAGACGGGCGCTCGTCTGCCGAAGATGGCACCGCAGGGTGTACTCCACACCTGCGCGGGTCGGTCCCATGTGGCCGGCGAAGACCCCCGTGGTGGCTGCCGCCCCGGCCCACGGGACACCGGAGCGGCTGGTGAACCGCTCCACGCACTCCAGGGCCATCAGCTGCGTCCGGTCGATCCGCCCGGCCGTCACCGGAGCGAGGGCGGTCACGGCCGGCGAGGGCGCGGGATAGGGGTCGCCGAACGCGGCGGGGACCGTCCAGCGGCCGGCCCGCAGGCACGCGGCGACCTCCTCGGAAGCCGGAGCGTCCGGGAGCACGGCCTCCCAGCCGATGGCGACGACGTCCTCGGGCGCCGCCCGGACGGCGCTTCGCCGCCGGCCGCGAGTCGGTTCCGGGGCTGCGTCGCTGAGCAGCAGGTGGATGTTGGTGCCTCCGAAGCCGAAGCTGGACAGGCCGACCGTTCGGACCCGGTCGGCGCGCGCCGGCCAGGCGATGTCGGCCCGCGGGACCGTCAGCGGGGTCGGCCGGTCCGCGAAGGGTTCGGGGCAGCGGTGGAAGTGGTGCTGCCTGAGGATCGTCCCGTGCTCCAGGGACAGCAGCGCTTGGCCCAGTGACACCACACCGGACGCGTTGCAGGAATGACCGAGAACGCTCTTGTTCGATGTGACGGGCAGACCGGTGTGAGCGGCGTACGCGGTGCCGAGCGAGGTGAGTTCGGCCCGATCCCCGACCGGAGTGCCGGTGCCGTGGCCGATGACCCAGTCCACGTCGGTCGGTGCCATGGCCGCGTCCCGCAGTGCTCCGTGCAGCGCGGCGATCTGCCCCGCGGAGTCGGGAGCGTAGATCGCCTTCCCCCTGCCGTCCGTGGACGTGCCGATTCCCGCGATGACCGCCCGTACGCGGTCGCCGTCCCGGACGGCTCGCCGCCGGTCCTTCAGGACCACCGCGCCGGCACCGTCGCCGAGCACGGCACCGTCGGCGGCCTCGTCGAAGGCGCGCAGCACCAGGGAGGGGGACATGCCGCGGGCCTTGGCGAAGGCCACGCAGTCGCGGGGGGTGACCGCGTACGCGCCCGCGCACACCGCGAGGTCGGCCTCGCCGGTGCGCAGCGCGCGGGCTCCGATGTCGACGGCGTACAGGGCGGAGGAGCAGGCGCTGTCGATGACGAGCACGTCGGCATCGGCCGGGAGCAGCCCGCTGACGGCGGACCTGGCGATCTCGTGGGGCAGGTGGTGCGTTCCGTCGTGGCGGTGCGGGAGCCCGGCCGTGCGAGCGACGAGCTCCTCGTCGAGCTCAAGCGATCCGGGCAGCGGATAGCCGAGCACGAACAGGCAGCGGTCGCGCTCGCGGACGGTGACGGTGTCGAGGGCGTACATCAGGCAGTGCCGCAGCCACCGGGCCGTGACGTCCACGGGCGCCGTGCCGGCGTCGATTTCACGCCGGAGCGCGGGATGCGGGGTGAAGGCGGTGATGCCGGCGAAGCCCCGTGCGTAGACGCTGTCCTCGGCCGTGGGGTCGGGGTCGTGGAAGTGGTCGTAGTCGAAGCGGAGGGATCTGTCCGTCAGGGTGGGCGTGCCGTCGCGCAGCACTTCCCACAACTCTTCGGGTCGGTTCGCGCCGGCTGTGACGATGCCGAAACCCACTATGGCGGGGTGGGGGCGGGCGCCGTGGAAGGGCTCGCTCATCGTGGTGCACGCTCCTTCGTGGGGGAGAGCGGTCAGAGGCGGAACAGGAGGCCACCGCTGTACCAGCCGGCGCCGGCCGTGGGCGCGAGGATCAACTGGCCCGGCCGGAAGCGCCCCGCCGCCGCGTTTTCGGACAGGGTGGTGGGGATGGAGGCACTGGCGGTGTTGCCGCACTCCTCGAAGTTGGTGACGACCTGGGCGCCGGCGTGCGTCAGGCGCTCGCGCAGGGCGGAGTGGACCGCCTGGTTGCCGGGGTGCGGGACGACCCAGTCCACTTCGGTGAGGTCCAGTCCGTTGCGCGCGAGCAGTTCCCGGACCGCGTCGAGCTGGACGCGGACGGCCAGTTCGACGACGCGCCGGTCCGTGCGCATCCAGCCGTCGTCCTGCCCGATGGCGCAGACATCCGCTTCGGTGCCGTCGGTGTGCAGGACCGTGTCGAGCAGCCCGGTCCCTCCGTCCCGGGCGAGCACGGCGGCGCCTGCCGCGTCTCCCACCACGAGCGCGCTGCGGGTGCCGGGCCTGGCACGGTGCGAGAACTGCTCCGAGGACACGACGACCGCCAGCCGCACGTGCGTGAGGGACATCATCAGGGCGGCGGCCAGCTGTACCCCGTGCACGAAGCCGGTGCACGCTCCGCACACGTCGAAGGCGAGAGCCCGGTGGGCACCCAGTTCGACGGCGACACGCGGGGCGGACTCCGGGAACCACTTCCGGTCGGTGCAGTTGGACAGGATCAGCACGTCCACGTCGGCTGCCGCCCGGCCCGCGGATTCGAGGGCGTTGCGGGCGGCGTGGACCGCCATCGCCCGCATGGTCTCCTTCGGACCCGCCAGGTGACGGGCCCGCACCCCCAGTTCGGCGAAGGCGGCGGGGTCGTCGGTGCTGACCTCGTGCCGTTCGGGATAGTAGTGTCCGAGGCCGCGCAGGCCGATGCCCGCTGTGCTCCATGCGCCCTGTGGCATGCCGGATCCTCTCTCTGCCGCCGCGTACGCGCGCGGGTCAACGGAAGTGCCCGTCCGGATCGAAGCCGCGCAGCAGGGCGATCTCGTCCGGACGGATGGGGGGTTCCTCGTACGGGTCGGGGCGCGGCCCGGGGTCCCATCCGGTGTGGATGCGGACAGCGGCGGCCGGGTCCTGCGGTCCGTCGTTCCCTTCGGGCGGCAGCCAGGACTCCAGTCGGAAGGGCGCATGGTCCGCGGTCCGGGTGAATCGGCCGAACTGACACACCACCGTCCGGACCCGGCGGCCCGGAGTGGTGACGTGCGCGACCCTGGGGACGTACCGGTGCGGTGCGGCGGCCGCGACGACCACGCAGTCCACGGTGGAGCCGATGTCGTTGGCTCCTCCCGACCCGGTCAGCCGGCGGCCGCGGACCGTGCGGGTGGTGTTGACGTCTCCGTACGGGTCGATTTCGGCGGCGGAGAGAACGCCGAGGCAGCGGTGGCCGTTCGCGGCTGCCATACCGCCCAGCGATTCCACGACCCCGGTGAGGGCTTCGCAGCTCTCCGTGTGCGCCCTGGAGAAGAGGAAGGGGTCCCCGGGCGAGGGGTGCATGCCGTACAGGCCGGTCTCCGCGCAGACGCGGACCGGTGTGTGCTGTGCCTCCAGCATTGCGGCGGCCATCCACACGGCGAGATGGGAGACACCGATCCCGGCGAACAGGGTGTCATAGCCGCCTCGCCGGACCAGGTCCGTGATCGCGCGTGCGGCCAGGACGGCCAGCCGTTCCTGATCGGCCGGACGGCCGGGCGGCGGGCCGGACGGGACCCGTCGTGGTGGGTGGAAGGCGTCCAGGCGTCGCAGGTACGCCGCGTGACCGCCGTCGGCGGCGATCCACCGCTCGTACCAGGCGCGTGCTCCGTCGGGCGTCGAGCACTGGCGGACCGTCTCGGTCAGGAACGCGTCGTCGTCGCCGTACGCGGCGATCCCCGCGATGCCCGCCGTGCGCAGGGCCTGTGGATGGGCGCCGCGCGGGGCTTCGCACAGTCCGAGGACACGTTGGCCGGGGACGACCACCCGGTCGGACAGCGCGTCGACGACCGCGTCCGGGACGATGCGCTCCACCGAGGCTATGACGCCTTCCCGTGCCGCGTAGGCCGCCCACGGCCCTTCCCCCAGGGGGGGAACCATGACGACGTTGCCGCGCCGGTCGGCGCACACGCCGTGCACCAGGGTGATGTCGGGCCGCGCCGCGCTGAGCAGGGTGACCTGCTCGCCCGGGCGGCCGGGATCGGGGACCGTGTGCACCTGCCCCGGCAGGGCCGCCGGCAGGTCGCTGCCCGACAGGGAGCTCGTCACCGCGTACGGCAGGCCTTGCGCGGCGGCGAGGAGGCGCTGGACGTAACTCAGCAGCGACCAGGAGCCGACGGTGAACGGTACGCCCGCGTCGACGTCGGCGTAGAGCACGCTGGGGCGCGGCGCGGGGTGGATCTCGCCGAGGAAGCAGGTGTCCACGTGGCGTACGGCGCCGGAAAGGGCCAGTGCGTGTGCGGTGGAGTGGATGGAGGCCACGCTGACGGTGAGCGCGGCCTGGCCGGCGAACCGTCGGGCCATGGCGTTGATCAGGGCATTGGGGCGGGCAGGGGTCACGGCACAGTGCACGTGCATGCCGGGGCGCAGGACGCCGGCGACCAGGCTGTCGGGGTCCGGGGCCACGAAGGGCCGCCGGGGTGCGGGCCCGGTCATTCGCACCGGGCCAGGGCTATCACCGAGGACTGGCTCCCCAGGGAGTGCGAGAGCGACAGCGCCAGTTCGAGGCGGGCCGGCCGGGCGCCTTCGGTCACATGGTCCGGTCCGCACTGCGGATCGGGTTCGGCGCAGTTGATCGTCGGGGCGATCCGCTGGTGGTGGAGCATCAGGGCGACGGCGGCGGTGTTGAGCACCCCGCTGGCACCGAGAAGGTGCCCGAAGACCGGTTTGACCGAGCCCAGCGGGGGCTTCCGTGAGGACGGGCCCGGATACAGGTTCTCCAGCGCGCGGCCCTCGGCGAGGTCGTTGTTGTGGGTGGCGGAACCGTGGCCGCAGATGTAGCCCGCCTGCTCCGGGGTGCGGCCGGCGGATGCCAGGACTTCCCGGACCAGGTCCGCGGTGTGCCGTCCGGAGAGGTCCATGGTCATGGGGTGGCCGGCCTCACTGCGTGTCCGGTGGGCGAGGACCTCGGCGTAGGGGCGGGCGCCTCGGCTGCGTGCCGTCGACGCCCGCTCCAGGCAGAGCGTGACGGCTCCCTCGCCGAGGACGAAGCCGTCCCGGGCGCGGTGATAGGGACGCATCGCGCCGACGGGGTCCCGGCGCCGGCACAGCGCTCCCTCGCCCATCGCGGCGAAGAGCCTGATCAGAGGGGGGACGAGGGGGAACTCGTGTCCGATGACGAAGACGGCTTCGGTGTCGGCGTGCTGGAGCTTCTCCCGGGCCAGGCCGACGGCCTGCTGGCCGCTCACGCAGGCGTTGCCGATCGTGATGACCTCGCCCTGGAATCCGTGGGCGATGGCGGCCAGGGAACCGGGCGAGCCCGGCAGGCTGTGCAGGATGGCGCTGCGTCCCGGTTCCCGGTCCGCCGGGTGGGGGCCGTCCCCCGGGTTGTCGTACCACCAGGCCAGAGGGCCTCGTGAGCACGCCGCGACGGTCGCGATGCCGGAGGGGTTCGGCATTCCGGGTTTCAGCCCGGCGTCCGCCAGGCAGTGGCTCACCGAGGCGATCGTGATCAGCGCTTCTCTGGTGTATCGGTGAGCGTGCCCTTCGAGTCCGGGCGGGAGGTGCGGGCGGGGGTCGAAATCCGTGATCCGGCCGCCGATCCAGGTGGGCAGGTCCTGGTTCCGGAATTCGTCGACCCGACTGATGTGGGAACGCCCGGACACGAGTTCCTCCCAGAACTCGGTGATTCCGGTCGCACCCGCGACGACCGGTCCGATTCCGGTGATCACCACGGGTTCGTCGACGCGTCTGCTGTGATTTCTTCCGTAGGACACGGCCGTCCCTTCCTTCCTACTGCGGCATGTTGTCGTGCCGGAATGCCGGTGAAGCCGCCTCGCTGTGCAGGCTGATGACCCGGGCGAGGGCTCCTCGGATATCGGCGAGTTCCACTTCGCCGTCCACGAGCATCCGTTCCTGCGCGGTCCTGAGCGTCATCACTTCGTCGCGGTAGAGCTGGAGCAGCGGCTCCCGGATCTCCGGGGCCCGGGCGATCTCACGCCGACAGACCACGTCGATCGCCCCCTCGGCGCCGACCGCGGCGATCTGGGCGCCGGGCAGCGCGAAGACGGCGTCGGCTCCGAGCGCACGGGAGTTCATCACCACGTATCCGCCGCCGAACGCCTTGCGGAGAACGACCGTCGCCCGGGGCACCGTCGCCTCCGAGTACGCGTAGAGCAATTTGGCGCCCTTCCGGATGATGCCCCCGCGCTCCTGTCGCGTGCCGGGGAGAAAGCCGGGGGTGTCCACCAGTGTCACGAGGGGAATCCCGAACGCGTCGCACATGCGGACGAACCTTGCCGCCTTTTCCGCGGCGTCGATGTCGAGCACGCCGGCCATCACCTCCGGCTGATTCGCCACCACACCGATCGGCCGTCCCTCCAGCCGTGCGAAGCCGACCACGATATTGCGTGCGTACCGCGGTTGCAGTTCGAGGAAGCTGTCCGCGTCGGCGATGCCGCGGACCACTGTTCGCACGTCGTAGGGGTGACGGTCCTCGACGGGAAGCGGGTCGATCTCCGCGCCGGGCAGCGGGGACGCGACCGGCGGTGGATGCCAGCAGGAGGAGGGAAGATAGGAAAGGACCCGCCGGACCTGAGCGAAAGCGTCGGCCTCGTCGCCGGCCACGAGGTGCACCACGCCCGAAGAGCGCGCGTGGACCTCCGCCCCTCCCAGTTCGGTGGCCGTGACGTCCTCGGCGGTGACGGCCTTCACCACCCTGGGGCCGGTCAGGAACATCGCCGACGCGGCCTCCATGACGACGATGTCGGTCAGCCCGGGTGAATAGACGGCACCGCCGGCACATGCCCCGAAGACCACGCTGATCTGGGGCACCCTTCCGGACAGCCGGACATTGCGCCGGAATATCTGCCCGTATCCGTCGACCGCCGCGATGCCTTCCTGCAGGCGGGCACCGCCCGACTCCAGCAGCGCGACGATCGGGCAGCGAATCCGGCCGGCCAGATCCATGAGGCTGGCGATCTTGGCCGCGTGGACCTCGCCGAGTGACCCGCCCATGATCTGCGGGTCCTGGGCGAAGACGCACACGTCGCGCCCGGCGATCCTCGCGGTGCCCGTCACCACCCCGTCCCCGGGGAGTTCACGCTCCCGCATTCCGAAGGAGCTGGCTCGATGGGCGGCTTTGCCGAAAGCCTCGGAAAAGGTTCCGGGGTCGACGAGCGCCCGGATCCTGGCGGCGGGAACGGACCCGGCCGACGGCTTCGCCGGAACAGAACGCTCTGTGGACATTCCTTTTGGGGATCGCATCACGCAATCGTCGCGTCGAGCCGCGCGGATCATCCTACGGATATCCGTAGGACGACGCCGTCCCGAAGCACCGGTCAGCGGCGAATTGTCCTCCGGGCGCCCGGGCTCCGGCCCACCGGCCGCGATGCGCCGGGCCCGCACCCCGGCCGAACGCGACCGCGTCGGCCCCGGGGCGGCGCCGGGGCGGCCGGGCGGGCCGTCCCCGGAAGCGGTGCCGGCCCGGTGCGGACCCCGGGTTCTCCATGATCGGAAACCATGGTCGAACGGGGTGTTGTGGGGGGTGTGCCCGTTCGATACGCTCCCCCCCTCGTCGTCCGTGGGTCCGCTTATCCAGGGGGCATTGTGGGTGCGTCAGCGTCGGCAACACCTCCCGGGCGGGATTCGTGACGGGTAGGGCCGAGAGGGAGTCGGAACTCTCGGATCCCGAGTTATCCCCTGCCCGGCCGCCGTCCCCGTTCCGATTACGCGACTTCTCGCTGTTCTGGGCGGCGGGCGCCGTGGACGGCCTCGGGACCTGCGCCTCCTCGCTGGTGCTGCCGCTCGTCCTGCTGGGCGCCGGGCAATCCGCCGGAGTCGCCGGACTCGTCGTCACCGTGGCCCTGGTCAGCGGGCTCGTGGCGGCCCCGGTGGCCGGCGTCCACGCCGACCGGTTGCCCCGCAAACCGATGATGTGCGCGGCAGCCCTGGTGGCGTCCGCCGCCATGGGATCGGTGTTCGTCGCCGTCGCCCTCGGGCACGTGGTCCTCGTCCACCTGCTCCTCGCCGCCGTCGTCGAGCAGGCGGCGAGTGCCACCTACGGAGCGGCGGCCTCCGGCACCATCCGCCGACTCGTGCCGCCCGAGCAGTACCCCCGGGCGATCGGGCACCTGCAGGCCCGGGACCAGGCCGTGCAGATCGTCGGCCCCTCCCTGGCCGGCCTGCTCTACCAACTGGCCCGCTGGGTGCCACTGCTCGCCGACGCGCTCTCCTTCCTGCTGGTGGCGGCGCTGAGCAAGGCCGTCCGGACCGACCTCACCCCCGAACGGGACGGTCCGCCCAGCACCTTCGCCCGCGACCTCGCCGAGGGCCTCCGCTTCGTCTGGTCCGAGCCCTTCCTCCGCTTCGTGACGGTGTGGACCGCCGGGATCAACGCCCTTCTCGGCGCCCTCTACTTCCACGCCGTGTTCGCCTCGCACGCCCGGGGAGCCGACCCCTCCGCCATCGGCCTCATCCTCACCCTGGCCGGAGCCGGCGGCCTGCTGGGCTCGCTCGCCGCGCCGTGGGTGGTGCGGCGCACCCCGGCCGGACGGATCGTGACCGGCGCCTCGTGGGCCATGGTGCCCGCCGCCGCCGGCCTCGCCTTCGCCTCCCGGACCTGGGTGTACGGGCTCCTGCTGAGCTGCGTGTCCCTGATCGTGCCGTCCGTGGTGGTCGTTCTGCAGACCCGGGCCGTCCTGCTCACCCCCGACCGGCTGCTGGCCCGGATGGGCACGGTGCTGGGCACCGCCGGCCAGGCCGTCGCGGTCCTCGCGCCCCTCGCGGCCGGGGTCCTGGTGGCGGCCTACGGGGGCCGCGCGATGGCGCTGGGCTGCGCGGGGGCCTTCGCCGCGCTGGCACTGTACGCGACGGCCCGGGCCGCACACGTGGTGCGGGAGGTGCCGTCCGCATGACGAAGGCCCCGCCGCAACCGGCCACCCGCACGTACGGCGTCTACCGGCCGGTGCTCCCGGTCACCAGCCCCCGCGACCCGGACCGGATGGTGTACACCGGGGACGCCGACGGCCGCTGCGAGATCTTCACCTGGGACCGCTCCACCGGCACCGGCCGGCAGCTGACGGACCGCCCCCACGGCACGCTGCTCTGCGCCCTGGACGCCGACGAGGCCGTGTGGTGGTTCGACGAGGACCGCGGCGGGGCCGGCGGCTGGCGCACCCAGGACTTCGACGGCGGCCCCGACCGGCCGGCACTCGCCGGAGTCCCCCACGGACGGCCGGCGGGGCTCGCACTCACCCCGAGCGGCCTGGCGGCCGTCGGCATCAGGACGGCCCGGGGACTGGGCATCCACATCGGGCGGCGGGGCGGCACCGCCGCACCGGTGCTGCGCACCACGGAGTCCGGCACGCTGTGCGGCCTCGCACCGGACGGGACGCTGCTGGCGGTGTCCGGCCCCGCGCGCTCCGACCGCGCCGTGACGGTCCTGACCCCGGACGGCACCACCGTCGCGGTACTGTCCGGCAGCCGGGAACCCACATGGGCCCTCGGCTTCGCGCCGTCGGCGGCAGCCGGCCGCGGCGGCCTGCTGCTGGTGATGCGCGAGCGGCAGGGCCGGTACCACCTCGGCACCTGGGCCCCGGGACACGGACTCGAACTGCTGCCCTGGTGCTCGTTCGACACCGAGACCACCGCCCGCTGGTACCCCGGCACGGCCGGCGCGCGTGTTCTCCTCCGGCAGGACAGGCACGGCCGCAGCCGGCTCTTCACTGCCGACCTCGACCGCGGCGAGCTGACCGCGGTTCCCACCCCGGAGGGCAGCATCCTGGACGCGGCGCCCGCCGCGGACGGCGACGTCCACATCCTCTGGACCGACGCGGTGACCGTGCCGCGCGCCCTGGCCCTGTCGGGCGGGCCGCTCCCCGGGCAGAGCCGATGGCGGCTGCCCCCCTTCGGCCACCGGCAGGACCTGTGGACGCCCGGCCCCGACGGCCCCGTCCACACCTTCGTCACCACACCCGCCGACCGGCCCGGACCGTACCCGCTGGTCTTCCTGGTGCACGGCGGCCCCGCCGACCACGACCGCGACGCCTACGATCCCATGGTCCAGGCCCTCGTCGGCTCGGGCTACGCGGTGGCCCGGGTCAACTACCGCGGCTCCACCGGGTACGGGCCGCGCTGGCGCTCCGCGTTCTCCGAGGGGGTCGGCCACACCCAGGTCGCCGACCTGGTGCGGGCCCGGGCGGAGCTCCTGGCCAAGGGAATCGGCCGGGCCGGCGCGGTGGGCCTGTGCGGCACCTCCTGGGGCGGGTACCTGACCCTGCTCGCCCTGGGCACCCACCCGGACCTGTGGGACGCGGGCGTGGCGGTGAAGCCCCTCGCCGACTGCGTGACCGCCTTCCGGCACTCCACGCCCGCCCTCCAGGCCCTGGACACCGAGCTGTTCGGCGGCACCCCCGACGAGGTTCCGGCGGCCTACGCCCACGCGTCGCCGTCCTCGTACGCGGCGGCCATCCGCTCACCGCTCCTGGTCGTCGCCGCGCGGCGGGACGCCAAGTGCCCGCCGGAGCAGGTCGAGTCGTACCTGGACGTGCTGCGGGTGAACGGGGTGCCCCACGAACTGATGTGGCTGGACTCCGGTCACGACGGCTACGACGGAGCCGACCACCTGGCCGTGATCAGGCGGTCCCTGAGGTTTCTCGGCGGCGGGCTGCCCACGGCACCCGCGCGGGCCGAGCCGTCCCCGCAGGGGGAGAGGGGGTGATCAGCATGCAGAAGGACATCATCCACGGCGACCCGCTCGAAGGCGACGAGGAGAGCCGCAAGCCGGGCGTCGGCGTCGTCATCTACTTCCGTTCCGCGGAGGAGATGGAGGACGACGAGTAGCAGCGGCACGGGCCGGCCCCGCACCCCCGGGTGCGGGGCCGGCATCCGCCCAGGCGGTCCCGACTCCCCGCCCGCCCCCGACTCCGTCCGTCGACGCATTGATCCGATGAGAAGAGGCCAGCCGTGCGCGTACTCCTGGTGAACATGCCCTGGGCCCCGATCGACCTCCCTTCGCTGGCGCTCGGAATCCTCAAACGCAGTGTCGACGAGTGCGTGCCCGGCGCGTCCGCCGAAGTCCTGCACGCCAATATCGAGTACGTGGACTGGATCACCGGGAACAGCGAGTTCACGCTGGAGGACTACTCCTACTACGCCCTCGGCTCCTACTTCCTGGGATGCGGCGACTGGGTGTTCTCCTCGGCCCTCTACGACGATCCCGACTGGCGGGTGGCCGAGTTCACCCAGGCGATGAGCGGGCAGGTGCGCAAGGACCGGATGGAGATGACACGGGCGCTGCACCGCACCGCTGCCGGGTTCGTCCGGCACATCTCCGAGCGGATCGTCGAACTCGCTCCGGACGTCGTCGGGTTCACCTCGACCTTCCAGCAGAACACGGCCGCGCTCGCGGCCGCCAAGGAGGTCAAGCGCCTCGCTCCGCACATCGTCACGGCCATGGGGGGCGCCAACTGCGACGGCAGGCAGGGCGAAGCCGTCCACCGCAACTTCACCTTCGTCGACCACGTCCTGCGCGGCGAGGGCGAGGTGTCCTTCCCCGCCCTGCTCACGGCGCTGGACACCGGTACGCCCCTGTCCGAGGTGCCCGGACTGTGCTGGCGCGGCCCGGACGGCGCCTCCGTCGTCAACGCGATGAGCACCAGGCCGCTGCCGCCCGCCGCGATCCTGCCGCCGGACTACTCCGGGTACTTCGAGCGTCTGGCCTCCTCGCACGCCCGCACCTGGGTCGAGCCCAAGCTGGTCGTCGAGGGGGCGCGCGGCTGCTGGTGGGGCGAGAAGCACCACTGCACCTTCTGTGGGCTCAACGGTTCCTTCATGCAGTTCCGCAGCAAGAGCCCGGACGTGTTCTACGACGAGATCATGGATCTGGCCCGCAGGCACCGCGTCCTGGACATGTACGTCGTCGACAACATCCTCGACATGGGGTACGTCAACACCGTCCTGCCGCGCATCATCGACAGCGGGTACGACCTGCGCATGCACATCGAGATCAAGTCCAACATGCGGCGGGGCCAGCTCCAGACCCTCGCCGACGCGGGCCTCATCTTCGTGCAGCCCGGCATCGAGAACCTCAACAGCCGGGTGCTCGGCCTGATGGACAAGGGGGTGACCGGCGGGCAGAACGTCCGGATGCTCCGCGACGCGGCCACCGTCGGCCTGTCCGTGGCATGGAACTACCTGCACGGCTTCCCCGGTGAGGACGCCGAGGACTACGACGACGTGGTGGCCCAGCTGGCCGCCCTGGAACACCTCAACCCACCCGTCGGCCCCTCCTCCCGGATCGCGATCGAACGGTTCAGCCCGTACTTCGACAAGCCCGAGCTGGGCTTTTCCGAGCTGCGGCCCGCCCAGCCGTACCGGCTCACCTACGACCTCCCCGAAGCGGAGATGCACGACCTGGCCTACGTCTTCGACGTCCCGCCGCGCGGTATCGGCGAGGAGGTCGTCCGACGGCTGGACGAGGGCATCTCGCAGTGGAAGCGGAACTATCCGGGCAGTCGGCTCACCCACTGGGACCTGGAGGACCGGATCGTCCTCGTCAGCAGGCGCCGCGCCTTCGACTGGACGCACCTGGAACTCACCGATCCGCGGGAGGTGGCGCTCTTCCGGCTGCTCGACCAGCCGCACACGGTGAAGGCGGCCGCCCGCAAGCTCGCCCGCGACCACGGGGCGGGCGAGGAGGTGCTGGATCATGTCCTGGCACGGTGGCGGGAGTTGGGCATCGTGTTCGAGGACGGCGGGCAGTTCGTGCAGATCGCACCGCCGGCGCTCAACGAGGAGTTCCTGCGGATCGACTTCATGCGTCACACCTCCGCCCGTGACGCCGAACTCGCCGCGACCACGGCCTGACCCGGCCCCAGGGGGTGTCGGCGCACGGATGCGGCACACGGATTCCGCGCAGGGCCCACACACACAGAGATCCGACAGGGAGATCCGGCAGAGAGATGACGATGACGCCCGCACCGATCGGCACGACCGCCGGGGTTCCCGGCACCGGCGCGGACGCGCCGCTCCCCTTCACCGTGACGGCCTCCCGGGACTACGACCCGTGGACGACCGGTCTCCCGAGCATGGCCCTGGGCCGCTTCGACATCGACATGACCGGCGGCGAGGCCGCCCGGCGCCTCTTCGACGCCGGGGCCCGGCACGTCTGCCTGCCGCGCCCGGTCGACCTCACCGATCCGGCGGACTCGGCATGGACGGTCCGCGCGCTGAGCTTCGTCGGTGATCTGTCCAGCCTGGCGATCTCCGTCGACTGGCAGATCCGTACCGGCCCGGACCCCGGGGCCTGGCGGCACTTCGGCCACCTCCATCCCCCGACCGCCGTCCTCGGCACCGAGGACCCGGCCGCCACCGCGCTGGAGTGGCGGAACACGTACTACATCTGCAAGTGCGTCCACCGGTACGGTCCCGGATTCATCCAGGTCCGGGACCGCCGCTACGGGGAACTGCGGCGCTTCACCATCGACGAACCGGAATACCACGAGGCGATCGGAACCCTCACCGACGGCGCCCCGGTCGGCTCCGTCCCTCCGGCGGTGCTGGACGACCTCATGTCCGAGACCTTGGTGCTCCGATTCGGCGACCACCTGTGGTGGGCTCCCTACCATGTCCGCCGCTGGTCGGAGGCACCCCTGGTGATCTGAGCGGCCGGGACCGGAGCCGCCTCGGAGACGCGTGGGCCCAGAAAGACTGGGGGTCCACCCCAATGCGGCAGCCGTCCCGGTGTCGACCATGGAAGGTGCTTCCCTTCGCGCCGGCACGCTGACGAACGCGTGCACGGCGGGCGGTGCGGCATCGCTTCCAGTGGCCGGCTCGGTGAGGAACGGGGTGCAGCGTGGACGAGCGAGCTGTGGGGGCCGCGACCGGTCTTGCCGGTCCGCCGGGTCCGCGTGGTGCGGGGACCCCGGCGGCTCCGGCCGGGGCGGGCGGGGCGGGCGGGGCGGCCCCGGATTTCGCGATCCCGTGTTTCCAGATCCCGTGGCCGACCGGGCTGAACCCGGGGGTGCAGGAGATGCGCGAAGGCAGTCTGCGGTGGGCGCGGGATGCCGGGATCGTCGTGGGCGAGGAGGAGATCCGGCGGCTGGACGAGCCGCGGTTCGACCGGCTCGCCGGCTACGCCCATCCCGACGCCCGGGGCTCGGGCGCGCGGCTGGTGTCGGACTGGATGTTCTGGTTCTTTCCCTTCGACGACTGGTTCGACGGGCCCGTGGGCCGGGACCCGGTCCTGGTCCGGGCGGTCGTCGACCCGATGGTGCGGTTCGTGTACGGGGATCCGGGCGCGCTGAAGCCGTCGGCGCCGCCCCTGGTGCGGGCCTTCGCGGAGCTGTGCGTACGCAGCCGGAGGGGGATGGGGCCGTCCTGGCAGAGCCGGTTCGCCGACGACGTGGCCGCCTATCTGTACTCCTACGTCCTGGAAGCGCAGATGCGCCGCGACACCGGGCAGCCCAGCCTGGAGCATGTCGTCGAGGTCCGGCGGAACGCGATCGGGATCCGGCCGTCGCTGGCGTTCGGGGAGACCGCGGAGGGCCGGGAGCTCGCTCTCCCGCTGGCGTTGAGCGAGACGTTCCACCGGCTGCGCACGGTGTGCGCCGACCTGGTGGTCCTCCAGAACGACGCCTACTCCCTGGACAAGGACCTCGCCCAGGGCGAGAGCAGCAACCAGGCCGTCCTGCTGATGCGGCGGGGCATGACCGCCCCCGAAGCCGTCCGGCACCTCGAACAGGGCCATGACCGGCTCATCGAGGAGTTCCTCGACCTCGAATCCCGGGCCCTGGCCCTCCCCCGCCCCTACGCGCTCCCCGAGCAGGGTGCCCGTGTCGCCGGGTACCTGGCCAACCTCAGGAACTGGATCGGCGGCAACAACGTCTGGAGCCGGGAGACCCGGCGCTACCGCGCCCCCGCCCCGCCGTGACCGCGGGGCCGCGGGGCCGCGCCGGTGATCGCGCGCCCGCCGCGATGGCTGCCCTTCGCGACTCCGGGTAGGCGGTCCCCGTGGCTTCGTACGGGAGTGGTGATCGGCTTGCTGGGTTTGACGGGGATCGACGTGGTGTACGCCTGCGCGGGGCTGGGGGCTCTGTGCGCGGCGGTGCTGCCGACCGCCCTGGCGAGACGGCCGCTGTCCCTGCCGATGGTGTTCCTCGCGGCGGGGTTCCTCGTCTTCCTGCTGCCGCTGGACGCCCTCCCGTCAGCCGATCCCGTCCGGTACCGGGGACTGGTGGAGCACCTCACGGAGATCTGCGTCGTGGTGGCGCTGATGGGCGCGGGACTGGCCATCAACCGGCCTCCGGGCCTTCGTTCCTGGTCGACGACATGGCGGTTGCTGGGTTTGGCCATGCCCCTGACGATCCTGCTCACGGCGGCCGCGGCGGTGTGGCTGGTGGACTGGCCGCCGGCCGTCGCGCTGATGGTGGCGGCGGCGCTGGCCCCCACGGACCCGGTACTGGCCGCGGAAGTGCGCGTCGGCGAGCCGACCGATGAGGAGGACGACGAGGACGAGGTGCGCTTCGCGCTGACCAGCGAAGCGGGGCTCAACGACGGTCTCGCCTTCCCGTTCGTGCTGGCGGCCATCGCGCTCACCACGGCTTCGGCGACGGGCTGGTCCTCGGACGGGCTCTGGCACTGGGCGTGGAGCGACGTCCTGGTGCGCAGCGCGGTGGGGCTGGCGGTGGGGTCCGGCGTCGGATACCTGCTGGGCCGGATGTTCTTCCGGGCCTCCTCGAAGGCACTGCGGCTCTCCGAGCACCGTGAGGGCTTCGTGGCCCTCGCCGCGACCTTCACCGCCTACGGTCTGGCCGAGCTCCTCCACGGTTACGGCTTCCTGGCCGTGTTCGTGGCGGCCTGCACGATCCGGAACGCCGAGCGCGGGCATCGGTACCACCGGGTGATGCACGCCTTCACGGATCAGGTCGAAAGGCTTCTCACCGCGGTCCTCCTCTTCCTCGTCGGCGGGTTCCTCGCCGACGGCGGTCTCGCCGCGCTGACGTGGCGCGGAGCCGTGCTCGGGCTGGTGCTGTTCGTCCTGATCCGGCCGGCGGTCGGCTGGGCCGTCCAGCTGCGCGGCCGGGCCGCCGGGAAGGAGCGGGCCGCCATCGCGGTGTTCGGCATCCGCGGGATCGGCTCCTTCTTCTACCTGGCGTACGCGCTGGGCCAAGCCGATTTCGCCGTGCCCGCGCGCGAGCTGTGGGCGGTGGTGACCTTCACCGTACTGCTCTCCGTACTGCTGCACGGAGTCGCGGCCACCCCGGTCACGGCCCGTCTCGACCGCTCGGCGCCGGCCGGCTGAGACCGGCCGGGCCGAGCGGTCGAGACCGGCCACGGGTGGGCGTCATTCGGACATCGTTCGATGGACGGGGTGCCTGGAGGGGCACCGCACGCTTCCGCGGGCAGGCGACGGTGGGCTACTTCGAGGAGGTCTTGCCATGCAGATCACCGTCACCCGCACCGGCGGATTCACGGGCTGGGAGCGGACCGCTTCGCTGGAGACGCGATGCCGCACCGACGGGCCCTCGCTGGAGCAACTGGCCGAGCTCGTGTTGGGCGCCGAGCGCCCCGCAGTGCAGGGCCACCCGGTGCCGGACGGCTTCGGCTACCTGGTCAGCGTCGACGGCAGGCAACGGGAACTGCACGATCCGAACCTCACCGAGGAGGAGCGGCAGCTGATCGACACCGTTCTGGACACGGCCGTCTGAGCCTGCCGGACCGGCACGGCCGGTGCCGCCTCCCGGTCCGTGGACATCGCCGTCGTCACCGGCACCCGGCAGGGGTGCCCGTGGCAGGCCGGTCATCACACGTCGGACGACGACCACACCCGGGCAGGGAAGCCCCATTCGTCCAGCAGCGCGTCGAAGAGCTCCTCGCCCCTGGATCGGGCGGCCCGGTCCAGGGGGTCAGGACGGCGGGTAGACGGCGTACTTGAGACGGCGGGCCAGATGGGCGGTGTTCGCCGCCAGGGTGGCGGTCGTGGCGGCCGTCTTCTGCGGCGTCTTCGGCAGATCCTGGTAGTCGGTTCCGTGCATGGCCTCCCCCACCCAGTAGGTCACCGCGTTCGCCGGCAGGGTGAATCCGCAGTCGTTCAGGCCCTGGAACAGTTCGGCGCTCACATGGTGGGCGCCGTCCTCGTTGCCGACCACGCACACCGCGGCGACCTTGCCGTAGGTGAGCATCCGGCCCTCCTCGTCGCTCTCCCCGATCTCCGCGTTCAGGCGCTCCATGACCCGCTGGGCGATGCTGGAGGGGTGACCCAGCCAGATCGGGGTGGCCAGGATGAGGATGTCGGTGCCCAGGATCGTCTCGCGGATCTCCGGCCAGAAGTCGCCCTCCCCCAGGTCCACGGCCACGCCGGTGCGGACATCGTGGTCGGCGATGCGGATGACCTTGCCGCTCACGCCGTGGCCGGCGAGCGCTTCCATGGTCTGCTCGGCCAGCAGCTGGGTGCTGGACGGCTTCGGGGAGGGGGACAGCGTGCACACCAGGGCGAGGGCCCGCAGCGGAGTGGTTTCTTTGGCTTCCATGTCAGGCGCCTACCCCACCGGTCCCGTTTCATCGGGATGCATGGACCCGGCAGACACGGGCACGCGCCGGGTGAGCAGTTCCACCGGGACAAGCACCTCGGGGACGCCGACTACCGAACCACCCTCGGCACCTACTACGGCACCGGGGCCGTCGGTGACGAAAGTCTTACGTGTGCGCGTGGGGGCGCGGGCGGGGTGCGTGGGCTGCGTAACGTCGCCGGTATGCGCGTACTCGTCACCGGAGGGGCCGGGTTCATCGGCTCCCACATCGTCAGCGAACTGACGGCTCGCGGGCACGAGCCCGTGGTTCTCGACGCCCTGCTGCCCGCCGCCCATCCGCAGGCGCCGGCGCTGCCCGGCGCGGAGTTCCTGCACGCCGATGTGAGGGACGGCCGTGCGGTTCGGGCGGCGCTGCGCGGGGTCGACGCGGTGTGCCACCAGGCGGCCATGGTCGGGCTGGGCAAGGACTTCGCGGACGCGCCCGAGTACGTGGGCTGCAACGACCTCGGGACGGCCGTGCTGTTGGCGGAGATGGCGACCGCACGGGTCCGGCACCTCGTGCTGGCGGGATCGATGGTGGTCTACGGCGAGGGACGGTACGTCTGCCCCGCCCACGGCACGGTGCGTCCCGGGCCGCGTCGGACGGAGGACCTGGCGGCCGGCCGGTTCGAGCCCCGATGCCCCGACTGCGGGGACGCGCTCGCCCCGGGCCTGGTGGGCGAGGACGCCCCCGTGGACCCGCGGAACGTGTACGCGACGACGAAGCTGGCACAGGAGCACCTGGCCTCGTCGTGGGCGCGCTGTGTGGAGGGGCGTGCGGTGTCCCTGCGGTACCACAACGTGTACGGCCCGGGGATGCCCCGGGACACCCCGTACGCCGGAGTGGCCTCGTTCTTCCGTTCCGCACTCGCCCGCGGTGAGGCGCCCCGGGTCTTCGAGGACGGGGCGCAGCGGCGGGACTTCGTCCACGTCAGGGATGTTTCCGCGGCGAACGCGGTGGCGTTGGAGGCCGTGGGCGGCATGGCGGCCGGGACCCTCACCGCGTTCAACACCGGCAGCGGTGACCCCCGTACGGTCGGTGAGATGGCGTCCGCGCTGGCGGCGGCGTGCGGCGGCCCGGAGCCGGTGGTCACGGGGGAGTTCCGGCTCGGGGACGTCCGGCACATCACCGCCGACTCGGCGCGGCTGCGCCGGGAGCTGGGGTGGCGTCCGCGGGTGGGGTTCGCCGAGGGGATGGCGGAGTTCGCCCGGGCCGGCCAGCGCGCCTCGGCGGGCCAGCGCGCCTCGGCGGGCCCGGTCGGCCCGGTCGGCTGAGGCGGCGCCGGTCCGCGGTCTCCGGTGCCGGGGCCCCGCTCGGGGGCGTCGGTGGGTGACGGGCTCCCGCCGGGGAGGGGTGCGCGGCGGATGCCCCGGATGCGGTGCTGGTGCGCCGGGCGGCTCACACCGCGGGGGCGGGGAGGGTGAGTTCGAAGCGGCAGCCGCCCGGCACGTTGCGGACGTGGGCGTGTCCGGCGTGGGCCTCGACGATTCCCCGGACGATCGCCAGCCCCAGGCCCGCGCCCGAGGGAGGGGTACGGGCCCGGCTGCCCCGCCAGCCGGTGTCGAAGACCCGGGGCAGGTCCTCTTCCGGAATTCCGCCGCAGGCGTCGGTGACGGTCAGTACCACGGTGTCGTCCCGGCGTTCGGTGGCGACGGCGACCGTGCCGTCGGCCGGGGTGTGGCGGATGGCGTTGATCAGCAGGTTGGACAGGACCCGGGTCATCTCCTTGCCGTCGACGTCCACCGGCAGCGGGGCCACGCCGGAGCCGGCCAGGCGGACTCCGCGTTCGCGGGCGAGGGCGTCGGCGGCGGCGAGGGCGTCGCCGACCAGGTCGTAGAGGGACAGCCGGGTGGGGCTGAGGGCGAGCGCTCCGGCGTGGATGCGGGACAGCTGGAAGAGGTCGGTCACCATCGAGTTGAGACGGTCCACTTCGGCGCGCATCTGCCGGTGGTAGCGGGCCGGGTCGGCGACCACGCCGTCTTCGAGGGCCTCCGCCATGGCGCGGAGTCCGGCCAGCGGGGTCCGCAGGTCGTGCGAGATCCAGGCCACCAGTTCGCGTCGGGAGGTCTCCAGGGCCCGCTCGCGTTCCCGGAGGGCGGCGAGGTGATCACTGGTCGATGCCAGTTCGTGGCTGAGCGCGGCGAGTTCCGCGGGTGCGGGTGCGGCGGGTGGGGTGAAGACTCCTTCCTCCGCGAAGGCGCGTGCCGCGCCGACGAGTTCGCGGCACCGCAGGACGACCTGCCGGCCCAGCAGCAGCGTGGTGAGGAGGGACACCGCGGCGGCCATCGCGACGACCGTGGTCACCACGGCGAGGTCGTGGGAGGACAGGAACATGGCCCAGGCCACCGTGAGCGTCCCGGCGAGCATCGCCGACACGGCGACGGCGGCGACGACCGCGAGGGACACCGCCATGCTCCGCCGCCGCAGTATCCGCAGCGCGACGGCGCCGAGCAGCCCGGCGGCGCCCGCGCCGAGGAGGGCGTAGAGGGCGATGAGCAGGAGGTCACGCACGGGCGTCCTCCGTCGGGACCGCGGCCGCGCCTTCCGTCCGGGAGGATGGGGCCGCGCCTTCCGTCCGGGTGGACGGTCCTGCGTCCTCGAAGCGGTAGCCCGCGCCCTATACGGTCCGGATGAGCTGCGGATCGGCCGGGTCCTTCTCGATCTTGCTGCGGAGCCTGCGTACGTGGACGGTGACCGTGGACAGGTCGCCGAACGCCCATCCCCAGACCTCGTGCATCAGCCGCTCCCGGTCGCAGACCTGCCCGGGATGGCGCAGGAAGTAGGCGAGGAGGTCGAACTCCCGCAGGGTGAGGGACAGTTCCGTGCCGTCCTTGGTGGCGCGGCGGGCCACCGGGTCCACCGTCAGGCCGCCGGCCGACAACGCGGGCTCCCCGGCCGGAACGGCCGCCGTGGCCCGGCGCAGGACGGACCGCACCCGCAGGACCAGTTCGCGCGGGCTGAACGGCTTCGTGACGTAGTCGTCCGCGCCGACCTCAAGGCCCAGGATCCGCTCTTCCTCGTCCCCGCGGGCGGTGAGCATGAGCACCGCGACGGGGGGCGATCCGTCGTGCCGGGCCCGCAGGCGTCGGCACACCTCCAGCCCGTCCATACCGGGCAGCATCAGGTCCAGGACGACCAGGTCAGGGCGGTGCCGGGTGGCGGCGGCCAGGGCGGCCGGGCCGTCCGCGGCGCGGTGCACGGTGAGTCCGGCCCGTTCCAGGTAGCCGGCGACGATCTCCGAGACGGTGGGGTCGTCGTCCACGACGAGGATCCGGCCGGTGACCTCACCTGGCGGCGCCGCGCTCGCGGTGGCCGTGCGCCCGTGGGTGTTCTCCGTGTTGATCGGTGCCATGTCTCCAGAGTGGACCGAAAGACCGGCCCGAGGGGCGCCGGACAGGTTCACCCGGTCACGGTGTCCGCGTTTCGTAAGGTCTCCCGGCCGGATTCTTCGCCTTCCGCTTCCTACGGTGTGGAGGGTGACTGATTCCGCTTGTCGTCCGCCTCTCGCGGACCTCGTACTTCCCTGCCTCGACGAGGCCGAGGCCCTGCCCTGGGTGCTGGCCCGGGTGCCGGCCGGATGGCGCGCCATCGTCGTCGACAACGGTTCCACCGACGGTTCGGCGGACATCGCCCGCTCCCTCGGAGCCGCGGTCGTCCACGAGCCCCGGCGCGGCTTCGGGGCGGCCTGCCACGCCGGGCTGCTCGCCGCCCGCGCCGACCTGGTGGCCTTCTGCGACTGCGACGCCTCCATGGACCCCGGGCTGCTCGTTCCCATGGCCGAACGGGTCGCGCACGGTGAGGCCGACCTGCTGCTCGGCCGGCGCCGCCCCCGGGGGCGCGGCGCCTGGCCGGTCCACGCCCGGGCCGGGAACCTGGCGCTCGCCGGGATGCTGCGCCGCCGTACCGGACTGCGGCTGCACGACCTCGGGCCGATGCGGGTCGCCCGGCGCCAGGCACTGCTGGGCCTGGAGCTGAGCGACCGACGCAGCGGCTACCCGCTCCAGATGGTCGTCCGGGCCGCCGACGCGGGATGGCGGGTGGCGGAAACGGACGTCCCCTATCTGCCCCGCTCGGGGAGGTCGAAGGTGACCGGCACCTGGCGGGGCACCTGGCACGCCGTACGGGACATGCGCCGGGTGCTGGCCGAGCCGTCCGGCCCCCGGACCGAGCCCGCCGAGGGGCTCACCGCATGAGCACCCTCCTGGTCATCGCCAAGGCGCCCGTGGCGGGGCGGGTCAAGACCCGGCTCACCACCGCCTTCAGCCCGCAACAGGCCGCCGAACTCGCGGGGGCGGCGCTCCGGGACACCCTGGACGCCGTCCGGGACACCCCGGCCGACCGCCGGATCCTCGTCCTGGACGGCTCGCCCGGGCCGTGGCTCCCGCCCGGGATCGAGGTCGTCCCCCAGGGTGCGGGCGGCCTGGACGCCCGGCTGGCCGCCGCCTTCGCCCTGGCCGGCGGCCCCGCCCTGCTGATCGGGATGGACACCCCCCAGGTCACCCCCGGGCTCCTCGCCCGAGGACTCGACTTCAGCGAGGTGGACGCCTGGTTCGGGCCCGCCGAGGACGGCGGGTTCTGGGCCCTCGGCCTGGCCGACCCCGACCCGGCCCTGCTCCTCGGGGTGCCCATGTCCGTGGCCGAGACGGGGAGGGTGCAGCGGCGTCGGCTGGACGGTGCCGGACTGGCCGTCCGGGATCTGCCCGTGCTGTGCGACGTGGACACGCCCGCCGACGCGGAACGGGTGGCCGCGGCCTCGCCGGGGACCCGCTTCGCCGTCCTGCACGAGGAACTGTGCGGGGTGGCCAGGTGACCGCCCAGCTGACCGAGCCGGCCGCGGCCGCCTGGCGGGCGGACCCGTACGCGGAGGCCCTGCGCTCGGGGCGGGGTCCCCTCTACCTCAGGCGCCGGGACGGCTGGCTGCTGCCGCTGGAGGTGGAGCGCTGGTGCGCCGAACCCGACGCGGCCGATGACACCCTGCTGGCCCACTGCGCCGGACCGGTCCTCGACCTGGGCTGCGGCCCCGGCCGCCTGGTCGCCGCGCTCGCCCGGCTGGGGCACACCGCCCTGGGGGTCGACATCACCCCGGAGGCCGTGTCGCGTGCGGTGCGCGCCGGCGGCAGCGCACTGTGCCGGTCGGTGTTCGACCCGCTACCCCGCGAGGGCCACTGGGGCACGGTCCTGCTCGTCGACGGCAACATCGGCATCGGCGGCGACCCCCCGGCCCTGCTGCGCCGGGCCGCCGAACTCACCGCGGTCGGCGGCTCCCTGCTGGTCGAGGCGGCGGCGGCCGATGTGGACGAGCGGGTCGAGGTGTACGTGGAGGACGGCGACGGCGGCCGGGGGGCGTTCTTCTGGTGGGCCCGGCTCGGCACCCGGGCCCTGTGCGCGGCGGCCCGGGCCGCCGGCTGGCGGCCGTGCGGCAGCTGGCAGGTCGACGGCCGGCACTTCGTGCAGCTGCGCCGGTGAGCCGGGCGCCGGGGACCCGTACGGGTCCCCGGCGACGACGGGCCGGGAGCGTCGGGCGGCCGGTTCCGTTCGGCCGGCCCGGCGCGTCGGGCGGCCCGCGCGGGTGGGGGAACACCTTACGGAACGGGGACGTCCGAGGCGTCGGCGGCTCGGGCGGGCCTTCTCCTGGAACGCTTGCGCAGGTGAACCCGCCCAGCACCGTCACCACCCGTACCGCGATCGCCGGCGCCGCCCTCACGGCCCTCGTCGCGGCCCTCGTCCTGACCGTCCGGTTCGGGGGGTTCTTCAACGCCCCGGTGGGCCTGTTCCGGTGGTACGCGGCCTGCTGGGCGCTGTTCGCGGCGGCCCTTCTGGCGCTGCGCCGCGTCCCGGACCGGAGCGTCGTCCCGCTGTTGCTGGCGGGGGCGGTCGCCGTCACGGCGACGGGACTTCTGGGGCCGCCGCGGACCAGCACCGACTCCTACCGCTACGTGTGGGACGGCCGGGTCCAGTCCGCGGGGGTGTCCCCGTACGACCACACGCCCCAGGACCCCGCGCTCGCCCGGCTGCGGGACCCCTGGCTCTTCCCCACGGGGGGCGCGTGCACCGGCCCGGACCTGGCGCGCATCCCCCACTCCGGCACCGGTCCGCGGCACTGCACCCGCATCAACCGGCCGGGCGTGCCCACCATCTACCCGCCGGTCGCGGAAGCGTACTTCCTCACCGTCGACCTGCTCTCGCCCGCCGGATCCCGGCACAAGCCGGTCCAGGTCGGTGCCGGCCTGCTCTCCCTGGGGGTGACCGGAACGCTCCTGCTGATCCTCCGGCGGCGCGGCGGGGACGTCCGCGGCGCCGCGTACTGGGCCTGGTGCCCTGCCGTGCCGCTGGAGGCGGTCAACAACGCCCATGTCGACGTCCTGGGCGTCCTGCTGGCCACCGCGGGGCTCGGCCTCGTCGCGTCCCGGGCCCGGGTCCGGCGGGCGACGGGCGGCCTGCTGATCGGCGCGGCCGTCGCCACCAAGCTCATGCCCGCCGTCGTGCTCCCCGGCGCGCTCTCCGGCATCCGCCGCGCGCGCGACGCGGCCACCGTGCTCCTGCCGGCCGCGGCCTTCACGGCCCTGGCCTATCTGCCGTACGTCCTGCTCTCCCACGGGTCGGTCTTCGGCTACCTCGGCGGCTATGTGGAGGAGGAGGGCTACGACGACCCTTCGGCGGGCTCGCGCTACGCGCTGCTGCGCCTGCTGCTCCCCGACTCCTGGGCGCTCCCCGTCCTCCTCGCCGTTCTCGTGGCGGTGTCCCTGTACGTGATGCGGTGCGGGGACCCGCGTCGCCCCTGGAGCGGCGCCCTGCTGGTCACCGGTTGGGCTTTCGTCCTGCTGACCCCCGGCTATTCCTGGTACGCCCTGCTGCTGGTGGCGCTGGTCGCCCTGGACGGGCGCTGGGAATGGCTGGGCGTCCCGCCGGCCGGCGCCGCCGTCTACGTCCTCGGACCGACGTTCCACTACGGCGCCGGACTCGCCGTCGTCGCGTACGGAGCCGCGGCGGGTCTCGTCCTGGCCGCTGCCCTGTTCCGTCACCGGCGTGGGGGAAGCGGCCCTGCGGCCCGCGCGGGGCAGGCCCCCGACCGTAGGACCGCCGTGTGAACCCCGGCCGCTCCGGGGCCGCGCCGCCGCCCGCGCGGTGCGGGGCCCCGCCCGTTCACCGTTCAGCCCGGTCCTCCCGTGGGCCACCGTCGGATCCGGGGCCCTGGTCCGCCAGGGCGCCGTCACGGGGGGGCGCCGGTCGATGAGTGGTCGAGCCTTTCGGGAGGGCGTCACTTCGCCGTCCTGCGGGCCCGCGCCTGAGCCCGGCGTGCCTTGCGTTCCGGCCGGGCCCGCAGCCGGGTCCGTCCGATCAGGATCACCGCCGAGGCGGCGAACAGGGCGGCGGTGATGAGGAGCCAGCGGGCGAGGAAGCCGTCGGCGGACAGTGCGGTGGCGGCGGTGTAGTGGCCGCCCTGGCGCAGGATCAGCGGCCAGTAGACGAGGAACAGGACTCCCGAGACGAAGGCGGGGACCCGGAGGTGGTTCACGCCCGGGCGCGGCGGCACCTCGCCCCCGGCGGCCCGGCCCCGGACGAGGAACTGTGCGGCGCGGTCGGTGAACGAGTAGGCCGGGAGGAGGACCAGGTCGTGGAGGAGGGCCGCGCCGACGAACCAGGTCAGCACGCCCATGGTGTCGCCCTCCAACAGCCGGATCCCGGCGTAGAGGGCGAGGGCGAAGCAGGCCAGGGTGAGCAGGAGGTGGAGGGGGGAGGCTCCGTAGCGTCGGCTGAACGCGGTTCCTGCCGTGGCGGGGCGGTTCATGCGGGTTCTCCGAAGGTGAGGCGGGTGACCCATTTGGTGTTGTGGACGCCCGGGGCGGCGGGGATGATCACGCGGGCCGGGTAGCCGTGGTCCGGGGACAGTTCGGCCCCGTTCACTCGCAGCGCGAGGAGGGAGCGTTCGTCCCGGGCCTGGTTGGGGGCCAGGACCACGGAGGAGAAGGAGCCGCCGCGCTGGACGGATTCCACCAGCACCTGCGGTGTGTCCGTGCCGAGTCCGACCAGCGCGGCCAGGTCGGTCAGGCGGACGCCGGACCAGTGCTGGTCGGGCGTGGACCAGCCTTCCACGCAGGCGATGGGGAGGGCCGCCCGGCGCTGCTCCATCGCCAGCAGCATGTCCCGCGTCAGCACCTCCTGGCGGCCCCCGCCGCGGACCGTCAGCCGCCAGGCGGGGCCGATGTCGCTGGGCCGGATCCCGCTGGCGGCGGCGGTCTTGTTGATCTGGAAGCCGTTCGGACCGGTGCCCGGATCGCGGCCGTGGGGGGCCAGCAGCGCGGTCCTGCGCCACCATCCGCCGATGCTCTGCCCGGCTGTGACCGCGAACAGGGCCAGCGAGCCGGCGCCCACCATCGCGACCGCACCGCGCCGTGAGATCGTCGGGGCCGACGGTCGGGGAGACACCAGTCCGGCCGCCTCCGCCGAGCCGGCCGCGGGTTGGAAGTGCCGTCCGGCGCGGACCGCGCGGACGGCACGCGGCAGTCGGAAGGCGACGTGGACGACGAAGGCGGCCATGAACACCCAGGCACCGTAGAAGTGGAGGACGTAGAAGGAGCCGGGGAAGACGTAGTCCAGCTGGATGTTCAGGATCCCGGTGGCGAACGTGAACCCGGCCCCGCCGACCAGCAGCAGGAGCGAGATCCGCTCCAGAGCGTGCGCGGCGGAGCGCAGTGGCGGCCACGCGAAGAGTTTCGGGATCACCGACCACAGCTTGGCGAGGAGGACGGGGACCAGGACCACGCCCAGGACGGTGTGGACGCCCTGGGTCAGCCGGTACAGCCAGTACGGTGAGGTGGGCCAGGTGAACAGGTAGAAGCCGAGCAGGCCCTTGTCGGGGGTCTGGTCGTTGCGCGGCGCCAGGTCGGGGTTGTACGCCGCGTAGGACAGCAGTCCGGTCACGAACAGCACGGTCACCCCGACCAGGAGCACCAGACCGAACACGCCCGTGAGCCAGGGGCCCCGCACGGGACTCCTCCAGAACGCGGGACGGGAGGGTCCGGGCGGCGGGCCGGCCGCCCGGACTCGGTCGGCCGCACCTTTGAGCCGCCCGGCGGCCGTCGTGCGCGGCTGCCCCGCCGGTCCGGGCGGTCCGGCCGGGACTGCCGGGACTGCCGGGACTGCCGTCGGCTGCTCGCGCCCTTCCTCGGGCCGGTCGCCCTCACCACTGGTTGCCATCCGGCGCATCTCCCCCACGTATCCGGTTCATCGGGCATGAACGTCCCGGAGAACATCCCGCGCCCACGCCCCTCGCCGAACCCACGACACGCGGCGCAATCCTTACGGATCCCGAACCCTCACGGCCTCGCCGCCCGCCGCGTTGTGTCGTAGCGCCCAGCCTTCCAGCGCGGTCTGGCAGGCCAGGTCCAGGTGGGAGACACCGGTCAGGTCCAGTTCGATCGGGCGGTCCTTCGGCAGCGCCTCCAAGGTTTCCAGCACGCGGGGCAGGCGCAGGAAGGTGGCGTGGCCGGACAGGGTCACCACCAGGCGTCCGCCGACGCGTTCGGTGACGTCGAGGTGGATGTGCGAGGTGTCCCAGGCGGACTTGGCGACCGCGAGGACCAGGCCGAGGATCACGCCTTCGAACAGGTTGGTCGTCACGATGGCGACCGCCGTGGCGCCGAGCACCAGTGCCTCGCCCCGGTCCCGCCGCAGCAGGGGTCCGATTTCCCGGAACGGCAGGAGCTTGCAGCCGGCGTGGATCAGTACGCCCGCGAGCGCGGCGAGCGGGATGACGCCGATGGCCGCGGGGAGCAGGGCGGTGAACAGCAGCAGCCAGCCGCCGTGCAGGACGCGTGAGAGCGCGGTGGTGGCACCGGCCCGCACGTTGGCCGAGCTCCGGACGATCACCGCGGTCATGGGGAGCGCGCCGAGCAGACCGCACAGGCTGTTGCCGATGCCCTGCGCCACGAGTTCCTTGTCGTAGTGCGTCCGTGGTCCGTCGTGCATCCGGTCGACGGCGGCGGCGCTGAAGAGGGACTCGGCGGAGGCGATGAGGGTGAAGGCGATGACGGTGCCGAGGACGGCGGGACCGCCGAGCGCGGCCAGTTCGTCGGCGCCGGGCGGCTGGACCACGTCGAGGAGTCCGGTCACCGTCACATGGCCCACGTCCGGGCCGAGTAGGGAGGTGACCGCCGTGGTCAGGGCGACCGCCGCCAGGGGCGCGGGCACCGCGCGCAGGCGGGCGGGCATCCTGGGCCAGAGCACGAGCAGGGCGATGGTCGCGCACCCGATGGCCGTGCCGGCGAGCATCCCGGGATCGGCGCACACCTCGGCGACCAACGCGGGTACGCCGAAGAGCTTGTCGAGCCCGGAGCGGGGCTGTTGTGACCCGGCCATGGTGTAGAGCTGGCCGAGGACCAGGACCAGGCCGATGCCCGCGAGCATGCCCTGGACCACGGAGACGGAGATGGCGCGGAACCAGCGCCCGCAGCGCAGGAGTCCGAGAGCGACCTGGAGTGCCCCGGTGAGGAGCACGATCGCTCCGAGCATGCCGAGGCCGAACTCCCGCACGGCTTCGAAGACCAGGACGGTCAGTCCGGCCGCCGGGCCGCTGACCTGGAGGGAGCTGCCGGGCAGGCAGCCGACCACCAGCCCGCCGACGATGCCGGTGACCAGGCCGAGTTCGGCGGGAACACCGGAGGCGACGGCGACTCCCACGCACAGCGGCAGGGCCACGAGGAAGACCACCAGCGAGGCCAGTACGTCCCCGCGGAGGACACCTGGCCGCCGCAGTTCCGTCAGGGTCCACCGCAGGTGGGAACCTCCGGCCGGCGGCGAGGCCGTCGTTCCCCGGCCACTGCTGCTGTGCTCGCGGTCGGAAAGGGGGCCGGGGCCGGGGCCGGTCACAGTGGCCCGCAGACGTGAGGAGTGACCCTGTCCAGGGCCCGGAGCGGTCCGCGGGGGTCCTCCCCTTGGCCATGTTCGTCCACGGCATGGGGCGGGAAGAAACGAGAACGGGGTGACGGATCCTCTTCGTTAGGCCGAATTCCGCCGGCTTTCAGGGAGGCGGCGAAAAGGCTCGAGCCGGACGGGTGTGCGGGACGGATGGGTGACTGCATGATGGCCTGCCTCCTGCGCCCCCTGCGGCGCGGAGCCTGGGCGCGGTGTGGTCGGGTCGGCGGTGAGCAGCTTGGGCGTTCCGAGATGGTCCGGGGTCCAACGGTGAAGCGTTCCCGACGGAACACCCGTCACCACTTAACCCTTGCATTACCGATTCTTGACAGACTGTTTTCCTGCCAAAGAAATGCCGGAATACGTCCCCGATCGCAAATTCGAGCGATCTTTTCGTCATTCCTGTCGAACACGCCCTCTTCATGCGCCGGAGCGGCTCCGGCGCTCGCCGCCGCCCAATCCGTTCGCGCCGTGGCATCGAAGGGCCCATTTCTGCGCGTCCGAGTGCCCGCGGGCGACCTACCGGCCTTGCCGGCAAGCGGGGCACAGTGTCTCCGAGGAAGGCACTACGAGCGGGCCGGGTCCGTTCCACCTGCTTGAGCGCGGCCACCAGGGGCAGCAGCGGTGCGCCCACGCCCCTGCCCCCTCTATGACGGCAGTCCCCGCGCCCGGAAGGGGGAGGGAGTGCGGCTCCGTGGGCCCCACTTCACTTCTCGGGGCGCGCATCACCTGGTAGGTCACCGACTCGTCGCCCGGGAGCGCCGCCGTCGGCACGGGGCGCAGGCCCTGGTGGCGGGATTCTTCGGAGGACCAGGTGGGGACGGTGTAGTGGGCGCAGCGTGGTTTCGCCGTGCGGAGTTCGGCCATCACCCGTGCCGCTTCCCGGGGCGGGTAGCTGTAGGAGGAGGCCACGATGCGGGGCTCGCGTGAGCGGGGTACGAGTTGGACGGTGGTGGCTGCGACCGGGTCCCGCCGTTCGTTCCACAGTGCTCGGGCGATGGGCATGCACAGTTCGACCTCGCGGTAGACGTCGTGCACGGAGGCCCTCTCGAAGGCGGCCCGGTAGCCGGGGATGTCCCCGCCCCTGGGCAGGACCGCCATCAGCTGCCGCATCTCCAACGGGCCGGCCTGCGGCCGGAGGCCCGGGGGCGGAGGCCCGGGGGCGGGCCGTCGCCGGCGACCGCACCGGCGGCGAGCAGGACGAGCAGAGCCGCTGCCGCCCGTGCGAGTGACCGCTGTTCCGGCCAGGCCCCGGACAGGAACCGGATGGTGGGGTGAAACCGTTGCGCTCGTAGAACGCGACCAGTTCACCTCCACCGCCGGCCCAGCAGTCAACCCGCGGCAGCCCCACTCCGGCCCGCCGGGTCTCCTCGGCGGCATGGGCCGGCAAAGCCGCCCCGATCCCCTGACCGGCGTGCCGCCGGTCGGAGACCAGCATCCGGACGTACCGCTCCGGTTCCCCGGCCGACGCAATCGCCATCAGCGGGCTGGGCCCGCAGTCCGACACCAGAGCACCGACAGGCCTCCCGTCCCACTCCGCGATGTACGCGGCGTTCTCGGTCGTGTAACGGCCACACACGGAGTCATAGCCGGACTCCCCTCCACGGCACTCCACGGCACCAGTCCCACGGAAGACACAGAAGCCGGCCCGCCGGGCTCCGGTCAGCCGGCCGGCGCCGGGGCCACCGCCGTGACGGGTTCCTGCAGTTCGGTGACCCACTCGGCCGGGTCCGCCGCGTGGTGCAGGGTCACCTCCCGCGGGTAGGCGGTGGACCGGTAGCCGTGGTCCTCGATCCAGCGGGCCAGCGCCTGCACGCTGCCCAGGACCTCGTCCATGCTGCCCCGGTGCACCAGGGTGGCGGCCCGCTCGACGGCGGGCAGCACCACGACCTCCACCCCCGGCACGGCGGTCGCCGAGGAACTGACCGGGAGGGCGGCGTGCACGGTCACCGCCCCCTCGGAGCCGCAGTCCTCGTAGTACGCCGTCCCCGGACCGGTCGGGAACACCCCGGCCGCGGCCAGCCGCCCGCACAGCTCCTCGAACAACGGGCCGACCACCGGGCCGACGGCGGCCGGTTCGAAACTCTCCACGACCGCGGTCAGCCGCGCCATCCGCATCGCGGGCAGGGTCTTCAGGACGATGTCGTGCTCGGGCATGTGCCCCTCGCTCTCGATGATCCGGAGCCTCCTCTCCACTCCGGCCAGCCGGCCGGCGGCCTCCGCCAAGGCCGTCTCCAGCTCGGCCCGCCGCAGCCGCAGCATCCCGCGCAGTTCCTCCGGCCCGACGTGCTCGTCGAGGATCTCCCGCACCTGGTGCAGGCCGAAACCGAGGTCCTTGAGCGCGATGACACGGTTCAGACGGGCGAGCTGCCCGGCCCGGTAGGACCGGTAGCCGCTGAACGGATCGACCCGGGCCGGGCGCAGCAGTCCGATGGCGTCGTAGTGACGCAACATGCGGACCGACACCCCGCCGAGTTTCGCGAAGTCTCCGATGGTGAACATGATGTCGTCACTCCAGGCCCTGACACGGTGTGAGGGTCAACCCTACGGTCCCGGATCCGACCGGGGCGGTCGAGGTCAGGCCAGGCTCGGCGGGGTGGACCTCACGGTGCCGTCCAGCGGCCGGACTCGCTGACGCAGAGGCCGACCACCTGGGGCGGAACGGGTCAGGTCAGCGTGCAACGCACCCCAGCGCACGTTCGGTCGATGGAGCACCCCTCCAGGCAGCGCGACGCAAGGACGCCGAACGCGGCCGCTCCACCGACCCGCCCGGCGTTCCTGCGCGGTCCCCCTGCCGGCACGGCGACCGGTCAGGCGCTCGTGCGGGGAGTGCGCCGTGGCCGGGGTGCGGCGTCGAGGAGTGCGGACAGTCGTCGGCCGTCGGGGGCGGCGTCGGTGGTGCAGGATTCGACCGTGGGCAGGGCAGCGACCTGTGCGAGGGGGGTGGTGTCCTCAGCGGCGCCGGGTACGTGGGCCAGGACGACGACGAGGACTTTCTGGTCCTGGTCGGCGAGGTGGATGCTGATGCGTTTGCCGCCGTCGGCGACGGCCGCCGCGGCGAGGGTGCGGACGGCGCAGGCCAGGTCGTTCTCGTCGAGTCCCGAGTAGGCCCAGGACCGGACGATGTCCACGGTCTGGGTGGCGGCCTTGGCGGGGGCCCACTGGTCGGAGCGGAAGGTGAGGCCGGCGGTGCGCCGGTTGCGGATGGTCATCCGCGGCGAGGGCAGACCCACCGCCGTCCTGGTCTGCGAGGTGGGTCGGGGCAGCTCGACCGGCTTCTTCGGGGGCGGTGGGCTCTTCGGCGGGAAGCTGGGCGGCAACTTCGGTCCCCGGTCCTGCACTTCGCTGCTCATGGAGCAACGGTACGCCTGGGCGAGGGCCGGGCGAAGGCATTCCAGCAGGTCCACGGGCTTATCCGGCGCCATCGGCGGGACGGCCGGACCGCTCGCCTCAAGGCGCCTTCCTGGCCGGGGTGCCCCGGGCCGCACCCCACCTCACCGTGGGCGGGCAACCGGGTCCGGTCCTGCCCGCAGGGGTGAACACCCGGTGGATTCCGTCTCGGCAGTCAGAGCGACCACCGAGCAGATCACCGTCCAGGTGACCTGCAACACCACGGACGACCAGGGAAGGCCTCAGCACATCGTGGGCACTCAGGTGTTCGCACCCTGGCCCGGATCCGACACGGGAGCGTACACCTCATCACCGGCCTCACAGGAGGCGGTGTCGTTGCGGGGACTGAAAACCCCGTCCCCATGGTCATTACCCAGGCATGGGCACCGGCTCAAGACGCGCACGCCCCGCGGACCGCCTCCCGGTCGCACCGTCAGGCGCGGGGCGACGTCCGGTGGCCAGGGAGTCCTGCGGCGGCACCGATGTGACCACCGGTGATCGCCGAGCACTGACTGCGGGGCCGTGTGCCATCGGATCGATCACGGAACGTCTCATTCCCGCGTCTGAATGGTGGACGTCACTCGCCGCTGGACGAGATCGCCCCCTACTCTGACCGGGCAGCTGGTTCGCCCCGTCCGCCAGGCGGGATGCGTCGTAAGAGGGAACCCGGTGGGAATCCGGGACTGCCCCGCAGCGGTGAGCGGGAACGACCGCCGTCATAAGCACTGGGACCGGACAACGGTCCTGGGAAGCGACGGCCAGTAGGTGCCCGCCGGGAGACCGGCAGGCGTGCCCGCGAGTCCGAAGACCTGCCCGTTGCCCGCACGCGGACGATTCCGTGTGCGGACATCCCGGTGACCTCGTGGGCGGGTCGGCGTACACAGCGAGCGGCACGAGCGGCCTTGGTTCCGCGTCGTGGTCCGTGCGTTCTGTCGTTCCCTTCGCGTCCGCGTCCCGTTGCCGGGGCGTTTTCTGGACACATCTCGCGAAGGAGAGTTCCGTGACAGCGAAGCCCGCAGCCGCGGCATCACGAGCCACCGTGTACGGCTACCCCCGCCAGGGGCAGAACCGCGAACTGAAGAAGGCGATCGAGGGCTACTGGAAGGGCCGTGTCACCGCCGACGCCCTCCACGCCACCGCCGCCGAACTGCGCCGAACCAACTGGCAGCAGCTGGCCGACGCCGGTATCCACGAGGTGCCGACCGGCGACTTCTCGTACTACGACCACGTGCTGGACACCAGCGTCATGGTCGGCGCTGTCCCCTCCCGCCACCGTGCGGCGGTCGCCGCCGACGCCCTGGACGGGTTCTTCGCCATGGCGCGCGGCACCCAGGACGTGGCGCCGCTGGAGATGACCAAGTGGTTCGACACCAACTACCACTACCTGGTCCCCGAACTCGGCCCCGACACCGTC
This sequence comes from Streptomyces sp. NPDC033845, assembly GCF_055576225.1. NCBI lineage: Bacteria > Bacillati > Actinomycetota > Actinomycetes > Kitasatosporales > Streptomycetaceae > Streptomyces > Streptomyces sp. NPDC033845. The sequence goes on along the minus strand of NZ_JBVIRI010000006.1, from coordinate 143,674 downwards.
TTCACGGCCGACTCCAGCAAGCAGGTCGCCGAGCTGAAGGAGGCACTGGCCCTGGGCCATGACGCCCGCCCCGTGCTGGTCGGTCCGGTCACCTACCTGCTGCTCGCCAAGCCCGCGCCGGGGGTGGCCGCCGACTTCCAGCCGATCACCCTGCTGGACCGGCTGCTGCCCGTCTACGCGGAGGTCCTGGCCGACCTGCGGGCCGCCGGTGCCGAGTGGGTGCAGCTGGACGAGCCGGCGCTGGTGCAGGACCGCACCCCGGCCGAGCTGAACACCGCCGCCCGCGCCTACCGCGACCTCGGCGCGCTGACCGACCGGTCCAAGCTGCTGGTGGCCTCCTACTTCGGCCGGCTCGGCGACGCCCTCCAGATCCTCGCCGCCTCCCCGGTCGAGGGTCTGGCCCTCGACTTCACCGAGACCGGCGCATGCAACCTGGAGGACCTCGCCGCCGTCGGCGGCCTGCCCGGCAAGCGCCTGGTGGCGGGCGTGGTCAACGGCCGCAACATCTGGATCAACGACCACCAGAAGTCCCTGACCACCCTGGGCACCCTCCTGGGCCTGGCCGACCGGGTCGACGTCGCCGCCTCCTGCTCCCTCCTGCACGTCCCGCTGGACGCCACCGCGGAGCGCGACATCGACCCCCAGATCCGGCGGTGGCTGGCCTTCGCCCGCCAGAAGACCACCGAGATCGCCACCCTCGCCCGCGGCCTGTCCCAGGGCACCGACGCGATCACCGCGGAACTCTCCGCCAACCGCGCCGACCTCGCCTCCCGCGCGAACTCCGCCATCACCCACGACCCGGCCGTCCGCGCCCGCACCGCGGCCATCACCGACGCCGACGGACGCCGCGCCCAGCCGTACGCCGAACGCACCGCGGCCCAGCGCGCCCACCTCGGCCTGCCCCTGCTGCCCACCACCACGATAGGGTCCTTCCCCCAGACCGACGAGCTGCGCGTGGCCCGCGCCGACCTGCGCGCCGGCCGGATCGACGCCGCCGGGTACGAGGCACGGATCAAGGCGGAGATCGAGGAGGTCGTCTCCTTCCAGGAGAAGACCGGCCTGGACGTCCTGGTGCACGGCGAGCCCGAACGCAACGACATGGTCCAGTACTTCGCCGAGCAGCTCACCGGCTACGTCGCCACGCAGCAGGGCTGGGTCCAGTCCTACGGCACCCGCTACGTCCGCCCGCCGGTCCTGGCCGGGGACATCTCCCGCCCCGAACCGATGACGGTCCGCTGGACCTCCTACGCCCAGTCCCTGACCGCGAAGCCGGTCAAGGGCATGCTGACCGGCCCGGTCACCATGCTCGCCTGGTCCTTCGTCCGCGACGACCAGCCGCTCGGCGACACCGCCCGCCAGGTCGCCCTCGCCCTGCGCGACGAGGTCGGCGACCTGGAGGCCGCCGGTACCTCGGTGATCCAGGTCGACGAACCCGCCCTGCGCGAGACCCTCCCGCTGCGCGCCGCCGACCACGCCGGCTACCTGGCCTGGGCCACCGAGTCCTTCCGGCTCACCACCAGCGGCGTCCGTCCCGACACGCAGATCCACACCCACATGTGCTACGCGGAGTTCGGCGACATCGTCCAGGCCATCGACGACCTCGACGCCGATGTCATCAGCCTGGAGGCCACCCGCTCCCACATGCAGGTCGCCCGCGAACTCGCCGCCCACGGCTACCCCCGCGAAGCCGGCCCCGGCGTCTGGGACATCCACTCCCCGCGCGTCCCCGGCACCGAGGAAGCCGCGGACCTGCTCCGCACCGGCCTCAAGGCCATCCCGGCCGAGCGGCTGTGGGTCAACCCCGACTGCGGTCTGAAGACCCGAGGCTGGACCGAGACCCGCGCCTCCCTGGAGAACCTCGTCGCCGCCGCCCGCACGGTCCGCGCGGACCTGTCGGCTGACACCGGCTGACGGCTGACGGCTGACGGCTGACGGCTGACGGCTGACGGCTGACGGCTGACGGCTGACGGTCCGGGCGGGGCGCCACCGCGTCCCGCCCGGACAGTCCCCTGCCGGACAGGGCGGCCCGGCCCGCTACGGGGCCCGCCTGTGGAACGAGGCGTTCCGGCTCGCCCAGGACCTGCTGGACATCCCACACGGCACGATCCGGGCCACCGCCATCATCGAGACGGTCACCGCCGCCTTCGAGACGGAGGAGTTCCTCTACGAGCTCCGCGAACACGGCGCCGGGCACAACGCGGGCCGCTGGGACTACCTGATCGACGCCGAATCCGCCGCCCTGGCCAGGGACCGACCCAACGCGATGGGCGACCAGGCCCGCGAGATCCTCGAAGGAACGCTCGCGGCCCGTGAACCGCCCCCGTTCTTCACCCCCGAGGCCTACCGGCGGCATCTCGTCCGCCGGACGGAGGACTCCTGATGCCTTCGACGGGCGCCTGCCGCGCCGTGTGCCCGCGGGGCTGCCGGACTGGAACCGGTGCGCGGTCATGGGGGTCGTGAACGCGACCCCGACTCGTTCTCCGACGGCGGCCGGTGGTTCGAGGCGAACACCGCCGTCAAGCACGGACTGGACCTGGTCGCCGAGGGAGCCGACCTCGTCGATGTGGGCGGCGAGTCGACCCGGCCCGGAGCCACCCGGGTGGACGAGGAGGAGGAGCTTCGCCGCGTCATCCCCGTCGTACGGGACCTGGCGGCCGAAGGCGTGCTGGTATCCGTGGACACCGTGCGGGCCTCCGTCGCGGCCCGCGCGGTCGACGCCGGGGCGGTCCTGGTCAACGACGTCAGCGGCGGACAGGCCGACCCCGCCATGCCCAAGGCCGTCGCGGCCTGCCGCGTCCCCTTCGTCGTGATGCACTGGCGCGGGTTCAGCCACGACATGAACGGCCGCGCGATCTACGGCGACGTGGTCGGTGAGGTCCTGGCGGAGCCGGGCGCCCGGATCGAGGCCGTGGTGGCCGCCGGCATCCCACCCGAGCACCTCGTCGTCGACATCGCATTCGTCATCCTGGTCGGAAGCGCGACGGAGCCGATGGGTGCGCACCGGTTCAGCCCGTGGGAGGGGGCTGTCCTCGGCCGCGCGCCGGTATTCGGCGTTGATGCGCTGGACCTCTTCGAGCTGGTCCTCCAGGATGATGATCCGGCCGGCGGCCTCGATGGGGGTTCCCTGGTCGACGAGTTCCCGCGCGCGGGCGGCGGTGTCCGTCGGCGGATCGGAGCGGGGTGATCAGGCGGGCCTCGCCCAGGGCGCGGAGGGGCCCGGGAGCGTAAAGCTCCCGGGCCCCGAAGGAACTGCTACACCATCTGCCGGCCCTGAACCTGCGCCGGCCTTCCGTGTCCGCACCTCTCCTCCGGCAGCCAGCCCCGTCGCCCATGGTGCATCCGCTCTGGCTTGGAACCCCACTGCCGAACCTCCCGGTGCGCGCGCCCGCAGCCGACGCCTTCACCGAGGTGCCACTCCACTACTTCACTGCCGGGTACTGCCACCTGCGTCCACTCTCGGCGGCCCCTCATCACCGCGGGCCACCCGGTCCGGCCGCCAGTCCCGTCGCCGTGCCGGGCCCTTCGGTCCTTCTCGGTTACGAGAGAAACCATAACCACCACATCACCAAATGTCTACTCCAGCCATGACAGATTTTCGTATGCAGGGTGGAGAGGTATTCGATTCCGGAGGGGAAGGGGGCGGAGCGGGCGCGGCCGGGGCAGCCGGAGGATGTCGGGGCGCAAGGGCTGTGCGGGGTCGAACTCGAAGGGGCAGAGCTGATCCCGATCACAGCCGCCTCACGTGCCCCTCAGCCGGCGGTCGGCACCCATCGGTGGCCCTGGGCGGCGCAGCGCTTCATGGGGACCTGCGTGTCGGTGGCCATCGTGCCCCGGGAGGGTCCGGCGGCGGCTTCCCGGCGGAGACCGCCGCCGGTGGCGGCCAGGCGGCGTCCTTCCGGTGCCGGCCTGGGCTCGTGCGCGTTGACGGACCCGGTGCCCTTCAGGGGCAATGGTCTCGCGCCCGGGCATCGCGCCCGCGCCGTCCGCTCAGCCGGCCGTCGGTGCGGGGACCGGGGCATTCTGGCCGACGACGATCTTCCAGCCCTCCGGCTGCCGCGCGAGCACGTAGGTCGTCGCCCCGTGCGGGCCGCCGACCGGTGCCCCCTCGCGGTCGGTCGGGGTCTGGTGGACGTTCACACCGATCACACCGTCGGAGATGCCCAGGAGCTTCACAATGTCGTAGCGCGCGTACGACTCGCCCAGGAAGCCCTGGAAAGCGGTCCGGCTGAACTCGGCGATCGACTCCCGGCCGTCCAGTCGCATGCCCACGGCGTTGGTCCAGGAGGCCTCCACCCCGAACTGCTCGGCCAGGCCGTCGGCGTCGCGGTCGTTGAAGGCCCGTTCCAGGTCCTTCACCACTCCGGTGACCGCTGCCCTGACATCCTCCGCGATGCGCCCGACCACCAGGATCCCGTTCGACATGGCTGTGCCCCGTTCCATCCGCGCTTCCCGTCCGGCCGCAGCCGGGGCGGCGTCCTCGCCGCTGTCCCCTACCCAAACTCCTCAACTGCGCTTGAGGTCAAGCCCCTTCGTGTGGAAGGAACCCAAGAGGGGCACAGGGGTGCGCGGCGGCGGTCACGATACACACGATCCAGTCGACGAGTTCCGATCAGATTCGCTCCTGCCGTGGGCTTGTCGGACGAGATGCCGATGGTCGCCCGGTGTGCCGCGGGGGACACACTCCGGCGCCGCCTTCTGGGCGCACCGTGGGCTCCGGGCCGGTTCCTGATCGCCTCCACGGCTCCGGTCACCGCAGTGGTGGCCGTCTCACCCTCAGCGGCGTCACCGAGAACGGCAGGCGCAGCGCCGTGGTCTCCATGTCCGAGCCCCCGGCGGTGACTCCCCGCCTCCGGTGAACCCACGCGGTCAGAGCACCGGACGCAGCAGCGGGCTGCGGCACTAGTCTGTGGTGGTGACCGGAACCGAGCTGGATGAGTTGATCGTGCCCGACAGCGCGGCGCTGCGCGCGTGGTTGATGGACCACCACACCACCTCCGATGGCGTCTGGCTCGCCCTGACCAGGAAGGGCGGATCCGTCACCACGCTGACGTGGCAGCAGGCGGTCGACGAGGCGCTGTGCTTCGGTTGGATCGACGGCCAGGCCCGCAAGCGCGACGAGGAGAGTTCCTGGAGGCGGCTCACCCCGCGCCGATCGCGCAGTGTCTGGTCCCAACGCAACGTCGCCAACGTGGCCCGGCTGGAGGCGGCCGGCCTGATGCTGCCTGCCGGCCGCGCAGCGGTGGAAGCCGCGAAGGCCGACGGCAGGTGGACGGCCGCCTATGCGCCAACCTCGGAAGCGGAGGTGCCGGCCGACCTGCAAGCCGCGATCGCCGCCGACCCAGCGGCGCAGGCGATGTTCGAGGTGCTCACCAAGACCAACCGCTTCGCCCTCATCTACCGGGTCAATGCCGCCAAGCGGGCCGAGACACGGGCCCGGAAGATCGCCGAGTGCGTGGCGATGCTGGGTCGGCACGAGACGTTCCACCCGCAGCGGGCCAAGCCGGCGAACTCGCCGACACCGTGAGCGTGACCCGACGCCGGGGAGCAGCGCGGCACCGACGCCGCGGCTGAGGTGGGGCGCGCCGCCCTGACGGGGTGACCTGGGACGGGGTGATCCGGTACGGCGTGGGGCCAGGTGCACTCTGCTCTCGTCACGGGAGCCGGCCCCGCACCGTCATGGGTGCGGCATACATCTTCGTGCCTGGGCCGCAGTGAGCTGCTGGGTGCGATGTCATCGTCCACGGCGTCCGTGTCCCAGGCGTCAGGGGAATTCGTCGACCTCCTCGTCGGGGAGGAATCGGTCCCTCAGTCGTGAGAGGACGTTGGCGGGGCCGGAGTCGCCGACGAGGGGCACCCGTGCCGCGGCGGAGGGGCTCATCGGCGGACGAAATCGTCTACGCAGTTGCCGGTGCAGTCGCCCTGCGAGCTCAAGATCATCCCCAGGACGAGGATCGCCAGGATGATCCACGCCACGTGGACGAACGGATTGTCTCGCCCACGCGGGGGTTTCGGTATGCCGCCCGGCGGAACCTCGTCGTGGCTCTCGGGCCGGCCATCTGAGCTGTCGTGTTCCTGGTCCGCCATCGTGGCATCCCCCCGTCGCGGTGCGTCCTCCCATGGCACGGCGTCAGATCGCATCGGTCAAGGCCTGCGGCGGCATCGCTCGTAGGTCCCGGGGGGCGTGCCGGTCCCGGGCCGGCCTCTCGGGATACTGGTGGCATGATCGACAGACAGCTGCGCGTGGTGCTGGCCGAGGACTCCGTCATCCTGCGCGAGGGCATGGTCGAGTTGCTCGGGGCTCGCGGATGCGAGGTGGTGGCCACGGCCGGTACCGGTCCCGCCCTGCTGGAGGCCGTGGCCTCGCACCGGCCGGACGTGGCCGTGGTGGACGTCCGCATGCCGCCCACCCATACGGACGAGGGCATCCGCGCCGCCGTCGAGCTGCGGGTGCGGGCGCCCGGCACCGGCATCCTGGTCTTCTCCCAGCACGTCGAGGCCTCCTGGGCGTCCCGGCTGATGGCGGGCGGTGCGGCGGGCGTCGGCTATCTGCTCAAGGAACGTGTCGCCCGGACCTCGGAGTTCGTGGAGGCGCTCCACCGGGTCGCCGACGGGGGTACCGCGCTCGACCCGGAGGTGGTCACCCTGTTGATGCGGGGCGGGCAGCGCGGCCGGGTGGATGCGCTGACGCCGCGTGAGCGCGAGGTGCTGGAGCTGATGGCCCAAGGTCACTCCAACCGGTCCGTCGCCGCTCTGCTCGTCGTGTCCGAGCGGGCGGTGGAGAAGCATGTCGCGGCCGTCTTCATGAAGTTCGGGCTGCGGGCCACGGATACCGACAACCGGCGGGTGAAGGCGGTGCTGGCGTATCTGTCCGAGACCGGGGGCTGATCCGGGCGCCGTCAGGGACGTGCCGGAAGGTCCGCGGTGACGGTGGTGGGCCCCCCGGGCGGGCTGTCGATCCGCAGGGAGCCGTCGACCGCCGCCAGCCGTTCGGCCAGACCCGCCAGGCCGGTTCCCCCGCCGGCACCGGGTGACGCGCCGCCGTGCCCGTCGTCGCGCACGGTCAGGCGTACGCGCCCGCCCGCGCCCACCGCGGTGAGCTCGGCCGAGCGGGCACCGCTGTGTCTGGCCATGTTGGCGAGCAGCTCGGCGGCGCAGAAGTAGAGGGCCCGTTCGACCACGGGATGGGGACGCTCCCGCAGTTCCAGCCGGAGGGCGACGGGGACCGGCGAGACGGCGGTCAGTCCCGGCAGGGCCTGTTCGAGGCCTTCGTCCAGCACCACCGGGTGGAGGCCCCGGGTCAGTCTGCGCAGCTCGGCGATCGTGTCGTCGGTCTGGCCGCGGGCCCGGCCCACCAAGGTCCGGAGCCGCTCGGGATCGGGGGCGGAGGGCGCGAGCGCGTCCTCGGCCAGCGACAGGGTGATGGCCAGGGCGACGAGCCGGGCCTGCGTGCCGTCGTGGAGGTCGCGTTCCAGGCGGCGGAGCCGGTCGGTGTTCTCCATGAGCAGGACGGCCCGGGCGGCCTCCAGTTCCCGGACACGCCGTTGCGTACGGGCGGGGCCGAGCAGCTGTCGGGCGAGCCGCCGGTCCGCCCCGGTCACCCCACGGAGGGCGGCCGGTACCGCGCACAGGAGGATCGCGCCCAGCAGCACGCAGCCGGTGTCCAGCCAGCTGGCGGGCCGGGGTCCCGTTTCCAGCAGACGTCCCCAGAGCGGGAACCCGATCAGCCAGCCACACCCGAGGGGCAGCAGCACGGCGCAGACGAAGCCGAGCAGACCGAGCGGCAACCGTGCCACCAGGTACAGCAGGGTCCGCCAGGCGACCGGATCGGCCAGCACCGCACGACCGCGGGCGAGCACTCCCGCCCCGCGGTCCATGGCGGCCGGCGCCTCGACGTACTCGCCGAGGAGGCGGCCGAGGAGCCACCGGTGCAGGGCGCCCCAGCGGCGCACGCCCAGCAGCGCCACCACCAGGAACGGGAGACCGAGCACGGTCAGGGAGAGCAGTACGCCCGCGTACACGACGGCGATCGCGTACACCCCGCCGAGCAGTGCCGGCGGCAGCCCGACGGCGGCGTAGGCCCACTCGCCGGCCCGGAGGGAGAAGTACCCGCGCCGTTCTGTGCCAGGCCGCCGGTCCCGGACCTCCGGCGCCGCCTCCGTGCCCGGTGACGGCACCGGGACACCGGCCCGCTCAGCCACGGCCGCCGCCCACCAGTTCCGCCGCCGGGCCGCGGACCGCCCACACACCCGTGACCAGAATGCTCGGAGCGGTCAGCAGGACCGCGCCGGCGAGGATCCACCCGCAGTCGCCGCCCGGGACCTGTGGCAGCGCCGAGCCGGTCACCGCCGTACTGAACGCCGCCGACGCCGCGCCCGCCACCACCGCGCCGAGCAGCACCCCCACCGCCGCGGTCAGCCCCGCCTCCACGCCAAGCATGCGCAGCAGCTGCGCCCGCGTGGCGCCCACGAGCCGCAGCAGTGCGAACTCCCGGCGCCGCTCGGCGGTCACGGCGACCAGCGTGTTGACGGTGGAGACGGCCGCGAAGCAGGTCAGCAGCGCCAGTTCCGCCTGGCGCAGCCAGACGTCGGTGGCCGAGGCGATCCCGGTGCCCGTGTCTCCCGCGGCGTGCGCGGCGGTGCTCGTCATGACGATCATGGTCCCAGAGAGTCCCACGAGCAGCGCCACGGGTACCACCGCGGAGGACAGCCGACGGGCGTAGCCGCGCAGGTTGGCGTCGGCGAGCCAGCCGGCACCGGGCGCGAGCAGTCGTACCGGCCGGCCCAGTACGGCTGCCAGGACGCGCGCCGCGAGCGGCCCGGCGAGGCCCACCGCGACGAGCAGCACCAGGGCGGCCAGCAGCGCGGCCTGCCCCGCCTTGTCCATCTGTTCCGGCGGCCGCGTCGCGGCCAGCCGCAGCAGCAGGACACCCCCGGTCAGCGCGACCGCCCCGGCCAGCAGACGTGCGACGCCGGTGCGTGCGTGCTCGGTCGAGGTGGCGGTCAGCGCCGCCGCGGGCGGCATCCGGGAGACGCGGCGTGCCGCGAGGGCCGAGGCCGTCAGACCCACGGCGAGTACGGCCGCCACCGCGACCAGCACCGGCACCGGCGTCCCCGGCACCCGCAGTCCCGGCGCCGCCATTCCCTGCCGCTGCAAGGCGCTCAGGGCGAGCCCGGCCCCCACCGAGCCGGTGGCCCAGCCCGGCAGGGCCACCAGCAGGGTGGTCACCACCACCTGGCCGCGGACCAGCCGGCGCGCCTGGCGCGGGGTCGCCGCCACGGTCCGCAGCAGGGCCAGTTCACGGGACTGCCGCCGAACCGCGAAGCCCAGGGCGTTCACCGCCACGAAGAAGGCCACCAGGACCGAGATCTCACCGAAGGCCCCGGCGATCACCATCACCCCCGGCCCCGCCGTCTCCTCCCGGACCGTTCCGGAGGCGGTCGCCTCGGCCGCGAACAGGCCGCCGAACAGGGTGAGGGTGGCGACGGCCAGGAACAGCGCGGCCGCCAGGCCGGCGAAGGCGGCCGGCCGCCGGCGCATCTGCCCGAAGGCGATCGAGATCACCGGTCTCACCCGCCCAGCCGGCTCAGGTGCTCGCCGATGCGCGCCGGGTCCGGCCGTTCCAGCTCCTCCACGAGCACGCCGTCGGCGAGCATCAGCACCCGGTCCGCATAGCCGGCGGCGACCGGATCGTGCGTCACCATCACACAGGTCCCGCCGTCCCGGTCCACGCCCTCGCGCAGCAGGGCCAGGATCTCGTGCCCGGTGGCCCGGTCCAGCGCGCCGGTCGGCTCGTCGGCGAACAGCACCCGCGGCCGGGAGACCAGCGCCCGCGCGATGGCCACCCGCTGCTGCTGCCCGCCCGACAACTGCCCGGGCCGGTGCCCCGCCCGCCCCGCGAGCCCGACCCGGTCGAGTGCCTCCAGGACCCGTCCCCGATCGGGCCGTTCGCCGGCGAGCCGGCCGGGCAGCTCGACGTTCTGCGCGACCGTCATCGCGGGCATCAGATTGAAGGCCTGGAACACGAACCCCACCCGGCTCCGCCGCAGTCCGGCCAGCCGCCGCTCGGGAAGCCGGGACACCTCCGTGCCGCCCCACCACACCGACCCCCGGGTGGGCCGGTCCATCCCCGCGAGACAGTGCAGCAGAGTGGTCTTGCCGGAACCCGAGGGCCCCATCACCGCCGTGAACGTCCCCGCCCGCAGGTCCACCGACACCCCGCGCAACGCCCGCACCACGCCGGCTCCGCGCCCGTGGTCACGGTGCAGGTCCTGCGCACGGGCGGCGGGTCCCGCCCCGAACTCCGTCATCGTTTCAGCCATGCCCTCATCCTGGGCGGACGGAGCCGGGGGATCGATCGTGCCCACCCCCGTTCCCGGGGTTCGGAAAACCGAACCCCGAACCGGCACCGCAGCACTCGCGGTCTCTCAGACCCAGCCGAGCCGGGCCGCCTTCACTCCCAGTTCGAAACGGCTCGACGCACCGACTCGGGAGGTCAGTTCGGCCACCATCCTGCGCTCCGTCCGCACGGAGAGGCCGAGGGCCCGCGCCGCGGTCTCGTCCTTGCGGCCGTCCGCCAGCATCCGCAGGAGTTCGCGTTCCCGGGGGGTGGGGCCCTCCGGGGGCGGTTCGGTCCGGTGCGGCCGCGAACGGTTCGGCGTCCTTCCAGTACGCCTCGAAGAGTGCCTGCAGGGCGCGTACCACCGGAGCTCCGCGCAGCAGGCCCGCGGTGGGACGGCCCGCCGCGGCATCGCCCGGGAGGGCGGCGGCGTCTCCCGGGATGACGGCGGCCTCACAGCCTGCCGGGGGTGTGGAGGAAGGCCGGGAGCAGCGGGCCGGTTCCGGCCGCGGCCGCCATCGGGGTGACGGTCAGCCGGTGCGGTCGCGGTCGATGTCCGGCGTGCGGAACTGCCGGGTGCCGGTGGCGCCCTGGTCGCGGTCATCGTGGCCACGTGCCGGCGGGCACCGCGGCCGAGGACTGGCCCCGGTACGCCCTCGACCGCCCGGGATCAGGACCTGCGGGTGGGAGAGGAGGGGCTGAACTTTCCGAAGCACAGGTTGCAGACGGGGGCACTCACCGTGCCGCGGGAGGTCACAGCGGCCGGCAGGAGACGCAGCTCCCGCGAACTCCCCGGGTGGACGGAACCGGATACAGCGGTGGCGGACATGGCGGCCTCCCAGAGTGGACGGACGAAACGCGGACCCCCATTGCACCAAGCGGTCCACAGCACCGACCTCACCCGAACGGACGACAGGATGGACGAACCGCCCCACCCCCACTGCCTCCCCGGCACAAGCCCGCCGCCTTTCCCGCTTCGCCCACGGCCGGCCCGACCTCGACCTGGAACGCACCCACTGGTTCAAGGGCAGCGGCATGCTGCACACCCCCGCCCTCGACGGCGCCCCCTACATGACCGACCGCGGCCCCGACCTCACCGCCAGCACCGCCGGCACCCATGTCATCGAACACGCCGGGCGCCTCCTCGCCCTCTGCGAGGCCAACCTCCCCTTCGAGCTCACTCCCGAACTCGACACCGTCGGCCCCCACGACTTCCCCGACGAGCACGGCTGCGGCGGCTACGGCGTCGTCAAGTACGACCGCAGGACCGGAGCCCGGCGCGTCCACCGGATCGGTGACGCCCGGCTGCCGAGCGGGGCGGTCTTCGTGCCGGCGGCGGGTGCCACCAGCGAGGACGACGGCTACCTCCTGACGGTGGTCTCCGACCTCAAACAGGACGCCTCCCAGCTCCTCGTCCTCGGCGCTTCCGACCTCGACCGGATCGCCGCCGTCCACCTCCCCCGCCGCGTCACCGCCGGAATCCACGGCTCCTGGATCCCCGACAGCGCGCCGGACGGTCACACCGGCTGACGTCCCTGCGGGGCGCGCCCCGGCCCTCGCGAGACTGACGGCGCCTCCGGGCTACGGGAAGCGGCGGCGGGGGCCGGCCCGTTCGACCGGGATCCAGAGCTGGGAGCCGGTGTCGGCGCCGATCTCCACCGGGCTGGTCCGCAGGAGTTCCGGACCGGGCCGGCTCGTGTAGGGGTTCGAGGGGAACCACTGGGTGAACACGTCCCGCCAGAGGGTCTGGAGGGAACTCGGGTAGGGCCCGTGGTCGTCGAAGACGGCCCATGTGCCGGCCGGCACGTCGAGCACATCGAGTCCGTCGAGTCCGTCGAGTCCGTCGAGTCCGTGGCGGACCTCCCGTGGGTGCTGGACGCCCGGGCCGGCCGGCGCATCGGCCGGCGCTCCGGGGCCGGTCAGTACGCCGATCCAGAAGTCCACCTCGGCCCCCTCCTCGCGGCTGTCGGTCAGGTGGACGGCCGCCGAAACGACCCCTTCCGGCTCCTGCCGTGAGTGCCGGGCCCACTCCTTCAGCCGGTCGACCGTCCGCCGGTCCAGGCCGGCCAGGTGGGCGGAGGCCGGACCGTTGGGCCCCTCGTGGACCAGCGGGACCGTGGCCTTCCTGCCGAGGATCCGGAAGGCGTCCCGGTCCACGATCCGGTACCTCATGACCGTGGCCCCCTCGACGACGAGGCGGAAGGACACACGGGGTTGCGCGGTGAGGACCGCGCCCCTGCGCCGGGCCTCCCCCGGGCCCACTCCGTGCACCGAGCGGAAGGCGCGGGCGAAGGCCTCGCCGGAGCCGTAGCCGTGGTGGACCGCGATGTCGAGAAGGGTCCGCTCCCCCGCGAGGACCTCGGCCCCGGCCAGGGTCATCCGGCGGCGCCGCACGTAGAGCGGCAGGGGCATGCCCGAGAGGGCCGAGAACAGGCGCCGGAAATGGTGTTCGGAGACGGCGGCGATCCGTGCCACCTCGGCCATGTCGATCTCCCCCGGCGCGGTGTGCTCCCCGGCGCCCTCCGCGCCGTACTCCCCGTCCAGGCAGGACTCCAGGTGGTCCAGGGCCTGGTTGAGCCGCTCCAGCACGAATCCGTCCTCCTTTCCGCCCCATGGCAGCACGGCGGGAACCGTGCCCCGCCCGACAGAACCGCACTGGGAATTGTCGGGCAGCGGGCGGCGACGGCGTCCGAGGCTGGGCCCATGACGGATATCCAGGGATACTGCGCACCGCGTTTCGCCGCGGTGCGCGAGGCGCTCGCGGCCTTGCTCGACGGATCGAACGGACGGACCGGAGACGACGGCTCCCCCGGTGCCGGCGGGGGTGCGTCGGCGGCGGTCTTCCTCGCCGGCGAGCCGGTGGTGGACCTCTGGGGCGGGTACGCCGACGCGGACCGATCGGTCCGCTGGGGGCGCGACACCCTCGCCGCGGTCAACTCCACGACGAAGAACATGACGGCCCTGTGCGCGCTGGTCCTGGCGGACCGCGGGCTGCTGGACCTGGCCGCACCGGTCGCCGCCTACTGGCCGGAGTTCGCCGCCGCCGGCAAGGAGGGCGTGCTGGTACGGCACGTGCTGTCGCACACCGCGGGCCTGCCGGACCTGGTCGGCCCGAAATCGGTCGAGGACCTCTACGACTGGGAGGCCGTGACCGCCGGGCTGGCGGCCCGGGCACCGGATTGGGAGCCGGGGACGGCCGCCGGATACCACGCGCTGACCTTCGGGTTCCTCGTCGGTGAGATCGTCCGCCGGATCACCGGGCGCGGCCTCGGCGCGTTCTTCGCCGAGGAGGTCGCGGGGCCGCTGGGCGCGGACTTCCACATCGGACTGGCGCCGGAGCACGACCATCGGGTGGCCGCGCTGCTTCCGCCGCCGTCGCTGACCGACGCGTACGCGGCGAGTCCGCCGGCCGGTCCCGACGGTGCGCGTGCGGAGCACACCGGGCCGGTGGTCCGGGTCGCGGACGTGAACTCCGCGGCCTGGCGCCGTGCGCTGCTCCCCGCGGTCAACGGCATCGGCAACGCCCGCTCGGTGGCCCTCGTCCAGTCGGTGCTGGTGAACCGGGGGGCGGTGGGGGGTGTGCGGCTGCTGTCCCCCGAGGGCTGTACTCCGGCTTGGCGGGAGGTGTTCCGGGGCGAGGACCGCGTCCTGCGGGCGCCGATGGCGTGGACGGCCGGGTTCGGACGGTTCGGCGACGCCTTCGGCTGGGGCGGCTGGGGCGGCTCGCTGGTGGTGGGCGATCCCGGCGCGCGGATGACGGTGGCCTTCGTGATGAACCGGATGGCCGACCGGGACCGGGAGGAGGACGGACGGGGCATGGAAATCGTCATGGCGGCCTACGAGGGCTTGCGGTGACGGGGGCCGGGGGCGCCCGGCCCCGGCCCCCGGCCGACGCGCCGGGACCGGAGCGGTGGGAGTCCGCCCCTGAGCGGACCGGCGGACCGGCCCCGGCGCGGGGCCGGCCGGCGGGTGCAGGCGCGTCGGTGGGCTCGGGGGTCTCGGCGCACGGGCGGGTCAGGCGGCGCGGGGCGGGGCGTCGGTGCCGGTGGCGGTGCCGGTGTTCCTGGTGAAGCAGTTCCAGCCGCATACGCAGGCGCGCTTGTCGCCGCCGGCCGAACGGCCCGCGGCGGGCCGGAACTCCAGCGTGAGGGCCTCCGCCCGGACGGTGCGGGTGGCGGCGGGGCTGGCAGTGGTGCGGGTCATGTGCGTCTCCTCGGATATCGGGCCGGGGGCCGTCCCCGTGCGGTGGACTCCCGGGCTGACTCGGCCTCCCGACCGTAGGAGCACCCGGTCCCCCGTCGTGTCCTCCGAACGGATCCCTCGGCGGGTGACCCACCACGGAGCGGATCCGGTCCGCTCGCCCGACCGCAGGGCCCTCCTCTGCACCCGAGGCCCCGCCTGGCCCGCGATCTCGGCCTTGCCGTTCCGGGAGGCGTCCGGCTCCGGGCGTGCTGGCGTCCCGCCGCAGGTGAGGCTTTCCAGCAGGTGGGCGAGGTCGACGCCGGTGCGGTGGCGGAGGAGACAGGGTTTCACGGGCGCGGAGCGGCCGGGACCGTTACGAGGGCTGGAGGACGGAGAGGACGTTGCCCGCGGGGTCGGTGAACCAGGCGATCAGCGGGCCGCCTTCGCGCACCACCCCCTTCGCGTCGTGCTCGAAGCCGGGATACCTCTCGAAGCGGATCCCGCGGCCCGCCAGACCGTCCACGGCCGCGTCGATGTCCTCGACGGGGAAGTTGAGCACGGTGAACGCGGCCGGGACGTGATCGTCCTTCGGGTACACGATGATCTCGGTGCCACCCGCGATGTGCAGGGTGAGCAGGCCGTTCTCCTCGGTCACCCGCAGGCCGAGGATCTCGCCGTAGAACTCCTTCGCCCGCTGGATGTCGTCCACGGCGAAGCCGCTGAACGCCCTGGTGTCGCTGAACATGCGCTGTCCTCCCGGTACCGGTGCGGCCGGCCGACGGCCGGTCGTCACGAGTGTCGGCCCGCCCGCACCCGTTCGGCTGCTCCGCCCGGCCGGACGGCACCGATTCCCCCGAACGCACGCGTACTTCCGCCCCGGAGCCGCGCGAACGGTCGGCGGGGGGCGGCGGGGTCAGGTCCGCCAGGGCCCCATGCGGTCCAGGCGGCGGCGCTGCTGGTCGGCGGTGGGCGCGTCCCGCGCGGTGCCGCGCTCGGTGAGCCGGCGGGCGATGTCGGCGCGCTGTTCGACGGGCTTGTGATCGTCGTACTTGAACTTGGCCCGTACGTCGGTGACCTCGACGCGGAGTCCGCGGATGCCGGACAGCATGCGCCCGTAGGGGGGCAGGTCGGGGGCGATGGGGGCGTGGTCGCCGTCGGGCTGGAAGTGGGCCATCTGCCGGCGCAGCAGCTCGGCCTTGTCCTCGGGCTCGTCGACGACCACGGCCCGGCCGGTGAACTGGACGGCCGCGTAGTAGCTGGTCGGAACGCCGTCGGTGGGCGGGCCCTCGGGCTTGGCGCGCCAGGGCCCGGGGACGAAGGCGTAGTCACCGATCACCGTGAGGGTGACCTGCGGGTCGGCGTCGATCGCCTTCCAGACCGGGTTGGGGCGGGCGAGGTGGATCAGCAGGGTGCCGGCGGAGCAGGTGAAGTGGGTGGGGACCGTGAAGGGCGGCTGCCCGGGCGGTCCGTTGACGGCGAGGAGGCCGAAGTCGTGGCCGGACGCTATCCACGTCTGCCATTCGGTCTCGTCCAGGGCGGCGTCCCAGGGCTGGATGAACATGGCGGTTTCGGGTCCTTCCGTGCGGAGCTGCGCCACGGAAGGGTTCGCCCGCCCCGGAGGGGCGTGCGCTGCGGCACGTCGTCGTGGACCGTCAGCCTTGCGTGGCCTGCGCCCTGCCGGCACCGGGGAGGGCCCCTGATCCTAGCTTTCGGGAGGTAGCGGGACGCGGCGAGGGCCGCGGCAGCGTTCGGTCCCGTGACCTGGGGCTCCGCGTCCTCGGGCCACGAGTTGCCGGGGCCCGCACTCCTTGGGATACCGCGCGGAGCCGGGCGGGATGCGCGTGGAGAACGACCTTCCGGTCGTCACCCGGGACGGCACGGTGCGGGTCAACATGTACCGGCCGCTCTCCGACACCCCCGTGCCGGTGATCCTCTTCGCGCATCCGTACGGTAAGGACGACCTGCCCCGGTTCACGGCCTCGGGCCGTCCCAAGCTGTCGTTCCGCTACCGGGCCATGCGCCAGACCGGGCCCCTGGTCTTCTCCTCCCTCACCACCTGGGAGGGGCCCGACCCGGTGTGGTGGGTCGGCAACGGCTACGCGGTGGTGAACTGCGACGTGCGAGGCGCGGGCATGTCCGAGGGCGTCGGGGCGCTGCTGTCGGCCCAGGAGGGCGAGGACGTCCACGACCTGGTCGAATGGGCCGGGGCGCAGTCCTGGAGCAGTGGTGCCGTCGGGATGCTCGGGGTGTCGTATCTGGCGCTGACACAGTGGCGGGCGGCTTCCACCCGGCCGCCGTCGCTGAGGGCGATCGCGCCGTGGGAGGGCTTCACCAGCGCCTACCGGGGGCTGGTACGGCCCGGCGGCGTGGAGGAGGACGGGTTCCTCAGGCTCTGGGACCTCGGCCTGAAGAAGGTCCGGCAGGCCTATTCGCTGCGTCGGGAGAGTGCCCGCAGGCCGGTGATCGACGACTGGTACCGGTCCCTCGACCCGGACCTGTCCGCGATCGAGGTGCCCGCGCTGGTCTGTGCCAGCTTCTCCGACAACAACCTCCACAGCCGCGGGTCGTTCGCCGGGTTCGAGCGGATCTCCTCTCCGGAGCGCCACCTGTACACCCATCGCGGCGGCAAGTGGGCCGTCTTCTACGACCAGGAGGCCCGCAGGTCCCAGCTGCTCTTCTTCGAGCGCCATCTGAAGGGCCGGGACGTGCCCCCGCTCCCCCGGGTCCGGCTGGAGGTCCGGGACCGCGCCGATCATGTGGTGGAGGTGCGGGAGGAGGCGGCCTGGCCGCTGGAGCGCACCCGGTGGACCCCGCGGTACCTGACGGCCTCGGTCCTCCCCGCCGATCCGCCGGACACGCGCGGGGAGCTGTCCTTCGACCTCCGCCGGGGCGGAGCCCGGTCCGGTTGGACGGTTCCGGAGGCCACCGAGCTCACCGGTCCCATGGCGCTGCGGCTGTACGTCGAGCCGCAGGGCGCCGAGGACATGGATCTGGTCGTGGGCGTCGAGAAGTGGAGCGGGGGGAGGTTCGTCCCGTTCGAAGGCTCGTACGGATTCGGCCGCGACCGTGTCGCCACCGGATGGCAGAACCTCGCGCTGCGGGCGCTGGACCCCGAGCGGTCACGTCCGTTCGAGCCGGTGCCCGCCTGTCTCGTCCGCGAACCGGTCCGGGCGGGGCAGGTCGTCGCGGTCGACATCGCGCTCGGCGCCTCCTCGACCCTGTTCCGCCCGGGAGAGCAGCTCCGCCTGGTGGTCGCCGGCCGCTGGCTGTCGCCGCGCAATCCGCTGACCGGACAGTTCCCGGCCTCCTACCGGACCCGGACCCGGGGGCGCTGCACCCTTCACTGGGGACCCGACCGTCCCGCGCACCTCCTGCTGCCGGTCGTGCCCGCACGGTAGGGGGCAGGTGGGGATGTTCCGCGTTGAGCGGCCGACGCGATCGCGACGACGAGGGGGACCGGCCACGGGCGGGGAGGGCGCGTGGCCGGGCCGTCCGGTCCTGCCAGCTCGCCCCGGCCCGGCTGGTCGGGGTCCGCGGCTCCCATGGTCCGTCGTCATTCGACGAGGCCATCGTTCAGCGGGTGTGAGCCGACGGGCGGCGGCCCAGCGGGATGAGGTACTGGAGCGGTTGGGAGAGGTCGTCCAGGCCGAGCAGTTCGTGGGCCAGGTCGTCGTGGAAGCCGCCCAGCGGGGTTCCGCCGAGGCCGAGCGCCGAGGCGGTCAGGAGGAGGGTCTGGGCCATGTGGCCGGTCTCCAGGAGGGCCAGGCGCAGGGCGCGCAGGCCGTAGCGGCGGCGCAGCAGCCCGAGGTCGGCGTAGAGGGCGAGTACGACCGGGGCCGCGTCGATGCCGATGGCGACGGGGTCTTCGGCGGGCCGGGACAGGTAGGTGGAGAGCGCCTGGACGGCCGCGAGGGGCGGGGGCGGTCCGACGGGGCGGAGGGTCCGGCGTTCGGGCTCGCAGGCGTATGTGCCGGCGGGGACTCCGTCGACGTCGAGGACCAGCAGGCGCACCCGTGCGGTGTGCAGGGCGCCGGCGCTCGGGTAGGGCCGGTGGTTGCCGGTCGGGGAGAGGGAGCTCCACAGGAGGGAGCCGAGGGTCGCGGCGTCCAGGGGGCCGGTCAGCGGGCCACGCAGGGAGGAGCGTCCGGCGAGGACCTCGCCCAGCGATACGGCAGGCAATGGGCTTGCGGGGAGGGGGAGTTCGGAAGGTGAGCGGTCTGGGCCGGGCGCCGTCGCGGTCACGGCGGGGGACATCGCATCGGCCGGCAGGAGGCGCAGGGCGGTGTCCTCGCCGCGGCCGATCTGGAACTTGCTCCGCTCCAGGTACTGGATGTCGGCCGCGGTGTGGCCCTCCGGGAAGAAGTGGGGCGCCTCGTCCGTCTCCAGCAGGGTCCGGGCGGCCAGTCGGCACACGGCCCGCTCCTCGTCGGGGGTGACGCCGAGCCGGTTGAGCAGCATGTGGAGCTGGGAGCCCCACACCCGGGCCGATTCCGCCGCGGAGAGGCCGGCCCCGTCGGGTGCCCGCAGCCGGTCTTCGCTCGCGCGTACCCGGTCCACCCAACGAGCTAGCCAGGGCTGCGCGTTGCCGTCCGTGAGCCGTTGTCGTGCGGTCCGGGCGCGGTCGGCGAGGCCTGTGCGGCGTGCGGCGTAGACGGAGTTGACCCGGCTGTGGACCGAGGCACCGGGCAGGAGTTCCATCTCGGTGACCCAGCGCCAGCCGGACGCGTGGGAGCGCAGCCGGCGGGCGGCCGTGAGCCGGTCCAGTCCGAGTGCGTACGTGGTGGCATGGACGAGGTCGACGCCGAGCAGCAGCCGGGCGGCGGCGACTCCCGTGGGCCCGCCGGCGTGGAGGGCCGGCTCGCGCAGGGCTCCGAGGGCGGCCTGGGTGGAGTGGGCGAAGACCTCTTCGGCGAGGGGGAGGGCGCGGGGGCCTCCGTAGCGGTCGGTCTCGGGCACGTAGGGCACCGTGCGGACCTCGGCGTGTCGCGAGGGCCACGGCCCGGGGACGGCGGGGACCTCGGCCGCCGCCCGGGCGAGCCGCGCGGGCAGGCGGGCGGCGGCTTCCGCGGCGAGGCCGCGCACGCGCAGGCGCAGGTGGGGGCCTTCTTCGGCGTAGCGGATGAAGAACCAGGCGGAGGCCTCGCCGGCGGCGACCAGGCCGTCGAGGAGGGGGGCCGCGAAGCCGGTCAGGAACGCGTCGGCGTCCTCGGCGCCGGAGTGCAGGAAGACGTGGAAGCCCTGCCAGGTGTCTGCCTGCGGTGCGGTCACGGGGAGGGTGGCGGTGGTGGCGGGCGGTCGGGTGCTCATGGGGGGTCCTCGGGCGTCAGGGGAAGGGGTGCGGGTGGAGCGGCAGGTCCGCGTGGCGCAGGGGGCGGTCCGTGCGCCCGAGCCGGTGGGGCACCTCCCACAGTCGGGGCAGCCCGACCGTGCGGCGGTTGACGTGCCCGAAGGTCATCGGGAGGGAGCCCGGCACGATGACCTTGACGCAGTGCAGGCCCAGTCGGGCCCGCAGGCCAGGCTCGCTCTGATCCACGGTGATCACCTCCAGGCCTGCTCCGGCCAGGCGTTCCACCGTGTGGGCGAGGAGCTCGGAGAGGTCGTCCACGGGGGTGGGCGCGCCGGGGAACGCCCGCACGAGCGGGACGGGCGGGGTGTCGGCGAGGAGGAAGGCCAGGCGCGGGGCGGCTTCGGGGAGGGTGTTGAGTCCGACGTGGTCGTCGAGGGTCTCGACCAGGTCGGGCCGCTCCAGCATGGGGCGCAGGCGGAGCGGGTCGCGCGGACGGCCCTCGGCGAGCGAACGGTGCGGTGCGTCCAGGACGTTGGTGACGACCTCGGCGACGGCGGAGCGGATCGCCGCGCGCGGATCGTGGTGGGCTCCGGCCGCCAGGAACATGCGGGGCGCGTCGGCGTGCTCGCCCTCGTACCGGCAGCCGGCGATGACGGCCGGGATGCCGAAGTCGTTGGTGGCGTCGTGGAGTTCGAGACGGTAGCCGGCGAGGCTCGCTCGGTCGGCGAGGAGGGCGGTGTCGGGGTCGTCGGGCGGAATCTCCAGCCGCCGCAGGGGGGTGGCCGCGTACCAGGCCATCAGGAAGGCGTCGCGTTCCGCGATCTCGAAGAGGCCGTAGAGGGCCGCCTCTTCGGGGCTGTTGCCGAGTCCGCACCCGTTGGAGGACTCGTAGACCACGCGCGGCCGGCCGGGTCCCGGCACGTCCCAGTAGGCGGCGTGTTCGGGGACGGCGATCTCCCGTCGCCGGGTGAGCGACCAGGCCCGGACCCAGTCCATGCGCAGATCGGGGGTGTACGGAACGGTCGTGGGTGCCGGGCGGACGGGGCGTTCGGCAGCGGGGGCGTGGGCTTCGGTGCGGTGGGCGAGGTCGGGGAGGCCGAGCCGGACGGGGTCCAGGGCCCGGTCGGGTCCGAGTTCGGCGTAGGAGGCGCTCAGGTCGGTGCGGCGCCCGGTGGGACGCATGCCCGCGTACCGTTCGACGGCTTCGAAGAGGGCGATCCGTTCGCTGTCGGGGAAGTCGTGGGCACGGCCGTATCCCCCGTCGTCGAGGGGGCGGCCGTCCGTGACGTGCGCGGTGGTGAGGCAGAACGCGGACTCGTCGGAGCGCATGAGCCGGCGCACCGGACCGAAGCGCTCGTCGTGCAGGACCTCTCTCAACTGGGCTGCCGTGGTCCGTGGGTTGGGCTGGCGCAGTCGGTACGGGTCGGGCAGCGGGCGCGACTGCGAGGGCAGGGGGGAGGGTGCGGACGCCGAGTCCGCCGGCAGCGGCGAGCACACCGCGCAGCCGCCGACGGAGCGGACGCGGTGGGTGGACCAGGTGCCGCGGCCCTGGTGTACGAGGTGGACGGTGGCCGTGGCGGTCGCGCCGACGGGTGCGTCCTCGTCCGGTACGGCCTCGTCGGGGGCGTCCTCGTCGGGGGCGAGGAGGTCGAGGGCGAGGGCGCCGAGGGAGGCGAGCAGCGCCGGGGAGGGTACGCCGCCCAGGGCCAGCCCCTTGTCGCGCCAGGGCACCCGGCCGCCCGCCGTGGCCAGGCGTTGGTGTTCGGCGCACCCCAGGCAGGCGGCCGCCCCGGGGCGCAGGACGGGGCCGATGATCGCGAGGGGCCCGTCGAGGCGTACGGGGACCAGGGCCACGGGGTGGTTCTGGGCGTGCCGGCTCAGCTCCTCGGCGAGGCCCGGAGTCCACCGGGTCAGCAGGACCACGGCCGGACCGGAGGTGAGGGTGGTCGCACCGGCCGCGTCGACCACCGGGACGGGCGTCGACCCCGGGGTGACCAGCGTGGCGGCCAGTTCGGGGGCGAGGCCGTCCGGGGGAACGGGCGGGGTCGGCCGCGCGGGGGCGGTGGTCATCTCGTTGCCTCCGGGGTGTGCAGGACGGTGAACCCGAACGCGGTGAGCTGGTCGGTGAGATCGCTCGGCGCTGCGGGGTGGAGCGACTCCCCGGTGAGTCGGAGCAGGGCGCCTTGGAGGCGCTGCTCGCGGTCCGCGAGGTCGGCCGACCAGCGCCCCGTCCCGCCGAGGCCCTCCCAGGGGGCCGTCCGGGCACCGGCCGCGGCCAGCGGTGCGACGGCCCCGCCCGAGGGGCGGGCGGGGTGGTCCGAGGGGGCGGAGACGGCCGCGACGGCGGCGAGGCAGGCGAAGGCGGCGGCATCGGCCGGGGTCGCCTCGACGGCCTCGCCGAGCAGCCGGCCACCGGGTCCCGCCGAGCGCACGACGGCCCGGTACACCTCCTCCCCCGGGGCGACCCGGATGACGTCCAGGCGGGCGGACACGTCGAGCCGTACGGTCAGCGTCGTCCACCAGTGGCGGGCCTGCGGATGCCTCGACCACCGCTCGGCGGGTACCGGCGACTCCCCGGCGGCGCGGCCGGTGCGGCGGGCGACGGCCCGCCGCAGGGCGCGCCCCCGGGCGTGCCCGGGATCGGCTCCCACCGTGAACAGGGCGTCCCCCAGCCGGATTTCGGCGGCCCGGCAGAACAGTTCCAGGCGGGCCAGGTCCAGTCGGGGCGCGCCACCGGTCAGCGACACGTCCGGCCCCTCCGGGTCCACGAGGACGCATCCGGCGAGCGGGACGGGGAGCTGCCGCAGGTCACCGGGGAGCGGGAGCGGGAGGGCCCCGCAGCGTTCGTCCCCGAGGGCGGCCACCCTGCGCAGGGCGGAGCCGAGGGTGTCGGCGGGCGCCAGGGCGGCCCTCCGGTCGGGGTCATGGCGCACGGATCCGATCCAGGCGTGGTACCGGGCGCGGGGCGGGCGGGCATCGGCGAGGAGCACCACGGGCAGCCCGGCCGGCAGGGCCCCCTCGACCTCCTCCAACGCCGGGTCCGGCAGCCCACCGAGCACGCACATCAACCGGTGCGCGGCAGCCCCGCCCAGCAGGACCATGGACACGCCCGAGGCTCCGAACTCCCCTTCCAACGGGACTGCTTCTCCTTCGGGGTGGTCCAGGCGGGATTCCAGGGCCTGGGCGTCGGCCCGGACTTGGCGGGGAGTGCCCGGGGCGGTCGCGTAGCCGGTCGGGCCCCGGAATCCCAAGGCGAGGGCCCGTTGCGAGGCCCCGGCGCGGGCGTGGAGCAGGACCCGGTGCGCCGGCAGGGTCGGGTCGGCGGTACGGGTGACGCTCAGGCCGCCCTGCTCCAGCGCCCGGCCCGCGGCACGGGCGAGGGGGTGGTCCGGATCCGCCGCCAGCACCTCGGCCCGTCCCGCGGCGAGGGTGACGGCGACGGCGCGGGCCCCCGCCCCGGTGGCCCGGGGGCCGGCGCTCGCCTCAGCCCACTCCACCACCGCTCCGGCCGCCGCCACCGCCGGCTCGACCTCGTCCGCCACCTCGGCCCCGTCCGGCGCGTCGGCCAGGAGCAGGTCGTGCGCTTCGAGTTGGGCGATCAGCGTGTCGACGGCACCGCGCAGGGCCGAGGTCGGCGCGGCACCGTCCAGCAGTTCGTCGACCCGGCCCGCCCGCAGCGGCCCCTCCAGCGACCGCCACAGCGCGGGCAGGGCGGCGCTGCCCTCCAGGGTGAGGGTGCCGTGCCGGCCGCGCAGGTGCAGCCCTTCGCGCAGCGGGGTCGCGGTGACCCCCGGGCGCAGCCTCGGACCGCTCATGCCGCCCCCTCCCCCACGACGGCGCGCAGCGCCTCGGTACGCGCCGTGCCGATACGTACCGCGTCGGCGGCCGCGCGGACCTCCGTGCGCCAGTCGCAGCCGGTCAGCCCGGGAACGGTGCGGATGACCAGGTGGGCGGCCAGGTACCGCTCCAGTGGCCGGATGTCGCACAGCGTGAGGAGCCGGTAGAGGGCGTTGGTGGTGGCCCGGTGGATGAGGTAGTCGGGGCGGCTCCACATGGTTCCGTGTGGGTCGGAGTCTTTGAGCAGTCGGTGGAACTCGCTGTAGCGGGTACGCAGTTCGGGGTTCCAGCGGGTGGCGGCCGCCGGGTCTCCGGTGGCGGCGGCACGGTCGCGGTAGGCGGCGGGCGCGCCGTGGAGCTCGGCGCCCGCCTCATACCGTTCCCGGGTGAGCCGCCAGGCCTCGGCGCAGTAGGCAGTCCAGGCCCGCTCCCCGCCCTGGGCGGCGCCTTCGGTGATGCGGGCGACGAGGCCGGCCGTCGCGTCGCCGGCGCGGTCCCACTGGCGGTCGAAGGCGGCTCGCAGCCTGCCGTCGGGATCCTCGTGGACGAGGAAGTCCTCCAGATGGGACACGTACGAGTAGTGGGCGCCCGCGAGGCCGTCCGGGTGGGCCGCCGCGTGCGCGGCGAGGGCGGTCACCGCGAGGTGCAGTCGGGCCGGGGCGGTGTCGCCGTGTTCCCCGAGAAAGTCGGCGCCGGCCCGCAGGGCGGGCAGCCCGGCGCGCAGGAGGTCCTCGCGCAGGACGGTGCCGCTGTCCCCGAGGAGTTCACGCAGGGGCCCCCGGTCCACGGGGGCCACGCGGACGGTGTTGTCCGGGACGAGGGGCCCGTAGGGCGGGGCGATGAGCTCGGTGCGTCCCGACTCGACCGCCGCCGAAAGGAGTTGGGCGTCGGTGAGGTCCTCGCGCGAGGGGTGCTCGCGCAGTCGGTCCCGGATCCGGGACGCGGCGGACGCGGCGAAGCCGCGCACCCGCCCGGACGGCCCCTGGAGGCGCAGCCGTACGTGCGGGCCGTGCAACCAGTGCCGTTCCAGGTGGGCGGCCAGCCCCTCGGCCGCGGCGTCGGCGGCGAGCGGAAGCATGACGGCGCGCAGCAGGGGTGCCTTGACGGGGTCCCGGTAGTAGGCGATCACGTCCAGGGCGCCCGCGTCCGGGGCGGCGCCGGCGTCCTGCGCGTGCGGTGCTGTCACGGCTGCTGCCTCTCCGTCGATCTCTTCGTGCCGCGAGGGCGCGGGGGTGGGCGGGGTGTGGTGCGGGGCGGGCGGTGCGGGGCGGGCGCTCATCGGGCGCGGCCGGATCGGTAGACCTCCAGGACCAGCTCGACCGCGTGGGTCGGGGAGTCGAGACCGCCGGGTGCGGGCAGTGCCTCCTCCAGGACGGCGCCGTCGGCGTGCCGGGAGAGCCATTTGGCGAGGCAGCGCAGGTGGAGGGCGTTCCCGAGGTCCACGAAGTGCGGTTTCGGCCGGCCGATTGCCTGGAGGAAGTCCCCGGCCGGTCGGCCGGCCGGCACGGACCCTACGGGGTGCAGGAACACCTGCTCGGGGAGGTCCAGCAGGGCACGCCACCGGGCGGCCGCCCGCGCCGGTACGGGGCCGCCCGCGAGGAGGTCGGCGCGCAGTTCCCCGACCACGTCGGGCGGCAGCGTCCAGCGGCGGCGGCGCAGGACGAGGTGGCGGTGGCGCAGCCTCGGGGTGAGGAAGGCGCGGCCGCCCGGTACGTCCATGTGGCGTCGGGGTGTGAGCGGCCGGAGGTCGACGGCGCCGTGGGGGTGGTCGCCGAGGTGGGCGCCGATGCGGCGGGGCAGGAGGACGGGGGCGAGGAAGCCCGGGTAGAGCACGTCGAGGAGTTCGCCGTCGGCGCGGACCCGGAAGCGGATCTGGTCGGTGGCCTCGTCGTGGACGAGGTCGAGGTCGCCTTCGGACAGGGAGGTCCGGCTGTGGTCGGGGCCGATCTCGTCCGGTACGAGCAGCGGGTGGAGGTTGGCGTTGAACCCGCCGACGGGGCGGATCTGGGCGGCCCGCGCCCCGGGGGCGAGGCCGGAGCGGACCTGCCGGGTCACGGCGGCGGCGGCGCGCGGGTCGAGGGAGTCCAGGAAGCGGCTGGTGAAGCGGCCCCAGCCGCCGTACACGTGGTTCACGCAGAGCAGGCCCCGTTCGGGGTCCCGTTGGAGGAAGTAGGCGTAGCTGAGGGGCCGTTGGGTGGCCCAGTCCGGCAGCCGGTCGCCGAGGGTCCGTACGAGGCCGGCCGGGAGGACGATCTCGTCGTGGTCGGCGTCGGTCCCCGACCCGGCTGCGGCTCCGCGGGCCGCTTCCGCGACCAGGGTCCGCAGGTCCGCCCACTGCGGGAGCCCGTCGGGCAGGCCGGCGCGGGCGGCCGGGTCGTGGAGGTCGAGGGCCGCGGCGGTCTCCCAGGCTTCGGCGAACTCGGCGCCGAACTCCCACGGGCGCGGGCAGGTCCCGCCGGGGCCGTAGCGCCGGACGAAGCGGTCGCGGACGAGGCGGCGCACCAGGTGGCCCAGGTCGTGGAGTTCGGCCAGCGCGGTGGCCTCGGCGAGCGCCTCCTGGTCGGCGGGTCCGAGGAAGCCTTCGAGCGGGAGCGGGTCGGGGGCGATCACGTCCTCGGAGAGCACGGACAGCGGTGCGGACCCGGTGGGTACGGGGCGCCCGGCGGCGGCCAGTTCCTCGGCCCAGCGGTGGGAGAGGCCGGCGAGCAGCGCGGGGCGTTCGGCGGCGTCCGCGTCCGCGAAGGCGGCGGTGTCCCGCCCGAGCCTCAGGATGCGCTCGGCCCGGGCCGCGTCCTCGGCGCCGGGAGGGCCGTCCACGGTGGGCGCTGCCGGATCCGGCTGCGGCGCGGGTGTCGCGGACGGCAGCGGGGGGTGGGGGCGGAGCCAGTGGGCGAGGGCGGGCAGGGGGTCGGCGGCCTGGGGAGGGACGGGATCCCCGGGCACCAGGAGGCCGTGGTCGACGAGCCGGTCGAGGAAGCCGGCGACGGCGGCCCGGGGCCCGGCGCCGGCGCTCGCCGCCGGCCCCCGGGCCCCACCCAGCAGGTCGGCCAACTCATCGAGCGGCAGCGGGTCTTGGGCATGCCGGGTGATCAGGGAGAGGGGGCCGCCGAGGGGCAGTTCGACCTCGTCCTCCTCGGGGACGAGGTAGCGCCCCCCGGCGAAGGCGGTCCGTTCCCGGACGTACGCGGCCCGCTCGCCCTCGACGCGGGCGGTGCTGGTGATGCGGTGCGGGAGGGAGGCACGCCGGTGCGGGGCGTCCAGGAGGGCGAGGGTGAGGGCGGCCGTGAGGGTGCGGTTGGCCTTGACCACCGCGCGCGGGGGCGTCGGGAAGAGCGGCGGGGTACCCCAGACGGCGCGGGCGCGGGTCGGCTCCGGGGGCAGGACGCCCCATCCGACGGCGGTGAACCAGGACAGCGGGCTCGTCTTGGTACTGGCCCGCAGGGCGTAGCGCAGGACGGTGGCCTCCTCTTTGCGGGTCCTGCGGTCGGACGGGGTCGAACCCGCGCGCTGTACGCCGCGCAGCAGGTCGGCGCTGGTCAGGGCGACCGCTTTGGCGAGGGCCGGTTCGCGGCACAGGGCCGACAGGGCGGCCCGTTCGGCGGCGAGGGCCGGTTCGACGGCGGCGTCGATCAGCGGGAGGAGGGCCGCGCGGCGGGCGCGCAGGTCGACCCACGCGGCGAGCCGGGGCGCGCGGGCCGGCAGGTCCCCGAGCCGGGCGAGGAGCGCCGCTCTGGGTTCGCGCCCGTTGTGCAGGGCGCGGCGCAGCGGGAGGACGACCTCGCGGTGGAAGGCGGCCGGGTGGCCGTCCCTGCTGTCGTGCAGCTCGTCGCAGAGCGGGCCGGTGGCCCGGGCCAGCGCGGTGTCGATCCCGTGGAGGCGCGCGAGCAGGGCACGGAACCGTGCGGGGTCCGGCTGCTGGGCCGGATGGGCGAGGACGGTGGCGCGGACCAGCGCGTAGGGCGCGGAGCGCACGCGGTAGCCGTCGTCACCGGTCCCGGGCGGCTGCGGGGTCGCCGCCGGTCGCGGCATCGGCCTGGTCTGCGGCATGGCGGTCCGTCCCGGTCCTGGGTGGCTGGTGGTCCGGGTCCCTCCCCCGCACGGGCGGCGCGGCGGGAGGGACCCGTGGGGTCGTACGGCTTGCGGGGTGGCGGTGCTACAGCGTCGGGTCGTTCGGTGTGGGCTGTGCGCAGGACGAGGAGCCCTGGCAGGAGCAGGAACCCCAGGACGCGCCACCCTCGGGCAGCGCGGCGGTGTCCCGCATGGAGGTGACCGTCAGGTCGCCCAGGTCGAGCGCCAGGTCGTCGAGGTCGAAGGCCGAGGTGGCGGCCGTGGTGGCGGGTTCGGGTCGGGTCATGGGTGTCTCCTCGGATGACGGGTGCGAAGGACGCCCGCGCCCGGTGGGACGCGTGGACCGGATGGGACGCGTCGGACGGGCGGGCGGGTGGGACGCATGGGGCGGGCGGGGGGCGGGACGGGCGGGGCGTGTGGGCCCCGCCCGGACCTGCGGAGGCCTAGAAGGCGGGGGCGTCCTGCTGCGGCTGCGCGCAGGACGAGGAGCCCTGGCAGGAGCAGGAACCCCAGGACGCGCCACCCTCGGGCAGCGCGGCGGTGTCCCGCATGGAGGTGACCGTCAGGTCGCCCAGGTCGAGCGCGAGGTCGTCGAGGTCGAAGGCGAGGGAGCGGGCTTCATCGGACATGGGGGTCTCCCGGAAATGGAAGGGGATGGAAGGGGATGAAAGCGAAAGCCGAATGCACATCGGTCGGTCGAGCGAATTCGGCATGACCCGAAAATTCGAATACCGCACATCGACGAACAGCAAATGATCGACATCCGGGGCATGGAATTGATATCTCTCGATCGTCCGGATCCGCACTTTATCCACCCCCTCCACGACACCGCAAGGACCCCTGGCACACGCTTTCGACCCCGCCTGATCGACGTCTCTCATTTCAGCAGGTCGAAGGCCATACAGAGGAAGGAAATCCAAGGCAATGAATTGACGCGAGAAACACGCCTCAGGGCGAAGTCAGAAACGCGTCACTAAAAGATCAGTCCAGAATCAGCACACGATCAGTCGAGCGTCAGTACACAATCACCGGAGAGTCAGCTCACGGTCAGTCAGAGGTCAGCATGCGGAGAGTCCACACACCCATACATCTCGGCCACATGCGCCTCCCCTACGACCAATCCACATTTCCCTCACACGAGCACCCGACGAATTCGCGCACGCACGCCCGAGCCCCGCACAACGCTCCGCCGAACCTCGCGGGCCGGGATCCCGCACAACACCACCCCGAAGGCGACGGCACCCGCCTCGTCCGCACCCACGCGGGCTTCGACCTCGACTCCCCATGGGACGCCAGGCACTCGCCGGGATGGGCAACGGCTGGCCCCGCGTCCTGGACAACCTCGCCACAGCCCTGGCCGAGACCTCCTGACCGGGACTCCGGTCCGGCGGAGGTCAGCCCGTCGGGGGCGGCGCGTACTCCTTGGGAACTCGGGGCACGGTGGGACCGCGTCTTCACCGGCCTTCCCTCGGACGGCACCGCCACCCGGATGACGAACGAAGGGCGGCCGCCTTCCTGACCCATCCGGGCGGCCGTGCGTACGGTACGGGCGGGCGGAAGGGAGGGAGCACGACCTCCCGTGACGACTGGGCGTCCCCCGGTGCCGTAGACGGGCGGGTACGGCGGCATCGCGTTCGCCGCTGCCGGCGTGCGAGCACGAAGCGGCCGGCGGCTGCGGGGCGCTCGTCCTCGCCGAGGAGGTGGCCGCCCCGCCGGCACCACCCCTGGCGGCCGTCCGTGCAGACGGACGGAGCAGACCGACGAAGCGGAGGTCACCCGGGGAGGCCGAGCGGCGGGTGCGCGAGCACCCGGGGCTTGTACTCCACCAGCTGGATACGGCCGTCGAAGGTGCGGTGCTCGATCATCTCCAGGGCGACGTCCGGATAGCCGTCGTAGATGCGCTCTTCGCCCGTGGCCCCCGTGATCACCGGGAACATCACGACCCTGAAGCGATCGACGAGTCCGGCTCGCAGCAGGGACCGGCACAGGCTGAGGCTGCCGATCGTCGTCAGGAGCCCGGAGCCACCCGACTTCATGGCGCGGACCGCCTCGACGGCGTCCTCACGGACAAGCCTGGAGTTGGCCCAGGTCAGCGGCTCCTCCAACGTCGAGGAGAACACCACCTTGGACGCTTGCGTGAGCTGGTCGACCGACGCCTCCTCCTCGGGCCTGAACCCGTCTTGGCCGGCAGGGACCTCGCCTGCGGCGAAGCCCGACATCAGGCGGTAGGTGGCCGCTCCCATCAGGTAGGTGGCCTCGGGCTGCTCGCCGAGCCAGGCGAGATACTGCGGGCCCTCCAGGCCCCAGTACCCGGGCCACCCCTCCCCCGACGCGTAGCCGTCGAGTGAGGTGATGAAGTCGACGAGAAGCTCCGACATGGCGTGTCCTTTCCTCGGATGTCATGAGCTTGGACTGCCCGGAGGACCCAAACTCATCGGCCACGCGGTGGAGTGACGAGAAACCTCTGAACCTTCAGCCACCGCTGCCACGGGGGCACGGGGGCACGGGGCACGGGGGGCACGGAGGCACGGAGGCACGGAGGCACAGGCGGCGGATACGGGAGCGGCCCGGGATCAGCCCGTGGTGGAGAGGAGTTCGGTGGCCAGCGCGGTCCGCTCGTGCAGCATCCAGCGGCCGGAGCGCCGGGAGGTGACCAGCCGGCAGCGGCGCAGGACGGCCAGGTGCTGGCTGATCGCGGGGGCACTGAGGTCGAGATAGGCCGCCAACTGGGTTGTGGAGAGCGGCAGTTCGAGGTGGGCGAGGAGAGCGGCCCGGCTGCGTCCGAGCAAGGGGCCGACCGGGTCCTCGGTGTCCTGGTCGGTGGCCGACCACAGGCCGGCGATCCCGCGCGGCGGGTAGGTGAGGGTGGGGCGGTAGGGCTCGTTGTGGAGCACCAGGAGCCTCGGCCAGGCGAAGACGCACGGCATCAGGATGATTCCGGCACCGTCGCAGGCCCGCTGCGCCGTGTGGTGGGGCTTGTCGATCCGCAGGCGGCCCGCGGTGTATGTGACCTGGGGGTGCAGGTCGGCGAAGACCTTGGTCAGCCCGCCGGTGGTCAGCTGCTGGGCGCGGTGGGCGATCTCGGCGTCGTGGATGGCCCGCAGGCGCGGCCAGAGCGGCTCGATGGCGGCCGTCCAGTACGCCGCGATCGTGTCGGCCAGAGCGGCGAGCCCCCGTTCCGGGTGCTCGTAGAGCGGCCGCAGCTCCGGGGCCAGGCCCTGGGCGCGGTCCATCTCCTCAAGCGAGGCGCGGACCCGCCCGGCCGGCGTGGCGGCGAGGGCGGCGAGCTCCTCCGGGAAGTCGCCGGACACCGACTCCGGCGGCAGGGCGAGGAAGTCCGGGATCACATGGGGGCCGCGCAGCAGGGCGAGCAGCACGCTCAGATCGATGTCGGCCACCTGCGACGCGGCCGAGGTGGGCCACTGGCCGTGAACGGGCAGCCGGCGTGCCCCGGTGAGGACCGGCACGCTGTGCAGGAGCTCCTCCATCGGTGACCGGGCGAAACGGATGCGGGTCAGATCGTCAGGGCCGACGAGGAGCTCGATCACACGGTGGAGGGTAACGGCTGGGGCGCCGTGGGTGCAGTGGATTAAGCAGGGACGAAATCGTGGAGCGGGCGGCCCGCCGGGGAGCAGGCTCGCCCCGAGCACACGCTCACCCGGCTCGCGGGATGACTGTCCCAGGCGAACTCCCGGCATCTGACGATCCCTTGAGAGGTCGATCTTGCGTAGGCAATGGTTCACACGGGCCACCACCTTCCTCCTCGCGGTGGGAGCCACCGCGGCGCTCGCCGCGCCCGCCCGGGCCATACCGGCGGTTGACGGCTACCAGCCCTACTCGGCGCCCGGGAACTGCTCCCACTCGTACTACGAGAAGCCCGGGGTGGTCGAGTTCAAGAACGTGTTGATCGACCGCCTCGGCGGCACCAACGGCGGCATCCTGGCGTGCACCGGCTTCGAGCACAATGAGGGGAGGGCCTTCGACTGGATGAACAACGCCCATGTGCCGGCCCAGGCGGCCCAGGTCCAGAAGGCGCTCGACTGGATGCTCGCCACCGACTCCGCGGGGAACCAGCACGCGATGGCGCGTCGGCTCGGCGTGGCGTACATCATCTGGAACAAGAAGATCATCAACCTCTACGGCAGCAACAAGACCTGGCAGTCGCACGGGTGCGACGGATCTCCCGGCGACTGCCACACCAACCACGTCCACTTCGCGTTCTCGTGGGCCGGGGCGAACCGGCAGACCAGCTGGTTCACCGCGAACCCGCGGCCGGCCGAGTGGTACCCCGACTACGTCGCCCCGGCGCCGTCGGGACAGTCCTCGCAGGGCTCGGCGGTGTTCCAGGGGAACCAGTACAAGTTCGCGCGCGGTGCGGACGGAACGGTGACGTACCGGTTCGGCAGCGGCGGGCCGTGGTCGGGCCTGAACACGGTGCCGGGCTCGGCGGGGACGGCCGGCGACCCGGTGGCCGCCGTCTTCAACGGCAACCTGTACGTCTTCGCCACGGCGGCCGACGGCACCGTCCGCTACTGGTACGGCAACGGCGGACCCTGGTCGGGGCCGAACACGATACCCGGCTCGGCCGGCACCTCCACCACCGGCGGCCTGTCAAGCCAGGTCTTCAACGGCAACCTCTACGCCTTCGCCACGGCGGCCGACGGCACCGTCCGCTACTGGTACGGCAACGGCGGACCCTGGTCGGGGCCGAACACGATACCCGGCTCGGCCGGCACCTCCACCACCGGCGGCCTGTCAAGCCAGGTCTTCAACGGCAACCTCTACGCCTTCGCCACGGCGGCCGACGGCACCGTCCGCTACTGGTACGGCAACGGCGGACCCTGGTCCGGACCGACCATGGTCCCCGGGTCTTCGGGGCGGACGGCCAACGCCGGAGTGGCCAGCGCCGTGTTCAAGGGCAACCTCTACGTCTTCGCGACCGCGCTGGACGGCAGCGTCCACTACTGGTTCGGCAACGGCGGACCGTGGTCGGGGACGAACACGGTACCCGGCTCGGTCGGCGGCACCGACCGGAGCCTGAGCGCCGTGGTGTTCGGCAACGCCCTGTACGTCCACGCCGGCACCACCAACGGTGGCACCCGCTACTGGTTCGGCGACGGCGGCCCCTGGTACGGACCCAACGGCATGTCCTGATAAGGCCGGACGCCGCACCGGGGTGTACATGCTCCGGCACAAGGCCCACGTGGCTGCCGAGCGGCCTCTGACGTGTCCAGCGTCGGTCAGGCGCCGTCCCGGCTGCCCTCTGCCCAGCAGGTGGTGGTGGTCGAGCGGAGAGGGCAGGATTCGAACCTGCGTGGATCCCTGCGGACCCGACTTCGAGCGAGCTCTGGTCCCCGATAAACCACTCCGGGCACCTCTCCCAGCTTCCGGCCCGGTTCCCCGCGCCGTTCACAGGGACCACAGTGCCCGGATCCCCTGACATCCGGCTGACGCCGGGCGGGCGTAGCAGTCGAGGAGGCCGGGTCGTGGCGGCGGCGACGCTCGCCGACTCGGATGATCATGGTGCCGAGCGGGGCGGGTCGGCGGCCCGACGGCGGGTCTCCGTGAGGTGGAGGTTGATGTGGCGAGCGAGGATCAGCGGGTCCTGAGGGTTGTCGGCCTCGAAGGTGGTGCGGCGCAGGAGCGAGACTCCGTCGAGTGCGACGCCCTCACGGGCGAGGACGAAGACGAGAGCGAGGAAAGCGGACCGGGCGTTGCCGTCGTGGAAGGGATGGAAGAAGCAGACGTCGAGGTAGGCACGGGCGGCCCGGGCGGTCAGGCCGAGGGGTCGGCCGGCATCGGATGCGCTCTCGGCCAGGCAGGCGTCGAAGCGGGCAGGTGTGTCGGGTCCGATGCCGTAGCGCTCCCGGCCCCCTTTGGCGAAGGCGGGCGAGGCGCGGAATCGAGGCGGTTGCGGCATGCCCAGGACGTGCTGCTGCCATGTGCTGAGAAGGGTGCAGTCGAGCCGCTCTCCGCGTGCCGCGTCGGCCCGGAGGATTTCCAGGGCCCTGAGGAGGCCTTCGGCCCGGGCCGGGTCGATGGCGCCGTCGAAGGCCCGGATGTCCTGCGCCGCGCCGTCGTGGACGGGCACCACCGGTCCGTCCGCACCGTTGTCGGGGATCCCGCTCCACGCGGCCGACGCGCGGACCGCGAGCCAGTGCTGCAAGTGGTCCTGGGCCGGCATGCCCGCGCGGGTGGCTCCGTCCTCCGGCCGTATCGAGAGCGCGAGCCGCTCCGCGACGTCTTCGACCACCGTCGTGTCAGGACCGGTCCAGCTGAGGAACCGTCCACCGACCGCCTGGTCGACCAGGCCCCGGGCCACGTCCGGCGCGACTCCCCAGCGGTCGAGGAACCAGGTGAGGACCTGACGGCAATGGCCGTGCCAGCCGCTGCCACACCCGGTGCGGTCGACGACCTGCAGGATCACGTTCCGCGCCGCGTGCCCCCACAGGATCCTCTGGTCCTCGATGGCATTCAGGTCCAGCGGGTAGGCCTCGAACCAGCCGGCAAGGGTCTCCAGCCACGCGCGCCATTCGCGCAAGGCCGCCTCGACGCGGGCCAGCGTTTCCTCCGGGGTGGTGATCGAGTCCCGCGGGCAGCACCAGCTCCCCACCGGTCCGCCGTCGAAGTCACCCTCGTCGTGCGACCAGCGCCATCCGACGGACCAGTGACCGTAGTGCTGGACGAGGGCGTACGACATGGCGTCCGCCCAGGAATCGGCCTCGCCACTGCTCCAGGCGCGCATCACGGGGTCACCGAAAGGAACGTCCGGACGGAGGGGGACACACCGGGCCGGTCCGAGCGAGCGCACCGTCTGCGCCACGGACCCGCCGTCGAAGACATGGCGGGTGGGGTCCACGTCGTCCCAGGTCAGGAACCGAGGAGCCAGGTCAACGATCACCGCGCAAGCCTGCCACGCTCAGCCGGCTCCCCACACCGGATTTCCGCGGCGCCCTGCCGCCGCCTCCAGTACGCAGTCACGGCTTGTGACCGTGCGGCACAGCTGGCACCGACAGGCACCGTGAACTCGGCAAGCAAGCCGTCGTCGGACCCGCCGGCTGCCGGCCTGACGGCAGCCGCCCGCCGCACCCGGCGACGGCCCAAAAAGGCCCCGGCCAGCCGGGGGGGGTGGCTGGTCGGGGCACTGGCCAGGTCAGCCGGGGGGGGTGACTGACCGGGCTATGCCAGTATCGCCCCGCTGGCGCGTGCCCGCAGCGCACGCCACGCACTCGGGAGCGCTCTGTCCCGGTTCCCGTGGGCGGGGGGGGGCAGGCAGGCCCGGCCCGGTTATGGAGGTGGCCGAGCACCAGGTGGCGTCCAGGACGTCGTCGGCGTTCGCGCTTACGGTTGCGGGTAGCCGACGAGTGCCCGGTGCCTATCGACCAGGAACCGCAGGTCGAGGGCGGTGCGGTACCCCTGGGCGACAACCGTCGGTCAGATTCCCGCGAGGAACTCCAGCAGCGCCCGGTTGAAGGCCTCCGGCTGTTCCACGCCCGGCAGGTGTCCGGCCCGCTCCACCACGGTGAGCGCCGAGTGCGGGACCAGCGCGTGCAGGGACTCGGCTTCGGCGACCGGGGTGTAGACGTCGTCCCGGCCGACCACGATCAGGCAGGGCACCGTGGCGGGCAGCGCCGCGAGCACCGGGGCGTAGTCGGGACGTTCGGCGCGGCCTCGGAGGGCGGCGGCGGCGGCTTCGGGGGCGGTCTCGTACATCATCCTGGTGACCGCGGCCGCGGCCTCCGGCATTCCGGTCACGTTGTAGGGCGCGAGCATCTTGTCGATGACCTCGTCGGTGTACGGCTTCATTCCCTCCGAGAGCAGCCGCTCGGCGAGCCCCAGCCGGAAGGCTACGCCGTCCGGCGTTTCCGGTGGGGCGGAGGTGTCGGAGAGGACGAGGGCCCGGACCCGGCGCGGGTGGCGCAGTCGCATCTCCATGGCGATCTGCCCGCCCATGGACACACCGCCGACGACCGCTTGTCCGACGCCCAGACGGTCGAGCAGGGCCGCCAGGTCGTCGGCGAAGTCCGCGAGCAGTGTCTTGCCGGGCAGGACCGGGCTTTGCCCGTATCCCCGCAGGTCCGGGGTGATCACGCGGTAGCCGGCGGCGGTCAGTGCGAGCGTCTGGGGGGCCCACATCGAGTGGTTGAAGGGATGCCCGTGGATCAGGACTACGGGAGCCCCGTCGCGGGGGCCCATGTCCTCGAAGAAGAGTGCCACGCCAGTGCCGGTTCGGGGGCTCATGGAAGGACTCTAAGCGACCACACCAAGCCCCCGCCACCTTGAAATTGCTGGTCAAGGCGCTGGTGCGACGGACCGTCAGGGTTCCAGCGCCGGCCGTGGGCGGTGGTCCGACCGAGCTGGAGGGGAGCGGCATGTGCCGGCCGTGGCCCGGCC
This sequence comes from Streptomyces sp. NPDC033845, assembly GCF_055576225.1. Lineage (NCBI taxonomy): Bacteria > Bacillati > Actinomycetota > Actinomycetes > Kitasatosporales > Streptomycetaceae > Streptomyces > Streptomyces sp. NPDC033845. The sequence goes on along the minus strand of NZ_JBVIRI010000006.1, from coordinate 107,570 downwards.
ATTCCCCTGGGTGCCCCCTGGGTGCTGCCGTGTTCGGCTCAGCCCGCTCCCAGGTAGCGCAGGACCGCGAGGATGCGGGGGCTGTGGCCCTCGTTGCCGCGCAGGGCCAGTTTGTCGAAAACCGCGTTGAGGTGCTTCTCCACCGCGCTCAGCGACAGGTGGAGCCGTCTGGCGATGGCCGCGTTCGTGCAGCCCTCCGCGAGGACCTGGAGCACCTCGCGCTCACGCGGGGTCAGCAGGGCCAGGAGGTCGACGTGCGCGCTGCGGAGGACCAGTTGCCGTACGACCTCCGGGTCGATCGCGGCTCCGCCCGCGTGGATCCGCTCCAGCGCGTCGAGGAACTCCTCCACCTGCGCCACCCGGTCCTTGAGCAGGTAGCCGACCCGCTGCGCGCCGGTCTCCAGCAACCGGGCCGCATAGCTGCGCTCGACGTGCTGGGAGAGGACCAGGACCCCGGTGTCCGGGAGCCGTTCGCGGATCTCTACGGCCGCCCGCAGGCCCTCGTCGGTGTGGGTCGGCGGCATCCTGATGTCGACGACGACCACGTCCGGGCGGAGCGCGGCCGTCTCGGCGACCAGTGTCCGCGCGTCGCCGAACGCCCCGACGACCTCGTGCCCCTCTTCCGCGAGGAGCCGGGCCAGGCCCTCCCGGAGCAGGGTCGAGTCCTCGGCCAGAATCAGACGCACGGCAGCTCCGCGACGATGGTGGTGGGTCCCCCGAGGGGGCTGTCGATCCGCAGGACGCCGTCGAGGGCGGCGATGCGTCCGCGCAGACCCGTGAGGCCGCTGCCCGCCGGGTCCGCGCCGCCCCGGCCGTCGTCCTCGACGCGTACGCTCAGGGGGCCGCCGGGCGCTCCCGTGACCCGGACCGAGACGGCCGAGGCGGCGGAGTGCTTGGCCGCGTTGGTGACGGCCTCGGAGACGACGAAGTACGCGGCCGTCTCCACGGGGCGGGGAAGCGGGCCCGTCACCTCGTACGAGATCCGCAGCGACAGGGCGCAGCGCTGCGCCACCCCGCCGAGCGCCTCCTCCAGGCCGAGGCTGTCCAGCGCCGAGGGGTACACCCGCCAGGCCACCTCGCGCAGTTCGGCCAGGACCTCCTGGGCCTCCCGGTGCGCCTGGGCCAGCAGGTCGGCCGCCCGCTCCGGGTCCCGACCGGGTCCGCCGCGGCGGGCCCGTCCGATGAGCATCGCGAGCGCCACGAGCCGCTGTTGGACCCCGTCGTGGAGGTCGCGTTCGATGCGTCGTCGTTCCACGTCCACGGCCCGTACGACGGCGGCCCGGCTGACCGAGAGTTCGTCGATGCGGCGTCGCAGCAACTCCCGCTCCGACGGCCCGAAGCGTTCCCGGGCCAGTCTGGTGTCGAGCGCGGTCAGCGCGAACAGCCCCTGGAGCGCGAGGAACAGCAGGACGCCTCCGAGGAGCAGTTGTGTGAGCAGCTCCAGCGTTCCGGTCGTCCCGCGCACCACTCCGGCGGCCAGGAGTCCCCCGAGCGCCAGGCCGAAGCCGAGCAGCGCCAGGACGACCCCGCACACCAGCCCCGACCAGGAGCGGAGCGCCAGGTAGCGGACCGCTCCCGCGTTCCCGACCTCGTACGCCTCGGGGAACCGGTCGCCGAAGAAGCGGGTACGGCGGCCGCGCTCCACCTCCGCGAGCCGCCGGGCGCCGGAGCCGAGGAGCCGCAGGGCGTACGGGCGGGTGCGCGGCCACAGCAGGAAGGCGCCGAGCGGCAGTCCGGCGAGCAGCAGGTACAGCAGGCCGACCGGCGCCGTCAGGCATCCGGCGAGCACGCCCGCCGACCGCCGGAACGCCGACTCCCCTTCGCTGCCGCCCTGTTCGCCCCCGCTCACGCTCCCCACCCTATGCGCGACGGTGGCGGGCGGCCGCCCGGCGGGCGCGCAGCCGTACCACCAGCCAGGCCGCGACGGCCGCGCAGACCAGGACGAGAACGGCCTTGGAGGCCACGCCAACGTACGACTCGACCAGTTCCCAGCGGTCGCCGAGGGCGTAGCCGGAGAGGACGAGGACGCTGTTCCAGGCCAGGCTGCCCACGGTGGTGAGCAGGAGGAAGAGCGGGACCGGCATCCGCTCCACCCCGGCCGGCACCGAGATCAGGCTGCGGAAGATCGGCACCATCCGCCCCAGGAGCACCGCCTTCGTGCCGTGCCGCCGGAACCACTCCTCCGTCCGCTCCAGGTCCGAGACCTTCACCAGCGGCAGCCGTGCCCACAGCGCGTGCATCCGCTCCCGGCCGAAGAGCGCCCCGATCGCGTGCAGGGCCAGCGCGCCCACCACCGAACCCAGCGTCGTCCAGAAGAGGGCGGAGGCGAGGCTCAGCACACCCTGTCCGGCGGCGAAACCGGTGAGCGGCAGGATCACCTCGCTCGGCAGCGGCGGGAACAGGTTCTCCAGGGCGATGGCCAGCCCCGCGCCCGGCCCGCCGAGCGTGTCGACGAGGCCGGCCGCCCAGCCCGCGATACCGCCGGAGGGCTCCTGGGCGAGGATGATCGAGGTCGAGGTCGAGGTCGAGAATGGCGTCATGTGCCCTCCAGGTCTCGGGGAAAGGTCCCCGGCGGAGCCGCCGGACGACCCTCCCCAACCTAGGAACCGCAGCTCACGACCGGTATGCGTGTTCCCGCCCGGTACCCCTGCGGAAAACCGCAGGGTGTCGCGATCGCCTCGCTTGCCGCGCTCGGTCCGGACGGGAACCCCGGCGTACGCGGCTGGACGCGGGTGCAGGTGGACGTGGATTCGACCCCGTCTCCGGCCAGTGCCTGGCCCCCCACCCCCCACCTCCAGGCCGAACTCCTGTCCTGGCGCCCTGGCCACGGACGTTCGCCCCCGACAGCAGCGTGGTCGCCGCCGAGGGCGAGGTCGCGGAGGGGCTTGCCACCGGATGGTGCACGCTTCTACGCGGCCCGGGTGCCGGGCGGCCGTCACCCACTCGGCCGCAGGCCCGACCCCGAACGGGGGCTCCCGCCGGGCAGGGCGTGGTGCCCGCCGGAAGGCTGGCGGTATGGGGCACTGGTGGTACCGCAACATCCTGGAGCCGGGGAAGCTTCCGCTGCTCCTGGCGCTGTCGGCGTTCGTCGTCTCCTTCGCCGTGACCCGGGTCATCACCCGGATGATCCGCGCGGGCAAGGGGCCGTTCCGCAACGTCACTCCGGGCGGACTCCACGTCCACCACGCGGTTCCGGGGGTGATCCTGATGACCCTCGGCGGTTTCACGGGTATCGCCGCGGCCAACAGGTCGGGGTGGGGGGCCTCCGTCGCGGCGGTGCTGTTCGGAACGGGGACCGGGCTCGTTCTGGACGAGTTCGCGCTGATCCTGCATCTGAGCGACGTCTACTGGACCAAGCAGGGCACGATCAGCATCGAAGTCGTGATCATGACGGCGGCGCTGGCATCGCTGCTGCTCTGCGGGTTCCTTCCGCTGGGGGTGGACGGGCTGACGCCCGAGGAGGAACGCAACCGGCTGACAGCCGTCGCCACGGTGATGGTGAACCTGCTGTTCGCGGTCGTGGCCCTGTTCAAGGGGAAGCCCCGGATGGCCGTTCTCGGCGCGGTCGTCCCGATCATCGCGATCATCGCCGCCGTGCGGCTGGCCCGGCCGACGTCCCCGTGGGCCCGGCGTCTCTACCGCGGCCGGGCGCGGACCCGAGCCCGGGCCCTCAAGAGGGCCTACCACCACGACCGGCGCTGGAACGGGCTGCGGCGCCGGGTGGACTACCTGATCGGCGGCGCCCCCAGCCAGTAGAGGGTGCCGGGGTGACCCGTTGGGCAGGGGTCAGGTCGCCCGGGCCGGTCGCGGCGACCGCGCGGGCAGACATGGCGGGCAGGCGGGCCTGCGACAGGGGCCCGCTACTTCGCCTCCACCTCCGCCTCGAAGTCCGACTCGAAGTAGCTGTCGTGCCGCACCCGGAACTCCTTGAGCTCCTGCCGGCCGCGCTGGGACATCTCCGCGACCCTCTCGAAGAACTCCTCGCGTTGAGCGCCGGGCGAGAAGGGCATGAGCACGGACACGGGCTCGTCCGTCGCGTTCTTGAAGGCGTGCAGGCCGCCGGGCGGAAGGTGTCCCCGCGGGGCGAGGTGAGGTCGGGCGGGGTGTCCGCCGTGCGGAAGGAGGCGTTCGCTTCGCCTCGGTCGCCGTGGTGCGGGGGGGGCGGGGTAGGACATGGCTCACTCCAGACACATGCGAGGCACGGAATGGCAGACGCGGTGGACCTGATCACCGAGCAGTGGCGTACGGAGTGCCCTGAACTGGCCGACGCCATGGGGCCGGTGGAGATCTTCGGGCGGATGCAGCGGATGCAGCGCGTCTACGACCGGCACTTCAACGCGCTGTCCGACGAGTTCGGCCTGAACCCTCGGCGAACTCGACATGGTCTTCACACTGCGCCGGTCCGAGCCGCCCGACACCCTCGCCCGTGAGAGCAACGCCCACAGTCCCTCCACGTCCAGGACGGAGGCGGCGACCATCCGCGCCTCAGCGACGGGGGACCCTGCCGCCGCCGTGGCCGAGGCTGAGTGACGGTTCTTCGACCCGGCGGCGGGCCAAAACCCTTAATTCATGTGGACATCACGCCTACGATCACGCCCATGGGGGACCTCTTCGCACAGGGCACGACCTTGGCCGGCGGCCGGTACCGCATCGACGGCACGCTCGGCAGCGGCGGAATGGCGCAGGTGTACCGGGGCTGGGACACGGAGCTTTCCCGAGCGGTCGCGGTCAAGACGATACGGCCGGAACTCGGCGCTGACGAAGGCCTCTCGATCCGCTTCCGGCGGGAGGCACAGGCGATGGCCGCCCTCTCGCACCCGAACGTGGTGACGGTCCACGACACGGGCGAGGAGTCCCGGGAGGACGGCCCCCCGGTGCCGTACTTCGTGATGGAGCTGGTGGCCGGGCAGTCGCTCGCGGACCGGATCCGCGCGGGCGGCGCACTCCCGGCGGCGGAGGCGGTGGAGATCGCCGACCAGGTCCTCGCGGCGCTGGCCGTGAGCCACGAACGGAGCATGGTGCACCGGGACATCAAGCCGGGGAACGTGCTCCTGCCGGAGGGCGGCGGCCCGGCCAAGGTCGCCGACTTCGGCATCGTCCGGGCCATGGCCGGCGAGGGCCCGGCCCTGACCGGGACGCGGACGATGGTCGGCACCCCGCAGTACATGTCACCGGAACAGGTGCGCGGGCTGACCGGGGTCGACGGCCGCTCCGACCTGTACGCGGTGGGCGTGCTGCTCTTCGAGATGCTGACCGGCCGGGTCCCCTTCGACGGGGACGACGGCTATGTGATCGGCTACCGGCATGTGACGGAACCCCCGCCCACGCTGGCCTCGAACGGAATATTCGGCAGGGCACAACTGGAGGCGGTGCTCGCGCGGTCGCTCGCGAAGGACCCCGCGGAGCGGTACCCGGACGCCCACGCCATGCGAGCAGCGCTCCGCGCCCCGGCCGCCAGGCCGACGCCGACGGCGCTGAACGTCGGGCGTCCGCCGGCCTTCCCGCCCGTGCCCTCGCCCTCACCCGCTCCACCCTCCACCCCACGCCCCGACACCCCGGCGGAGATCGGGGCCGCGGTCGCGCATGCCCCCGCGACGCCCACGAACCCGCCGACCGCCACGCCCCCATCCGTCCCGACACGCGCCCGTAGGCGCGCGGCACGCTGGGTGCGCGCGGGGCACTGGGGGCGACTCCTGCTCTCCCTGGCCATCCTGGTCTCCTTGCGGCCCAGCGGCTCGGCGACCACCATCGCGTTCCACGTGACGGGAATCCTGCTCGCCCTGCCACTGCGGCGCAGGGGCCGACTCGGCTACCCCTTGATCACCATCATGTCGGTCGTGATCGTCCTGCACTCCCTGGTGATCACCGCCCGTCTCACCCTGCTCAACTGACCGCATGACGGGCAGTCGGCCCCAGCCGGACGACACACCCGATCCGATCCCTGCCTCTGAACAAGCGGGTGCGGGGGGGCGGTCCGCTGTCGCCGCTTCGGCCGGACCGCTGCTGGCGGCCCGTACGAGGCTGGGAGGTTTGGGGGGCCGAGTCCGTGGCAGACGGGATGAACCGCCGTACTCCACCGTCGTGTTGGAGGGGTGCGGCCCGATCCGCCTCAAGGAGGACACCATGTCCGACACTTACCGCGCCCCGGACAGCACCGTACCGGGTCATCCGGCGCAGCACGGCCACACGCCCGCGGGCGGCGGTACGGGACTGGCCGTCGCCGCGCTCGTCACCGGCATCCTCTCCCTGCTGCTGCTCTGGCTGTGGTTCGTCGGCATCCCGCTGGCGCTGGTCGCCATCGGTCTTGGCATAGCCGCAGTGCGCAGGGCAAAGCGGGGCGCGGGAGGCCGCGGTATGGCGATCACGGGCCTCGTCCTGGGCTCGGTGAGCGTCCTCATCGCCGTGGTCCTGGTCGCCGTCGGCGTGTCGATCCTGAATTCCGACGCCGGCAAGGACCTCCAGTCGTGTCTCGACAAGGCCCAGACCCAGGCGGAGAAGCAGAGCTGCTCGGACCGGTTCAGCGACGACATCAGCAAGTAGTGCCGGGCCGCATCCCTCCCGGGCCCTGCCGTGCGGTGCGGCAGGGCCCGGGGGCACTGTGGGTGGTGTCGCGTCAGCGGGTGCCGAGGGGGCCGAGGTCGTGGGCGTAGCGGCCGGCCGTGTGGGCGATGACGTCGATGTTGATGTCGAAGGAGCTCATGTCGATGTTGGTGAGGTCGTCGCCGGGCTGGTGGTGGTTCGGGTCGTAGGCGGTGCCCACCCGGCCGCCGAACCTGGCGGCCTGGGCCTCGGTCTTGATGCCGTCGGAGCCGGTGAAGGTGCCGCCCGAGGGGATGCCCGCCGCGAGGAAGGGCGCGTAGTCCGACAGGGCGAGGAAGTCGGTGCCCTCGTGCGGGACGCCCTTGGCGTCGAGGAAGTCGGTGATGCCCTTTTCGAGCTGGGCGGAGCCCTCCGGGCCGGGGCCGGTTCCGACGCGGTCGGAGTCGTCCCCGTCGCTGACGAAGAACGCGCCGTTCGGCGAGGCGATCGTCTCGAAGTTCAGGTAGAGGCGGATCTGCGCGCGCTGCTCCGGGGTCAGGGCGGACAGGTACGCCTGCGAGCCCGCGACGCCGAACTCCTGCGCCGACCACCAGGCGAACCGCACCTTGTTGCCGACCTTGTCCTGTGACTTGGCGAGTCTCTGGGCGACCTGGAGGAGGCCGGCCGCGCCGGAGCCGTTGCCGTTGATGCCGGGGGTGCCGTGCTGGGAGTCGAGGTAGGAGCCGAGGAGGACGGTGTTGGCGGCGTCCCCGCCGCGGGTCTCCGCGATCACGTTGAAGCTCCGTCGGTTCTCCCGGAGTTCGTGGATGTCGAGGGTGACGGTCACCGGTCCGGCGGCGGCCTCGGAGGTCAGTGCCGCGCCGTCCTCCTGGCTGATCCCGCCGGTGGGGATGCGGGCGAGGGAGGAGTCCCCGATGGTTCCGTTGATCTTCCCGGAGGTGTTGTTGTAGACGATCGCGCCGAGCGCGCCCGCCGCGTGGGCGTTGTCCTGCTTGACGGCGAAGGAGCAGCCGCCGCGCTTGACCAGGGCGATCCTGCCGGTGAACGCGCCGGCCGCGAAGTCGCCCGGCTCGCAGCCGTGGGTGTTGTCGGCGTCGACGGGGACCACGGCCAGTTCGCCGGTGACACCGCCCTCGGGGCTGCGGGCGGTGAACGCCATGAGCTGGACGGTGATCTCGCGCGGGGTGGGCGCGTCGACGGTGAGGGATTCGGCGAGGTCCTCGGTGTAGACGAAGTCGAACTCCTGGCGGGAGGTCCGGTAGCCGGCGTTGCGCAGCACCCCCTCCACATACGTGGCCGAGGCCTGGTGGCCCCTCGAACTCGCGACCCTGTCACCGCCGTTGTAGTCCGCGGCGGACTGTAAGGCCCGCAGGTGCCGGAGGGCGTCCTTGGCCGTGGACTCCCGGACGAGCTGCGCCGCCAGGGCCTCGCCGCGGGCGGCGGCGGCCCGGCCCGGGTCTTCGGCGCCCGCGGCGGCGGGGCCGGCGAGGAGCAGCGGGGAGAGCAGTGCGGCGGCGGCCAGGGTGGCGGTCGCCGCGGCGGTACGCGGTGCGGACATGACGGGGTGCCCTCTCACGGCAGGTCGAACGGACCGGTCGGCAGGGCCGTGGTCGGCGGTCGACGATCGGGAAGAACGTGCGTGTCGGGAGGAGATCGAGGCACGCTAACCCTGCGGCGAGCCCCTGCCAAGGAGAAGATCCGAGCCGGGCCGGGCGCCCCGATTATTGGCCGAGATGCGGCGGGCACACGGCCGAGGACGGCTGTCGGTTCACAACTCGCCCATGTTTATTGGAAGTTGGCCGGTTCGCGTTCCTGACACCTTCTCACGCGATCCCGTATCCATGTCGTGAGCGCCGGTGAGCCCCACCGCGTGCCGACAGGACAGTGCGCCCGAGGGCGCCGGTAGCGCGGGGGTGGCAGACCAGTGCTGGCCAGAACCGAAAGATCCTCCTCAGATCCCGTCCACGCTCCCCCGGCGGACCCCGACTTATCCGGTTGTCCCGAGCCCGCCCCCGACCCGACCGGCGGGGGCGGGCCGGCCGGCGGGCCGACGTACCGGATCCTGGGGCCCCTGGAGGTCCGCCGGGGCGGGGTGCCGTGCACGCCCAGCTCCCTGAAGCGGCGCGCCCTGCTCACGCTGCTGCTGCTGCACGCCAACCGCCGCTTCCCGATCTGCTCCCTGATCGGGGATCTGTGGGACGGCCGACCGCCGCCCTCGGCCGTGGCGACCGTGCAGATGTACGTGTCCGGGCTGCGGCGGGTGCTCGCCCCCGAGTACGGCCGAGGGGGCGGCGACCCCCGCAGGCACCCGCTGCTGCTGACCTCCGGCAACGGCTACCTGCTGCGGGTACAGCCCGGGGACCTGGACCTCGACCGGTTCCGGGCGCTGGCCGCGCGCGGCCGGGAACTGCGGGCCGCGGGCCACTGCGGCACCGCGGCGGAATCGTTCCACCGGGCCCTGGCCCTCTGGCGGGGCACCCCCTTCGGGGACCTCGGCCCGGCCTGCCTGCCCGCGTACTACACCGTCCGGCTCGAAGAGGAGCGGCTCGCCCTGCTCCACGACCGGATCGGCGCCGACATCTGCAGCGGCTGGGCCCGCGAGGTGGTCGGCGAGCTGGAGGAACTGTGCGCGCTCCACCCGCTGCGCGAGGACTTCCACGAGCAGCTGATGCTCGCCCTGGCGGCAGCGGGCCGCCGGGCCGAGGCCCTGCACGCGTACACCCGGGCCCGGCGCGCCGTGGTGGAGGACACCGGGATCGAACCGGGGCCGGGCCTGCGGGCGGCCCAGCAGGCGCTGCTCAGCGGGGCCCGGCCCGGCAACACCCGGCACGACGGCTGCCGCCCGGCGGGCGCACTGCACCCTGCCGCGCTCGGCGGCTGAGGGCCGCGGGCGCGTGCGGCCGCGGGAGCGCGCGGCCGCAGGTGCGTACGGCCGTATCCGCGTGCGGCCGTGCACCGGCTCGCCCGGACAGCGGTACGCCGGTACGCGCGCTCCGCGTACCGGCGTACCCGCCCTGCTGACCCGACTGCCTCCTCAGCCCCCTCAGCCCCGTCAGTCCGGTCAGTCCGGTCAGTCCGGTCAGTCCCCGAGGCTCCAGTCGAGCCGGCGCCGGAAGTAGACGAGGGGGTCGTCCTCCGTCACCGCGCAGCCGATCACCTCGCCCACCACGATCACGTGGTCGCCGTGCGGGAGCACCGCCTCCGTACGGCACTTCGCGTACACCGGGACGCCCGCCAGCCGCGGCACCGTTCCGTCCCAGTCCCAGAGCACGTCGGCGAACTTGTCCGCGGAGGCGCCCGCGAAGGTCCTCGCCAGTGCCGCGTGGCCGCGGGCCAGCAGGTGGACGCCGAAGTGGGCGTCCGGCCCCGCCGCGATGTCCCGGCAGGTCCGGGAGGTGCGCGCCAGCGCGACGAGCACCGACGGCGGATCCGCGCTGTACGAGCAGACGGAGGAGACGAGGAGCCCCGAGGGCCGGCCGTCGCCCCGCCGGGCGGAGACCACCGCGACCCCCGAGACCAGCCGGGACATGGCCTCGGTGAACGCGGCCCCGGACACGAACCCGGACTCGGAGAGGGGCCCGGAGAGGGACCCCGACGCGGACCCTGACACCGATCCGGACGCGGACCCGCCGGTCCCCCGGTCCCGCTGTGTCCCCCTCGGCGTCTCCCGCTGCGCGTCCCGCCGGCCCTGCTGCTGCTTCTCCTGCTGACGGAGGTCCATCCCGGCCCCTACGGGTGCGCCGGCTCGGCCGCGCGCAGGCAGGTCTCCCGGCGGCTGCGGGCCTCTTCGTCGTCGGTGACGGCGAGGACCGCGTCGAAGTCGGCCACCGCCTGGACCAGGCTGCCCGCCGCCTCGTGGACCACGCCCCGGTTGAACCGGAACTCGGGCCGGGCCTCCAGCTCCACCGCCCGGTTGAAATCGGCCAGTGCGGCGGTGAGGTCGCCGTCCCCGTAGGCGAGTTCGCCCCTGATCGCCCAGGCCTCGGCCAGCTCCGGATCGTTGCGAAGGGCCGCGTCGAGGGAGCCGCGGGCCTCGGCCGTACGCCCTTCCTCCCCCCACAACCGGCCCTGGAGGCAGAGGAGATGGGGGTGCTGGGCGTCGATCAGCAGTCCGGTCTCGACATCGGCCAGGGCCGCCTTGGTCTCGCCCTGGTCGGCCAGCAGGCCCGCGCGGGCGAGGAGGGCCTCCAGGTTGCCCGGCTCCAGTTCGAGGGCCCGGTCGAAGTCGGCCAGCGCGCCGTCGAGGTCGCCGAGTTCGAGGAGAGCCTCGCCGCGGTTGTAGTGCACCTCGGGGAAGGGGGATTCCAGGGCGATGGCCCGCTCGTAGTCGGCGATGGCCTCCTCGATGCGGCCGAGCCGGCGGAGCATGCTTCCGCGGTTGAAGTAGTGGTCGGCGAAGTCGTGGTCGAGGTCCATGATGGAGGCGTAGTCCTCCAGGGCGTCCTCCAGCCGGCCGCTCATGCCGTTGACCTGTGCGCGGTTGTAGCGCAGGCCGACGCGGTGCCAGGTCCGCTCGCCGATGCCGAGCTCCCGGTCGAGCCGCTCGATGCCCTCGTCCAGCAGCCGCAGGGCCTCGTCGGGGCGGCCGGCCCGGACCTCGACGAGGGCGAGGCCGTTGCGGTTGAACACGGAGAAGAAGGCGCGTTCCTTCAGGTCCGGCAGCAGGTCCGAGATCGCGATGGCCTGGTTGACGTACGCGCGGGCCCTGCGCTCGTCGCGCAGTTCCGGCGGGAAGTGGCGGGCGTACAGCATGCCCGTCTCGTAGGCGAGGCTCATGTGGTGCTTGGGCATGATGGTCTGCGAGCGAGCCTCCTCCTGGACGGCGGCGGACTCCTCCGGCCGTCCGGCGGCGGCCAGGCACACGCCCGTCTCGCGGGTGAAGGGCCACCACAGGTCGGGCCGGACCTCGGGGCCGGTACGGTGGCGGCCCTCCTCGCCCATCTCGGCCGCCGCGTGGTAGAGGCCCAGGTACTTGCAGCGGAGCTGGGCCCAGCGCAGGGCGTCGAGTCCGGCGCCGTCGGCGTCGCTGCCGCGCAGCAGGTGGTAGGGAAGGGTGCCCAGCCGGAGCGAGGGCTCCTCCTCGGCTCGGGCGGCGATCTCCTCGGCGCGGCGGTCGTGCAGTGCGGCGCGCTCGGGGCCGGTGAGGGCCTCGTACGCGGCGCGCAGGGCGGGCTCGTCGCTGATGCAGTCGCCGGTCACGTACCGGGCGGCGGCCTCGGCCAGGCTGCCGGGCCCGGCGCCGTCGGCGGCCGGCCCGTCGGGTCCGTCGGCCTCGGCGGTCCCGGGGTGGTGGACGCGGGTGGTGCGTACGGCGAGTTCCGCGGGCAGGGATACGGACACCATGCCCGGCGGATCCTCCAGCTCGGCGGTGTCGGTGGCGACGACCAGGGTCAGGAGCTCGGCGGGGATCCGGCGCAGGGCGGCGGCGAGGAACTCGTGGTCGGTGACGTCGGCGTGCTGGACGTTCTCCACGACGAGGGTGCGCGGCCCGTCCGCGGATCCGGGGAGGGCCGCGAGCAGGAAGTCCACGATCCCGTGCGAGACGCGAAGCGAGTGCAGCCGGGCCGGGTAGCGGCTGGCCTCGCCGGGGGCGTTGGCGATCTTCTCCAGGGCGCGGACCCGCTGCGGTACGAGGGACGCCAGTTCCGGGGTGCTCTCCTGGAGCTCGATGTAGTGGCGGGCGGCCAGTTCGGGCATGCGGCGCAGCGCCTCGGGGGCGACCTGGCGCAGCAGGGCGCCGGCCGCGGAGTAGGGTCCGCGCAGCCGCCGGTGCGCGTCGACCACGGCCAGGGGGGCGGGCAGGCCGAGTCCGGCCCGCAGACGGTCGCGTTCGCGGCGCAGGGGGGCCGCGATCCAGTAGTGGCCGGTCATCAGGACTCCTTCGTCGATACCGCGGCCTTGGGGCCGGGGAGGATGCGGAGCTCCCGCGGTGCGGGACGGCGGGAGCCGGTTCGCCCGCTGGGCGGACCGGTCGGGGGGACCGGCCGGAGTCCTGGCGAAGCGGGAGCCCGGGACCCGGGGGCTCGGGGCCGGGACGGCGTGGCTCGCCGTGGTGGGGGCCGGGCCGGCGGGGGCGTCGGTCAGCCGATGAGGTGGTGGGTGCGGGTGTTCCGGGCGCGCAGGCGCTCCCGGGTGGCGATCCAGATCGTGAGGGCGGTCTGCCAGAAGGCCATGACGAGGAAGGCCGAGGAGTCCAGCAGCTCCACCCAGCTGGAGCCGTCGCCACCGAAGCGGCTGACGGCTCCGGAGACCATCTCCACGAAGACGGGGGCGAGGGCCAGCAGGAAGGTGCTGAGGCTGAAGGTGTAGCCGCCCACGATCAGCCAGGAGTACCAGCGGGCGGCCCGGCGGTCGACGGGGTGCCACAGGGATTCGTCGGCCAGCCCCTCGGTGCGCCCGCGCAGCCGCAGGAGGCGGTTGCGGAGCAGGCGTACGGACGTGGTGTGCAGGTCCACGCAGCCGAGCATGGTGGTGATGAGCACGTACACGTCGGTGCGCAGGTAGAGGAAGAACTGCCACAGCACCCGCAGCACGGCGGCGAAGGCCACCGCGAGGCAGACCTTGCCGGCGGTGGTCTCGGCGCCGCCGGGGCCGCGGGCGGCGTCGGCGACGGTGATGAGGACGGAGACGAGGACCAGGTCGGCGACCATCCCGGCGACGATCGGCAGGTAGCGCTTGCGGCGTTCCACGGCGACGAGCCCGTCCAGGGCCGTCTCGACCACGAGGAAGTGGAAGCGGTGCGAGAGCCTGGTCCTGGAGCCGATGCCCAGACGCCGGGCGGCCAGGGCGTGGAAGGCCTCGTGGATGGCGATCAGGGGCGCCGCGGCGACCAGCATGACCAGGCTGATGACGGCGTAGTACTCGCTGAACAGCATGTCCTCGGCGGTCGGTACGAGGTCCGGGGAGCGGACCACGCGCCAGAGCGCCCAGGCGGTGATCAGCCCGTAGCAGATCCAGGCGGGCGGGGAGAACAGGGCGCGGCCGAGCCGCTGCCAGCGCACCGGGCCGGCCCGTGCGGGCTCCTCGCCCTCCTCGCGGACGAAGCCGAGTTCGCGCAGGGCGCCGATGATGTCGTCCATGTCGACCTGTTCGCCGTACTCTGCGGCGTACCAGTCGGCGGCCTGGGACGGGGTGGCGCCGGCTTCGAGGCGGCGCACGAGGTGGGCGCCGTCGACCGGGAAGATTCCGTAGGAGTCCGTGTCGGGCCGCCCGATGGTGACCTCTTCGCCGTCCTCCAGGTAGACCAGCGGGTGGAACGGCAGGGGCGTGTCCGCCTCACTGCGGATGCCGTGCTCCGGCATGGGGTGCTCCCTCGGCTCGTGGTCCGGACCGGCTGCGGGCGGGGCCCGCCGTCCGGGAGGCGCCGTCATGCCGACGGACGGCCCGAGTCACCTCGGGCGGTCCGGGGCACGACGGCACCGGACCCCGGCCGATCAGAAGCCGGGGCTCAACCGAGCCGGGATCAGCTGGGGTTGGTGTAGACGTCGCACGCCGAGGAGGTCAGACGGACCGGACCGGCCTTGCGAACCTGGATCTTCTTCATGGGAATCTCCTTCACATCAGTGGGTGATGCGGACGTGTCCATCCTGGCGAGGGCCACCATCGTTTCCCCAAATCTCTGCCAAACGCGTACGGCTCGGCGAACCCCGCCGTGTGGCCCGCGAGCGGCCCCTGCCAGCGGTGGGTTCCCGACGGTTACCACGCCTTCCCGAACCCGCGGGGCGCCCTCCTGCCCGCCTCGTTCGCCGACGGCACCGAACACCGCATCCGCCCGGCGGGTGCCTATGGGAGGAACCGTCGCGTGGCGGGGGGCCCGTGGGGTCGGGGCGTACGGGGTCGGGGCGTTCGGGGTCGGGGGCGGCGGCTTCAGCAGGAGAGGTTGGCGCCCGGGGCGACGCCGAGGATGGCGGTTGCGGGTCGCGGGGGTCGTCGGGGTCGGACTCGGCGTGGTGCCGCCTCCGCCGCAGGCGCCCTGGTCGGCCCAGACTCCGGAACCGGCGTGGGAGGGGACCTCGCCCTGGGTGCACCATTTGGCCTGCCAGTTGCGGCCGCCCGAGGAGGCGGACATGCCGCCGGTGTAGACGGTGGCGGCCGAGTAGGGGGCGGCGCAGTCCGCCGCCTGGGCGGGGGAGCCGAACGGGACAAGGGCGCCGAGTGCCGCCACGGTGACCGCGGCGGCGGACATGGCGGTAAGCCTCTGCTGGGACACGAGCCACTTCTCGTGAGGAAGGGGGCCTCACCACCACGGCGGGCCGTCCCGCCCCAAACCAAGAGCTGGTCTGGACCAATGAACATCCCCCGTGAGAGCTACAACTGCCGTCCCCGCGCGGGTGATCCCCTGAGGTGCGCGGATTCCTAGCGTGGTCCCCGGAACACCACACGGTGCCACGGCGACGGGAGACCACCATGGACGCGACGTCCGATGCACGGCGAGACACCGAGGCAGAGTCCGCGTCCGGGGCCGAGTCCGGCCCCGGACGGATCCCGGAGGCGCTCGGCGGGCGCCTGGGCCGGATCGCGCGCGCGCCGGTCGGGTGGCTGCTGACCGGCCTGGTCGGCGTCGGGCTGGTCTCCGGGCTGACGGCCACCGGCCCCGGCCCGGTGCCGGTGCTGGGCGCGGCCGCCGCGGTGCTCGTGTACTGGTGGGTGATGGAGCGGGTCGCCGGGCGCTCGGCGCCGGAGATCGGCCGGCACGGGGCCGTGCGGGAGGCACTGCTCGGCGGCGGAATCGGCCTGGGCTTCGTCCTCGTCCCCGTCCTCCTGCTGACCGCGTTCGGGGGTTACTCGTTCTCCTGGGCGGGTCACGGCTTCCTCCCGGCCCTCTGGACCACCGTGATGGTGCAGGTCGGGGGGTCGGTCACCGAGGAGCTGCTGTTCCGCGGTCTGGCCCTCCAGGCGCTGGAGCGGATGTGGGGCAGCCGGGCGGCCCTGGTCATCACCTCGCTGTTCTTCGGAGTCGCGCACCTGGGCGCGGCGGAGGCGACCCTGTGGAGTGCGCTGGCGATCGCCGTGGAGGCAGGGGTCCTGCTGGGTGCCGCGTTCCTGTGGCGGCGTAGCATCTGGTTCGTCGCCGGGATCCACTTCACCTGGAACGCAGCCGAACAGCTGCTCGGCATACCGGTCTCGGGCCACACCCCAGAAGGCTGGTTCACCCTGGACGCGCAGGGCCCCGCCTTCCTGACCGGCGGCGGCTTCGGCCTGGAGGCATCGATCGTGCCCGTGCTGGTCGGCTCGGCCATCGCCGTCTGGATGCTCCGCCGGGCCCATCGCAGCGGCGGGATCAAACCCCGCACCCATGCCGGCCGCTGGAACAGCGGTATCGGCCGGACCTGAGGACGTACGTGACATCACGTCAGAAGGGTTGGCAGATACCGCTGTTCCAGCGGCCGTACGGCTGGTGGCAGCGGCGGGAGGTCTTCGTCCGGGACTCCGTGCTGGCCCTGGCCCTCACCGTGTCGGCCTTCCTCCCGCACCTGTCCCCCATCGGCGCGCAGATCGGCGATCTGCCCCGGCGGCCCGAGAACGCCCTGGCCCTGGTCCTGGTGCTGGCCCAGAGCCTGACGCCGGCCGCCCGCCGCCGCTGGCCGGCGGGCACACTGGCCGTCGTCTCGGGGGCCTTCGCCCTGCACCAGATGCTGGGGTTCCCGACCACGTTCGCGAGCATGGGCCTGTATCTGGCGCTGTACTCGGCGGGCGCTCACCAGGTCCGTCACCGGCGTGCGTCGGTCCTCGCGCTGAGCGCGGGCTATGGGGTGCTGGCCCTCGTCCTCGACCGTCTCGGCTCGCCCCAGTCGTTCCTGGACTATCTCGCGTTCTATCTGTTCCTGACCGCTTTTCTGCTGGTGGGGAGGACCGTGCGCAAGCACCGGACACAAGAGGCGGAGCGGCGGCGGCTGGCCGCCGAGGTGGCCACGGCCACCGAGCGGGCCCGGATCGCCCGGGAACTGCACGACGTGGTGACCCACCATGTCACCGCGATGGTGGTGCAGGCCGACGCCGCGCAGTTCCTCCTCGACTCCGCGCCCGAGCGGGCGGGCGAGTCGCTGACGCATGTGAGCGACACCGGCCGGCGGGCCCTGACCGACCTGCGCCATCTGCTCGGTGTCCTGGAGGCGACCGGGGAGGGCGCTTCCGCGGAGCTGGCACGCGGCGGCGACCGTTCGCCCACGCCGGGAGAGGTGGGCGACCTCGTCGAGCAGACCCGCAGATCGGGCCAGCCTACGGAGCTCACCGAGCGGGGTGAGCGCCGGCCGCAGAGCGTGGAGGCCGAACTCGCCGCGTACCGCGTGGTGCAGGAGGCGCTCACCAACGCCGTCACGTACGCGCCCGGCAGCCGGACCCGGGTCCGGCTGCGGCACGCCGAGGAGCACACCGAGATCGTCGTGACGACCGACGGCCCCGCCGGCGTGCCGGTGGTGGAGGGGGCGCGCCGCGCGGGCGGAGGACGCGGGCTGGGCGGGCTGCGCGCACGGGTGATGATGCTCGACGGCAGTTTCGAGGCCGGACCCCGCCCCCAGGGGGGCTTCGAGGTGCGGGCCGTCATTCCCTTCCAGCCCAGGCAGGTGTGAGCCGAGTGAGCACCCCACCCGACCCGATCCGCGTCCTGGTCTGCGACGACCAGGCCCTCGTCCGGACCGGTTACGTCACGATCTTCTCCGCGCAGCCCGACATGGAGGTGGTCGCGGAGGCGGGGAACGGGCACGAGGCCGTCGCGGCCGCACGGCTGCTGAGCCCCGACGTGGTCGTGATGGACATCAGGATGCCCCTGCTCGACGGCATCCAGGCCACCCGTCGGCTGGCCGGCCCCGAGGTCACGGACGCGAGCCCGCCGAAGGTCCTGGTCGTCACCACGTTCAACGTCGACGCCTACGTGTACGACGCGTTGCGTGCCGGAGCCAGCGGGTTCCTCCTCAAGGACGCGCCGCCCGCCGAGCTGGTGAACGCGGTCCGGACCGTCGCCCGGGGCGAGGCCCTCCTGGCGCCCGCCGTCACCCGCCACCTCATCGGGCACTTCGCCGGACACCTGCGCCCGGCCGGGAACGCCCGGCCGGGCCGGGACGAGGTCGTGCGCGCGCTGAGCCCCCGCGAACTGGAGGTTCTCCGGCACATCGCCGAAGGCCTCTCGAACACGGAGATCGCCGCCGCGCTGTACATCACCCCCGAGACCGTCAAGACCTATGTGTCCCGGATCCTGGCCAAGCTGGGTCTGCGCGACCGGGTGCAGGCCGTGGTGCTCGCCCATCGGACGGGACTGGCTTCGGGCACGGGGTGAACCGGGGCCCGTGCCGGGCGGCCGCGGACCGCGCACTGTTACGCCGTGACGCAGTGACGCCGTGACGCCGTGACGCCGTGACGCCGTGACGCCGTGGCAGAGTGCGCCCGGTGGCCGCCGCCCTACGGACGCGCCGCCGGGACGGCGGTAGCGGGGATACGGGACGGGGCCGGGAGGGTGCGGGCGGAGACGGCCGCCGTCGCGGCGCGTTCGGGGTCCGACCAGACGAGGACCGGCAGGTCCGGGCGGCCGGCCTTCAGGCGCGCCTCCCTGCGGACCCACAGGCGCAGCAGTGCCGGTCCGGGGTCCGGGCCGTCGGCGGCCTCGCGCAGTTCGGCTTCGGGCAGCAGGCGCCGCAGTTGGCGCAGGGGGCCGGGGCGGCGCGTGGAGGGTTCCACGTCGATCCCGACGGCTCCGGGGCCCACGGCCGCCGCCACCAGGCCGTCCGCATGGCTGAAGCTGAGCCCCACTCCGGGGCTGCCGGGCAGGTGGGGCCGTCCGTGACCGGTGCGGCCGCAGTCGGGGCAGAGCTGTGCCGGGGCCGCTTCGCCGAGGGGCAGTCCGGTGAACCGGGCGGTGCACAGGCGTACCAGCAGCCTTGCCGCCACCACGTCCGCGCGGCGGCTCGCTGTTCTGATCCCGGCGAGCCGCCGGTGCTCCCAGGGTGCGAGGAGGCCCTCGTGCAGCAGGGGGTGGGCGAGGACCTCCGCGGTGGTGGCGACGACCGCGAGGGCGGCGCCGGTGGTGTCCGGATCGGTGCCGGGGGCTCGTCCCGGCAGCGGGAGGCCCCTGGCGGGCACGCGGTCAGCCTGCGGTGCTGAGGAAGCGTTCACGGACCCGGCCGAGGGTGCGGAAGTCGTCGATGGTGACCTCCTGGAGGTCGATGGTGCTGCCGGAGAGCTCCTCCAGGAGGTCGATGAACTCCAGGAAGTCCATCGAGTCGATGAGACGCGCCTCGATGAGGTCCTCGTCGGTGTCGATGGGGCCGTCCAGGCCGGGGTTCTTCTCGTACAGCCAGGAGGTGATGCGGTGCACGGCGGGTTCGCTCCTTGCGGTCTGTGGTCTGTGGTCTGCGGTCTGCGGTCTGCGGTATGGGGTCCCGGGTCGGTCCGGGGATGCGGGGTGTGCGGGTAGGCCCGCTCACGCTCCGGCTTCGCGGAGGCGATCCAGGGCCCGTTCGGCCGTGCCGTGGGCGAGGAGCATCGCGTGGACCCAGCGTTCGAGGCCGAAGGCGACACAGGCGCTGTACGCGGGCCCGGCGGACCCGGCGCGGATGTCCAGGCGTTCGCCGAAGAAGTTGCGGTGGCGGTTGACGGAGGCGATGGCCGTGCCGTCGGCGGTGGAGAACTCGTGCTTGACCGGGTCCAGTGCCATCAGCCGGGCCCGGGATCCGCCCTTGTCGTAGAAGGGGTCGTCGGCCACGCCCCGGGTGAGTTCCAGGCCGAGCCGGGCGGCCGTCCCGGCGATGAACTCGGATCCTCGTTCCAGGTGTTCGACAGCGCCCTCCTTGGTGCCGAGGTAGAGGACCTCCCGCATGTGGAAACCCCACATGCGGCGCAGTCCGTCGTAGTGGGTCTCGTTGCGGAAGCAGCGGCCGGCGGCGGAGAGGCGCAGGCCCCGCTCGCCGATGTCGGTGTCCTCCAGGGAGAGCAGCAGTCCGTAGCAGGTGGCGGAGGGCAGGAGGTAGCCGGTGGGAAGCAGGGTCCGCTCCCCCGGCACGGCTCCGCCGGCCAGGTCGTCGAGGGCGTCCGCGGTGAACCGCCCGGCGGACACGCCGAGGTGGGGGAAGTTGCGGAAGAAGTCCAGCCGGGCCAGACCTTCGACGGACAGCAGGGGCGGCCCCACGACCTCGGGGGCGCCGAGTCTGGCCGCCAGGCCGGTGAGCAGGCCGTCCAGGCCGTGCAGCAGGGCGGTCCGGGCCGGGTCGAGCGTGATCAGGCCCGGGCCGGGACCTTTCAGGCCGAGGTCCCGCAGGTCCGAGACGGGTGTGCTCATTGGAGAAGGCTCCCTCTGGGGTGGTGGATGTGTGGGGGCGGCGACGACGGCCGGTTTTCGCGGGCGGCCGGGCGCCGCGGGCGGGCGTCGCGTCCGTGGCCGTGGACGGCGTTGCCGACCGGCGGCGAGACGCCGCAAGGCCGTACGAGCGGTGTGCGCGAGGGCGCGGGGACCGCGGGCACGGGCGGGTTCGAGTGGTGGACTTGCGTGGTCAGCGTCGACCGGCGGATGCGCGGCAGCGCCGCAGGAGCCGGCTGACGCCTGGTCAAGGAGCAGGCCGCGCATGGGGACAGTAGGCCGCTCGGCTCGCGAATGTCTAGACCAAACCGCGAGAGCGGCGGAGACCTCCGAGCCTTGTCCGAAAGTCGCCGGTCAGGGCAACAGCATCCCCCCGGGGAGGACTTGACAGGACGTCTGGTCTACACCAATTCTGCTCGTGGCGTTGCACCTCCGGCCGCCCCCGACCGCCCCCGGACACCCGGGACCGGTGTCGGTCGGTGCGCCCCGGCCGCACCCCGGGATCCGCCTCCGGGCCGGGCCCCGAGCCCGGTCCACACCCGGACCCCGACCAGGTCGGGCACCGCACTGCCCCCGGCCCGCCGCCGGGGCGGGAGGCGTGCCGGACGGCCTCCCCGACCCCAGTTCTGGAGAGATCCCATGACCACACCCGATCCTCGGCGCCCCCGCCCCCGCCTCCACCGCGCGGCCTCGGACCTGCCGTACTTCAGCGCGGACGGCGAGTCCTATCTCGCCCAGACCACCCTGCGGGAACTGCGGAAGTCACGGCCGCTGCGGGTGCTGTCCGAGGCGGACTTCACCCACTGGCAGACGTACGGCTACGTCATCGTCCGCGAGGCGGTGCCGCCCGAAGCCGCCCGCCGGCTCCTCGACTTCGCGTGGCGGTTCCAGGGCCTCGACCCCGACCGGCCGGACAGCTGGTACGAGGACCGGCCGCTGCGCTCGGAACTGGACCGGCAACTGCACGTGTACGGGTTCGTGGAGGCTTACCACCACCAGCTGCTCTGGGACAACCGGCAGGCCCGACGCGTCTACGATGCCTTCGTCGACGTCTGGGACTGCGAGGAGCTCTGGGTCACCCAGGACCGGCTCAATCTCAACCCTCCCAACATCGGGAACCGCGACCGCGCCCTGATCGAACCCACCGCCCGCGGATTCGACATCGACCTCCACTGGGACATCGACACCACCCTCCAGGTCCCGCCGCAGCGCGTCCAGGGGATCATCGCGCTCAACGCGACACGGCCCGAGTCCGGCGGGTTCCAGTGCGATCCGGAGCTGTTCCGGCGGTTCGAGGAGTGGAAGACCACCCAGCCCGCCGACCGCGACCCGCTGCGCCCGGACGTGGACCGGACGGAGTTCCCCGTCGTCCGCCCCGACCTCGGCCCCGGTGACCTGCTGATCTGGAACGGCCTCCTCGCGCACGGCGTGGCCCGCAACACCTCCCGGGACCAGGTCCGGGCCGTCCAGTACCTGTCGATGATGCCGGCCCTGGAGGAGCACGAGCGGCTGCGGCGTTCGCGCGTCGAGGCCTGGCGGCACCTGCGGACCCCGCGCTGGAACAGGACCCTGGTCGGCGACCCCGTCCTGCACGAGTCGAAGCGCTACCCGACCGCCGTCCTCGACCCGCTGGGCAGCCGGCTGCTGGGGCTCACCTCCTGGCACGACCCCGAGCCCGTCGAGACCCCTCAGTCCGCCGAGGCCGCCCCGGCCGGCGAGGCCACGCAGGCCGCCGAGGCCGCCGAACGGAACGGGGAGTCCGCGTGCGCCGCGTCTGCCTGACCCTCCCCACGAACCGCCCCTCCACCGAGGCCATCAGGGCGATCGTCGAGGAGGCCGCCCGCGGGGCCCGCGACTCCCGCGCCGAGGTGCACCTGCTGGTCCTCGACTCCTCCGCCGACGCGGACCTCGCCGCGCACCGGGCCGCCGTCGCCTCGCTGCCCCCCGCACCCGGAGTCCTCGTCCACCACTACGACGAGGCCTGGCAGCGGGCCTTCCTGCGGGAGGTGATCGCCCGGTCCGGTGCCGCCGAGCCCGAGCGGCTGCTCGGGCTCCTGCTGCCCGCCGCGGTCTCCTACGGCGCCTGCACCAACCGTGCCTTCCTCGTCGCGGAGGCCCTGGGCTGCGCCTCCGTCCACCGACGGGACTCCGACAGCCGCTACCAGCAGCTGGACGGCGAACCGGTCCACCCCCTGCCCCACGAACTGGCCGCCCTGGGACGGCGTGCGGGTGACGTCTCCGCCCTGGTGACGCGCAGCAGACTCGACCCGGCCTGCGTCGACCGGCCGGTGTCGCTGGTGGGCGGCTCCTTCGTCGGAGAGATGTCCGTGGACCTGGCGGAGATCCGCCGTACGGACCCGTCCGCCTACGAGGAGGTCGTCGGGCTCTCCGTCCCGCCCGGCTATCCCGAGCTGTGGCGCAGGCACCTCGTCGCGGGATCCTTCCGGGGCGCCGGCACCACCCCGTTCACCTCGGATTCCACCACCCTCACCCATGTCGGCCCGACCCGGGTGGACATGTGCAACATCGCCCTCGACCGCGAGGTGTACGGCCGTGTCCCGCTGCCGCCCGCCCGCGACACCATCGGCAGCGACTACTTCCTGATCCACCTGGTGCACGACGCCCGGCTCCCTGGTGTCCTCCACAACCGGCACATCGTCAACTACCACACGGAGGAACGGCGTTCGGACTCCGGATTCCTCGCCTACCAACTGCGCTTCGCGAAGTTCCTGCTGGCCGGACCGCACTTCGACCGCGTCTACGCCACCACCCGGCGGGAGGGTGCGGCGCTGCTCGACCCCGAAGGGCGGATCCGGCCCCGCGCCGTCGCGAGGGCCGTCCGGGACGGGGCCCTCGCCGACCGCACCGAGGGCGCCGAACGGCTCGACCGGCTCGTCCGGACGTACCGCGCCCTGGGCGGCCGGTACGCGCGGGCGGCCGAGTCCCTGACCGCGCGCGCCGGGGAACTCCTCGACGAGGCCCGCCGCGACATGGAGGAGTTCGCCCTGCTGACCGACGTCTGGGAGCAGCTGACCGCGGCCGCCCGCACCCACCCGCGTCCTGCGGGCCGCCCGCTCCGGGAAGCCGCCGGGTACCGCGCATGAGCCACGACCCCGCCCCGCCCACCAGGACCGTGCACACCCTCCGGTACGAGGGCGGCACCACCGGCCGGGGGCCCGTCACCCTGGGCCAGGCGAACATGATCCGCTGCATGCTGCGCGACGAGCCGGAGCACATCAACATCCACGCCGTGTGGCCGGTGCCGGAGGGGACCGGCACCGGCCCGGTCCTCGACGCCCTGCGCACGCTCGTGCTCCGGCACGAGGCACTGCGAACGACCTTCCCGTACGACGGCGAAGGCCCGCCCCGGGAGCAGACCGTGACCCCCGCGGGCACCTTCACCGTCACCGTCCTCGACCACGCGGACCTCCCCGGGCCGGCCGGGGAGCACGCCGAGGCCCTGGCCCGGGACGCCCGCAACGCGCCGTTCCGGCTGGACGCGGACTTCCCCCTGCGCCTCGTCCTGGTCGCCCGCGCCGGACGGCCCCTCCAGCTGGCCATGGCGGCCAGCCACGCGGCGGCCGACGCGGGCGCCCTCGCGGTCCTGCGGGAGGAATGGCTCGCCCTGCTCGCAGGAGACACCCTGCCGGCTCCGGGCTCCCTCACCCCGCTCGCCCAGGCCGCCGAGGAGGCCTCCCCCGCCGGCCGCCGCAGGTCCGAGGCCTCGCTGCGCCACTGGGAGCGGATCATCCGGACGGGGCCGCAGGCCATGTTCGCCGAGCCGGGCGCCGAGGGCACCGAGATCCCGACGCCGTGCCTCACCCTCCGGTCGCGCCGGGCCGCCCGCGCGCTGGCCGGGGTGGCGGCCCGTACGGGGGCCCTGCCGTCCACCGTGCTGCTGACGGCCTGGTGCGCGCTGATCGCGCACCGTACGGAGCAGGAGGCCTGCGTCGTCGCCGTCCCGAGCGCGAACCGGTTCCGGTCCGGGCTGGCTCGGGCGGTCGGCACCCTGTCCCAGGACGCGCTGCTGTGCCTCGACACCAGGGTCCCGGGCTTCGACGCGCTGGTGGCGAGGGCATGGGGCGCGGCCCTGGACGCCTACCGGCACAGTCAGTTCGACGCGCTCGGCCTGTGGGAGATGATCGACGGGGTCACCTGCGAGCGGGGCAGCCGGTTCACCCGGGACGTGGTGTTCAACGATGTCAGCACCCTGGTGCGGGACGGGGCGGACGGCCCCGAGCACGAGCTGGCCTGGGGCCCGGGGCAGGTCCTGCCGACCCGTGCCCTGAGCTTCGTGTACGCGACCGATCCCCTGCTGCACCTCGGCCTGTGGGCCGATCCGGCCCTGTTCACCCGCGAGCAGGCGGAGGGCTTCCTGACCGGGCTGGTCCGGTTGCTGGAGGCGGCGGTGGCGGCGGACGTTCCGCTGGCGTCGCTGAGCGGGGTGACGGGGGTCGAGCCGGTCCGGCACGGCCCGCGGTGGGTCCGCGCGGACGGCTGCTGGACCTCGCCGCCGCTGGTGGCGGAGGCGCTCGGCCGGGCGCTGGGCGGACGGGCCGCGCACGTCAGCGCGGACGGCCTGACCGCGTACATCGCGGCCGGGGACGGTCCGCTGACCCCGCGGCGGGCTCACACCGCGCTGATGGAGGCGCTCCCGGGGCACCCGGGCGTACTGGCCCCCCGCCGGTACGTGATCGTCCGCCACCCGCCCGCGCCCGCGGACGCGGACCGGAGCGGCGCATGGCTCAGTCAACGGATACTCAGCGAAGGGACCGGCCGGGCTCCGGCGGATGCGACATGACGATGGATGAGGCAGTGGTCCCCCGGGCGCCCCGGAAGAGGCCGCCGAGCCCGTGGAAGTCGAGCCGGTTCCGGCTCCTGTTCATGGCGCGCAGCGCCTCGCTGCTGGCCGACGGCATGCTGATGGTGTCGCTGACCAGCGCCGTGCTCGGGGCCGGCCACGGCGCGGCCGGGGTGGGCTACGCGCTGGCCGCCTGGATGACGCCGATCGTGCTCCTCGTGCTGTTCGGCGGGGTGCTGGCCGACCGCTTCACGCCCCAGCTGATGATGGTCGGCGCCGACGTCGTGCGGATGGTCGCCATGCTCGCCCTGGCGCTCCTGCTGGTCGCCACCGACATACGGCTGTGGCACATCATGGCGCTGCTGGCGCTCAGCGGCGCCGCCACCGCCATGTTCCAGCCGGGGCTGGCGAGCCTGGTGCCGCAGGTCTCCGAGGACATCCAGCGGGCGAACGCGCTGCTGCGCATCTCGGAGGCCATCTGCACCCTGCTGGGTCCCGGGGTCGCCGGTCTGGTCGTCGCCTACTGGAGCGTCGCGGGGTCGTTCACCGTCATCGCGGCCGCGTACGCGCTCAGCGCGCTGGGCCTGGCCCCGCTGCGCCGGCTCGGTACGGCCCGGGACACCGAGGACGACCCCATGTGGCAGCGGCTCCTCACCGGCTGGCACGAGTTCCGCTCCCGTGGCTGGCTGTGGGGGGTGATCTCCCTCTGGGCGGTGTACGGCCTGTTCGTCTTCGGCCCCGCCATCCCCTTGTGCGCGGTCCTGCTCACGGAGCAGCACGGGGCGGGCGGGTACGGCTGGATCGCGTCGGCCGACGGCGCCGGGACGATCGTGGGCGGTCTCCTGGGCATGCGGGTGCGACCCCGGCGGCCGCTGGTGGCGGGTGCCTGCGCGATGTTCTTCTTCTCCCTCAACCCCCTTGCCCCCGCGCTCGGCTGGTCGTTCACCCTGACCGCCGTGACCGGAGCGGTGGCGGGCTGCGGGTTCGCGTTCTGGGGCGTCATGTGGGCGACGAGCGTGCAGTCCCACGTCCCGTTGGCCGTCCTCAGCCGCGTGTCGGCCTACGACGTGGCCGGGTCGATCATGGTCATCCCGGTGGGGCGCGCGCTCGCCGGTCCGGCCGCCGAGGCCTTCGGCGCGGACCGGGTCCTGCTGTTCTCCTCGGTGGTCGGCGTCGTCTGCATCGGCGCGATGCTCTGCGTCCCGGCCATCCGCGCCCTGGGCCGCGCCCCCGAGGACCCGGACCGGGCCGCCCCGCTACCGGGCAGCACCGCGGCTGCGTGAGCGGCGGGGGGTGCGGGGGCCCTCCGTTCTCCCGTTCCTCCGCCGGAATACACACCGGCGGCCACGGGTTGCAGCCCAGCGTGCACCGTCGACCCGAGCCGCCCAGCGGCATACACCCCCTGCTGGCCGGGCGCTTCAGCCCCTACCGGTTCGATCCGTCGGCGGTGGTAGACGACCACGCCCTCGGCCTGCTGCTGGAAGCGGCACGGTGGGCGCCGTCGGCGGGGAACTCCCAGCCGTGGGGTTTCCACACCGGCAGGCCCGGTGAGCCGGAGCACGAACGGGTCCTGCCTCACCTCGCACCGAGCTCGGCCCGCTGGGCCACGGAGGCGAGCCTCCTCGTCGTCGCCCTCACCCGCCGGCACGTGGATGACACGAGCCTGCTCTACTCCGAGTTCGCCGACTACGACCTCGGCCAGGCCGTCGCCCACCTGACCTTCCAGGCCCAGGCCCTGGGCCTGGCCTCGCACCAGTTCCGGGCATTCGACCTCGAAGGGCTCACCAAGGAACTGGACCCGGCCCCGGGCTGGGCGATCGTCTCCATGCTCGCGGTGGGCAGGGCAGCCGACGGCCCGCCCGAGGACCGCACCCGCCACAGCCTCGCGCACCTTCGCTCCGCACCCTGGTCTCAGCCGGATCTGGGCGCGGCCCCGGCCGACTGCGTGGTGCTGGAGGACGCCGCCTATCTGGCCCAGCTGGCCGAACCCTTCCGCCCGCGCGGCCCGGCGGAACGGGAGGTTCCCGGAGCCCCCTGGGACATGGTGGGGTGTGACGAGCGCGTCGGGGGCGATGCCGAGCAGGAAGCCCTTGATGTCCAGGGCGTGCGCGCCGCGGTGGGCCTTCCGGTGCACGGGGGCGCTGTGGCCGGCGCGGACCAGTGCGATGTCGAGGCCGTCGGGGGTGGCGGCCGCAGACGTCGCCCAGGAGGAACGCCCAGCGGCCGTCCTTGAGGGGGAAGACGTCGTAGAAGTCGCCGCCGATGTCGAGTCCTTCACCCGCGGGGTGGTGGTAGGTCGCGACCTCGGCCCCGGGCACCTCGGGCAGGTCCGGCAGGAGAAGCCCTGCCCGGAGGTCGCGGGCGAGGGCGGCGCGGCGGGCGTACTGGCGGGCGTTGCGCACGGCCGAGGCGGCGCGGCGGGCGAGGTCCTCGGCCAGGGCGACGGTGTGGCCGTCGAAGGCCTGGCGGGCGATCTGCTCCAGCAGCACCCGGTGCTCGGCCGTCAGCCGCTGAGCGTGCTTGACCTGGGCGGTCTCCACCCCGACCACCCGCACCCCCATCACATTGCCGCCCGCGTCCACACGCGGCTCGTAGGTGAAGTCGAAGAAGCCCTCCCGGGTGCCGTCCCCTTGACCGAGCGGCAGCCCGGTCTCGGTGCGCCCGTCGCCGATCGCGGTGAAGAACGCCGCGTTCGCCGACTCCAGCATGTGGGCGGGGCCGGCCAGAGTGGCGAAGACAGCCGAGGATTGTGGGGGTACTCGTCGAAGATCTGATCCAGACCGGTCACCGCAGAGCGCCTCTCCCAACGCTCCCCTCCAGCAGCCCCGGGCCTCGGCGGGATCGAACCGCACCTGCGATGGTGTGTGCTGACAGAACGTCGACCCTGAAGGGCATTCACCGCTCATGCGCATCAATCGTCTCACCACCACCGTCCTGGCCGCCGCGCTCGGCTGCGCCGGTATCCTCGCCGCCGGCCCGGCGGCGAGCGCTTCCGCCTCGTCCGGCTGCCAGTACAAGGTCCTGTGGCCGTCCGCCGGCGTGTACGAGAACCCGAACCCGAACAGCGTGGTCGTCAAGACCAAGCACGCCGGCGACATAGTCGGGGCCTCGACCTGTGAGGGCGCCAGCTACAACGAGTACGGCTACGTGCTGGTCACCACCGACGCGGCAGCCGACCGGCGGGGTTGGATGCGCGCCGAGGCCGTCGTCCAGATCTGACGCATCCGCGGCCCCGGCCCCGGCTCCGGGCCCGGCCGACAGGTCGGCTGTCGCGGGAGCGTCTGGCGTCAGCGCTCCGGACGGAGGATCATCCGGTGGCACGGGCCGCCGACCGGCGGCGGTCCGGCCGAGGGCCCGGTACCGCGGGCCGGGGGGAGGCGTGCATGACCGCCGCGGAACAGCTGAACTGGGCAGCCCTCCTGCAGTTCGACCAGGAGCGGGGGCTTGAAGACCGCCGCCACGACGCGGAGGCCGCCGGCCGCCGGGGGGACGGCCGGGCCCGGGCCCGGTACCTCCAGGAGGTAGCCCAGCTGGAGATGCTGCCCAGGCTCTGGGAGTTCGGGATCCCGCTCACCGTGGAGGAGTACCAGGACGCCGGGCGGGTGCGGTCCTGGATGGCCCATGAGCAGGCCGCGGCCCGTCACGGGGCACTGACCCGGGACCCCCACATGCGGTACTTCTGGTCCCCGGACGGCCACCTCATGTACGTGACGACGGCCCGTGACGACGGACGGTTCGTCGTCAACCACGACTTCCTGACGCCCACATGGGCCGACCGGCTCCGCCGGGACATTCCGCAACTGGCACACCTGGTCACCCTGTACGAGAACAACCAGAAGGCCCGCCGGGGACACGAGGGAGCCCCGGCCGGCACACCCCTCCCCGACGTCGGCATGCCGGAACCGCTCAGGCTGTGGCGGACCCGCGTGGAGGACGTGCTGCGGCGCAGGGCCGCGGAGACCGCGCCCGGCACCACCGGCTGACCGGTGGCTTCGGGCTGTTGCTCCTGCTTGACCTTGCCGCTGGCGGCAGGGTTGGACGACGGCCGGCATGAACAGCACCTCACCCCGCGCCGGCAGGATCGTCGCCGTCACCGGGGCCGGCACCTGGATCGGCCGGGCCACCGCCCGCGCCTTCGCCGCCCAGGGCGAGCCCCGTCGGATTCTCCGCACCGTGCTGGAGGCACACGGGCGGCCGGACGTGCTCGTCAACAACGCCGGCATCGTGCGCAGCGGTGCCCTGGGCACGCTGACGCCCGGGATGATCGAGGCCCAGCTCGCCACCGGCCGGGCGGCTCGACCCGGGTGCGGAACCTCACCGCGTGCTCCTCCACTCCGCGTAGGGCTGGGCTGGGCTGGAGCAGAAGCGGATCATGACCTGCGCTTCTCGATTCCCGACCGGTCCCGAGGGGTCACAGTCCGGAGCCGCCGGTGGCGTCGATGACCTTGCCGGTGACCCAGCGGGCGTCGTCCGAGGCGAGGAAGGCCACGATATCGGCCACGTCCTCCGGCCGGCCGACTCGGCCCAGCGCGGCCAGGGAGGCGGCGTGGGCCTCGGCTTCGGGGTTGCCGCGCAGCCAGCCCGCGTTGACGTCCGTGTCGATGATCCCGGGCGCGACCGAGTTCGCCGTGATGCCGCGGGGGCCCAGTTCCTTGGCGAGATTGAGGGTGAAGTTGTCGAGGGCGCTCTTGGTGGCCCCGTAGGCGATGATCTCGGGCATCGCGAGGTGGGCGGCGCCGCTGGAGATGTTGATGATCCGGCCGGCGTCGCGCAGTCGCTTCAGTCCCTCCCGCACGATGAAGAAGGGTGCGCGGACGTTCACCGCGAAGACCTCGTCGAAACCTTCCTCGGTCAGGGACTCCAGGTTCGCGCCGTGGCCTACGCCCGCGTTGTTGACGATGATGTCGACAACGGGGGCGGGCGTGTCGTGGGGCACCTGGGTGTCGAAGGCCGACCAGAGGGCCGCGGCATCGCCGTGGCTTCCGAGCCGCGCGTGGAGGGCCCACGCGCCTGTTCTGGGAGCGGGGCTACGAGGGCGTTTCCATCGGCGAGCTCACCGAGGCGATGGGCATCCGCTCGGGCAGTCTGTACGCGGCCTTCGGGGACAAGAAGTCCCTGTTCCAGGAAGTGGTCGACACCTACGGCCGGTCGCCGGTCGGCGCCTTCGCGGGCATCGCGCTCCGGGAGGAGCCCACCGCGTACGGGGCCTTCGCCCGCATCCTCCGGGAGGCCGCCGCCATCTACCCCGACTGCTCGCACCCGGCCGGCTGTCTGGCCATCAGCGCGGCGACCAACGTCACCACCCAGGACGCGGAAGTACGGTCCCTGCTCAGCGACCTGCGCCGCAGGAACGTCGACGGGTTCGAGGACCGGCTGCGGCAGGCACAGCGGGCGGGAGAACTACCCGAGGACGCCAGCCCCCGCGCCCTGGCCGACTACTTCGCCACCATCCTGCAAGGGCTCTCGCAGCGAGCCCAGGACGGCGCCACGGCCTCCCAGCTGACCGCGGCGGTCGAGGTGGCCCTGACCGCCTGGCCCACGGCGCCCGCCGCCACAAGCCCCTGACCGCGGGCGTCCATGGCCCGCCCGGGGCGGCCGGGAGCCTTCCGGTCGCGGGACCCGTCCGCAGCGGGCCGGTCAGGCGCCGGGCAGGAAGAGGCAGAACAGGTGGCCGTGCGGGTCGCGCAGAACCAGTACGTCGTCCTGAGGCTGCTCGTCCTCCACCGTCGCCCCCAGGGTGCGGGCCCGCTCGGTCTCCGTCTCCAGAACGAAAGCGCCCAGCATCGTCGTCATGCTTCACGGCTGCCCGCAGCACCACTCCCCATGCCTCCACCCGGTACGGCGGAACCGCAACGTTGGCGTCGGATTCCCGCCAGCCACTTCCATGCGCTCCGTGGTCCGCTGAACTCATGAACGGCGAGCGGAGCGGAGTCGCGGTGGCGATATGCCGGGCGGCTTCCAAGGAACCCCGGCCGGACGGGCCGTTTCGGAACAGCATCCTGGAAGCTGGCCACCCCACGTGAATTCCGACGGCGAGAACTCGATCGAGTTCGTTCACGGACAAGGCGACGACATGATCACGCACATTTCCTCCACGACCCTCTACGTGACCGACCAGGACGAGTCCCTGGCCTTCTACCGCGACGTCCTCGGCTTCGAGCTGATCACGGACGTGGACATGGGCGGCGGAGCCCGCTGGCTGGAGCTCCGGCCGGCCGGGGCGCAGACCTCGGTCGTCCTGTCGAAGGCAGAGGCGTTCGACAAGTCCCCCGGCGCGGGCGCCTACCTGATCTTCGCCGCCGATGATGTGGCGGCGACGGTCGCGGAGCTTCGGGAGCGGGGGGCGACGGTGACCGACCCGAAGGAGGAGCCGTGGGGCACGTACGCGCTCGTGGACGCCCCCGACGGACACAAGCTGCACTTCAACCAGCGAGCCGGCCGCTGAGCGGTCCGTGGCCCCGCCCATGGAGCGGCGGGGCCACGGAGGGTTCGTCAGGAACCGTCGCCGGGCCGGAACAAGCGGGCAACGACCGCGGCCGCCCCGGCGGGGGGCGTGTTGCGGAGTTCGGCGGCCAGGCGCTGCGCCGGGGCGGTCGGTCTCCACCGCCCCGTGGCGGTACCCGTGCGCGGCCGTGCACTGCGTGCAGTGTGCCGGGCCCCGGGACATGGCCTGCCCGCACTCGGTGCGGGGGATCCTGTCGTAGGCCGGGCCGGCGCGACACCCCGCGCGGGGGACTCGCCCTAGTCGAAGCGTACGGGGAGGTATTTGATGCCGTTGATGAAGTCCGAACGGAGGCGGCGGACCTGACCCGTCACCGCGAACTCCGGGTGGTGCAGGAGGAGCTGGCGGATCAGGGCCTTGATCTGGGTGCGGGCCAGGCCGGCTCCCAGGCAGAAGTGCGGGCCTCCGCCGCCGAAGGCCAGGTGTTCGTTGGGGGTGCGGTGGACGTCGAAGGTGAAGGGGTCGGCGAACACCTCCTCGTCGCGGTTGGCCGAGGTGTAGAACGTGACCACCTTCTGGCCCGCCTCGATCGGGCGCCCGCGCAGGACGGTGTCGCGGGTGGCGGTGCGGCGGAAGTTGTGGA
The DNA here is from genome assembly GCF_055576225.1 of Streptomyces sp. NPDC033845. Lineage (NCBI taxonomy): Bacteria > Bacillati > Actinomycetota > Actinomycetes > Kitasatosporales > Streptomycetaceae > Streptomyces > Streptomyces sp. NPDC033845. Next base: position 75,859 of record NZ_JBVIRI010000006.1, on the reverse strand, counting down.
TCGAGCCGCCCCAGCGCAGGAACTCCTCGGTGGCGGAGGTCCACAGCGCCTCGTCCTTGGGAGAGGCCGCCAGCTCGGCCCGAACGGCCGGGTGCTCGGCGAGCGCGATCACCGTGTGGGAGAGCAGGTTGCGGGTGGTCTCGTTGCCGGCGACGCAGAGCAGCACGAAGAACATGTTGATCTCGTGCTGGGTGAGCCGGTCCCCGTCGACCTCGGCGTGGACCAGAGTGGAGAGGATGTCCTCGCGCGGGCGGGCCCGCCGGTCGGCGGCCAGCAGATCGCAGTACGCGTAGATCTCGGCGGCCGCGAGGTCGCTGTCCTGGCGGCCGGCCGACAGCTCGGGGTCCTGGCCGCCCGCCATCCGGTTGCTCCACTCGAAGATCAGCTGTTCGTCCTCGGCCGGCACGCCGACCATCTCGCAGATCGTCTGGATGGGCAGCCGGGCCGCCACCTCGGGGACGAAGTCCATCTCGCGGCCCGGGACGACGGCCTCGTCCACCAGCCGGGCCGCACGCTCACCGATCCGGTCGGCCAGCCGGCGGACCACCCGGGGGGTGAATCCCGCGCTGACCAGGGCCCGGTAGCGGGAGTGGCGCGGGGCGTCCATGCCGAGCAGGACCAGGCGCAGGCTCTCCAGGGATTCGGGGCTCTGGTCGCGGACCATGAACGAGCCCAGTTCGGTGGACCAGAGCTCGGGATCGCGGCTGATCGCCTTGACGTCGGCGTGCCGGGTGACGGCCCAGAAGCCCTGGTGGTGGCCGGGGCCCGGGACCTCGTGCCAGTGGACCGGGTCCTCGCGGCGCAGCCTGGTGAACTGCTCGTGCGGGACCCCGGCGGCCCAGGTGTCTTCGAGGAGGTCCACTTCACCGGTGGGTATCACGCGATCATGTCCCTTCAGGGGGTGGGGTAGAAGATGCGGGAGGTGGTGCGGGAGGTGGTGCGGAGGCCGGCGCCGGTGTGGCGAGGAGTGCTCCCAGGGCGTCCACGACGAGGGAGTCCGGTACCGCCTGGGGGTCCAGCCGGTGCTGCATGGCCAGGCCCAGGAGGAGACCGAGGGCGAGGGCTCCGGTCTCCTGGGGTGGGCGCGCCGAAGGGGTTCCGGCGGTCGCGGCCCGTTCGGCGTGGCTTTCGCCGAGCCGGGCGCGCACCTGGGCGTAGCGGTCGGCGAGCCGGGTCCCGATGAGCGGGCCGCGGGCGCCGTGCAGCCAGAGTTCGGCTTCCAGGAGCAGCCAGGAATCGCCGCGCTCGGGGTGCGGACGGGTGAGGCTGCCCCATATCGCGGCGAAGTGGACGGCGGGGTCGGCGGGGTCCGCGCTGGCGGCGATCTCCTCGGTGAGCTCCTGTGCGGTGCGTTCCTTCCAGACCTCCAGCAGGGCCAGGAGGAGGCCTTCCTTGCCGCCGAAGTGGCTGTACAGGGCGCCCGTCGTCCGTCCTGCCGCTTCCGCTACGGCCTCGGCGGACACGGCGTGGTAGCCGCTGCCGGCGAAGAGTCCGGCCGCCGCGTCGAGGAGCCGGCCCCGTGTCTCGGCCTTCCGCTGCTCTTGGCGGCCCGGTTCGGTGCCGGGCGGGGTCCCGGTGCGGCGACGGCGGTCGTCGGGAGGGCCGGGCTGGGGACTCCCGGGTACGGCGGGCGGTGTCATGGCGGCTCCCGGAACTTATATCGGGGTTCCGATATAAGCTCCGCCAGGACCTGACGATCCGTCAACCCTTGTGACGGCGAAGGGTTCGCCACGATCCGGCGGCTCGTTCCCTTCGTTCCGCCACCGGCTCGGTCAGGGGTGGTTCCGACCGGGCCGTTCGGGGAGTGTTCACCCAGCTGTGACCTGCGGCTTCCCCGTTCGGCGCGTGGCGGGGGGTGCAATGGTGACGCAAGAGGTCTGGACCATTACAGTCGCGCCAAATCCTTGGCGAAATGCCTCCGTTGGGCGCCCTCGTGGCAAGTGGTCTATACCTTTGGCGATATGGTGGGCCCTGGAAACGGGTACATACACAGCCGTGGGGGGCTTTATGACCTTTCATCATCTTCCGCGACCGCCGTCCGATGACGAGCTCTACTGGTACTTCGGGCCCCAGCGCCGCTGGGTCCTCGTCAGCACCTCGCTCGCCTTCGTGTTCACGGCGGCGACCATGTTCACCTTCGCCCTGCGGACGCCCGCCCTCTGGGCGTTCCTCGCCGTCCTCGGCCTCAATGTCGTGGCCCTCGGCCTCTCCTCCGTCAACAGCCTGCGGCAGCGCCGGCTCACCCGGCAGTCGCACGAGGTGCTCGTGCGCGCCTGGCAGCCGGCCGTGCTGCCGGGTGTCGACCTGTACCTGCCGACCTGCGGCGAGCCGCTCGACGTGCTCCGCAACGCCTACCGCGCCGTCGCGGAGGTCGACTGGCCGGGCGCGCTGCGCGTCTGGGTGCTGGACGACGCCGACCGGCCCGAAGTCGCCGCGCTGGCCGGCTCGTACGGCTACGAGTACGTCGTACGGCCCGACCGGGGACATCTGAAGAAGGCCGGCAACCTCAACCACGCGCTCACCCTGAGCGGCGCCGAGTTCATCGCGATCCTGGACGCCGACTTCGCCCCGCGCCCGGACTTCCTGCGCCACCTCGTGCCCTACTTCGCCGATCCCGCCGTCGGGATCGTGCAGAGCCCGCAGTGCTTCGACACCGACGAGGACATGGGGTGGGTGCAGCGGGCCGCCGGTTCCGCGCAGGAGTGGTTCTTCCGCTGGATCCAGCCCTCCCGGGACGCCAGCGACGCGGCCATCTGCTGCGGCAGCAACGCCGTCTACCGGCGCAGCGCCATCGACCTGGCGGGCGGCTTCGCCCGGCTCGACCACAGCGAGGACCTGTACACCGGGCTCGCCCTGCACGAGCAGGGGTTCCGCACCCTGTACGTGCCGGTGCTGGTCGCCAAGGGCACCTCGCCCGACGAGCTGACCTCCTTCGTCAACCAGCAGTACCGGTGGGCGATGGGCAACCTCCATCTGATCGGCACGCCCGTGCTGCGGCGGATGCGGGCGCCCTGGCGGATGCGGCTGTGCTTCTACGAGGGGGTCATCGGCTATCTGACCACCGCGGTGAACACCTTCGCGGCCCCGCTGCCGCCGCTGGTGATGATGTTCTGGTTCCCGGACCAGATCCGGCCCTGGCACGTGCTGCCGCTCCTCGCGCCGCTGTGGCTGTGGCACGTGCTGCTGCCGAGGATCAGCCGGACCCGCTGGCGGGTGGAGGTCATCCGGGCCAACGTCCTGACCAGTGTGGCCGCCGCGACCGCCTTCCTGCACACCCTGCGGGGGCGCAGCGCGGCCTGGGTGCCCACCGGGACGAGCGGTGCGGCCTCGCGGGGCGGGATGGCCCGCCGGGTGGTGGCCGTCTCGCTGCTGTGGCTGGTCCTGTCCAACGGGGCGGCCGCGGTCGGGCTGGCGCTGGCCGTGGCCCGCAACGGCTGGGAGCCCAACTGGGGTCTGCTGCTCTACCTCCTGGTGCAGTGCCAGATCAACCTCCCGCTGATCCGGGATCTGGCCGTGGAGCTGCGTCCGGCGGGCGCGGTGGCCACCGCCGTCCGAGGCCGGGACCGTGACCATGGCCCTGATCGCGATCGCGATCGCGATCGTGATCGTGACCGGGGCCGGGGCCGGGTCTGGGCCGGACCCCGCTCCCGTACGGGCATGCTGCCGCGGCGCTGGCCCGAGGCCGCTGCCGCCTCGGCGGTCCTCCTGCTCACCGCTCTGCTGGCCTCGGGGTGGGTCAACCCGATGCTTCCCTGGCTCAGTTGAAAGGCTCTCCCATTCCCATGTCCTTCCTTCTCACTCCCGGGCGGCGCCGGTCCCGGCCGGACAGCGCCGCCGAGGTTCCGGACAGCGCCGCCGAGGCGCCGGCCGGCCGGCCGCCGGCCGGGTCCCGTACCGGCGGCGAGTCCGGGCCGAGCCCGCACCGGTCCGCGTTCCGGCCCGATATCGAGGGGCTGCGCGCGGTCGCCGTCCTCGCGGTGCTCGCCTTCCACGCCGGTGTTCCGGGCACGGCCGGCGGGTTCGTCGGTGTCGATGTCTTCTTCGTCATCTCCGGCTATCTGATCACCGGGCTGCTGGTCCGGGAGGCGATCACGACGGGCCGGATCCGGCTCGGCGACTTCTTCTCCCGACGGGCCCGGCGGCTGCTGCCCTCCGCCGCCGTGGTGCTGGCCGCGGTGGCCGTGGCGGGGGCCTGGCTGATCGTTCCGCTGCGCCGCGCCGATCTGGAGCACGACGTCCTGGCCGGGGCGCTGTCCTTCGCCAACTGGCGTTTCGTGGCGCAGCAGACCGACTACCTCGCCGCCGGGCACGAGCAGAGTCCGCTGCTGCACTTCTGGTCCCTGGCCGTGGAGGAGCAGTTCTATCTGGTCTGGGCGCCGCTGCTGGCGGTCGTGGTGCTGGGCGCGGCCCGTGCGGTGCGCCGGGGGCGGGCCGTGCGGCTGGCCGTGGTGCTCGTGGCGGCCCCGCTGGTGCTCGGCTCGTTCGCCCTGGCCGTGTACTGGACCGGGCGGTCGGCCTCGCTCGCGTACCTCGGGACGCCCTCGCGGGTCTGGCAGTTCGGCGTCGGGGCGCTGCTGGCCCTGATGCCCTGGCATCTGGTGCGCGGGCCGCGGCCGCTGCGGCTGCTGTGCGGCTGGGCCGGGGCGGTGGCGATCGGCTGGTGCGTGGTGTCGTACGACGCGAGCACCCCGTACCCCGGTGTCGCGGCGCTGGTGCCGACCCTGGGCGCGGCCGCGGTGATCCTCGCCGCGATTCCGGGCCGCGGCGAGCGGCACGCGCCGGGCGCCTGGGAGGTGGGGCGGCTGCTGTCGGGGCGGGCGCCGCGGGCCGTGGGGCGGCTCTCGTACAACCTGTACCTGTGGCACTGGCCGGTGCTGGTCCTGGCCGAGGCCCGGCTGGGTACGCTCGGCTGGCCGGTGAAGACGGCGCTGACGGCGGCCGCGGTGCTGCCGGCGCTGGCGACGATGCACTGGGTGGAGCGGCCGCTGCGCCGCAGCCGTACGGTCTCCGAACTGCCGCGCCGGGGGCTGTCGGTGGGGGTCGCGGCGATCGTGCTGCCGGTGGTCCTGGCCCTGCTGGTCGGGTCGACGACGCTGCGGGCGCTGGGGCCGGACGGCCCGGTGGACCCGCAGGGGCTGCCGCCCGGCGCGGCCAGCGGACCGAACCTGCTGGCCCGCGGCCCGGGGGGCGTGCTCGCAGACGGCCCGGTGGTGCCCGGTCCGGCGCAGGCGCGGACGGACTTCCCGCCGGACGGGGTCTGCCAGGTCGCCCCGGCGGCCACCCGCAGCCCGGACTGCCTGTTCGGGGCGGTCGACAGCCCGGACCGGATCGTGCTGCTCGGTGACTCGCACGCCGGACAGTGGTTCTCCCCGATGCTGGCGCTGGCCGCGCAGCGCGGCTGGGCGCTCCAGGAGCTGGTGAAGCAGGGCTGCCCGCTGCCGGAGCTGGCGGTGGACAGTCCGCAGCTCGGCCGCGCCTACCGGGAGTGCGACACCTGGCGGGCGGACGCCCTGGAAAGGCTGCGGTCACAGCCCAAACCGAAACTGATCGTGATCGCCTCGCTCAACCGCTACACCGCCGACATGGAACTGCTCGGCGAGGCCTGGGAGAAGACCCTGACACCCTTGCGGGCGCTGGGGGCGCCGATCGTCTACGTCGAGGACACGCCCGTGCCCGGGACGGACGTCCCGGCCTGCGTGTCGGGCAGTCCCGACTCCCCCGCCGACTGCGCTTTCCACCGTGGGGACGGGCTGCTGCCGGATCCGCTGGCGCGGCGGATCGCGGCCGGCGGGCTGCCCGGCGTGCGGAGCGTCGGCGTGAACCAGGTGCTGTGCCCGGGCGACGGGCCGACCTGCCCGGCGGTCCTGGACCGGATCCTGCTCTACCGCGACGACGCGCATCTGACGAACGCCGCGGCGGTGGTCCTGACCAACCGGCTGGAGCGGCTGCTCATGGAGGACGGGCTGCTGCCCGCGGCGGCGGCCGGGCCGGGCGGCGGGCCCGGGGGGTCGTCCGAGGGTGCTACGGACTCCACCGCCCGGCCCGGGGCGGACGGCTGGACCCGGCTGCTGCGGGAGGACTTCGACGGCCCGGCCGGAACCCCTCCGTCCGCCGCGAACTGGATCCACGACATCGGCACCTGCTATCCGGGTTGCCCCGCGCCGCAATGGGGAACCGGGGAGATCGAGACGATGACCGACTCCACCGACAACGTCCGCCTCGACGGGAAGGGCGCGCTGGAGATCGTGCCCACCCGGGTGGACGGCCGGTGGAGTTCGGGGCGGATCGAAACCCGGCGCGACGACTTCGCACCGCCGCCGGGCGGGGTGCTGCGGATCGAGGCCTCCATCGCCCTGCCGAACGTGACCGGGAAGAAGGCGGCCGGCTACTGGCCGGCGTTCTGGACCCTGGGCGCCCCGCTGCGCGACGGGTACACGGGCTGGCCGGGTGTCGGGGAGCTCGACATCATGGAGTCCGTGAACGGGCGGGACTCCTTCTTCGGGACCATGCACTGCGGGGTGCTCGAAGGCGGCCCCTGCCAGGAGCCGGCGGGGCTGGGCTCGGGTGAGCAGGTGTGCAAGGGCTGCCGTACGGGCTTCCGCTCGTACGCGGTCGAGGTCGACCGCACGCCCGGCGCCGAGGAGGTGCGCTGGTACCTGGACGGGCGCGCGTACCACCGGGTGACCGCCGCCCGGATGGACCCGGCGACCTGGAAGGCCGCGGTGGACCACGGGCTGTTCGTGATCCTGAACGTGGCCGTCGGCGGCGCCCTGCCGCTCGCGGACGGAGCGGACGCGGGCCCGTCGACCGAACCGGGCCACCCGATGCGCGTGGACCACGTCACGATCTCGACGCGGCCGGGTCAGGCATAGCCGCAGGCGGACGCCCCGCCTCCGGCCCGGGATCGGGCGGGAGGCGGGGCGTCGGCGCGTCAGCCGACGGGCACGCCGGGGTTGGTGAGCGCGGTGCCTCCGGTGACCGTGTTGTCGGCGGTCACGGTGACCGGGCAGGAGCCCGACCGGTTCGTCACGTTGATCGCGTACTTCGCCGGGGCGGTACCGCTCGCGCCCGTGAGATCGGCGCGGTTGTTGCGGAAGACGGTCCCGCAGCCCCAGCCCGGGTTCTGGGTGTGGGTCTCGAAGCCGTGGTTCATGGTGCGCACGCCGGTGTTGTTCTCGATGACGTAGCCGTTGCCCTTCACGTCGACCCAGGAGTCGTCGTAGTTGACGTTGGTGAGGCCGTTGCCGTCGAAGCGGTTGCCGGAGACCAGGCCGCCGGTGGTGCCTTCCTTGAGGTCGATGTTCTCGCCGCCGATGTTGGGCCCGATCACGTTGTCCAGGATCTGCACGTGGTCGCTCTTGTCGGCGAGGGTGTTGGCGGTGCCGACGTAGACGCCCTCGCCCTTGCCGTCGCGGGCGGTCCCGGTGTCGTGCACGGTGGAGTTGCGCAGCACCCCGTAGCTGGAGGAGTTGCGGAAGTGCACGCCCTCCATCTTCATGTGGTTCACCGTCACCGAGTCCAGCACCACGTGGTCGGAGGCGTCGACCATGATGCCCTTCTGGGCACCCGTCACCGTGATGCCCCGCACGGTCCAGTACGGGGCGTCGGCCAGCGAGAGGCCGTAGCCGCCGCCGGTCGTGGTGGTGAGGACGGCGCGGGGCGAGCCGGTCAGGGTGATCCGGGAGGCTGCCGTACCACCCGAGGTGATCTTGAAGTTGCCCTTGTACGTGCCGTCGGCGAGCTCGATGGTCCGGCCCGGGACGGCGGCGGTCAGCGCGGTCTGCAACTCCTTGGCGGTGGTGACCCGGACCGTGTTGCCGGGCGTCGCCGTGGGGGTGGGAGTGGGGGTGGCGGTCGGTGTCGGGGGCGGCGTGGCAGGCGCCGAGGTCGAAGGGGACGGGGAAGGAGAAGGCCCGGTGCCCGTCGGGGTGAGGGAGAGGTCGTCGGCCTGGTAGGGGCTGCCGTACCAGCCGCTGAGGGTGACGGTGACCTGGGTGGTGGCCGGCCCGGTGGTGAAGGAGCGGGTCAGCCGCGTCCAGCCGGGGGCGTTGGCCCAGGTGGAGCCGGAGACATCGGTGCCGGTGGCGGCGAGGGTGACGTACGAGCCCTTCACCCAGGCGGACAGGGTGTAGCTGGTGTTCGGCTGGACGGTGACGTTCTGCGAGCAGGCGCCGAGGTCGGCCGCGCCGGGGGTGGCGCTCAGTGCGGCGCTGCCGGAGCGGGGTACGGCCGTGGGGGCGGCGGTGCCGGTGCAGGACCAGGGGGCGAGGGTGGCGGCCTCGAAGCCGGGGTTGACCAGGAGTTCGGTGGCCGCGCTCGCGTGGGCGGGGATCAGGGCCAGGAGGGCGGGGCCGAGGCAGAGGGCTCCTGCGGCGGCGAGACCGTGGTGGAGCCGGCGCCGGCGGCGTCCGTGGTGCGTCATGGAGTTCGCTCCGATGCTGGGACTGGGTGTGTGTGGGGGGAGAGCGGGTCAGGACACATGCGTAGACACAACTTGGACTAGACCAATACGGGTCGTCAACGGGCATGCGCGGGTGTCAACACGGCGCTGCGCGGGGAGAGATGGGCGCGCCCAGGCGTCCACGGCAGCCCGGAGCGGCCGTCGCCCCCGCGGGGGACATGGTGTTTGCCCCGTCGTGTCGCCGCGCAGGATGCCCGTACACCCGATCCGCAGGGAGTTCCCATGAGCGTGTCCGACCGTTACCGCGCCGCCTGGGACGGCTTCTGGGAGCAGTGCTCGGGGGAGCCGGGCGAACCGTTCTGGGACGCCGACCCCGCCCTCACCGCGCAACACGACCTCGGCCACCTCGCCCCGTACGCCGACGCATCCCTTCCCGTCGCCGACCTCGGCTGCGGGAACGGCACCCAGACCCGCTACCTCGCCACCCGATTCACCCGCGCGGTGGGCGTGGACCTCTCCGCCGCCGCCGTGGAGCACGCCCGCCGCGCCGACCGGGCGGGGGCGGCCACGTACGAGCAGCTCAACCTCGCCGACCCCGCCCAGACCGCCACCCTGCACGAGCGCCTCGGGGACACCAACGTCTACATGCGGGCCGTGCTTCACCAGAGCGACCCCGAGGACCGGCCCGCGGTGGCCGCGTCCGTCGCCCGGCTGGTCGGCACGCGCGGCCGCGCCCTCGTCCTGGAACCCACCGGCGAGGCCAAGGAGGCCATCGCCGGGTTCGCCGAGCTGCCCGGCGGGCCCTCGCCCAAACTCCGCCGGGTCAAGGAACACGATCTGCGGCCCGGCGAGATCGCCGACGGCGAGGTGTCCGGCCTGCTCGGCGGAGCGGGACTGGCCGTCCTCGCCGAGGGGACCACATCCCTCGCCATGAGCGAGAGCGGCCCCGACGGCACCCCGCTCCGCCTCCCCGCCCGCTGGTTCGTCGCGGGCCGCCCCTGAACATCCGGTCACCGCCGGCGGGCCCACCGGCCGGCGAGGCGTCCGCCGCCGGGACTCGACGTCCCCCGGCGACCGCGATGGCCGGGTCAGGGGTGGAGCGTCCGGTCGCCGGCGGTTCGCCGGGCGATCGTGCGGGCCGCCTGCCGGAGGGCCAGGATGGTCGGTTCCGTGCGGCGGTTCGTCAGCCAGGCGAGCGCGCAGGTCGACGGCGACAGGTCGAGGACGTCCAGGTAGCGGATGCCGGGGCGGGGGAAGAACGTCCGGGCGGCCGCAGGGAGGAAGCACACCGCCTCCCCCTGACCGACCGTGTGCAGCAGGGACTCCATGTCGGTCACCACCGGTCCGTACCGCACGCGGCTGCCGTCGGGACGCGGATCGACCGCCCAGAAGTCCCACCACGCCCGCGGTACCTGGGCGGGCACGTCGACCACCGCTCTGTCCGCCAGTTGGGCCAGGGTGAGGTGCGGGAGGGCTGCCAGGGGGTCGTCGGCGGCGAGGCACACCACCCGTGGCTCGGTGGCCAGGTGCTGCAGCTCGACGCCCTCCGGTACGGGGGGACGGAGGAAGACCGCGTCGATGTCCTGCCGGACGAGGTCGGCCATGTGGTCGACGATGTTCAGACCGAGCAGCTGTACCTTCGTCTGCGGGTGCCGATGCTGTAGTTCCTGCAGCACCGCGCGGGTGTGCGGCATGGCGGCCTCCGCTCCGACCGTGCCCACCACGAGCCGGCCGTCGCTCTGACGAGCCTGCGCCGCTGCCGTGCGGCGCAGTTGGTCGGTGGCCTCGATCACCAGACGAGCGTCGGGTAGCAGTGCCCGCCCCGCCGGCGTGAGGTCGACCATCCGGCTGGTCCGGGCGAACAACGGCATCTTCAGGCGTTTCTCCATGTCGCGGATCTGCTGGCTGAGGGCCGACTGGCTGATGAACAGCCGCTCGGCGGCACGTCCGAAGTGCAGTTCTTCGGCGAGGGTCAGGAACAGGCGCAGTTGGTGGACGCTCGGCTCTCCCGCCGCCGCGGGACCAGGACCGGCGGTGTCAGCGCTGCGACCAGGAGTCATAAGGCGGATGTTATCGATCGCCAGGTCTTTCGAATAATTGCCTTGCTGACAGCCGCAGTTCGAGCCGGGCAAGCTGAGCCTGCCTCGGCTCCTCACCACGGGGACCACACGGCCGGCGGGTCGGGGCAGGGGCGGCACAACGGGGGAATCGGGGGTGGCACATCGGTGTCCACGGCTGCCTGACGGCGGCGGGTGGACGATCTTCGCCTTCTCACAGGGCGACTTCTTGAGCTGCTCCGCCTCGACGCGTGCCGTTGGCCGCGGGAGGCGGATTGCGGATCTGCGACCCCATCGGGGTCCGATACGGGGAAATTCAATGAAAAGATGGAACAGATACCTGGTGGCCCTGGTGGCCCTTTTCACCGGGATCGTCTCCTTGCTGGAGACGACGTCCACACCAGCGCGGGCAGCCGGCCTGGCGCCGCCACCGAGTGCCACGAGCGCTGCCGCCGGCCAGGCCAGGGGTTTCGGAATCTGGTTGCCGTGCACCCCCGGTGACATCCTCGACAACGTGGAGACCCGCCGTCTGCTCTCGCGCACCATGGATACGACTCCGGCCGGGAGGGTGAAGAGCACCTACAACTCGACCGGTGCGCCCGTACCGATGAAGGCCACGTACGGGGAGAAGATCTCTCTGAGCGTGCAGACCTCGGTCGGCGGGTCCATCGAAGCCGAGAAGATCGTCAAGATCGCTCTGGAGGCCGGCTGGACGCAGACGGTCGTCAGGGAGACGTCGGAGACGGGCGAGTACTCCCCCATCGTCCCGACGGGTCAGTACATCCATCTCCAGCCGTTCGTGACGAACCTGTTCGTCGTCTACGAGGTCACCATGACCGTCGAGATCAAGTACTGGATGGGCGTGCTGTGGTGCCGCGACAACAAGACGACCTCGTACCGCGTCGCCAAGATCCCGGTCGCCGAGACGATGTGCATGTGGGCGGGTCCCGCCGACTCGCACTGTCCGCCCGAGGGGCGGGGCCGGAGGGGTGGCGGTGGCGCGCCCCCGTCGGGCGGGACGCCGGCGCCTCCCGCGGGCCCGCAGCCGGTGACCTCCGTCCACGGGCTGCCCGACGGAACGCTCCTGTCCACCACCGACACCGGTCGGGTGTACAAGATGGTGGGGGGCGCGCCCGTGTGGCAGGCCACCTGCGGTGAGGGAATCTGCACCACGACTCCGCGTCCCACCACGCAGGCCGTCATCAACGCCGGGCCGGCCACTCCGCGCAACGGGGCCACCGTCATCGACCAGCGCGGCAGGGTGCACCTCTTCGTCGGCGGCGCTCCGCTGTGGCAGGAGACCTGCGCCGCTCCCGTCACCTGCGGCACGCCGGTGAAGGTGTCGTCGTGGTCCGTCGACGCGCGCGACCACATGAACACCCTGCCGGCGGACGGTCAGCTGGTGCAGGCGAAGGCCGGCTCCACGGACCTTCCGGTGTCGGCGACCGTCGGCGGCGCGCTGATCCCCTTCGCCAGCCCGCAGGAGGTCATCGACTCCGGCCACGGCGGCAACTGGGCGGCCAAGGTGGTGGCGATCTCTCCCGGCAGCTACCACAACCTCGGGGCGATCCCCGCGGACGGCACGCTCGTGCAGGGTGCCGCGGGCGGTGTCTCCACGCCCGTCGCGATGATCCTCGGTGGTGCGGCCCTCCCGTTCGACAACCCGCAGGAGGTCATCGACTCCGGCTACGGCACCAACTGGCCCTCGAAGGTCCAGGGCATTCCGGCGCGGCACTTCCACACCCTGCCGCCCATCCCCAAGGACGGCACCCTCATCCAGGGCACGCTGGGCTCCACTCCCGTGGCCGCCATCGTCGGTGGCGGCAGGGTGAACTTCAGCAGTCCCCAGGAAGTGATCGATGCGGGCTTCGGCACGGACTGGCCCTCGAAGGTGCGGGCCGTCCCGGGCCGGGCGTTCAGCGTCCTGCCGACGCGCATCATGGACGGTACGCGGCTGGCCAAGAGCGGGGCCACCTCGGAGGCCGCCGTCATCGGCGGTGCGCGCGTCGACTTCCAGACCGGGGCCGAACGCGACGCCGCCGGATACGGTGACACGACCCGCCAGGTCATTCCCGCACGGGTCTGGGACGCCATGACCACGAAGATCGCGGACGGTACGCGGCTGGCCAAGAGCGGAGCCACCTCGGAGGCCGCCGTCATCGGCGGTGCGCGCGTCGACTTCCAGACCGCGGCCGAACGCGACGCCGCCGGGTTCGGCGACGAGCCCCGCCAGGTCGTCCCCGCACGGGTGTGGGACGCCATGACCACGAAGATCGAGGACGGGACGCTGCTCGGCAGGAGCGACAACACCTCGCAGGGTGCCGTGGTCGGCGGGGCGGTGGTCGCCTTCCAGAGCATGGAGGAGCTGGAGGGCTCGGGCTACGGCCCCGAGCCGCTGCTGATCGTGCCGCCTCGGGTGTGGGACTCGATGCCCACGAGGATCGCGGACGGCACGCGGCTGGCCAAGAGCGGAGCGACCTCGGAGGCCGCGGTCATCGGCGGTGCGCGCATCGACTTCCAGACCGCGGCCGAACGCGACACCGCCGGATACCACACCGTCCCCCGCCAGGTCGTCCCCGCACGCGTATGGGACGCCATGACCACGAAGATCACCGACGGCACACGCATCAAGGACTCCGGCTCCACCGGCCAGGCAGCCATCATCGGAGGCGCCAGAATCACCTTCGCCAGCATCGAGGAACTCACCGCCAGCGGCTACGCCGACCGACCCATGCAGGTCGTCCCCCAACGCGTCTGGAACACGCTCACCACCAGGATCGCCGACGGGACGCGGCTGGCCAAGAGCGGAGCGACCTCGGAGGCCGCGGTCATCGGCGGTGCGCGCATCGACTTCCAGACCGCGGCCGAACGCGACACCGCCGGATACCACACCGTCCCCCGCCAGATCGTCCCCGCACGCGTATGGGACGCCATGACCACGAAAATCACCGACGGCACACGCATCAAGGACTCCGGCTCCACCGGCCAGGCAGCCATCATCGGAGGCGCCAGAATCACCTTCGCCAGCATCGAGGAACTCACCGCCAGCGGCTACGCCGACCGACCCATGCAGGTCGTCCCCCAACGCGTCTGGAACACGCTCACCACCAGGATCGCCGACGGGACACGGGTCAAGTCGCCTGATGCGGCGACTGTTTGGCTGATCGCCGAAGGCGGACGGACGGTGACGACAGAGGTCACGGGGGCGTGGACGATTCCGCAGCGCGTGATCGACTCCATCCCGCTGCGCTGACACCGGCGCCGGCACATCCCGTGCTCCGCGAGCCCACCGGCTCGCGGAGCACGGCTGTCCGGTACGGGCATGCCGACCGCGGCCGTCCGGAGGCGGTGGCCGAGGTGTTCCTGGAGATCGACTCCTTGCCCGACGAGGAGATTTCCGCCCGGCTGTCCGGCACGATCTCCCCAACGACAACATCATCGGAGGGCGATCATGTCTGAGTACCAGTACGACAACGGGACCGCGACGGGAGCGGATTCGGGGCCGGAGGCCTGGTTCCGGCGGTACGCGCCCCGCCCGGACGCCGGGTCCCTGGTGGTGTGCTTCGGCCCGGCGGGCGGCGCACCGGCCTTCTACCGGGACTGGGCCACCGCCGTCCCCGGCGACGTGGAGGTCCTGTCCGTGGTCCTGCCCGGACGGGAACGCCGCCTGGGCGAAAAGGCCTTCACCTCGATGGCGGACCTCGCCGACGAGCTGGCCGACCAGCTGTCCGCCGTCCTCGACCGCCCCTCGGTGTTCTTCGGACACAGCATGGGCGCCTCGCTCGCGGTGGAGACGGCCAGTCGGCTGGAGGATCTGGTCGGCCCCCGGCCCGTAGGGGTCGTCGTCTCCGGCCGGCCCAGCCCGCGCCGACTGCTGGAGCACCCCTCCGAGGTGGCCGGCTACGACGACGCCCAGATCATCGAGTACCTCCGCGAACTGGGCGGCACGCCCGAAGAACTCCTCGCCGACCCCGAGGTCCGCGAGCTGATACTCCCGGCCTGCCGGGCGGACTTCCAGGTGATCGGCAACTACGCCCCGGACCTGGAGCGGCTGCGCCTCGGCACGCCTCTGCGGGTTCTGCTCGGCGACGAGGATCCCGCCACCCCCCTCGCGGACGCCGCGCGCTGGGCGGAGGTCGCCGAACACCTCACCGGACCCCATGTGTTTCCCGGCGGCCACTTCTACCTGCTCGACCACATGCCCGCGGTCGTCGCCCACGTCCTGCAGGCACTCCGCGGCCCGGCGGTCCTGGCCCCGGCCGGATCGCCCGTGGCACCGCACCCCATCGACCTCCGCGGGGAGACCCGCCGCACCGGAGATCCCGCTCCGGGAAGGAGTGAGACCCCGTGACCCAGGTTTCCGTGACCCAGGCTTCGTGACCCACGCCCCCGTCACCCCGGCCCCCGCGTACCACGAGCGCCGCATCCCGCCGACCGGCGATTTCTGAGGACCGCGGCCGCGCTGTCGGAGGCCTCGGCGGACTCGTACGTCCTCCACGAGAACTGCGGCGGGTCCGCTCCGCCGCCGCTCTGGGAGGGGACGTCGGAAGCGGCCGCAGGGTCGGGGCCGATGTCGAAGGCCGCGGCGCCCAGGCCCACCGGGACGCCGTGGCCGGGGCGGGGGGCCCGGGCCGTCTGGTGGGCACGTCCTTCCACGTGCCCTGGGCAGCGAGTCCGGCCAGCGCAGGCCGGCCGGGCCGGTGCGGCCCGCGAGGAGGTGACCGGCCGGATGCTCGGCCCGCCGCGCGACAGCCAGCGCGGCGAGGCCGTGGCCGGGATGGTGCGGATCCTCGGCGCACGCGAGGCGGAGGACTGGTCGGTTCCGGCGGGTTCGCTGGATTGGAGATGCTGGACGACGGCCGCGCATATCGCGCACGATCTGCTTTCCTACGCCGGGCAGTTGGCCGGCCGCGCCCGGCGCACCTCCTGGACCTGGCAGGCAGCCGTCACCGGCTGATCCTGTCCCCCGGCCCCGGTCCCCGGTCCCTGGCCCCCGGTCCCGTGGCTCAGGCGTGGGTGAAGTGGGGTGGGCGCTTGTCCACGAAGGCCGACATGCCCTCCTTCTGGTCGGCGGTGGCGAACACGGCGTGGAACAGGCGGCGTTCGAAGCGGACCCCTTCGGCGAGGGTGGTCTCGAAGGCCCGGTTCACGGCTTCCTTGGCCATCATCGCGACCGGTTTGGACATCTCGGCGACCGTCGTGGCCACGGCGAGGGCCTCGGCGAGCAGGTCCTCGGCGGGGACGATGCGGGACACCAGTCCGGCCCGCTCGGCCTCGGCGGCGTCCATGGTGCGGCCGGTCAGGCACAGCTCCATCGCCTTGGCCTTGCCGACGGCCCGGGTGAGGCGCTGGGAGCCGCCGATTCCGGGGATGACGCCGAGTTTGATCTCGGGCTGCCCGAACTTCGCCGTGTCGGAGGCGAGGAGGATGTCGCAGAGCATGGCCAGTTCGCAGCCGCCGCCGAGGGCGTAGCCGGATACGGCGGCGAGGGTGGGGGTGCGTACGTCCCCGAGCCGGTCCCAGGCGGTGAACCAGTCGGTGAGGTACATGTCCATATAGCTCTGCGGGCGCATCTCCTTGATGTCGGCGCCGGCGGCGAAGGCCTTCGCGGAGCCGGTGAGGACGATGCAGCCGATGCCGGGGTCCCGGTCCAGTGCCTCCGTGGCGGCGACGACCTCCTGCATCAGCTGGAGGTTGAGGGCGTTGAGCGCCTGGGGGCGGTCGAGGGTGAGGACGGCGACGCGGCCCTTGCGTTCCAGGCGGATGGTCTCGTAATCGGTGTCGGTCATGCGGGGGTTCCGTTCTGGGGTCGCAGGGTGCGGACGATCGCGGAGAAGTCGAGGTCGGCGCCCTCGGCGGCGGCGAAGGCCGCGTACATCTCGGCGGCCTTCAGGCCGAGCGGGGCCTCCACGCCGCCGGCGCGCAGGGCGTTCGCGGCGAGGCCGAGGTCCTTGGCCATGAGCGGGGCGGCGAATCCGGGGCGGTACGCGCGGTTGGCGGGGCTGGTGGGGACCGGGCCGGGGACCGGGCAGTTGACGGTGAGGGCCCAGCACTGGCCGGATGCGGTGGAGGCGACCTCGTAGAGGGCCTGGTGGTCCAGGCCGAGGCTTTCGGCGAGGACGAACGCCTCGCTGACGCCGATCATGGAGATGGCGAGGATCATGTTGTTGCAGATCTTCGCCGCCTGTCCGGCGCCCGGCCCGCCGCAGTGCACGGCCTTCCGGCCCATCGCGGCGAGCAGCGGCTCGGCGGCCGCGAACTCGTCCGCTCCTCCGCCCGCCATGAAGGTGAGGGTGGCCGCCTCGGCGCCCACTACCCCGCCCGAGACGGGTGCGTCGAGGGCGCGGTGGCCGGCCGTGACAGCGGCCTGGTGGGCGGAGCGGGCGTCGGCCACGTCGATGGTGGAGCAGTCGACGAACAGGGTGCCGGGGCGGGCCGCGGCCAGGAGGCCCTGCTCGCCGTAGAGGGTCAGGACGTGGCGGCCGGCGGGCAGCATGGTGATGACCGCGTCGGCCTCCGCGGCGGCCTCGGCCGCGGAGCCTGCCGCCTCGACGCCTGCGGAGACCGCTGCGGCCAGCAGGTCGGGGACGAGGTCGAAGCCGAGGACCCGGTGTCCGGCCTTGACCAGGTTGGCGGCCATCGGCCCGCCCATGTGGCCGAGCCCGACGAATGCGACGGTGGTGCTCACCAGACGACCTCCTGCGACGAGGCAGGTGCGGGGAGCCGGAGCCCGTGCGCGCCCTGCGGGGCGAAGTAGCGGTCCACGGCCGCGTCGGTGACGGCCTCCAGCGTGGCCGGGGACCAGTGCGGTGTGCGGTCCTTGTCGATGACCTGGGCGCGGATGCCCTCGACCAGGTCGGGTGAGGACAGGGCCGCGCAGGAGACGCGGTACTCCTGTTCCAGTACGTGTTCCAGCGGTCCGAGGTGGCGGGCCCGGCGCAGCGCCGCCAGGGTGACCTTGACCGCCGTCGGGGATTTCGTCAGCAGGGTGTCCGCGGCGGCCTTCGCGGCGGGGAGGCCGCAAGCGCGGAGCCGAACGAGGATCTCCTCGGCGGTGTCGGCGGCGTAGCAGTGGTCGATCCATTCGCGGGCGGCGGCGAGTTCCCCGGGGGGAGGGTCCGCCACATGCCGTTCCAGGACGGTGTGCACGGGGTGGGCGGCGAGGTCCCGGGCCACCTCGGGGAGGGCCGGGGCGGGGACGAAGTGGTCGGCGAGTCCGCACAGCAGGGCGTCGGCGGCGCCGACGGGGGCTCCGGTGAGCGCCAGGTGGGTGCCGAGTTCGCCGGGGGCCAGGGCGAGGAGGTAGGTGCCGCCGACGTCGGGGACGAAGCCGATGCCGGTTTCGGGCAGGGCGACCTTGGAGCGTTCGGTGACGATGCGGACGCTGCCGTGGGCGGAGACTCCGACCCCGCCGCCCATGACGATGCCGTCCATGAGGGCGACGTACGGCTTGGGGTAGCGGGCGATCAGGGCGTTGAGGCGGTACTCGTCGCGCCAGAAGTCCGCGGAGGCGGTGCCGCCGGTGCGGGCGTCCTCGTGGATGGCTCGGATGTCGCCGCCCGCGCACAGTCCGCGCTCGCCGGCGCCCTCGATGACGACCAGCTCGACGGCCGGGTCCTCGGCCCAGGCGGTGAGGGCCTCTTCGATGCGGAGCACCATGGGGTGGCTGAGGGCGTTGAGGGCCTTGGGGCGGTTGAGGGTGATGTATGCGGCGTGGCCCTCGGTGCGGGTGAGGACGTGGTCGACATCGACATCGACATCGACATCGGCATCGGCGACGGGGGCGGGGGCGTTCGGGGTGTCGTGGGTCATCGCAGGTTCTCCGTGAGTCCGCGCGCGACGATGACGCGCATGACCTCGTTGGTGCCTTCCAGGATCTGGTGGACCCGCAGGTCGCGGACGATCTTCTCGATGCCGTACTCGCTGAGGTAGCCGTAGCCTCCGTGCAGTTGGAGGGCGGCGTCGGCGACGGCGTATCCGGTGTCGGTGGCGAACCGTTTGGCCATGGCGCAGAGCTGCGGGGCCGGCGGGTCGCCCGCGTCCAGGGCCTCGGCGGCCTGCCGGACCAGGGCGCGGGCGGCGGCGAGTTCGGTGGCCATGTCGGCGAGCCGGAACTGGAGCGCCTGGGCGTCCAGCAGCCGGCCGCCGAAGGCCTCGCGGTCGGCGAGGTAGGACAACGACCGGTCGAGGGCGCTCTGCGCCCCGCCGAGGGAGCAGGCGGCGATGCCGAGGCGGCCGCCGTTGAGGCCGTTCATGGCGATGCGGAAGCCTTCGCCCTCGGTGCCGAGTCTCCGGTCGGCGGGGATCCGGACGCCGTCGAGGATCACCTGGCGGGTGGGCTGGGCGTTCCAGCCCATCTTCTGTTCGTTGGGGCCGAAGGACACTCCGGGGTCCTCGCGTTCGACCACGAACGCGGTGATTCCGGCAGGGCCGGGGTCGCCGGTCCGGGCCATGACCACGTAGACCCCGGCATCTCCGGCGCCGGAGATGAACTGCTTGACCCCGCTCAGTACGTAGTGGTCGCCCTGGCGTTCGGCCCGGGTGCGCAGCGCGGCGGCGTCGGAGCCGGCTCCGGGTTCGGTGAGGCAGTAGCTGCCCAGGGTCTCGGCCGAGCAGAGGCCGGGGAGCCAGCGGGCGCGCTGTGCGGGGTCGCCGTAGCGGTCGATCATCCAGGCGACCATGTTGTGGATGGAGAGGTAGGCGGCGATGGAGGGGCAGCCGGTGGCGAGGGTCTCGAAGACGAGGACGCCGTCGCTGCGGGAGAGGCCCGAACCGCCGTGTTCCTCGCGGACGTAGACCCCGCCGAGGCCGAGCGCGGCGGCCCGGCGGAGCACGTCGACGGGGAAGTGCTTGGTCTGGTCCCAGAGGACCGCGTGGGGGGCCAGCTGCTCCTGGGCGAAGTCGAGGGTGACCTCGGCCAGGGCCAGTTGGTCCTCGGTGAGGGTGGTGGTCACTTCGGTCACCCCATCGTGGGGATGGTGAAGCTCGCGCCCTCCTTGACCCCGGAGGGCCAGCGCGAGGTGACGGTCTTGGTGCGGGTGTGGAAGCGGATGGAGTCGGGGCCGTGCTGGTTGAGGTCGCCGAAGCCCGACCGCTTCCAGCCTCCGAAGGTGTGGTAGGCGACGGGGACGGGGATGGGCACGTTGACGCCGACCATGCCGGCGCCCACCCGGCGGGTGAACTCGCGGGCGGTGTCCCCGTCGCGGGTGAAGATGGCCACGCCGTTGCCGTAGGGGTGCTCGGTGGGCAGGCGCAGCGCTTCCTCGAAGTCGGCGGCGCGGACCACGGACAGGACGGGGCCGAAGATCTCCTCGCGGTAGATGCGCATCTGCGGGGAGACGCGGTCGAAGAGGGTGGCGCCGGCGAAGTAGCCGTTCTCGTGGCCTTCGAGGGTGAATCCGCGGCCGTCGACGACGAGTTCGGCCCCTTCGCCCGCGCCGATGTCCACGTAGCGGCGGACCCGGTCGAGGGCGTCCCGGCTGACCAGGGGGCCGAAGTCTGCCTCGGGGTCGTCGGAGCGGCCGATCCTGAGGGTGGCGATGCGCTCCTTGAGGGCGGCGACGAGCCGGTCGGCCGTCTCCTCGCCCACGGGTACGGCGACGGCGATGGCCATGCAGCGCTCGCCGGCCGAGCCGTAGCCTGCGCCGATGAGGGCGTCGACGGCCTGGTCGAGGTCGGCGTCCGGCATCACGATCATGTGGTTCTTGGCGCCGCCGAAGCACTGGGCGCGTTTGCCGTGGGCGGCGGCGGTGGCGTAGATGTGCGCGGCGATCGGGGTCGAGCCGACGAACCCGAGGGCCTGGACCCGCGGGTCCTCCAGGAGGGTGTCGACGGATTCCTTGCCACCGTTGACGACATTGAGGACGCCGGGCGGGAGGCCGGCCTCCAGGAACAGTTCGGCGAGGCGCAGCGGTACGGAGGGATCGCGTTCGGAGGGTTTGAGGACGAACGCGTTTCCGCAGGCCAGGGCGGGTGCGGCCTGCCAGAGGGGGATCATGGCGGGGAAGTTGAAGGGGGTGATGCCGGCGACGACGCCGAGCGGGACCCGCAGTGAGTGCACGTCGATGCCGGTGCCCGCGTTGTCGGTGAACTCCCCCTTGAGGAGGTGCGGAATGCCGGCGGCGAACTCGACGACTTCCAGGCCTCGTTGGAGGTCCCCGTGGGCGTCGGCGACAGTCTTCCCGTGCTCGGAGGAGAGCAGTCGGGCCAGGTCCTCCCGCTCTCCCTCGACGAGTTGGAGGAAGCGGAGCAGGACCCGGGCCCGCCGCTGCGGGTTCCACTGGCCCCATTCCGCCTGCGCCTCCTGGGCGTTGGCGATGGCGGCTTCGGTGTCGGCCCGTCCTGCCAGGGGGACGCGGGCCTGGACGGTACCGGTGTTCGGGTCGTACACGTCGGCGTAGAGCCCGGAGGTGCCGGGGGTGTGCTTTCCGCCGATGAAGTGGGTGAGTTCACGGACCATGGGTGCCTGCTCTCGTCAGGTGGGATCCGGGGATGGCACGGCGAGCCGGCGGACGGCACCCGGATGGGGGTGCGCCGCTGCGGAAGGCCGTGGGAACTACGAGCGCACGGAAGTGGTGGGGGTGCGCTCCGCCGGATCACCAGGGTCGTGGGTACAAACCGGTGCCATGCGTGTCTGCTCCATCCTCGTGGACAACACGGAACAATCCGCGGCCGGTATCCTGACTCCCGGATCCCCGCGTGCCGCCCGCCTTCCCGACAGACCTCGTCAGTGGCGTGTGGATGGCAGCACACTCCCCGGTCACAGTGGCGGGACCGTGCCGGTTTCTCACCGGCTTCCCTGCACCGCGGACCTTGTGCCACGAACATATAGTTGGACGTCCTAGTAAGTCCAGGGCCTCCGGCCACGTGCCTGCCTCGGGACATGCCGCGCGTCCGCCCTCGCGCCATGCCGCGCCTACCCTCAAGGGATGCGCATCGTCTCGCTGCTCCCGGCGGCCACGGACCTCGTGGCGGACCTCGGACTCGCCCGTGACCTGGTCGGACGCACCCACGAATGCGACTGGCCACCCGCCGAGGTCGCCTCCGTCCCCGTCATCACCCGCGCCGGGTTCGACCCGGACGAACTCAGCAGCCGGGAGATCTCCGAGGCGGTCGGCGGGGCCGCCCACTCCGGGTCCTCCCTCTACACCCTGGACACGGAGGCCCTCGCCGCGCTCGCGCCGGACGTGCTGCTCACCCAGGACCTGTGCGAGGTCTGCGCGGTGTCCTACCGGGCCGTCTCCCGGGCCGTGCGGGTCATGGACACCGGACCCCGGGTGCTGAGCCTGGAACCGAAGACCCTGGACGACGTACTGGACTGCCTGGTCACCGTGGGGGACCTGCTCGGGGTGCGGGAGCGGGCCGAGCGGCGGCGCACCGAACTGCGGGGGCGGCTGGACGAGGTCCGCCGGCTCACCGCCGGCCGGGACCGGCCGCGGGTGGTCGCCGTGGAATGGCTGGACCCGCTGTGGCCGGCCGGCCACTGGGTCCCGGAGCAGATCGCCGCCGCGGGCGGCGAGGCCCTCCTGGCCGCGCCCGGCGAACACACCAGGCCCATGACCTGGGATGCGGTGCGGGCCGCACGCCCGGACGTGGTCCTCGTCCTGCCGTGCGGCTTCCCGCCCGGGCGGACCCTGTCGGAGATCGGGCTCCTGACCGGGCTGCCGGGCTGGGCGGAGCTGCCCGCCGTACGGGCCGGGGAGGTGTGGGTCCTGGACGGTCCCGCGTACTTCAACCGGCCGGGCCCGCGCGTGGTCCGCGGCGCCGAGGTCCTCGCCCACGTCCTGCACGGCGTACGGGCCGGGGACCCGGTGACCGGGGCGGAGGCGCGGCGACTGGGCCGGGTCTGAGTCCTCGTCAGACCCGGTCGGGGGCCACGGGGTAGGGGATGAAGGTGCTGCTGTTCTCGTCGACGGCCAGGGTCCGGCCGAGTGGCGGGACGGCGCGCTGGGGGCAGTCGAGGCGTTCGCAGAGCCGGCAGCCCATGCCGATGGGGGTGGCCGCCGCCGTGTTGTCCAGGTCGAGGCCGTCGGAGTAGACCAGCCGGGAGGCGTGCCGGATCTCGCAGCCGAGGCCGATGGCGAAGGTCTTGCCGGGCTCGCCCCAGCCGCCCCGGTGCCGGGTCACGGCCCGGGCCGTCCACAGGTACCGCTGGCCGTCGGGCATGGCGGCGACCTGGACGTGGATGCGCCCGGGGGCGGCGAAGGCCTCGTAGACGTTCCACAGCGGGCAGGTGCCGCCAGCCCGGGAGAAGTGGAATCCGGTGGCCGACTGCCGTTTGGACATGTTCCCGGCCCGGTCGACCCGCACGAAGGAGAAGGGGACCCCGCGCAGCCTGGGGCGTTGCAGGGTGCTGAGCCGGTGGCAGACCGTCTCGTAGCCGAGCCCGAAGTGGTCGGTGAGCCGCTCGATGTCGTACCGGAACTCCTCGGCGGCCCGGTGGAAGGCCTGGTACGGCAGGATCAGGGCGGCGGCGAAGTAGTTCGCGATGCCGATCCGGGCCAGCCCGTGGGCCGGGGAGCCGGGCGGGAAGTCCTCTGCGGCCAGCCGGTCCAGCTCGGCTCCGTGTTCCAGGAGGGCGAGCTGGGTGGCCATCCGGAAGGCCTGCTGGCCGGGGCGGAGCCGGCCGGACAGGTGCAGGACGCGGGCCTCCGCGTCGTAGTGGTGGAGGCGGTCGGAGCCGGATCCGAGACGGATCCCGTGGTGGCCGGTAAGCCGGTCCGACAGCACCCGGAGCACCTCTCCGGGGCGGAGGCCGATCTCGCGGGCCAGGTTCTCGGCGGCGAGGTCGGTGTCGTGGAGGTAGTTCCGGCGGCGGTAGAAGAACTCCCGGATCTCCTCGTGCGGTGAGCGCGGTGCGCGCGGTGTGCCCGGGGTTCCGTTCCGTCCGTCCCCGTCCGCGCCTTCGGCCAGCCGCTCCGCGAGGAGCTGGCTCCGGCGGCCCAGGTCCAGCAGCACGGAGGCCACGGCCGGCATCCGGGTGGCCAGTTCGGCGAGGTCGGAGGGGGAGACCCGGGCTTCGGCGACCTCACCGGCCAGGGCCTCGCGGAGGTCGGCGACCAGGCGGCTGGTGTCGCGTTCGGAGAAGAACCCGGGGTCGACGCCGAAGGCCTCGGTGAGCCTCAGGAGCACCGGCACGGTGAGCGGGCGGGAGTCGTGCTCCATCTGGTTGAGGTAGCTGGGTGAGATGCCCAGCAGCCGGGCCAGGTCCGCCTGGCTCATCCGGCGCTCCTCGCGGAGCCTGCGCAGCCGCGCCCCCGCGTACGTCTTGCCCACCCCTGCGCTCCTTCGGCTCGTCCGGTGCCAGATTACGCGCGAATCGCTCGTCGGTGGCCTTCGCAACCTTGGCAATTCCGGTGCGGAAGATTCGCAGAACTTGGCAGATGTACCTCATTGATGGCACTCCGTGCCGCTGCCAGAGTCTGTGGTGCGGCCCGCCGGACCAGCATTGCTCAGCTCCACTCCACCTGGACCGGCGGCCGCGATCCCCCTATTGACGGCACACAGTGCCAGCACCTCGTCTCCTGCGACGGGCGTTGGCAGAAGCGGCGACTCACGGATGGAGACGGTGAAGGTGACGGAGACGGAGACGGTCATGGCGGACAGGAACACGACGGCGGCGGCCGAGCAGCTGGCGCGGCGGTGGGCCGCGGACCCGCGCTGGGCGGGCATCGAGCGGACCTACTCCGCCGAGGACGTCGTCCGGCTGTCGGGCAGCGTCCGCGAGGAGCACACCCTGGCCCGGCGCGGCGCCGAGCGGCTGTGGCGGCAGCTGCACGAACTCGACTACGTCCACGCACTGGGCGCCCTGACCGGCGGCCAGGCCGTCCAGCAGGTCCGGGCCGGCCTCCAGGCGATCTACCTGTCCGGCTGGCAGGTCGCCGCCGACGCCAACCAGGCCGGCCACACCTACCCCGACCAGAGCCTGTACCCCGTCAACTCGGTCCCCCAGGTGGTCCGCCGGATCAACAACGCGCTGCTGCGCGCCGACCAGATCGCCACCGCCGAGGGCGGCACGGACACCACGGACTGGCTGGCCCCGATCGTCGCCGACGCCGAGGCCGGCTTCGGCGGCCCCCTCAACGCCTTCGAACTGACCAAGGCGATGATCGCGGCGGGCGCTGCCGGGATCCACTACGAGGACCAGCTCGCCTCCGAGAAGAAGTGCGGCCACCTCGGCGGCAAGGTCCTCGTCCCGACCTCCCAGCACATCCGCACCCTGAACGCGGCCCGGCTGGCCGCCGACATCGCCGACACCCCCACCCTGGTCATCGCCCGCACCGACGCCCTCGCCGCCAACCTGCTGACCAGCGACGTCGACGAGCGCGACGCCGAGTTCTGCACCGGAGAGCGCACCGCCGAGGGCTTCTACCGCGTGCGGAACGGCATGGCCCCCGTCATCGCCCGCGGCCTGGCCTACGCCCCGTACGCCGACCTGATCTGGGTGGAGACCGGGACCCCCGACCTCGCCCAGGCCCGGGAGTTCGCCGAGGCGATCCACGCCCGGTACCCGGACCGGATGCTGGCCTACAACTGCTCCCCCTCCTTCAACTGGAAGGCGGCCCTGGACGACGACCAGATCGCCAAGTTCCAGAAGGAGCTGGGCGCGATGGGCTACAAGTTCCAGTTCATCACCCTCGCCGGATTCCACTCCCTCAACCACGGCATGTTCGACCTGGCCCGGGGCTACGCCGAACACGGCATGACCGCCTATGTCGAGCTCCAGGAGCGCGAGTTCGCCGCCCAGGCCCAGGGCTTCACCGCGGTCAGGCACCAGCGCGAGGTCGGCACCGGCTACTTCGACCTCGTCTCCACCGCCGTCAACCCCGCCTCCTCCACCACCGCGCTCACCGGCTCCACCGAGGAGGAACAGTTCCACTAGGAACGTCCCGCTTTCGCCCGCTCCCCCGTTTCCCCCGCCATCCCCCTTCCCAGGCGCCCGGGGACCACCGTCCCGGGCGCCGGCCTGCCCACGCCGAGGAGCAGAACCGCATGTCATCCACGTCCCTGACCACCGGTGTCCGAGTCCTCGGCGCACCGGCCGAACGCCAGGACGAGATCCTCACCCCGGAGGCCCTCGGCTTCATCGCCCGGCTGGACGCCGCGTTCGCGGATCGCCGGCTGGAGCTCCTCAGGGAGCGCCACCGCCGGACCGGGCGTATCGCCTCGGGCACACCCCTGGACTTCCCCCTGGCCACTTCCGCGGTCCGCGCCGACCCCGGCTGGCGGATCGCACCGCCCGCGCCCGGGCTCCTCGACCGCCGTGTGGAGATCACCGGACCGCCCGACCGCCGGATGGCCGTCCACGCCCTCAACTCCGGCGCCCAGGTGTGGATGGCCGACTTCGAGGACGCCACCTCCCCCACCTGGAACAACGTCATCGGCGGCCAGCTGACCCTGCTCGACGCCATCGAGCGGCGCATCGACTTCACCAGCCCGGAGGGCAAGGAGTACCGCCTGCGCCCCGCCACGGACCTCGCCACCATCATGGTCCGGCCGCGCGGCTGGCACCTCCTCGAAGAGCACCTGGAGGTCGACGGCCGGCCCGTCCCGGCCTCCCTCGTCGACTTCGGGCTGTACTTCTTCCACTGCGCCCGACGGCAGATCGACGCCGGGCACGGCCCGTACTTCTACCTCCCCAAGCTGGAGAACCGCTACGAGGCCCGCCTCTGGAACGACGTGTTCCTCCTCGCCCAGGAACTCCTGGGCATCCCCCGGGGCACGGTCCGGGCCACCGTCCTCATCGAGACGATCACCGCCGCGTTCGAGATGGAGGAGATCCTCCACGAACTGCGCGAACACAGCGCCGGGTTGAACGCCGGCCGCTGGGACTACCTCTTCAGCCTGATCAAGACCTTCGGCCACCGCACCGACTTCCAGCTCCCGGACCGGGCCGCCGTCACCATGACCGCCCCGTTCATGCGGGCGTACACCGAGCTGCTCGTCCGCACCTGCCACCGGCGCGGCGCCCACGCCATCGGCGGGATGGCCGCCCATGTCCCGAGCCGGGACCCGGAGGCGAACACCGCCGCCCTCGCGAAGGTCCGGCTCGACAAGGAACGGGACGCCGAGGACGGCTTCGACGGCTCCTGGGTCGCCCACCCGGGCCTCGTCCCCGTATGCCGCGAGGTCTTCGACGGGGTGCTGGGCGAGCGGCCCAACCAGCTGGAGCGCACCCGGGAGGACGTCGAGGTCACGGCCGCGGACCTGCTGTCCGTACGCCGAATCGCCGCGCCCCCCACCCAGGAGGGCATCCGTTCGAACATCGCCGTGGCCCTGCGCTACTTCGACGCCTGGCTGCGCGGCAGCGGCGCCGTGGCCCTGTACGGCCTGATGGAGGACGCCGCCACCGCGGAGATCGCCCGCGTCCAGGTCTGGCAGTGGCTGCGCCACGACCGGGTGGACCGGAGCACGGCCATCGACCTCCTCGACGCCGAATGCGCCGCCCTGGCGGCGGAGGATCCGGAGGCCCTGGTCCTGGAGGCCCGGGAGCTGTTCGTGGACACGGCCCTGTCCGTCCGGCTCCCCTCCTTCTTCACGACGGAGGCCTACTCCCGTCATCTCGTCTCCCGTCATCCCGTCTCCCGTCATCCCGTCTCCCGTCATCCCGTCCGCCGCACCGACGGGCCGGTGACCGCGTGAACGCCCCCTCGCACCCGACGGCTCCTGCCCTCCGGCGGGTGGGGATCGTCGGCGGCGGACAGATGGGTGCCGGCATCGCCGAGGTCTGCGCCCGCGCCGGACTCGACACCGTCGTCGCCGAAACCTCCACCGCCGCCGCCCGCGCGGCCCGCGAACGGGTGGCCGTCTCCCTGGAACGCGCCGTCCAGCGCGGCAAGCTCGACCGGCTCAGCGCCGAGGACGTCCTGGCGCGGCTCGTGTTCACCGGTGATCTCGACGAGCTCGCCGACCGGCAGCTCGTCATCGAGGCGGTGACCGAGCACCCCGACACCAAGACCGGGATCTTCGCCGCCCTCGACAAGATCGTGAAGGATCCGGAGGCGGTGCTGGCCACCAACACCTCGGCGATCCCCGTGATGCGGCTCGGCATGGCCACCCGCCGCGCCGACCGGGTACTGGGCCTGCACTTCTTCAACCCCGTCCCCGTCCTGCCGCTCGTGGAGATCGTCACCTCCCTCCACACCTGCCCCACGGTCGCGGACACGGTGGAGACCTTCGTCCGCGACACCCTCGGAAAGACCCCGATCCGCTCCCAGGACCGGGCCGGCTTCGTCGTCAACGCCCTCCTCATCCCCTACCTCCTCTCGGCGATCCGTATGGCCGAGTCCGGTTTCGCGAGCAGCACCGACATCGACACCGGCATGGTGCTGGGCTGCGCCCACCCCATGGGCCCGCTCGAACTCGCCGACCTCATCGGCCTGGACACCGTCGCCGCCATCGCGGAATCCCTCTACTCCGAGTTCCGGGAACCCCTCTACGCCCCGCCCCCACTGCTGTCGCGGATGGTGCAGGCGGGCCGGCTCGGCCGCAAGACCGGCCGCGGGTTCCACACCTACGCCCGGGCCTGACACCCCGGCGCGCACCGCCCGGGCTCTGAGGGTGCCCGGCGGCTGAGGGGCGCGGCGGGACGTGACGAGTGGTGTCGTCACGCCCCGCCGCGCCGGCGGTCAGCCGACAGCCGACAGGCAGGTGCACGGCGCCCTCACCGTCACCGTCCCTCGGGGCCGACTCCCGGGTGCCCCACGGTGCCGGGGTCCGTCAGGTCGTCCCAGGTCCAAGGGGACGCCCGACGGCCGTCGGGGTCACAGCCGTACGGGAGGAACCGGGCGGGGAGGGCGAGTCCCGCTTGCCATGCACGCTCGGCCAGTGCGTCGGCCTCGGCGTCGGCCCCCGCGTCGCGCAGGGCGCGGAGCAGGGCCCGTACGTCATCGGCGTCGTTGAGGTCGGCGTGCGCGGCGGGATGTCTGTCGAGGAGCGCCGTCAGGACTCCGTCGGCTCCGACGTCCGTCAGCCCCTGGACCAGTTGGGCGATATCGCCCGTATAGGTCAGGTCCGCGTGTGCTGTCGGGTCGAGTGCGAGCAGGTCGCGGACGGCGGTGCCCTCGTCGCCGACTGCCGCCCAGGCGCTGAGCGCCGTTCCTATGGCGCCGGTGTACTCCGGGTCCAGGTCGTGGGCGGGATACTGCTCCGTGAGTGCTGCGCGTACCAGTGCGGGATCATGTGCCCGCAGCGCCCGGAGTACCGCCGGGTCCAGGATCCAGAGTTCCTCCGTCAAGCGGGTGCGCAGTGCCGCCGCGTGGGATGTGGCCCCGAGCCAGTCGAGGCTGCCCAGGAGCGACAGGGCTCCCCAGACGGACGACGGGTCGAGGTCGGCATGGGCGACCGGGTCGCGTGCGAGTAGTCGCTCCACCAGCTCCTGAGCACCGATGTGCTTCAGGGACCTGAGCAGTGGTGCCACGTCTCGGGGACGGTTCAGGTTGACATGTCCGACCGGGTCGCGGGCCAGCAGTACCTCGGTCTCGATCGGGCGCACTACATCGAGCAGGTGGAGCATCTCCGCCACCTCGGCGCCGGCCGTGATGTCCGTCCGGCGGGCGGGGTCGCAGTGCCGGAGGAGATCCTCTGCCGCTTCGGCCGCCACCTCGGGGCCGGCCGTGACGATCTCCCGCAGCATTTCTGCCGTTTCCCAGGGGTCGTCGCGATGCAGATGGAGGACCGGTCGCCTGGCCAGGTAGGCGGCGCGGGCCGAATCCGCCTGTGCCTGGTTGAAGACGCGGAGCAGGCCTGCCAGCCCTGTCCAGCCCGCCGGGGGGCCGAGTTCCATGCGCTCGACGGCTCCCCGGTCCAGCAGTTCGAAGAAGAGTGTCCGGGCCCCCGCGTCCCACAGCATGGACATGACAGGGTACATGATGACGGGGCTGCGGCAGAGGTCCTCCAGGTGTTCCAGGACTCCGCGCTCCCGCAGTTGGGACTCCGTGCGTCGCACCAGCGGGCCGGGGCCGGCCCCGGTTCCGCCTTCCGTTCCGCCTTCCGTTCCGCCTTCCGTTCCCTCCTCGGTTCCGGACTCGGCGTCCGCCTCTGCCGCTGCCACCTCCTTCAGCAGGTCGAGGGGGGCGAACGACTCCCGGACCGGGCAGTGGGCGGCCGCCCAGCCGATCACCGATCCCAGGGGGTCGAGCGGACCTCGGAGATGTGACACCAGGAGTGCGGGAGCCTTGTGGTCCCCGGCGAGAACGCTGCGGCGCCAGAGCAGGGCCGCGTGTCTGCGCAGGCCGCGTTCCCATGCGGCGCTGCCGAGCCGATTCAGGTCCCCGGGGTCGTCGGCGTGCTCCAGCAGGGCGTCCCAGAGGCCGGGGTGCGGCGGTCGGTCCGCCCGCAGTTCGCGGGCCTGCTGGTCCAGATAGTCGGCGGGCTCGTAGAGCGCGGGTGCTCCGGAGTACGGTCGCAGCGCGGTGAGCGCCGTCAGAGTGCGGGCGTCGGTGGGCGTGCCGTCCTCTCGTCGGCCCTCGCCGAGCGCGGCGAGGTCACGAGCCGCCCAGTCAGGGGATCCGCTGCGCTGCCGGGGGCTCAGGGCTCCGTCCGCGACACGGGCGAGGAACGCGGCGGACATCGGGGCGTGGTGGCCGAGGCGCCTGGCGTCGAGCGCCGCGCTGATCAGTGCGTGCTCCGGTGCGGTGAAGAAGGTGTCCGGTCCTGACTGGAAGGCGTCGAGGAGTTGGGGCCCGCCGGTGAGCTGCTGGACGACGCGACCGTCGGTGTGGCCCGCTTCCAGGGCGTGGCCCAGCCGGTCGTCGCCCGCCGCACGTTCCAGCGCCGTCCAAGCCCTCATGTCCGCTTCGTCGAGACACGGGGGCACGGTGATGCGCACGGTCAGTGCCGCATGGGTCAGCAGGTCCCGCGCCTGGAGGTGGGCTGAGCGGTCGGGGCCCGTGAGTTCTGTCCAGTACGGTCGCGTCCACAGGGTCGCCACGGCCACCAGGGGCCGCTCGTCCCGTGCCAGGCGCCGGTGCAGTGCCTCGGCCGCGGCCTCCCCGTCGGCGCCGTGCAGGAAGCGCTGCGCCTCGTTCAGCCACAGCACCGCTCCGTCCGGGATTCCGCTTCCGCGCAGCAGGGCGAGGAGGTCGGATGCCGTGGCCGGAGTGAGGAGCGGCCGGTCCGGGGCCAGGTCGTGGAGCGCTTCGTACAGCGCGCGGGTCTTGCCGGTCGCCGATTCTCCCGTCAGGACGAGGAGGCGGGGCGTGCCGCCGCGAAGGGCGGATTCGAGCGCCGTACGCAGGCGGGTGTCGTGGGCGCGGCGGAGGTAGGGGGTGGGTGGGGCGTCGGCCGCGTCCTCCGGCCGCGCGCCGGGAAGCGGAGCGCTGTGGACCTCAAGGGCCCTGGCCGTGTACGTGGAGACCGGCCGGCCGGTGGGCGGATCGGTGCCGCTGGCTTCCTCCTGGAGGAGGCTGCGCAGGACGGTGTAGGAGGAGTGGTCCCGGGAGCGGGGCTGGACGACGCTGAAGTGGTCTCCGGGCAGCACTCCGCTGCGGGGGAAGGCCCCCTGGGCGGAGGCTCGTGGTACGACGGCGTCGCTCTCGGCCGCGTAGACGGAGAACGGGATGGGGCAGGTGCGTTCGCCGACCGCTGTGGCGCCGACGATGTCGCGCAGTACGGCGGCGTGCGTGTCGCGGACGTCTTCGTCGAGGGTGCGCAGCTGCCGCTCCTGCGGGTTGCCGCCGAGGAGCTGTCTGCGTGCTGCCCGGGCGATGTCGGAGCCGGCGTTCGGGCAGGCGAGGAGGACGACCCGGCGGACCCGGGCCAGTTCCTGGCCGCGTCCCTCGGCGAGCATCCGTACCAGCCATCGTTGGATGACCAGGCCGCCCATGCTGTGTCCGACGAGTACCAGGGGCCGCGTCGGCGGCTCGGTTTCGAGCAGGGTCTTGAGGTGGTCGGCGACGGTGTTCAGGGACGGGAGGCTCCTGTCGGGGCGCAGTCGGCGGAAGCCCGTGGCGTACTGGACGGTCCGGGTATCGACGAATTCCAGGTCCGTGTCCTGGGCGATGAGGGCGCGGAAGCGGTCCCACACCTTGGGTCCGGACGCGAAGCCGTGGACGAAGACGACGCCCAGCCGGTCTTCCCCGCCCATGTGCCCCCTTCCCGGTGCTGCCCCGCCCCCTCGGCACGGGGAGGTTTCCTACCCAGCGGGCCGTGGACCACACGCCTCCTGCCGAACTCCTCCGCCGGGGCCTGCCCACCCTCCGGCAGGGCACCATCAGCCCTCGCTCTCCGAGTTCCCCTGAATCAGGAAGACCTCGTCGGCGTAGCACCAGGCCCAGGGCTGTTCGGCGGCGGCGGCGATCGGGTGTCCGGTTTCGGAGGCGTGCCGGTAGGCGTGGGTGCCCGGGGAGCTGTCGCAGCAGCCGTTGTGCCCGCACAGCAGGCAGACGCGCAGGTGGATCCAGTCCTCACGGCCCGCCGCCAGACACTCGGCGCAGCCGGTCACGGGCAGTGGTGCCGGGGGCGGTCCCCCGCCGTCCAGGTGCCCGCACGGCCGGGGCCGGGCCCGTCCGCCGTCGGGAGCCGGCTGCCAGCCGGCGGCGGGTACCAGAACCGAG
Source organism: Streptomyces sp. NPDC033845 (assembly GCF_055576225.1). NCBI lineage: Bacteria > Bacillati > Actinomycetota > Actinomycetes > Kitasatosporales > Streptomycetaceae > Streptomyces > Streptomyces sp. NPDC033845. Next base: position 43,847 of record NZ_JBVIRI010000006.1, on the reverse strand, counting down.
CCCGTCCGGTGGTCCGTGCCCTGCCTCGCGCTCTCGGATCCGCTGGACCCGCTGGACCCGCCACGGCCCCTGGTGACGGCCGGCTGCCGGATGTCCGTGCCGTCGTTCTCCGCTCGCCCCGCCATGGCTCGCCTCGTCTCGTCCCGTCCCGTCTCGGCCATCCCCTTCATGCTTCGCGGCCCGGGCACGGAACGGATGCACGGCCGACGATCCAGTGGTGGTCCACGGCAGTGTCGGGCCGTCCGGGCGGTGGAAAACGGTTGGCGCGGGCCGGGTCGGGGCGGGACATTGGGCGGATGGCACAGTCGAGCGGTCGCACCGTCAGCATCCATCTCACCCATGGTGACAGCTACTTCGGGGTGTTCGGTCCGTACGAGATGGCCGAGGGCTGGTGGTGGTCCACCGGTCCCCTCGTGGAGCGGGTGTCCGCAGAGCTCGGCGTACCCGTGATGGTGCTGCGGCTCGTGTACGCGCCGAACGACGGCAGCAGCGGACACGGCGGGCACGTGGTCTACCACCTGGAAGCGCTGGAGCGGCCGGTCGGGACGGCCTCCCGGCCCATGGGGCGCGGGGTCGCCGCGATGCTCGGGCCGGCCGGACTCAGGGCGGACTGGGCCACCCCGGCCGGGCTGCGGGAAGCACTCGACTGGGCGCGGGCGGTGCTGGACCGGGCGGGCCGTCCGAGCACCGGCCGGCCCGAGCAGGTCCGGTCCTGGAACCTGTCCGGACTGTTCCGCTTCCGGACCGCTGACGGCGGTCACGCCTGGCTGAAGGTCGCCAACCCGGCGTTCAACGCCTCCGAGGGCCGGGTGATCTCCCTGCTCGGCTCCGTCGACCCCACCCTGGTGCCGACCGTCCTGGACTCGGACGCGGGGCGTGGCCGGCTGCTGATCGACCACCTGCCCGGGGAGGACCTCTGGACGCCGTCCGCCGAGCAGGTCGTCGCCGTGGTGCCGCGTCTGGTCGCGGCCCAGGCCGCCCTGGCCGCCGACGGTCGGGCGGCGGCGGCCGGGCTGCGCGACCGTACCCCGGCCGCCCTGGTCGCGCAGGTGAACGCACTGCTCGACCGGCTCCCGGCGGCATCCGGAGCCGTATCCGGAGCCGTATCCGGACCGGTATCCGGAGCCGCAGGCGCGGGCGTGGGCGCAGTCGGAGCGGCGGCCGACGGTTCGAGCGGGCCGCCCGAGGACCGGCTGACGTGCGAGGAGCTGGCGTCCGCACGGGCCCTCGCCGCACGGCTGCCCGCACTGATCGAGGAGCTGGCCGCCTGCGGGCTGCCGCACACCCTCGTCCACGGCGACTTCCACTCCGGAAACTGGCGGTCCGACTCCGATGCCACCCGGGCCGCGGTCGTGGACTACGCGGACGCCGCGTACGGCCACCCCGCCCTGGACGGGCTGCGCCCGCGCCAGTTCGTCGAGGAGGAGCGGTGGACACAGATCGCCTCGGTGTGGGCGCGGGCCTGGCGGGAGCAGGTGCCCGGTTCGGATCCCGAGCGCGCCCTGGAGCTCGTCGAGCCGCTGTTCCATCTCGCCTACGCGGTGCGGTACCAGGAGTTCCTGGACCACATCGAGACCAGCGAGCGCCCGTACCACGAGACGGATCCGGTGACCGAGCTCCGCCGGGCCCTCGCCTGGACGGGGTAGCGGCGGTCGAGGCGGCATCGTTCAGCGGTCAGCGCCCGCCCCCCGACCGTGGCGGAACCCGCTGCCCCAGGCGGGGTTGATCCGGTCCAGCAGCCGGGCCCGCCCGGAGACGAGGTTGGCGGCGGGCCCTCGTGACAGCCGGTCAGATCGGGCGGGACGACCACGGGGCTCCGGGGGTGTCAGGCGAGGTCGAGGAGTTGTTCGTGGAAGCCGCCGAAGCCGCCTCGGGGGTCGATGAGGTGGATCTCCAGGATCCAGTGGCAGCGGTGACCGGTGCGGTCGGTGCGGCGGAGGGGGTGGGTGTTGTCGGGGGTGATGTAGGACTCGGCGCGGGCGCCGTCGATCAGTTCGTGGGGGAACTCCCCCACCAGGTGCCCGGCGTGCCAGCCGCCCAGGGTCCAGCCCCGGTCGGCGGCCAGGCGTTCGACCTCCGCGTACAGGCGGCGGCCGGTGATGTCCGGACCGGCGTGGAAGGCCTTCCGGCCGGCGGTGAAGAGGGTGGAGAGGTCTTCGCGGAGCCGGTGTTTGGCGGGGTCGTCGCCGAAGACGAAGGTGCGTCCGAAGTCCGCCTCGTACTCCTCGAAGATGGGGCCGAAGTCGGCGAAGGCGACGTCGTCCTCGCCGATGATCCGGTCCGGCGGGTTCTCCTTGTACGGGAAGAGGGTGTGCGGGCCGGATCGGAGGTTCGGATCGCGGGTCAGGGGGTGGCGCGGAGGAGGACCAGGGAGCCTTCGTAGGCCGGCTGGGTGCGCAGGTGGCCGAAGCGTTCGTCCCAGGCTCCGGAGGCCAGGTCGCGGCGGAGGTTCTCGTCGAAGCGGGTCCGGACGCCGTCGTCGATGAAGCTCCAGGCCGGGCTGGCCTGGCGGACCCCGGGGTCCAGGAGGAGTTCGGGGCAGCCGTAGTAGGCCTCGTTGAAGCCGTCCGTGCAGTCCAGCGGTACGGGGACGGCCCGTACGGTGGTCCTGCCGCCGAGGGCCGCGGTGAGTTCGGCGATGGGCGGATAGCCGCGGGCCTCGGCCTCCAGGACCTCGGGGGCGTAGGCGTGGAGCCAGAAGTCGCGGACGGTCCGTGGATCGCAGGTCAGGACGACCACGGGGCCGGAGGTCACCCGCCGGACCTCGCGCAGTGCGGCCGCCACGTCGACCTCGCTCCAGCGGAGGACGCTGAACAGGGTCATGGCCGCCTCGAACTCCCCGTCGGTGTAGGGGAGTTCCTCGGAGAGGGGTGCGACCGTGCCGGCCGGGCCGGCGGGGCGCCGGGGCTGGGCCGGGGCCGACGGGTCCGGCAGCGCCCGGGGCGCGTTCCCGTAGGGCCCGCCGCCCGCGTTCAGCACCTTTCGGGCGCCGCCCAGGGCTTCCGCGACGAACCGGGCGATACGGAAGTCGGGTCCGCGACGGGCAGCGCGGCCGGGCCCGGCGGCCGACGGGGCCTCGGCCGGGCCGTCGGCGTGGGCGGCAGCGACGTGGGTGACTGCGGTCATGTCCTTGACCTCGCCTCGTGAGCAGGAACAGGAGTAACTCCCCCGGCGCCCCAGGTTGCGGCGGCGGGCCGATGGACGCGGATCTCCATCTTGCATTCACTAGCCTATATAGGTCTGCTGCCTGGCGGATGCTTGGAGAATCGGACTATGGGCATGCAGGTGCGTGTTGTCGGCATGGACGAGGTGGGTGCTCAGCCGATCGCCGGGTCGGCGGGTCAGCGGGGCGGCGGGTCAGCGGGTCGGCGGGTCAGCGGGTGGTGCGGCGGCTTCGGCGGGCTCGTTCGAACTCGGCCACGTCCGAGATCCACGGCCCGTGCCGGTCGAGGGCCGCGCAGCCGCCGCGTACGAAGGTGTTCACCAGGGCGCGGTAGCCGGCCATCCCGTCGACCAGGGCGTACTCGACCCGGTACTCCGGCTCCGCGCCGCCCCGGCCCGGGCGCAGGGTGGTGATCCGGGCGATGGAGTCGGCGTAGAAGTGGACCTGGATGCCCTCGCCGAGTTCCTCGTCCTCGATGGTGAAGACCTCGTTGGCGCGGGTGGCGCGGTCGGCCACGAACTCCCAGAACTCCGCCGCCGCGGAGCGCGGGCCGGACCGCAGCCATTTCTTCTCGGCGTTCTTGTCGTCGGTGAACGTCAGGGCCGTCTTGGCGGCGGGGCCGCCGGAGTCGGCACGGCCGTCGGCGGGGTCCCCTTCGCCCTCAAGGGGGGTCTTCCTGCCGCGGGCCGCCGCCTCCGAGCACATCAGGAGGCTCACGGTGCCCACCGCGTCGTCGACGAGCTCCGGGTGTGCGCGGCGGACGGCCGCTTGCACCGCCGACTCCAGTCGGTTCCAGTCGCGCTTGTCGGTGGCGTGCCTGCCCCGTCGCGGGTCGCGGCCGATGCCCAGGCCGGCGCAAGCCCGCTCCGCGGTGGCGATGACCCGCAGGACCTCGGGCAGCAGGGCGGGGTCGACGGCGTCGGGGAGTCGCTTCGGGACGGTCGCGCCGTGCAGGTGGCGGCCGGTGTACTTGAGGAGTGCCGTGTCGAGCGGACCGAGTACGGTTCCGCGTTCGGCGCGGCGGCGGTTCGCGTGGTGTTCGGCGGCTCGTCTGCCGTCCGAGGTCTCCGTGGCCGTACGCATCGACGCGTGCACCCGGCCGCTCTCCAGCAGGGCGATGTCGGCCCCGTGGGCGATGAGGCGGCTCCGGTCCCAGCGGATCCGGCGGAAGAGGGCGTCGATGCCGGCGGGCGGGCCGAGGAGGACCGGGTCGAGGAGTGCGGTGGCGGCGTCCTCGTCGAGCGGGCCCCGGGTACCGGCGTCCTCGCACAGCGGGAGGACCGCGCTCCACAGCAACAGGTGTCTGGGGAGGTCCTCGCGGATCACCGCGAGATGGGCTTCGGTGATCGGGAAGGTGAACGTGCGGGGCTCGTGGTTGGCGTCGGCCCCGGCGCCGAGCATCAGCTTCAGCCCGCCGTCCTGGCTGATCACTTGGGGGATCCAGCCGGTCATGCGGGTGAAGACGGTTTCGGGCCTGCGGGAGCCGCTCATGACCATCGTGCGCATTCGGCGTCGAGGCGTGCGTCGGTGCGGACCCAGACCTCGCCGGACGCGGCTCCGGCCGGGGTGTCGACCCGTTCGATTCCCAGGAACGCGATCAGGGCGAGCAGGGTGGCCCGGTCGGCCCGGTCCTCGTCGGCGCCGTGCGAGTCGAAGAAGACGTGGTACTGGTCGGTGGGGTCGACGTGGCCGGAGTCCGCCCAGATCCGGGCGAGTTCCTCGACGGCCGCCGCTTCCGTGGTGATCGTCGCGGCGCGGGCGGCGCCCCGGGCCTCGGGGGTGGCGTCCAGGGCTGCGGGGTCGGCGAACCACTGGCCGTAGCGGTCGAGGCCGGCGTACCCGTTCTCGAAGAACAGCATCGCGGCCGGCGTGTAGCGGTTGGGCCGGTCGGTCCTGAGGAACTCGGACCGGGGCGGGTCGGCGTCCAGGGTGCGGCGGATCAGGCCTCGGGCGGGCATCAGGACCAGGCTCTGGCCCGCCGCCTCGTCCCTGATGGTGCAGGTGTCGTCGGGTGCCCGGTCGCGGTAGAACGCGGAGAAGGCCACATAGGCCTCCTGGGGGTCGCCCGCGGAGATCTGCCGGTCGGTGCCGTCTCCCGCGGCGAGGACGAACCGCTTCGGTCCGGGGCGGTAGGGGCGGGCCATGTGCGGGCGTCCTTCGTTCAGGCGTGCGGGTTGCCTCAGCGTAGTCCAGCCGGAAACGCGCACCCCCGGCGCCTTCGGACGGCGCCGGGGGTGCGGGAGGTGCCCGGTGGGGGTCAGGCGAGCTTCTTCAGCTGGGCGTCGATGACGGCCTGCGGGAGCTTCGGCTTGCCGGCCAGGCTCTGGACGGCGAAGGTCGCCAGGGTGCCGCCCTTGCGGACCACGACCAGCTGGGCGGCCATCGGGGTCTCGGCGTCGCCGAAGTCCGCGATGAAGGAGACGGCCTCGTCTCCGGCGGTGACGGCCTCCCCGGGCAGCACCTTGTTGATCTTGACCTTCTCGCCGTCCTGGTCGAGCACGTACCCGGACGCACAGGCCTGGCCGGCCGCCTTGAACGCGGCGAAGGCCTCCTCGGCGCCCTTGCCGTCGTAGGAGGTGAGGGTGACGGAGGTGCCCACGGAGCCGGACAGCATCTCCAGCCCGGCCAACATCTTCTCCTCCTCGGAGGCGTTGGGGTCGGCGGGCTTGCCGGTGGTGCCGGCGACCGAGGTGCGGGCCACGCCGGTGGCGGTGCCCTGGGGCTCCATCGAGGAGGCCTGGACGACGGGCTTGCACTCGGCCTTGTCGCTGGAGCCCTTGAGGGCCGCGAGCTGGGCCGCCGTGGGCGCCTTGACCACGTGGTCCTTGGGCGCGTCGGCCTTGGTGAGCAGCAGGGCGGACAGCTCGGCGTCCGTCTTGCCCTTGGTCTGCGGGGTCTGGGCCTGGGCGGCGGCCGAGTTCTCCGGCTTTACCGAGGCGGCGGACTTGCCCTCGGCGTCGCCGTCCTTCGAGCCGCAGGCGGTGAGGAGCAGGGCGAAGGAGAGGGCGGAGACGGTGGTGACGGAGCGTCGGACGAGGCGCGAGTGGCGCATGGCAGGTATCCCCCGGGTGGTGCGTGCGGTGGTCGTGCTCCCGGCGCCGGTGCACGCGGCACCGGCTGCGGCGTGGCCGTCGCCGACGGCGGGCGGGCCGGGAAGCCGTCCCACCCTACGCAAGGCCCGCGCGGGCCCCGCACACCGGGGCTCGGTCAGGGGCGTCGGCGGAGGACCGGGGGCCCGGGTCAGTGGCCGATGCCGTGGCTGCTGGGGGCCGGTGCGCGGCGGGCCCGGGAGAGCTTGGCGGCGGTGCCCCGGGCGTTCTCGAAGGCCCGTACGGGGTCTCCGGCCTTGCGCCAGGTCTCGGCCCCGCACCAGGGCCCGATGAGGCGGAACTGTTCCAGCGCCGCCTTGTACATCAGGGACCGGATCATGTGGTGGGCGAGGAGGTGCCGCAGGGCGGGCAGTCGTTCGTCCTGCGGGTCGACCCGGTCGAAGGAGGCGGCGACCTGCCGGAGCTTGTTCCGGCAGAAGGGGGTGGCGACCGGGCCTCCGCCGCCGGGCCGGCCGTCGAGTTCGGCGAGGGCGTGCAGGTAGATCCCGGCCAGCGGGCTGCCGGGCGGTGCCGTGCGGACGGCCCGGCCGGCGAACCGCATCATCAGGCGGTCGCTGCCGAACCATTTGGCGCACCAGTACTGGAGGGCCTGCCAGTGGCCCTCGTAGTGGTGCGGGGCGCGGGCGACGAGCCCCTCCCAGAGCTTCTTGAACTGGGCCGGCTTGTACTGGGCTCCGCGCGCGGCCGTGACCATGACCACCCAGGGGCCGGGGTTGGCGGGGTCGAGGAGGGCGGCCTTGCGGGCCTCCTCGATGGCGGCCGGGAGCAGTGCCCGGAACCGGTCCATGTCCTCGACGGGGACGGCGTCGGCGTAGGCGCTGCCGCGGATCGCCCAGGCCTGGTGGACCATCAGGCCGGCCTGGAGGGTGGCGGCGTCGCAGTCGTCCGGCCGTGCGCGGCGCCAGGCGTGCAGCCAGGCGTCGTCCTGCTGGGCGATGTGCTGGAGGAGTTCGAGGCGGTTCCAGCGCTCGTCCCAGTCCTCGCCCGCCTCCTGGAGGTGGCCTCGCGCGGTCTCCCAGTGTCCTTCCCAGGCGGCGTCGGCGACGGCCTGCCGGGCGGCCCGGAGGTGGTCGGCGGGCGGCGGTCCGGGGCGGCCGGGGTCGAGGGCCTCGCGGGGCGGGAGTCCGTAGTCGGAGGCGGTGAACTGCCGCTGGACCCAGGTGGCGGTGGTGCGGGGCACGACCAGCACGCGGTAGAGGAGGGCGAGGAAGCCGAGGAGGACGGCGCCGAGGAAGAGTGTCACGGCGGCAGATCCTCCCCCGGTTCGGTCACTCTCCGCAATAGCTTTGGGCAGGGAAATATCGAGGTCAGGGCCGGGAGCGGAGGCTCGCGGCCAGGGCGGGCGGGGGCGCGGTGACCGAGAGCGAGCGCCACCCGGGGCCGACGGGAACCGGGGAAAACGGATGTGCGATTGTCGGTCGCGCATGGTAGTCACTACGTCCACGGGTGGGGCGATCATCGCCGCCCGTGCGATCCGGCAAGGGGTGGGGGAATGGCGTTGCTCAAGGGCGTGGGAACCAGACTCGGACGGTGGGCGGGACGGCCCGTCGCCGCCGTCGACGAGGATTCCGGAGACCCGGACGCCCGGCGCGTCCGCGCGGCCGCCGAGGCCGCGGACTGGGCCGGCGTACGCGAGGTGCTCGAAGCGCGTCCGGAGAGCGAGGACCGCACCGGTCTCCTGTGGGCCGTCAGCGAGGTCACCGGTACCGAACGCTGGATCGCCCGGGTCGTGGCAGCGGAGCCGGAGGCCCCGCTGCCCCGCCTGGTGGCGGCCGTCCGTCACATCAGCTGGGCCTGGGAGGCCCGGACCGGCGCCAGCGCCTCCCAGGTCTCCCGGGAGCAGTTCCGGGTCTTCCACGAGCGGCTCGCCGTGGCAGAGGGCTGGCTGTACGAGGTGGCCGAGCGCGAACCGGGCTGGATCTCGCCCTGGTACGGGCTCCAGGTGACCGGCCGCGGCCTCCAGGTCGGGCAGGAGGTGGCGCGGCGCCGGTTCGAGGCCACCGTGCGCCGCTCCCCGCAGCATCTGGGCGCGCACCAGCAGCGGTTGCAGCAGGTCTGCGAGAAGTGGGGCGGCTCCCACGAGGAGATGCACGGGTTCGCCCGCGATTCCGCCTTCGGCGCCCCCGGCGGGACCCTGCTGGGGCAGCTGGTGGCGGTCGCGCACCTGGAGCACTGGCTGGCCCTCGACTCCGGTGAGGACTCCCGCTACATCCGCCGGGACGAGGTCGCCGCCTCGCTCCGCGCGGCGGCCGACCACTCCATCCGGCACCCGGACTTCGTGCCCGGCCCCGGCACGCTCCAGGTCCGGAACACCTTCGCCATGGCCTTCGCGCTGGCCGGGGACCGGGCCTCCGCCCGGGAGTGCTTCCGGGCGACCGAGGGACGGGTCACCAAGTTCCCCTGGTACTACCTCAACGGCGCGGACCCGGCCAAGGCGTACCGGCAGCACCGCGTCAACTCCGGGCGCTGACCGGCCCGGTGGCCGGCGCCGCCCGTCCCGCCGACCGCCGCAGCCGCCGACCACCGCAGCCCCGCAGCGCCCGTACTCCCCCGCACCTCCCGCACCCGACCGCCGACGGCGACAGCCGCGCCGTCACCCCGTACCGAAGGACCGCTCCAGGTGTCCCTGCCCCCGTCACCCTCCCGTCCCGAGCCGCAGCCGCCGGCCGCCGAAGGCCCGTCGACCGCCCACACCTTCCAGGTGGACCTGCGCGGCCTGGTCGACCTGCTCTCCCACCACCTCTACTCCAGCCCCCGGGTCTATCTCCGCGAGCTGCTGCAGAACGCTGTCGACGCCATCACCGCACGGCAGGCGCTCACCCCCGGGAGCGTCGGCACGATCACCGTGCGCACCGGGGAGACCCTGACCGTCACGGACACCGGCATCGGTCTGTCCGAGGCCGATGTCCACCGCTTCCTCGCCACCATCGGGCGCAGCTCCAAGCGGACCGCGGACGGCGCGCTGGACGGTGCCGGACTGGACGCGGCGCGCGGGGAGTTCATCGGCCAGTTCGGGATCGGGCTGCTGGCCTGCTTCGTCGTCGCCGACGAGATCACCGTGCTGAGCCGGTCCGCCGCCGAACCGGACGCGCCCACCGTCGAGTGGCGGGGCCACTCCGACGGCCGGTACACGATCAGGACCCTCCCCCCGGCGACGCTTCCGGAGCCCGGCACCACCGTGAAGCTGGTCCCGCGGGCGGACAACGCCGAGTGGACCTCGCCGCAGCAGGTGGTCTCGCTCGCCCGGCACTACGGCGGGCTGCTGCGCCACGAGGTGACCGTCGTCGACGGGCACGGGGTGAGCCACCGGGTCAACGAGGCGCCGCCGTGGGAGCGGGACCACCGCTCGCCGCTCGCCAAGCGCGAGGCGTACGCCGCGTACTGCCGGGAGCTCTTCGGTTTCGCCCCGCTGGACACCATCGAACTGGACCTGCCGGCCGCCGGGCTGCGCGGGGTCGCCTACGTCCAGCCGACCCCGGTCAGCCCCGCCCAGCGGGCCGGGCACCGGGTGCACCTCAAGGGGATGCTGCTCACCGACCAGGCGCCCGAACTGCTGCCGGACTGGGCGTTCTTCGTGCGGTGCGTGGTGGACACCAGCAGTCTGCGGCCGACCGCCTCCCGCGAGTCGCTGTACGAGGACGGCACGCTGTCCGCGGTGCGCGACGCCCTCGGCGACCGGATCCGGGACTGGCTGACCGGGCTGGCCGCCCGGGACCCGGCCCTGCTGCACCGGTTCATCGACACCCATCACCTGGCGGTGAAGGCGCTCGCCCGCCATGACGACGAGCTGCTGCGGATCGTGCTGCCCTGGCTGCCGTTCGAGACCACCGACGGCAACGTCACCCTGGAGGAGTTCGCCCGGACCCATCCGACGCTGCTGGTGGCGCGCAGCGTGGAGGAGTTCCGGCAGGTGGCGCCGATCGCCTCGGCCGCCGGGCTCGGGGTCGTCAACGGCGGCTACACCTACGACCGCGACCTGGTCCACCGGCTGCCCGAGATCCGGCCCGGCACCACGGTCACCGACCTCGACCCGGCCACCGTCACCGCCCACCTCGACTCCGTGGACCCCGGGGCCGAGCTGCGGGCCGCCGCCTTCCTGGGGTACGCCCGCGAGACGATCGGCGCCCACGACTGCGACGTGGTGCTGCGGGACTTCCAGCCGGTGACGGCGCCGGCGCTGCTGCTGGACAACCGCGAGGCCCGGCACGAACGCACCCGGTCGGGGCTGGCGGCCGACGGGGACGGCCTGTGGGCCGACATCCTGGGCGCCCTCCGCGAGGAGACCCCGCGCGCCCAGCTCGTCCTGAACCATCTCAACCCGCTGGTCCGGCAGGCACTCACCATCGGCGAGCGCGGTCTGGCCGTGACCACGGCCGAAGCCCTCTACGGGCAGGCCCTGCTGCTGAGCCGGCGCCCGCTGCGCGCCAGCGAGAGCGCCTTGCTCAACCGGGCCTTCATCGGCCTGCTCACCCACGCCATGCACCACCCCGGCGAGGCGGCCGACGGCCCCGGGCCCAGGAAGGAACCGTAGATGCTGGACACCCCCGAGGCCGTCGTCGAGGCGCTCCGCGAGAACCACGAGCGCCCGCACGGGCTGACGCGCACCGTGACCGCCGAGGAACTCGTCGAGACCGCCGAGGCCTTCGAGAAACCGGAGGTCCTCGTCACGGCGCTGCTGGAACTGATGACGGCGTACGAGTTCACCGGCGAGCACCGCAAGGCGCCCGTGGTCTTCGCCCGCATCCTCAAGCTGTGGGACTCCTCCCCCGACAGCTTCGACCGCTACGAGGCCCACCAGGTCTTCTGGCGGTTCAAGTGGGTGGCCACCTCGCTGCTCCAGGTGCCCGAGGTGCCGCTGACCGGCATCAGCGGCTGGATCGACCGGATGCGGGAACGCTACGAGGCCGCCGAGCACGGCGTGCAGCCGGTGGCCGCGATGCGCTACCACCTCGCGCGGCACACCGGTACCGGCACCGACGACGCCTACGACCTGTGGGCCACCCGGCCCCGGACCGAGCTCAGCGACTGCGAGGCCTGCGAGACCCGGCACCACGCCTTGAAGCTGGTCGCCGACGGCGTGGACGCGGCCGCCCTGGACGTCTGGCGGCCGGTCCTCGACCGCGAGCAGGGGTGCAGCGAGGAACCGCAGACGAGCCAGGCGCGGGCACTGCTGCCGCTGCTGCGGGCCGGCCGCGCCGACGAGGCGCGCTCCCACCACCTGACCGGCTACCGCAAGGTGCGCGGGAACAGCGGCACCCAGGCCGAGGTCGGTTTCCACCTGGAGTTCTGCGCGCACTCCCGGAACGAGGGCCGGGGCCTGGAGATCCTCGCGGAGAACCGCTCCCTGTTCGAGGCCACCGGTGCCCCGCTCGACCATCTGCGCTTCCTCACCGGCGTGGAGGTGTTCCTGGCCAGGCTCGTCGAGGACGGCCACGGGGAGACCGTCGTGGCCGGACCGGCCGGCCGCACCTGGACGGCCGCGGAACTCCTGGCCCGGGTCGGGTCCGAGGCCGGCGCCCTCGCCGACGCCTTCGACGCCCGCAACGGCACCGGCGCCGTGGGCGACCGCCGCCGCGCCCGGCTGGCGCTCCGCCCGGTGCTCGACGAGCCGCTGCCGCTGGGCCTGCGCGCACCGCTGACCCCGGCGGCGGCCCGTCCGGCCGCGCCGACCGCCGTCCCGGGCACCGCCCGCCCGGCGGCCCCCGAGGAGTTCCCCGCGCTCGTACGGGAGGCACGCCGGCTGTCCCGCGAGGGACACCCGGGCGACAGCCGGCTCTGGGCCCTGGTCGGGGAACGGCTCGCCGCGGCGACCGGGGCCGGCGAGCCCCACGAGGAGTCCCTCGGGCCCGTCGAGCTGCTGCGCGCGGAATGCGCCGAACACGAGGCGCGGGAGCTGTGGGTGGCGGACCGCCACCGGAGCGGTGCGGCCCTGCTCGACGGCGTGGTGGCCGACTACGCCCGGCTGGACATGCCCTGGCAGGCGCTGTCCGCCCGGGCCCGCGCCCTGGTGTGGACGGCCTCCCCGGGCTCCCGCGAGGAGGCGGGGGCCTTCGCCCCCGATCCCGGGGCGACCGCTTCCGCCCTGGCGGAGGTGCTGCGGGAGAAGGACGAACTGCTCGCGCGGGTCCCCTTCGACGCCGAGCCGCTCGGCGGGGCGGAGGCCGCGTACGGCACCGACCTGCCCGCCGAACGGATCCTGTCCTACCTCTCCCTGCTGTACTCCGTCGCCTTCTTCGACCACCAGGCACTGCACGCCGCGCAGGCGGCCCGCAAGCGTTCCGGGGCCGCGGACGGGACCACGGCCGTCGGCACGGACGGGGACGCGGACCGGCTCGGGGGCGGCGGGCTCGCCGCCCGGTTCGAGGCGAGCACCGACGCCCTGTGCTCGGAGGCGGTCCGGCTCGGCTTCCCCCACCAGGCGGCCAACGCCCGGCAGTTCCGGGCCGATCTGCTGGCCCGTCGGGACGCGATGGCGGATGCGGAGCAGGAACTCCGGGCCGCCCTCCAGGACCTGGAGGCCGCCGGGCGGCCCTGGCGCCGGCCCCGGCCGGCCATCCAGCTGGCGCAGATCCTGCTCTCCCGGGACCAACCCCAGGAGGCGGCGGACCTGCTCCACTCCGCCCTGGCCGACGCCGTCGCCCATGACGACACCACCCTCGAACTGGCCCCCGTGTACATGCTGCTCGGGCATGCCGCCACCCATCTGCGGGACGCCGACGGCGCCGTACGCCACCTGTCCGAGGCGGCCGCACGGTTCGACCGGGCCGAGGACCCCGCCAACGCGTTCGAGACCCGGGTGATGCTCGCCGACGTCCTGGCCCGGACGGGCCGGCAGGCCGACGCCGTGGCGGTGCTGGAGTCGGCCCTGGCAGACGCCCCGGACTCCCTGGACGCGCGCTCCGTCGCCCAGGCCCGGCTCACCCTGGGCCGGGGCCTGCGCGATCTGGAGGAGTACCTTCCGGCAGCCGAGGAACTGCTTCGGCTGGCCGACACGGTGGCCGGCTGGGGCGGGGAGGAGGACGGCGGCGCCGTCCTGACCCTGGTGGCCGCCGAGACGGCGACCACCCTGGCCCTGGCCGGCCGCTGGGAGGCGGCGCACACGGCGTACGCGCGGGCCGTGGCCGCCCACGCCGAGGCGCCCAACCCGCCGATCGTGGTCCAGATGATGCGGGAGTTCGCCCGGCTCGCCCCGGCCGACCGACCCGCCGGGAGCGGCACGGACGGCACGGGTGCCGAGGGCGGCGGGGACGCCGCCGGGGCCGGGGACACCCGGGCCACCGACACCGCGCTGGAGCACCTGGCCCGCGCCGACGCGCTGCTGGCCGGGCTGCCGGCCGGCGAGGAGGGCTTCGCCGTCTGGTACGAGCGCGGCGAGATCCACTACCGGCGCGCCCGGGTCCTCGCCGAGGCCGGACGCTTCGACGAGGCCCTGCGGGAGGCCGAGTCCGCGGTCGCCTCGCACGAGGAGGGCGGCGAGGCCGGTGAGCTCCCGAGGGCCGAGGCGGTCCGGGTGGCGGCCCTGATCGAGGGCAACGGCCTGGACCGCGCGGATCTGGCGGTCGCCCGGCTGACGGCGGGCGCGGCCCGCTGCCACGAGGCCGGCCACCCGGACGCGGCCCACGTCCTGGAGACCCTCCGCAAGGAGTTCCGCCCCCGCTGAGCCCCCGCCCGGGGTGTCCGTCAGTCCCGCCCCGCCGGGAGTGGCCGGCGTTCTCGGTGGCCGGCCGGGCCGGGTCGGATGCGGACGACGGCCTTGCCGCGGACCCGGCCGGCCCTCAGGTCCCTGATGGCGTCGGGGTGGTGTGGTCGGGGGTCTCGTCGGCGCCGAGCGAGCGGACGAGGTCCGCCTTGGCGGCGCTGCACACCCCGGTGACATGGGCGGCCCCGAGGGCTTTGGCGAGTTGTACGGCGTACGTGCCCACGCCGCCCGCGGCCCCGATCACCAGCACCCGGCCGCCCGGCCGGAGCCGGCCGGTGCGGCGCAGGGCCTGGAGGGCGGACACGGCGGACACCGGGGCGGCGGCGGCCTGTCCGGGGGTGAGGCCGACGGGCGGTGCGGCCCTCCTCGGCGCGGGCGTACTCGGCGAAGGAGCCCTCGCAGATGCCGTACACCTCGTCGCCCGGGACGAAGCGGGTGACTCCGGGGTCGCGGGCCCCGCTGGGGCGGGGGCGCCGGGGCCCTCGTACCGGAAGACGGTGTCGATCGGGACGCCGAACACCCGGCGATCTGGAAGGCCACCTCCAGGGAAGGCGGGTAGCGGCCCTGTACGACCCTCACCGCCGGGAGTCCACCGGGGGGCCGGCGGGGAGGACATGGGCGGCGGACTTGTCGGTGCTCAGGCACAGGGAGCAGACGACCGCGTCGTGGGCGGCGCAGGCGGTGACGTCCGGGCGCTCGTACGGCTGCCGGCAGACGTGGCAGTCGAAGACGGCCGCGCTGGGGTTGCCGTCCGTGTCCAGCAGGGGTTCGGGGATGCCGTCGTCGGTGCGGCGCAGGTAGTAGCGGCCCTTGGTGAGCACCGCCATCAGCGGGGTGACCACGAAGGCGATGAGGGCGGCGGCCACCGGGGAGTACGGCTGGAGGGTGTCGCCGAGCAGATGGAAGTACATGGCGATCGACAGGCCCGAGGCGGCGAGGAAGGCGACCACGCCGACCGGATTGACCGGGTGGAGCATGCCCCGGCGGAACTCCGGCTGGAGCGGGGACAGTTTCAGCAGGTACTTGTTGACGCCGATGTCGGTGGCCACGGTGACGACCCAGGCGATCGCGCAGTTCGAGTAGAAGCCCAGGATGCTGTTGAGGAAGCTGAACATGTCGGCTTCCATCAGGGCGAGGGCGAAGCCCAGGTTGACGAGGACGAAGACCATACGGCCGGGGTAGTGGCCGGTGACCCGGGTGAAGGAGTTCGTCCAGGCCAGCGAGCCGGAGTAGGCGTTCGTTACATTGATCTTGATCTGGCTGATGACCACCAGGACCACCGCCAGGGGGACGACCAGCCAGGACCACATCATCGCGTCGAAGGCGCTGCGGAACTGCTGGATCGGCTCGGGCGCGGCGGCCGGACCGACCTCGGCGAGGATGTAGACGGCGAGGAACACCCCGATGGCCTGCTTGAGCGCGCCGAGCACCACCCACCCGGGTCCGGCCATGACCACCGCGGTCCACCAGGCGCGCCGGTTGGCCTCGGTCTTCGGCGGCATGAACCGCAGGTAGTCGATCTGCTCGCCGATCTGCGCGATCAGCGACAGGCAGACGCCGGCCCCGAGCATGACGGAGGCGGCGTTGACCGCGCCGTCGCCGTCCGTGCCGGGGTGGGCGAGGAAGCGGTCGACGCTGCCGGGGTCGGCGGCGACCAGGTACACCAGCGGCCCGACCATGAGCAGCAGCCAGACGGGGGTGGTCCACACCTGGAGTTTGCTGAGCGCCTTCATCCCGTAGATGACCAGCGGGATGACCATCAGGGTGGAGACGGCATAGCCCAGCCACAGCGGCAGCCCGAAGCCGAGTTCGAGGCCCTGGGCCATGATGGAGCCTTCGAGGGCGAAGAAGATGAAGGTGAAGCTGGCGAAGATGACGCTGGTGATGACCGAGCCGTAGTAGCCGAACCCGGAGCCCCGGGTGATCAGGTCGAGGTCGATGTTGTAGCGGGCGCCGTAGTAGGCCAGCGGGAACCCGGTGACGAAGATGACGACGGCGGCGACGGTGATGGCGACGAGGGCGTTGCCGGTGCCGTGGGCCAGCCCGATGCCCGCGCCGATGGAGAAGTCGGCCATGTAGGCGATCCCGCCGAGGGCCGTGGTGGCCACGACCATCGGGGTCCAGCGGCGGTAACTGCGCGGCGCGAAGCGGAGGGTGTAGTCCTCCAGGGTCTCCTTCGCCGCCGATCCGGTGGCGGTCGTGCCGGTTGCGGGGGCGGCGACGGCCTCCTCCGGCGACCCGGTCGCGGTCCCTCGTGACTCGGTGGTGCTCATACGAAGCCTCCCGGCGGCCCGGTCCACGGCGTGCTCCAACGGTGCGGTCACGCTAGGAGGCCGTTGTTGCCCCCGGGTGCACCCTGTGGTGAACAGCGTGTTGCCCGGGCCGCCCCGGCGGTCCGCCGCGGACACGCGATCCGGTCGTCCGCGGCGGCGGGTCAGTCGGCCAGGCGGGCCAGGGCCAGTTCGTGGGCCCGGGCGAGGGAGTCGGCGGCGGGGCAGGGGACGTCCGGCTGCACGCCGACGCCCTCCCAGTTGGTGCCGGACACCGGGTTGACGGCGCGGCCGACGGGGACGGTGACCTCCAGGTGCGGGTGCACGGTCCAGCCGTCGCACGGATGTGCGCCGCCCCGGGTGGTCTCGCCGACGACCACGGCACGGCCGTGCTGCTGGAGGTCGTACGCCAGCTCCTCGGCGGCGGAGAAAGTGGTCTCGCCGGTCAGCAGGTACAGCGGCTTGCTGCCGCCGAACCGCGCACCGGGAACGTGCGGCAGGCTCCAGGACTGTTCGACGCGGTCGCCGCGGCGCCAGCGCATGGTGTTGAGGTGGGTGCGCTCGTCGAGCAGATAGCCGCACACGAAGGCGACCGTGTCCGGGTCGCCGCCCCGGTTGCCCCGCAGGTCCACTATCAGGGCCCGGGCCCGGGAGACCAGGGTGAGTGCGGCGGCCAGCGGTTCGGCGGCCCAGTCCAGCGGGAACAGCATCGGCCCCAGCTCCAGCACGGCCACCCCGCCGTCGAGGAGTTGCACGCGGGGCGCACCGCCCAGCGAGGTGTCGAACTCCCGGCGCATCGCCTCCATGGTGGCCGCGCCCCGCTTCGGGGGGACCGCGTCCGGGTGGTGCCTGAGCCTGAGGTGCCGGTCGCCGTTGAGGGACTGGAGGTCCTCGGTGACCAGCCGGGCGAGCTCCTCGGCGCCGTCGACCTCGTAGGCGCCTTCGGCGAGGCGTCGTCGCAGCAGGTCGGCGAGCTGTTCGGCGGTCTCGGCGAACACGTAGTGCTCGGTCAGGAGTCGGACCGTCTCGTCGATGACCGGGGCGGGCGGAACTGTCACGGAAGTCGTCATGGCAGGGAGTAGATCACCGCCCTTGCGAAAGCGTCAAAGGTTTTAGACACTTTCCTTATGCCTGATGCGGTTGATGTGCCCGGTACGCCCGACCAGCCCTCCTACCCGCCGCCGCCCGACGGGGTCCTGGAGATCGGGGCACCCGAGCAGTTCGCGGCACTCGCCCACCCGTTGCGGCAGCGGCTGCTCTTCGCCCTGGGCCACCGGCCCGCCACCGTCCGACAGCTCGCGGTGCGGCTGGACGCGAAGAAGGGCAATGTGGCCCACCACCTCAAGGTGCTCCGCGAGGCCGGGCTGATCCGGGTCGTCGAGACCCGCCAGGTCCGGGGCGGCACCGAGCAGTACTACCAGCGCGCGGCCCGGCGGATGGCCGTCGCCGAACCCCAGGCGGCGGGCACCGCCGCGATGCTCGCCGCGGTCGCCCAGGAGCTGGACCTCTCCACCGCCGAGACCCATCTGAGCCTGCGCCATCTGCGGCTCAGCCCCGCCAAGGCGGAGGAACTCGGCAGGATCCTCACCGCGCTGGTGGACGAGGCGGAGGAGGACGCCGACGAGGAACCCCTGCACGGCGTGCTGGTGGCCCTCTACCAGCAGGGCCGGACGGACGGGGCCGCGGCCGGCTCCGACTGACCGGCTCCGACCGACCGGCTCCGACCGACCCCACTATTCGATGGCCCGGGGTGACCCGGTCTGCTTGTATGCGGCCATGAGCACCGATCTTCCGGCCGGCTACGAGATCTCGGCCGACCCCGCCCGTCTGGACCGCGCGACCGTCCACACGTGGCTGTCCGAGGACTCGTACTGGGCCATGGGCCGGACCCGCGAGAAGCAGGAGGCGGCCATGGCCGGCTCGCTGAACTTCGGGGTCTACGACCTGGCCGACGGCACCCAGTCCGGCTACGCCCGGGTGGTCACCGACCGGGCCACCTTCGCCTGGCTCTGCGATGTCTACATCGCCCGGGAGTGCCGGGGGCTGGGCCTGGGGAACGCGCTGGTCGCCGCCGTCTGCGAGCACCTCGCGCCCTTCGGGCTGCGCCGGGTGATGCTGGCCACCGCGGACGCGCACACCGTCTACGCCAAGGCGGGTTTCGCGGCTCTCGAACACCCCGAGAAGTGGATGACGCTGGGCGCGCAGTGAGCGGCGCTCGGTGCGCGGCGCTCGGTGCGCGGCGCTCGGTGCGCGGCGCGGCGTGCACGGGGTGCCGCAAATTCGTTACCCGGGGTCCCGGGCCCCGTGATAGACGACGGACGTGCGTGACACTCTCGAATTCCCCGAAGTCCTGCGGCTGATAGAGGACCGCGCGGCCGCCTTCCGCTCCGCGATCGCGGACGCCCCCGACCTGGACGTCACGGTGCCGAGCTGCCCGGACTGGACGCTGCGCGAACTGGCGCAGCACCTCGGGGACGGCCGCCGCCGCCAGGCGGCCATCGTCGCGGCCGGCCCGGGCTCCGGGCCCCCGGCGAAGACGGACCCGAAGGGCGCCCCGACCGCGCCCCGCGACCGGGCGGCCCTGGACGCCTGGCTCGCCGAGTCGACCGCGCTGATGCTCGACGCGTTGCGGAACGCGGGCCCGGACCGCGGCTGCTGGACCTGGTGGGGCCGGTCGCAGGCCCCGGAGACCAGCGGGGCCGTGGCCCGGCATCAGATCCAGGAACTCGCCGTCCACACCTACGACGTCCAGCTCACCCACGGGGCCGAACAGCCGCTGCCGGCGGAGGTGGCGGTCGAGGGCGTCGACGAGTTCCTGACCACCGTCTCGGCGACCACCGTCCCCTGGCCGTTCAAGCCGGCGACCATCGACCTGCACACCGTCGAGGGTCGCTCCTGGCGTCTGACCCTCGACGCCGACGGCGTCCGCAGCGACCGCCTCCCCGCCGACGCGGAGCCGGGCGACCTGGCGATCCGCGGCACGGCGAGCGACCTGGTCCTCTACTTCTACGCCCGCGCCCCCCTCGACCGCCTGGAGACCAGCGGCAACCTGGAGCCGATGGAACTCCTCGCGAACTGGGACCCGAACGACTAGACCGCACCTTGCCCTTGCCCTTGTCGTTGTCCCTTCTCTTCCGGTTCCTGCCGGACGGCGGCGCAGCAGGCGAGGCCGAGCAGGAGCGCCGCCACGGGGAAGGCCAGGGCTGCCCGGGTGGCGCTGGTGGCGGTGCCTCCGAGGCCGGCCTGGAGCAGGACGCCGGTGGCTGCACTGCCGAACGCCCCGCCGAGCTGGCGGGTGGTGTTGAAGACTCCGGAAGCCGCGCCGACCAGTGCGGGTTCCAGGGACCTGGTGGCGATCCCGGCGAGCGGCGCCGACACCAGGCCGATGCCGATACCGGCCACCAGGAGCGAGGGCATCAGCGCCAGGACCTCCACCCCCGGGTGCAGCAACAGGGCGAGGGAGCCGGTTCCCACCACCAGCAGGACGAAACCCGAGGCCGCGAGGGCCCAGGGGCTGGTGGTGTCGGACCACTTGCCCGCGAGACGGGCGCACACCGAGGACAGCGCGAACATCGGCACCGTGGCCGCACCGGCGGCCAGCGGGCTGTAGCCGAGGTCGCTCTGGAGGTAGATCATCAGGGGCAGGAACAGGCCTCCCATGGCCGCTCCCATGGCGCCGCCCGCGGCGGCCCCGGCGGAGAAGTTCCGGTTGCGGAACAGACGCGGCGGCAGCAGCGGTTCGCGGGTGTTGCGGTGCTGCCACCACACGAACGCACCCAGGCACAGAACCCCGAACACGAGGACCCCGGGGATCGTGACAGGGCCGACGATCGTGCCCCAGTCGTACGCCTCGCCGCTCTGCACCCCGAAGACCAGCGCGGTGAGCCCCAGGGCGCTGAGCGCGATCCCCCACAGGTCGAGACGGTGCTCCCGGGCGGGCCGCCAGTCCGGCAGCAGCCGGGCCGCGGCGATCCAGCCCGCGATGCCGACCGGAACGTTCACCAGGAAGATGCCGCGCCAGCCCGCCCAGGTGATGAGCAGCCCACCGATCACCGGTCCGGCGGCCATGGCCGCACCCCCGACCGCCCCCCACACACCCAGGGCACGGCCCCGGCGGCGCACGGGGAAGAGGTGGACGATCAGCGCCATGGTCTGGGGCGCGATCAGCGCGGCGCCCAGCCCCTGGGCCGCGCGCGCCGCGATCAGTACCGGAGCACCGGGGGCGAGCGCACAGGCCAGCGAAGCGGCGGTGAACCCGGCCAGGCCGGCGAGGAACACCCGCTTGGGGCCGTAGCGGTCACCGAGGCGGCCCGCGAGGATCAGGGGCACGGCGTAGCAGAGGGCGTAGGCGCTGTTGACCCAGACCGCCTCGTTCAGGGAGGCCCCGAGGGTGGCGCGGATATCGGGGACGGCCACGTTCACGACCGTGGCGTCCAGGCAGATCATGAAGAAGCTGACGCACAGCGCGAAGAGCGGCGAGGGGTGACGCAGCGGGTGGGGCAAGGTCAGTCGCACACCCATCGATTCGCACAACCGGACTCCGGGGGCCCGGCGACACGCCGCAGGTTTGCGGACCCGGCCGGAAGCCGAATACCGGAGTAGCGGGGGGCGGGGGCGGGTGCGGGCGCGACACGGCGCGGGTGGGGCTGGGGGGCCGGGATGTCAGGGACGCAGGGTTCGCAGCAGGGGCAGCAGGGGCAGCAGGGGCAGCAGGCGAACGGTTCAGGGCCGCAGCAGTCGGCACTGGCCACCTGGGGTGTCCCTGCCGCCGTGAGTTCGGCGGTGGCGGGGCTGCTGCTGTTGATCCTGACGGGCGGCGCGCAAGCCCTCTGGGGCTGGCTCAGCGAGTTCTGGGACCCCACGCCGCCCAGCACCCTGACGGTGCTCACGGGCTGGCCCACGGCAGCGGGCTGCGACCTGCAGTCCGCGGTCGCCATGAGGGAGGGCGGCCCGCCCGTCACCTCCCTCGACCTCGACGACCTGGCCAAGGACCCACGCACCGCGGCGGCCGAGAAGGGCGCGGCCTCCTGGGGCACCGGGGTGCTCAACCTCACCCTGAGCACCAAGGGGACGGACAAGATCTCGATCAAGTCGGTGACACCGCACGTCACCGGGCGGAACACGACCACCGCGTACCAGTGGATGCTGAAGAAGACCCAGGCCTGCGGTGGGCCCGGCGGCGGACCGACCGTACTGCGCCTCGACCTCGACCGGCAGAAGCTGTTCGACGTGGTCGACGGCAAGGAGGCCGAGCAGTCCGTCCCCGGCAACTCCCTGCTGACCGGGATCTCGGTGACCCGTGACGTGCCGGCCTACGTCACCGTCGGCGTCCGTTCCTGCACCGCGACGTACACCTGGACTCTGACCGTCCGATACCTCGTCGGCGGTGAGGAGAAGTCGCAGGAACTGGGGCCGTTCCGCTCGGTGGGCGGTGTGCGGGGCATCCCCGTCTACGACGTCCGCCCGGACTCCCACGGGGGCGGGCGCGAGCTCGTGGACACCGGGGAGAAGACCGGGCCCAACTGTCCGGATCGGTCCGCCCGGTGAGCGCGGGGCCTGCCGGCCGGAGGGCCGGGGTGCTGACCGCAGTCCTCACGGTGGTGCTGGCGCTGCTCGCCGCGGGGGCGTGGTGGTTCACGGGACGCGAGGGTGACGGCGAGGGCACGGACACGGTGGCGGTCGACTGGACGTACGGCAAGGCCGCGGACGTGTCCGTCACCCCGGGCGGCGGGTTCCATGCCCGGGCCGTCGCCGTGTCCGAGGGCAACGGCAAGGGCATGGGTGCCGGAGCTGAGGGTGAACTGAAGGGTGAGGGTCAGGGGCTGTTGGTCGCGGCGGGGGACGGTCCGGAACCGTCCGGAGACGGGTACGACCTCGACGCCTGGTACTCCGCCGATGCCGTCACCTGGACCAGGAGCGACCTGCGGACGGTGAGCCGCGGCGCCGGCTGGTACAGCGAGTTCTCGGGGCTCATGTCCTGGAACGGCGGCTTCATCGTCGAGGCCCGGGGCGTGGACTCCTCCGGCGGGCTTCCCGTCCTCGCCTCAGCCCCCACCTACTTCTCCGCCGACGGCCGGTCCTGGCGCCTCCTCCAGCCACCCTCCGATGCCGGAAGCCGCAGACCGGCCTATTTCACGGACGGCGACCATGCGTACGTCACCCAGGACGGCACCTCGTTGTGGCGGCTGAACGGGACGGGCGAAGGCTGGACGCCCGTGGCCGCACGGGCCCCGGAAGGGTGCCGTTTCCGTGAGCGGGGCGCCGCCGTCGGCTCGGGGTCCGACTCCGGCTCCGGGGAAGCGCTGATCGTCGGGTCCTGCGACCCCGGCGGCTCGTATCCCGTCGCCCTGTACCGGCTGACGGACGGCGGCGCGCACCTGGACGACCTGAGCACACCGCTCCCGGACGATCTGGTGCTCGTGGAAGGCCTGGCCGGGCGCGGGGACACCCTGCTGCTCAGCGCCCTGCGGACGAAGGGCGCGGGTGCGGGCGGCCAGCCGCCGGACCAGCGGCCCGTCCTCCTGCGGTCCACGGACGGCGGCGGCCGGTGGGCCGAGATCACGCTGCCGGTGGGGGAAGACTCCAAGCCCGGCACCGGCTGGGTCAGCGACCTGTTCAGGTCCGCGGGCACGTTCGTCGCACTGGGCAGCGCCGTCCTGAACGAGCTGGAGCAGCCGGCCGCCTGGGTGTCCCCCGACGGCGAGCGGTGGACGGCGATCCGGCTGAAGGCCTTCGCCGACGAGGGACGTCTGGGAGAGGGCGCGGCCCTGGGCGGGCGGGTGGTCGTCCCGGCGCTCTCCGGTACCGGTCCGGTGCACACAGTCGGTCTGTTCACCTCCGGCGGTGAGGGGGGAGCGAGCCCCCCGACCCCGTCGGATTCCCGGTCCGCCCCGTCCCCTGTCGCCCCGTCCTCCGTCTCCCCGTCCTCCGTCTCCCCGTCCAGGGAGCCGACCTGGTCGGTCGAGGACGTGTACGCCCTGACCTCGCCCTTCGGCGGAGAGATCAAGGGGAGTTCGGGGCCCGCGCCCCGCTACGAGGTGCTGGTCGCCCTGTCCCCCGGCCGTGCCGATCCGCCCACCGTGCGGGATCTCTCCGGCCTGCTGCGGATCAAGGGGGACACCGGGTGCACGGCCACCCTCTCGCACTCCGCGACACGTGCGGACCGGACCCTGGTCTTCCGTACGAGCGGGCAGCAGGGCCCTCTTCCGGGCATGGTCTTCGACGGCAGCTTCTACTGCCCGGACCTCGTGGAGCTGCGGCTCACCGGGCCGGGAGAGCTCTCCTGGAACAGTCAGGGCGGCTACACGGGCACCCTCACGGCGGGGCCGGTGGACTGAACGGGGTCGCGGGCACAGCCCGGACAGGACGGGCTGGACAGGTGATCAGCCCTTCAGCGGCAGCGTCTGGCCGGCCACCACGAGGAGGACTTCCTCGCAGGTGTCGGCCACGGCCGCGTTCAGCCAGCCGAGCTCGTCGCGGTAGCGCCGCTGCCAGGCCGTGCCCGGTTCGACCCCGGCTCCCACCTCGCTGCTCACCAGCACCACCCGCCGCCCGGTGGCCCGTATCGCGGACACCAGCTCGGCGGACCGGTCGCGCAGTTTCCCGCGCCCGCCGCCCAGCCAGGCCGTGTCGTCGCCCGCGTCGATCCGCTCCATCTCCACGGCGAGCCAGGACGCCAGACAGTCGATCAGGAGCGGCGGACCGTCCTCGGCGAGCAGCGGGACCAGGTCGCCGGTCTCCACCGTCCGCCAGCGGGCGGGGCGCCGCTCCTGGTGCAGCCGTACCCGGTGCAGCCAGTCCGGGCTGCCGTCCCGGGGGCCTCCGGTGGCGGCGTACACCACGTCCGGGTGGGCTTCCAGGCGGTGTTCGGCGTGACGGGACTTCCCCGAGCGGGTCCCGCCCAGCACCAGGGTCCGGCGCGGGACGGCCGGCAGCGGGGCGGGCCGGTCCCCGTCGGTGCGGAGCGCGGTCCCGTCCGGGACGGGGCGGGCGCCCGCCGCCGCACAGCGCCGGACCAGCTCGGGGCCGATCGGGTCCTCGTGGTCGAGGTGCACCGCGATCACCTCGGTGCCCGGGCCGATCGCGCCGGTGTCGCGCATCCGGGCCAGGGCCTCCGGCCGGCCCAGCACATCGGCGAGGACCACCTCGTACGGGCGTTCCGCGCCGTCCCCGGTACCGGAGGCGGCGGGGGCCGCGCCGGGCGGCAGGAGGAGGGCGCGGGTGCCGTCGGGACCGGTCACGGCGTAGCCATGGCCGGTGCCCGGTACGTCGACGGGGACCGGGTGCACCCGGTGCCCCGAGGTGGTGGCCAGGTGGCCTCCGTCCGGCAGCCGGGCGGCCGGGGGCAGGCCGGCTGCCGGCCCGCAGGCCAGCTCGGCCGGGTCGGCCGGGTCGGCCGGGTCGGTGTCCTCCGGCTTCTCGGGGCGGGCCGACAGCACGTGCCGGATCGCGGACGGCGCGTGCCCGGCCCGGGCGGCGGCCGCGGCGGCCCCGGGGGTGGTTCCGAGGAGCAGGACCCCGTCCACGAGGACCGCCGTGGCGGCACGGGCGTCCGCACCGACGGATGCCGCGCAGCCTGCGCAGGGGCAGCCGGGTCGGGGCAGTCCTTCGGGGGCGGCGGTGCCGAGCAGGGTGAGTTCCACGGGTCGTCCTTCCGGAGGGGCGGCGGACCGGCCCCTCCAGGGAACGCGCCCCACCCCGCCGCCCGCGTCCTCCGAACGGACCGGTATCGGGTGTTGTGGGACGCGACCCCGCCCCGGGCCCCCGGGCCTCGGGTCTCGGGCCTCGGGCCTCGGGCCTCGGGCGCGCGGTGCCCGGTCGGGCCCGTCATCCGGGTCGGCCGTCGGTCCCGGCGGCGCGTTCATCCGGGTGGGGGGCCGAACGCAGGACGCGGGGCGGGGAAGGTTCGCGGTTCTGTGGAGGGGTCGGTGCACAACAGATCAAGCCCCCACCCCTTGGGGTCCGCCACACCACCGTGCGGCACCGATGGACCCCACCGTCCTGGAGGACCTGAACCATGCGCATCAACCGAGCCCTCGCCACCGCCGGACTCACCCTGACCGCCCTCGGCCTCGCCGGTACGGCGTCCATCGCCTCGGCCGCACCCCAGCCGCCCGCTTCCGTCGTCAGCGGCGCGGCCACCGTGCACCCCGCGAACACCGTGCTGGAGGGCAACCAGGTCCTCGCCTCCTCGGTGCAGGGCGGCTGCAAGCTGTGCCTGCCGTAGGACCGACCTGAGCTACCCGTGTCGCACCGCAGCGGCTGCCCGTACCGGGCAGCCGCTGCCGCGTGCGCCGGTGCGGCAGGCACCCCCGCCGGACCCTCGTCCGGACCGACCGTCTCGTCCCCCCGACCGACCGTTGGGAGGAATCGCGGATCCGGCCCGCGCGCCTAGCGTCGAAACATGTCCCCCCTCCCGCACAAAACCCTCCCGTCCCTCCCGGTGACGCTCCCCGGCCCCGCCCTCGTACGAGCCGTACGGATGCTGCGCGGGGCGGAGCGCGGGAGCGGGACCGGGCCCCTGGCCTCGCGGGCCTTCCGGCTGTTCCTGCTCTCCCAGTCCGTGGCGGGTACCGGCACCTGGGTGCAGCGCACCGCGCAGGACTGGCTGGTGCTGGAGCTCACCGGCAGCCCGGCCGCGGTAGGGCTCGTGGTGACCGTGCAGTGCCTGCCGGCCCTGGTGTTCGGGCTGTGGGGCGGTGCGATCGCGGACCGCTACCGGCCCCGGCGGCTGATGATGGTGTGCAACGGTGTGGCCGCCGTGCTGGCGCTCACCATGGCGGTGCTGGTCGCGACCGGTACCGCCCGCATGTGGTCCGTGTGCGTGCTCGCGGGGGCGCTCGGCATGATGACGGCCGTGGAGGGCCCGGCCCGGCAGGCCCTCATCCCCCGTATGGTCGAACCCGAGCACCGCCGTGCCGCCATCGGACTGTCCACGGCCAACTTCCAGCTGGCCCGGATCGCCGGGCCGGCCGCCGCCGGTCTCCTCATCGGCTGTCTGGGCACCGGCTGGGCCTTTCTGCTCTGCACCCTCACCCCCGTGCTCAGCGCCGCCGGGCTGCTCGCGCTGCGGCACCTGCCCGCCCTGGACCGCCGTCCCGACCCGCATCCCGCCGAGCGGACGCGGCGCTCCGGCGCCTTCGGGCTCGTCGCCGCCCATCCGGGTCTGCGGTGGACGCTGGTGCTGAGCGGGCTGATGGCCCTGTTCGGGATGAACCTCCCGGTGCTGCTGCCGGCGCTGGCCACCGACGGGTTCGGGGCCGCCCCGGAGTCCTTCGGCATGCTCAGCGCCCTGCTGGCGGTGGGATCCCTGCTGGGCGCCCTGCTGGCCGCCCGGCTGCGGACCTGCCCGCTGCGCACGCTCGCCGTGTGCGCCCTGGCGATCGGGGTGCTCCAGGTCACCGCCGGCTCCTCCAGCTCGCTGGCGGCCTTCGGGGTGCTGCTGGTGCCCGTCGGGATCGCCGCCCTGTGCTTCACCACCACCGCCGCGACGGCCGTCCAGATGGGCGCAGGTCCGGGCCTCCAGGGCCGGGCCGCCGGACTGGCCATGCTCGTGACGCTGGGCTCGGCGGCGGCGGGTGCCCCGCTGGCCGGGCTGATCGCCTCGGCCTTCGGGGCGCGTACCGCGTTCACCCTCGCGGGCTGCGCCTGTGTCGGGATCGCGGGGCTGGCGGCGGTCGCCGCGGTACGCACCCGGGGCGGTGTCCCCGCCATGGCCCGGGTGCGGGGGCCGCGGCGGATCCGCCCCGCCGTCGTCCGGCCGGTCCGTCCCGCGGCCGCGGAAGCGTGAGGGGGCCGGGCGTGTACGGCCGGGCCGGGGCCGGGCTTCCTCCTCGTTCAGCCGCCGTCGGCGGGCCGTCGGGTCTCCCTGAGCAGCTGGGCGGCCAGGGCCAGGGCGGTACCGCGCGGCGAGGACAGGTCCAGTCCGGTCAGGGCGGTCAGCCGGGCCAGTCGCTTGTCCACGGTGTTCGGGTGGACTCCGAGCGCGGCGGCGGTGGCCCGTCGGTCCAGCCGCAGTTCCAGATGACACCGGAGCGTGTCCAGCAGCTCTGGACGGTGCCCGACCGGGTCCAGCACTCCGGCGATGTGGTCGCTGCCGGGTCCCGGCCGGGACAGGTGGAACTCCAGCAGGACGTCCTCCAGCCGGTGCACCCGGTCGACCGGCAGACCGCCCCCGCGGGCGATCCGTACGACCTCCGTCACGGTCCGTGCGGCTTCCGGTACCCCGGTCGGATCGGCGGCGTGCGCGGCGGCGACGTACAGCGGGGAGCCGTATCCCTCGGACAGCCGTACGGCGAGTCCGGGCGGGACCTCCGCGCAGCCGGCCAGCACGGCCCGCCCGGCGAGGGCCCCGCCTTCCGGTTCCTCGGCCAGGAGCACCAGTCCGCCGGCTGCCGCACCGGGTCCGGCGGTGGCGCCGGCACGCGGTGGCCGGTCGAGTGCATCGCCGCCGAAATCGATGCGGCCGAAGTCGATGTGGTTGAGTGCGATGCGGTTGAGTGCGATGCGGTTGAGTGCGGTTCGCAGCCCGCGCAGTCGGCGCCGGTGGGCGACCGGACCGCCGGCGGGAGCGGCCGGGTCGACGCCCAGGGCCAGTACGAGGAGCGGGCCGGCGAGGTCGGCGCCCGCCTGCCGGACGTCCTCCGGGCCGAGCCCGCCGTCCAGCAGCCGGTGCACCAGCCGTGTTCCGGCCGACGCCCGCTCCGCGGCGAGCGCCTCCCTCTCCTCCAGATAGCGTTCCGTCACCAGCCCGACGACCTCGGTCTGTGCCCTGAGCAGCAGATCGACGAGCTCGGCCACGGCGCCGGCCTCCGCCGGCCGGGCCTCCTCCCGGATCACCTCCCACAGCCCGTGCACCCCGAGGGCGTACGTGCGCAGCAGCAGATGCAGCGGAACCCCTTCCTCCGCGCGGTGGGCGGCACGTTCCAGGAAGAGCCGGTACCCGTCGGGGTCGGCGGGCGGACGGGCCACCCCGCGCAGGAAGAGGCGTACGCCGTGCCGGACCGTCGCCGCGATCTCCAGGTCCTTGATGTCCGCGGGCAGTTCCGCGTACCCGGGGACGCTGTCGAAGACCTCCCTGCTCAGCCTGCGCGCAAGGGCGTTCGCGTGGCGTTCGCAGCGTGCCGCGAGCGCGCGGGCGGCCTCGGAGACCACGTGCCCTCCAGGAGCCGGGGGTATGACGCGTCACCCTAACCGGGCGCGCCGGGAGTGACGCGGAAGGGTGCCGTGTCCTCGCCCCGGCGCCGAGACTCACCGTACGAAACCGGAGCGGGCGCGCGAGCACCGGTGCCGGAGCCAGCCGCAGATGAAGGAGCCAGGACCATGACCGCAGCAGCCACCGCTCCCGAGCCGCTCCCCGAGGGCCCGGCCCTGCCCGACCGGTCCGCGGCCTATCTCGCCTACGCCGACCGCGTCTGGCACGGGGCGGCCGATCTGAACGACCAACTCACCGGGGTGTACGGCGGGGACCATCTGATCCGGCTGCGCGAAGAGGTCGGCTTCTGCCCGGGGTTCGCGAACTCGGTGGTCTTCGACACCGGTGACGGCCTGGTCCTCGTCGACACCGGCGACGTGCTTTCCGCCGCCCAACGGCACACGGCGGTAAGGAACTTCTCCGGCGACCCGGTGGTGGCCGCCGTCCTCACGCACGGGCATGTCGACCATATCGGCGGGCTCGGCCCGTTCGACGAGGAGGGCCGGCGTCCCGAGGTCCTGGCCCATGAGGCCGTGGCCGACCGGTTCGACCGCTACCGCCGCACCGCCGGCTACAACTCCTGGATCAACCGGCGGCAGTTCGGCGTCCCGTGGCTCGACTGGCCGACGGACTACCGCTACCCGGACACCACCTACCGCACCCGTCACACCCTGCGGTGGGGGCGGCTGACCTTCGAGCTGGTGCACGCGCGGGGCGAGACCGACGACCACACCTATGTGTGGGTGCCCGAGTCGCGGGTGCTGTGCACCGGGGACCTGTTCATCTGGAACACCCCGAACGCGGGCAACCCGCAGAAGGCGCAGCGGTATCCGGAGGAATGGGCGGCAGCCCTGCGGACCATGGCGGGCCTGGGCGCCGAGATCCTGCTGCCGGGCCACGGCGTGCCGATCGTCGGCGCGGACCGGGTGCGGGGCGCGCTCATGGACACCGCCGTCCTGCTCCAGACCCTCTGCGACCAGACCCGCGACCTGATGAACCAGGGACTGCGGCTGGACGAGGTGGTCCGGCGGGTGCGCGTGCCCGGAGCCCTGCTGGCCAAGCCCTATCTGCGGCCGGCCTACGACGAGCCCGAGTTCGTCGTACGGAACCTGTGGCGGCTGTGGGGAGGCTGGTACGACCAGAACCCGGCCCATCTGAAGCCCGCGCCCGAGGCGGAGGTGGCGGCCGAGTTCGCCGCCGCGGCGGGCGGGGCGCGGGTGCTCGCCGCCCGGGCGGCCGGGCTGCTGGCGGAGGGCCGGCTGCGGCTGGCCGCGCACCTGGCGGAGACGGCGGCGCTGGCGGCTCCGGCCGACGAGGAGGTGGCCCGGGTGCGGTCCGAGGTGTACGCCCGCCGGGCCGCGCGGGAGACCTCGACGATGGCCCGCGGCATCTTCTCCTGGGCGTCGGCGGAGTCCTCCGCGGTGGTGGAGGGGACGGACGTGGCGACCGAACTGGCCCGCACCCCGCAGGGCGCCGGGTGGGCGGCGGGCCGGGTCGGCGTGGGCCTGACGGACGAGGGCCCGGGCACCGCGGACGACACGGCCGAAGCCGGGGCCCACGCCGGATCCCACGCCGGAGCCCACGCCGGAGCCGACGCCGGTGCGGTGAGCGGTATCGCGAGGGGCGTTGCGGGCGGCGGTTCCGTCGGTGGAGAGGCACTTTGAGGACGGTCGGCGAGAAGGCCGCGCGGATCGGCACACACTCCCCCGGCGCCTGGCCGACCACCCGGCTGCTCCTGCTGTTCATGGTGGTCAACTTCGCCGACAAGGCGGTACTGGGCCTGGCCGGGCCCGAGATCATGGCCGAACTCGGGCTCAGCAGACGGGAGTTCGGGACGGCGCAGGCGGCGTTCTTCGCCCTGTTCTCGCTCTCCGCGATCGGTGTCTCCCTGCTGACCCGGCGCGTCCGCAGCACCGTCCTGCTGCTGGCGATGGCGCTCGCCTGGTCGGCGGCCCAACTCCCGATGCTGTGGCCGTCCGCCGGGCTGGGGATGCTGATCGCCACCCGGGTGCTGCTCGGGGCCGCCGAGGGGCCTGCGGCCCCGGTGGCCGCGCACCACCTGTACGGATGGTTCGCCCAGCGGGACCGGGCCCTGCCGACGGCGGTGCTGCTGACCGGCGCGGCGGTGGGCGTCGCCCTGGCCGCACCGGCCCTGATCTGGGTCATCGCCGACTGGGGATGGCGGTGGGCCTTCGGGGTCGTGGGACTGGCCGGGCTCGGGTGGGCGGCGCTGTGGGCCGTGCGCGGCCGGGAGGGACCGCTCGCCCCTCCGCTCGGCGGGGGCGCCACCGGTGCCGGCGCAGGTGCGGGCGCGGGCACCGGTGCCGGGCCCTCGTTGCGCCGGATCCTCCTCTCGCCGAGCGTGCTCGCCGCCGGTTTCGCCTGCTTCGCCGTCTACTGGCAGATCAGCGCACAGCTCACCTGGGTGCCCGACTACCTGCACACCGCCCTCGGATGGTCCTCCGGTGCGACGGGGCTGGCGGTGGCGGCCGGATCCCTGGCCAGCGGTGCCGTGTTGCTGGGACACGGCCTGCTGGCCCGCCGCGCCGCCGCGCGCGGCGGGCGCCCGGGCCGGCTGCCCGACGGGGCGGGCGCCGGGCTGCTGATGCTCGGATCGGCCGCGGCGGTGGCCTTGTTCGCGGCCGGGCCCTCCTGGCTGAAACTGCCGATGATGTGCGGCCCGATGGCCCTGTGCGTGCCCATGATGACCATCGGCCAGACGGTCTGCGCCCGGCTCTCCCCGGCCGACCGGCGGGGGGCCGTCCTCGGTGTCGTGGTCGGCCTGTCCTCGGTGGGCGGGGTGCTCTCCCCCGTGGTCCTGGGCCGGGTGGTCGACGCCGCCCCGGCGGCCGTCACCGGATACGAGCGGGCCTGGCTGCTCACCGCTGCCCTGCTCGCGTTCACCGGGGCGCTCGCCACCCGCTTCCTGCGGCCCGAACGGGACGCGCGGCGGCTCGGGGTGCCCGACGACGGCCCGCCGGCCGTGCCGTAGGCCGTACGACGGCGGGTGCGGTCTGTCCCCGGGGTGGACCGATCGGAGGACAGGGCCCGGCCGGCGCGCTGCCTAGGGTGTGGCTCATGGACGGCGGTCCCGGGCGCGAGCGGCCCCCGGGCCGCCGTCCTCCAACGGACCGGGGCTGTCCGGCCCGGACAGTGAAAGGAGCAGCCCCATGACCTGGGATCCCCGCATCGTCCCGAGACAGGACGGGCGCACCGCCGTGATCACCGGGGGCAACGCCGGAATCGGCTACCACGTGGCCGAGCAACTGGCGCGCGCCGGGGCGCATGTCGTCCTGGCCGGCCGCAGTCCGGAGCGCACCCGGACCGCGCTCGCGGCGCTCCGGGCGGCCGTGCCCGGGGCCCAGGCCTCCGACCTGCGGCTCGACCTCGCCGACCTGGACTCCGTCCGGCGCGCGGTCGGTCAACTCGCCGCCACCGGACCCGTCGACCTGCTGGTCAACAACGCCGGGGTCACCGCCTCGAAGGAACGCGCCGAGACCGCCCAGGGCTTCGAGCTGATGTTCGGCACGAACCATCTGGGGCACTTCGCGCTGACCCTGCTGCTGGCACCGACCCTCACCCACGACGCCCGGATCGTCTCCTCGGGCAGCCTCACCCACACCCGGGCCCGGCTGGACTTCGACGATCTGCAGAGCCGCACCGGCTACCGGTCGATGGCCGTCTACGGCAGGTCCAAGCTGGCGGTGCTGCTCTTCGCCGCCGAGCTCGACCGGCGGCTGCGCGCGAGCCCCGGCGGGAGCGGCGTACGCAGTGTGGCGGCGCATCCCGGCTGGGCCGTGCAGGGACTGACTCCGGCCCGGCCGCCCCTGTGGGAGCCCGGTCCGCTCGGCAGACTGCGCGGTGCGCCGCTGGCACTGCTGGCCCAGGGGAAGGACCGCGGTGCCTGGAGCGTGGTCCGCGCCGCCACCGACCCGGAGGTCCTCGGCGGCCAGTACTACGGCCCGACGGGGCCCGGGAGGCTGAAGGGGCGACCCGCCCTCCAGTCCCTGGCCGAGTCCGCCCGGGACCGGGAGGCCGCGGCACGGCTGTGGGCCGTCTCGGAGGAGCTGACCGGGGTCCGCTGGGCGGGCTGACCCCCCTCCTCGTCCGGGGCGCCGTTCGAACGGAGGACAGAGTCTCCGGTCGCCCGCTCCTAGCGTGGCGGACGTACGAACACCGAGTGTCCCGCCCGCCCGGCGGGCCGAGAGGAGATTCCGATGAGCGCACACGACCTGGCCGATGCCTTCCGCTTCGACCCCCGCATCGACTCTGCGGTCACCCGCTCGACCGATCCCGCAGGTGCCGCGGCCCGGGACCTGTCCGTTCCCGACTGGATGACCACCGGCTGTGCCGATCCCGGCTCGGACCGCCGCCGGGTGGACGCCCGGTAGGACCCGCCCTCCGGGGGAGCCGGGCGGGCGCGAGCGGCCCGCGGCCGCCGACGGCGGCCCGGGGCCCCCGGCTCCTCCGGAGGAACAGGACCGGCACGCCATGCGACGACGAGTGTTCGAACCGGGTCCCGGCGCCTTCGCCCGGATCCCGCTGCGGCCCTTCGGGGCGCGCCCCGAGGACGGGGCGGCGGTACTGGAGGAGGCGCTCTTCCTCGCCTCCCCGGACCTGCTCGGCACGGAACCGCCCGGCAGCCGCGCGGGCCGCGCCCGGTCGCTGCGCTCGTACGAGATCCGCTCGCGCACCCGCCCGACCCCCAGCGGTGTGTTCAGCGGTGTCGCCCCCGTCCGCTTCACCTCCCCGGAGCGGCTGGAGTCGGGGGTGGCGCACCGGGCCGTCACCGCGCCGAGCGGTCGCTGGCTGGCGCGGGTGGCCGACCGGATGCTCGACGACCCGGACGTCTTCGACCGCACCACCCTCACCACGGACAACACGATCCGCACCGTCGACGGCAGGTTCGAGGTCGAGTGCGCGCCGCCGGGCGGCATCGCCGGTGTGCACAGCGTCCGGGACACCACGGTGTCGCGGACACTGCTCGACGCGTGCGCGGGCGGCGCTCCGGCCTCCGCCCCGCTCGGCCTCCTGCGGGGGCTGATGGCCGGGCAGAAGGCCGGCGGACAGGAGGCCGGCGGGCAGGACGAGGAGCTCCGGGACCGGACGGCCCGCCGGCTGCTGGTCCAGCTGGTCCGCTCCGGGCTGCTCCTGTGCGATCTCACCGCCGGTGGGCCGCCCTCGCACACCCTCGACGAGCTGTGCACGTTCACCCGCCCCGGGGACCGGTGGTCCGTCCTGCCCCGGTTGCGGGACCTGCTGGCGGCCGCCGACACCCACCCGCCCGGAGCGGAACCCCGGCTCGAACTGCTGCGCACGGCACGGTCGTTGATGGACCAACCCGAAGAGGTCGCCGCGCAGGTTCCGGAGGAGGATCCGGAGCCGGGCGGGTGGGCCCTGGTGGCCGACACCCGGGCCGACGCCGGGATCGTCCTGCCGGCCCGGCTCGCCGAGCAGGCCGCGCAGGCAGCGGGCGTCCTGTGGCGTACGGCGGACACCCGACCGCCGCTGGCCGACTACCACCGGCGGTTCGTCGAGGAGTACGGGATCCACCGGATGGTCCGCCTGGGCGAGGTACTGGACACCTCCGGGGGTCTGGGTCCGCCGGAGCCCGGCGACGGGTTGGGGGCCACCGCCGAGGCCTCGCCCGCCCGGTCGGCGGCCCTCGCCGAACTCGTCGCGCGGCACGGCCCGGAGAACGAGGTGGTGCTCACCGAGGAGCTCGTCGACCGGCTCTCCCCGCCCGGCGGCGAACCCCCGCCGAGCTCGGCGGAGATCCACGTCCGGGTCGTCCGCGACGGGGCCGGACCGCTACGGCTCGCCGTCTGCCCGGGCTCGGGATCCCAGCAGGCCGGCTCCGCGGCGGCCCGGTTCACCGCGCTGGGCCTCCTCCCGCGCGGAACCGCCCCCGCCGCCCGCGCCGAGGGCACCGGCGAGGATCCTCCGGGAGTGCTGGTGGCCCCCGTCGTCTGCCGGCCGCTGGACCCGGCGGCGGCGGCGCTCGCGCCCGCGCCCGACGGCCCGGGTCCCCGGATCGCCGTCGGGGTGCCGCCACGGCCCGGTGACCTCACCCCCGCGGACCTGTACCTCGCCTCCGACGGGCGGCGGCTCGTCCTCTGGTCGCCCCGGCACGCGCGCCGTGTGGTCCCCCTCGTCCCGCACCACCTCGTCCCCGAGCTCCTGCCCACCCCGGTCCGGCTGCTCCGCCTCCTCGGCCACACCGGAACCCGGCCCTGGCGCACCTGGTCCTGGGGGCCGTACGACGGGCTGCCCTCGACCCCGCGGGTCCGTCACCGGGAGGTGATCCTCGCCCCCGCCCGCTGGACGCTCCCCACGGCCCTCGTCGCGGCGGCCGACCGGCCGGCCCATTTCGCCGCCCGGCTCGACAGCTGGCGCACGGACACCCGGCCCGCCCCGCCACGGCAGGTGACGGCCGAGGAGGCGGACCGTCTGCTGCCGCTGGACCTCGACGACCCCCGCGACCGGGAGATCCTCCGCACCCGCATCCGGCACGGGGTGCGGGCCGTACTCGAACCGCTCGGCGCGGCCACCGACCCGGCCGTCGTACGCGGGCCGGACGGTGGCCACCTGCTCGAACTGGTGGTCCCGCTGCACCGCGCGGGGGCCCGGTCCGGGTCCGGGTCCGGGTCCGGGTCCGGGTCCGGGTCCGGGTCCGGGTCCGGGTCCGGGTCCGGGTCCGGCGAGGAGCCTGTCCGGCTCGATCCGCGCTGCGCGCCCCGCACCCGGCCCCGGCGACAACCCCGGCCCGCAGGTGACGGGGGTCCGGGCGGAGAGGCCGGCGGATGGCTGTCCCTGGCCGTCCGGGTGCCCGAAGCCCGCCAGGACGCCGCGCTCCGCAGGCTCGGCGACCGCCTCGCCGGGCTGCCGCCCGGGCCCGGGCCCGGCGTCCGCTGCTTCTGGATCCGCTACGCGACCCCAGGCCTCGGCCCCCACCTCAGGGTCCGGTTCCACGGCCGCCCCGAAGCCCTGGAGTCGGTGGTGCGGCCGGCGGCCGACGGCTGGGCGGAGGAACTGCGGGCCGGCGGGCTGGCCGGCCCGGCACGGTGGGAGGCCTACGTCCCGGAGGTCGAGCGGTACGGCGGGCCCGCCTGCCTGGCCGCCGCCGAAGCCGTGTTCACCGCCGACAGCGACCTGGCCCTGGCGGTCCTGCGCCTGACCCCGCCGGGTGGCGGCGAGGCGCAGGACCTGCGGATCCTGCTGGCCGCCGCGGGGGCCGTGTCCGTGGCCCGCCGGGTGGCCGGCGGCTCGCCGGGAGCCGTCGCCACGGCAGCGCTGGGCCGCGACGCGCGCCGCCGCCGCGAATCGCTCCGGGAGCCCTTCCGCGGGCTCCTGCCGGAACCGGCGGCCTCGGTCGTCGCCGGGTCGGGGGCCGCGAACCTCCGCGCCGTCTGGGCCGCCCGCGACACCGCCCTGACCGCCTACGGGACGGCACTCGTCGCGGCGGCGGCGCACCGCACGGCCACGGCAACCCCCCTGGCCCCCGCGGCTCCCGGCGTCCTGGAGCTCTGCGCCTCGGACCTCGTGCACCTGCACGTGAACCGGCTGCTCGGCCCGGATCCGGCGACGGAGCACCTGGTGCGTTCGCTCGCCTCGGACGCCCTGAACCGGCGGCCGCCCGCCGCGCACCCTTCCCCGTGACCGGCACGCGGAGCAGCACCGCCTCCGCCACCGACGCCGCCACGGCCGCCCTGACGGTCGCGGCCGCACTCGCCGATCCGGCCGAGGTCGCCCGGGCCCTGCCCGCCGTCCGGGTCCACTCCCTGGGCGACGGGCTGGCGGGGACCGCGCTGCTGCACGCCCGTCTCAGCACGGTCGACCCGGCCGGAACACCACGGGCACTCGCCCACTGGGCGGCGGCCGCCGCCGCCCTGGACCGCTCCGGACCGTTCGCCGTGGACGGGGTGTTCCGGGGGCGCGGCGGGCTCGCCGCCTCACTGATCGTCGGGGCCGGCTACCTGCCGCCGGGAACGGTGCCCACGGACGCGCTGCACGAGGGCACCCGCTGGCTGTCCCGCCGGGCCGAGGCGCTCGCGGCGGAGGACGGACCGCCTCCGTTCCCGCCCCCGGTGTACGACGTGGTCCGCGGCCTCGGGGGCCTCGGGCGGCTGCTGCTGGCCGCCTCCGAAGGCGGCTGGGCCGCCGAGGCGGCTCCGGGGCTGAGGGCGGCGCTGACCCGGCTGACCGGGATGCTCCTCGACGGCTCACCGGACCGGGCCGGCCGGTCCGGCCCAACGCCCGGATCGGCTGCGGACGGAGGCCTGGGGTTCGGGTTCCCGTCCGACACCGGTATGGCCCACGGCATCGCGGGGCCGCTCGCCCTGCTCGCCCTCGCCGAGTCGCGGGGCGTGTCCGTACCCGGCCAGCGGGACGCGATCGAGATCGCCGCCGACTGGCTGCTCGACCACCGGGCGGGCCCCTCCTGGCCTCCCCGGGCGCCCGACGGACCGCGGCGGGGCGGGCGCCGTGACGCCTGGTGCTACGGAGCGCCGGGCATCGCCCGGGCCCTGGACCTGGCCACCCGCGCCGTCGGGGAGTCACGGCACGCCGCCGCCGGCCGCGCCTCCCTCCGGGCCCTCGCGGACCGGGCCCCGGGGTCCTGGGACACCCGGGGGCCCGGCCTCTGCCACGGCACCGCCGGGGTGCTCCTGGCGGCGCTGCGCGCCCGCTGCGCGGAGCCGGCGGAACGGGCCGCCGACCGGACCGTACGGCTCCTCGGGGAGGATCGCGGGACGGATCCCGGCTTCCTCACGGGCACCTGCGGCGCGGCACTGGCCCTGGCCGAGTACGCCGGCCTGCCGTCCCGCCCGACCCGGACCCCATGGGACTGCCTGCTGCTCACCTCGTAACCGCGCCTGACCGACAGAGCGGCTCGCTGGACCACACGAGGGACACGAGGGACACGAGGGACACGAGGATCTCGCCGAGCTCGTCGGCCTCCTGCACCGGGGCCGTCTGGACCTCTCCGGGTCGGTGAGCGGGGTCTTCCCGCCGGCCGAGGCCGCACGGGCCGTCGCGGCGCTGGAGAACGTGGCCCCGTGGTTCCTCCGACCGGAGGACCCGCTGGTGCGGCGGCAGGTGCTGGGCTGGAAGGGGCGGGCCCCCGCCCGTCCCGCACCTCACCCCGTGTCACCTCCCCTTCCCGCACCCCGTCCCGTAGGAGTTCCGATGCACCGGTACCGCCGTCTCGTCCTGCGTGCCCTCTGCTTGCCGGCCGCCGTCCTGCTGCCGCTCGGATACGTCGC
The DNA here is from genome assembly GCF_055576225.1 of Streptomyces sp. NPDC033845. Taxonomy (NCBI): domain Bacteria; kingdom Bacillati; phylum Actinomycetota; class Actinomycetes; order Kitasatosporales; family Streptomycetaceae; genus Streptomyces; species Streptomyces sp. NPDC033845. The sequence goes on along the minus strand of NZ_JBVIRI010000006.1, from coordinate 6,149 downwards.
CACCGGCTCCGCCTGGGCCGGGGCCCGGCCACCCTCCCCGTGCACCGACGGGAAGGTGGCGGTCACCGCCGGCCGGCCGGACCCCGGAGCGGGTCAGCTGCACCTGCCGCTGCGGTTCCAGAGCGCCACGGACACGGCCTGCAGCCTCTCCGGCTTTCCCGGAGTGAGCGCCGTCGACGCGCACGGCCGGCAGATCGGGCCGCCCGCCGCCCACTCGGGTGCGCGGCCGGTCAACGTGGTCCTCGCGCCGGGGGCGACGGGCACCGCGACCGTGACCACGGCCGACGGCACGACCGGCGGCGGGCGCTGCCGCCCCGAGGCCTCCGGCCTGCGGGTCTATCCGCCCGGCCTGTACGGCTCCCAGTACGTGTCCGTGCCGCTGCGGGTGTGCGGCGGGGAGTTCACCGTCGGCCCGGTGTCGGCCGCACCCGCCCGCTGACCCCGGCTCGTCCCGGTTCTCCCCCGTTGGGACGACCCCCGGGCGACGGGGCCGTCCCTAGCCTGGTGGGCGATCCGGGCCATGGGAGCCGGGGACCAGGAACAACCAGAAATGAGGAGCCATGAACCAGAACGCCCGCACCGTCGCACTCTCCGGTCTGTCCGACCTCGCCTTCCGTGCCGTCCCGGTGACCGCCACACGGCGGCCGGCGCTGCTGTGCCAGCCCTGTTCCCGGGTGTCCTTCGTCCGCCGGGCGCCGGGCGTGAAGGGCGACGGCCGGTCCTGAGCCTTCCCTCCGGCGTACGTCTCGGCCCGCCGCCCCGTTCGGGGTGGCGGGCCGAGACGCGTACCGGTGTGCGGGCCGAGGTCCGGCTCAGGCCGGGTCGCCGGGGCGCACCGGCGGCTCGACGAAGGTCTCCTTCACCGTGAAGCAGAAGTTGCAGGAGCACCCCCGTTCCTCGACGGGGAGGACGGGCAGGGTCATCGGCATCAGTCGCGCGTCGATGTCGACGGTGTTCCTGTTCCGGGTGCGGATGGTCGTGTCGCTCATGGTTGCTTCTCCGGTGAGGCGGGATACGCGGTCCCCCCAGGACACCCCGGACCGGCCGCGCCCCGCGTCCTTCGATCGGTCCCCCGGGCGGACGGTCCGGCCGGAGGGGGGACGATCGAAGGACGCGGGGCGCGGGGCGGTCGTGGCCTCAGTCGTGGCCTCAGTCGGTGAAGGTCACCCGCTCGTTGCGGGTGTAGAGGGTGCCGTCGCACCAGATGTGGTTGAGGCGGCCCCACTCGGCCGCGGTCGCCACATCGGGGAAGAACCCGCGGCCGTTCATGTTGGCGCTGGTGTTGCACAGCACCGGGATGCCGGTGAGCCGCTCGTACGCCGTCAGCACCCGGGAGACGGGGGTTCCGGCGTCGGCGTCGACCGTCTGGAGGCGGGCGGTGCCGTCGAGGTGGACCACGGCCGGCACGCGGTCCGCCCATTCCGGCCGGATCCGGTGCTCGAACAGCATGTACGGGTCGGGGGTGCCGGGCGAGAAGACCTCCGCCGCGCGCTCGGTGAGGCAGATCGGGGCGACCGGGCGGTAGCCGGCGCGGCCCTTCACCTCGTTGAGCCGGTCCCGGGTGCGGACGTCCGTGGCGGGGGCCAGCAGACTGCGTCCGCCCAGGGCGCGGGGGCCGATCTCCGCCCGGCCGGCGAGGAAGACCACGGGCTCCCCTTCCGTGGCGAGCAGCCGCGCCAGCTGTGCCTCGTCGCAGGGGGCGGCCCGCCAGCCCGCCGGGGGCGGTCCGGCGGGCGTGAGCCGGGGGCCGCTGTACACGTCCCAGTCGAGCCGGGTGTGTCCGGACTCGGCGAACATGGCGCAGGCGGCGGCGCCGATGGCGGCGCCGGAGTCGTTGGGGAAGGGCGGTGCCCACACCTCGGCGAACAGGCCCGAGGCGCGGAGCTTGCTGTTCCATTTGATGTTGAGGGCGCAGCCGCCGGCCAGGGCAAGGTTGGGCCGGGAGGTCGGGTAGTGCCGGCGGACCTGCACGGCCACCTCGTAGAGGATCTTCCGGCCCAGATAGGACTGGAGCGTGGCGATGATGTCGGCGCTGGTCATGCCCGGGAAGAGGGCGTCCCGTTCGGTGACGAGGCGTTCCCGGATGTGCAGGACCTGCTTGACGAGTTCGACGGCGTCGTTGGTCGGGGTGACTCCGGAGAGGAGCTCGTCGAAGGTGCCGAAGAGCGCTTCGTCGACGGTGCCGAGGGCCGCGTAGGCCATGGCCTTCCCGGCGACCGAGAGGATGCCGAGCTGGACCTCGGGGTCGTTGGGGTCCTCGACGATCAGGGCGGGGTTCTTGATCTGGAAGGGTTCCAGGGCGGAGCAGAGGATCGAGAACATGTGCCCCGAGAAGGGCAGGACCACGGCGGTCTGGGTGACCTTCGGCGGGTTCGGCGTCACGTGGTAGAGCCGGCTGGTCGCCCCGCCGTCCCAGGTGAGGACGAGGGCGTCCTCGCCGCGGGCGGCGAAGGGGCTGGCGCAGTACGAGCCGAGGACGTGCCCGGTGGAGTGGTGGTAGCTGGAGTAGCCCTCGGTGCCGCGGGAGAAGCTGTGCTCGGTGAGGTGCCGGCGCAGCAGCGGGTCCTCGCCCCGGTAGCCGTTGACGACCATCTCGTCCGCGTACGGGGCCACCGGCAGGCTCAGGGTGCAGCCGCCGTCGCGGACGGGTACTTCCGAGAGTCCGGTCGCGGGGTCTGCGAACCAGCCGTCTATGACGAACCGGTCGATGCTCGCGAGGTCCACCCCTTCGTCCGTCAGGACCTCCTCCACGCGCGCCAGGTCGTCGAGCGGGCTGTAGCGCGGACGGTTCCCGATCTTCTCCATCTCGACGCTGAAGGCGAGGCGGTTCCCGTCGATGACGGCTACGCCGCCGTCGTGCGTCATCTTGATTCCACAGATCAGCATGGACGTCTCTCTCACGTGGGGGGTGGGTGGTGGTGGAGGGCGCCACCGGCGGAATCACCGTAGGGAGGACCCGGCGGGCGCGGTTCCCCCAACCGGTCGAGGTATCGGAGGACAGGCACGGGGCCTGCGGGCGGGGTTCCTCCCTTCCCGGGTCCGAAGGGAGGACGCGGGCGGCTCCGGGGCCGTCCTAGCGTCGCCGTGAGCCTTCCTGTCCGCGCGAAAGGACCTCCACGGTGCCCGTATCTGTTCTGGTTCAGCGACGAGGACGAGCCGCACGGCATGCGGCCGGCGTGCGGCGGCCCCGGCCCGTGGCCCCGGTGCGCGCGCACCGGCGTACGCTCGCGGTGGCCGTGTCCGCCGGGGCGTTGATCGGTGTGTCCATCTCCACCATGAACGAGAGCCTGACCGTCATCGCCGACCGGTTCGGCCTGTCCGCGCTCGGCCAGGGCGTGGTGGTCAGCGCGCTACTGGTCGGGGCGCTGGTGGGGAGTCTGGGCTGCGGGGTGCTGACCGGCCGGATCGGCCGGCGCCGGATCCTCGGTCTGGCCGGGGCCTCGGAGCGTTGTCGGCCGTGCTGTGTGCCGTGGCCCCGGGCGCGGCGGTGCTCACCGGCGGGCGGTTTCTGATCGGTCTGGCCATGGGGGTGGCCTCGGCCGTCGGGCCCGTGCTGGTCGCGGACCTCGCCCCGGCCCGTACCCGCGGGTCCCTGGTCACGGCCTACCAGGTGTCGATCGCGGTGGCCATGCTGGCCGCCCTGGCCCTCGGTGCGGGCCCCGCCGGCCAGGGCGGCTGGCGGTGGCTGTTCGCCGTGAACGCGCTGGCCTGCGCCGCCCTGTGGCTGGCGGCGCTGCGGGTGCCGGAGGCTCCGGGGGACCTCGTGGCCCGGGGGCGTGTCCCGGAGGCGCTGGCCGTGCTGGGCGCGACCCGGGGTCGCGAGGAGGCCGCCGCCGAGTTGGCCGTACTGTCGGGCGCGCGCCGGGCCCCGCACCGGTCCGTATGGCGGTGTGCGGCCGATCCGGCACTGCGGCGGCCGTTGGCCATCGCGGTGGGGGCGGCGCTGATGAACCCGATCGTGGGCGTCGGCGCGGTCGTCTACTACTCGACGCTGGTGTTCTCCTCGGCGGGCCTGCCGGGGGCGTCGGGGGCGCGGGCCGCGGCCCTGACCGTGGGCGTGGTGAACGTACTGATGTCCTTCGTGGCCCTGGCGCTGATCCGGCGCCACGGGCGGCGGCCGCTGCTGTCGGCGGGGCTGGCCGGGATGGTGCTGGCCCTGGGGGCGGCGGCCTGCTTCCAGCTGGTGGACGTGGCGGCGGCCGGGGCCCTGACGGTCGCCGCCGTGCTCGGCTACATCGCCTGCTACGCGTTCTCCGCCGGTCCGCTGAGCTGGGTGCTGTTCGCCGACGTCCTGCCCCCGGAGCTGCGGGCCCGGGTGTCGGGCGGTGCGCTCGCCGGGACCTGGGCCGTGAACCTGGCGGTGGCCCTGCTGTTCCCGGTGGTCGTCGGCAGCCCGGCGTCCGCGGACCGGCTGGCGGGGGCCTTCCTGTTCTTCGCCGTGATCACCCTGCTGATCCTGGTACTGCTGCGCCGCTACGTGCCGGAGACGAAGGACCGCACGTTCGCGGAGCTCCGGACCGTGTTCGCCGCTCCGGGCGTCCGGGGATGAGGGCGGTCTCCTGTCGTTCCCCGGTTGGTCCGATCGGCCGACAGCACCCTCCCGGCGCGCGCAACAGACTCACGACGTGACAGGACGGAGGTGGCCGCCCGAAGGCCCCTCCCCCCACAGGATGGAGCGGACCATGACCGAGCCGTACCGCTGGACCATGACGGCCACGAGGCGCTACGACTACGAGATCGTCGAGACCACCGACCTGTTCGACCCGGACAACCCCGAGCTCGCCAGACAGCCCGACGGCGCGGGAAGCCCCGGCGGCACCCGGCTCGTGGTGATGGACGAGACGGTGGAGGAGATCTACGGACAGCGGATCCGCCGCTACTTCACCCGGACCGGGACGAGCGTCGAGTACCTGACCCTGCCCGGTGGTGACGCCCACAAGACCTTCGACCAGGTGCTCCGGGTCGCGTCCCGGCTCACTGCGATCGGGACCGACCGGCGGGGCACCCCGCCGATCGCCATCGGCGGCGGGGTCGTCCAGGACGTGGTGGGGATGGCCGCCAGCCTGTACCGGCGCGGCATCCCGTACGTCCGGGTGCCCACCACCCCGCTCTGCCAGATCGACGGCAGCGTGTCGGCGAAGACGGGTGTGAACTACGAGGGCTGCCGCAACCGCCTCGGCACCTTCGCACCGCCCCCGCGGACGCTCATCGACCGCGGCCTGATCGCCTCGGTGCCCGCGCGCCAGGTGCGCAGCGGTCTCGGTGAGGCGCTGAAGATGGCGCTGATCAAGGACGCGGAGCTGTTCGGGCTGTTGGAGGAGTACGGGCCCACGCTGGTCGCCGAACGGCTCCAGGACTCGGGCCCCGACACCCGTGCGCTCCGGCCGGGCCGCACGGTGATGCACCGGGCCATCGCGGGGATGGCGGAGGAGTTGCAGAAGAACCTGTGGGAGACCGATCTGAAGCGGATCGTCGACTACGGGCACACGTTCTCGCCGATCGTCGAGATGAACGCCCTGCCCGAGCTCTACCACGGCGAGGCGGTGGCGGTGGACTGCGTCTTCAGCGCCGTCCTGGCCCACCATCGGGGGCGGCTGGGGCTGCGGGACCTCCAGCGGATCGTGGACACGGTCCGGCGGATCGGGCTGGCACCCTCCCACCCCATGTTCGGTGATCCCGCGGTGATGCGGCGGGCGCTGGCCGACACCATGCGGCACCGGGACAACCACCAGTACCTGACGCTGCTGACGGACATCGGCCGTACCGAGTTCGTCGACGACGTCACCGAGGCGGAGATCGACGAGGCGGCCCGCGTGATGGCCGCCCTCGACCGCGACCCCCTGACCCGCCTCGCCGACGTGTGCGCCGCGCGCCCCGTCGGCATGGCCGCCTGAGCCCGACGGAAGGCGAGGAGCGATGACGACCTCCACCAGGGGAGCTGTGAAAGCTCCCGCCGTACTCGTCCTGGAGGACGGCCGGATCTTCCGCGGCCGTGCCTACGGGGCCGTGGGGGAGACCTTCGGCGAGGCCGTGTTCTCCACCGGGATGACCGGTTACCAGGAGACCCTGACGGACCCGTCCTACCACCGTCAGGTCGTGGTGATGACGGCCCCGCACGTGGGCAACACCGGTGTGAACGACGAGGACCC
>NZ_JBVIRI010000005.1:43176-528995 GCF_055576225.1 Streptomyces sp. NPDC033845 | reverse complement strand
AAGCTAAGCCTTTCAGCGCCGATGGTACTGCAGGGGGGACCCTGTGGGAGAGTAGGACGCCGCCGAACAATCATTGTGGGGAAGCCCCGCACCTTAAATGGTGCGGGGCTTTTCTGCGTTCAGGGCTAGGCTGCCGGACATGGACCACCTGATACGCGCCGTACGCGCCGAGGAATGGCGGCAGGTCAAGGAGCTGCGGATCGCCGCACTCAACGACCCGGCCGCCCCCATCGCCTTCCTGGAGACCGCCGAACAGGCCCTCGCCAGGACCGACGAGTTCTGGCAGGACCGGGCCGCCGGTGCCTCCCACGGCCGGACCGCCCGGCAGTTCATCGCCGAGGCCCCCGACGGCAGCTGGTCCGGGTCCGTGGTGGTCCTCGTCGAGGAAGCCGGCGACGCCGATATCTTCGGCGGGGCCATGGACCTCCACCAGGGACACCTGGTCGGCGTGTACGTCCGGCCCGAACAGCGCGGCACCGGGCTCACCGGGCAGCTGTTCGCCGCCGCCCTGGAATGGGCCTGGCAGCTGGAGGACCCCGCCCTGGAACGCGTACGGCTGTACGTGCACGAACGGAACGCGCGGGCCGCTGCCTTCTACCGGCGGGCCGGGTTCACCCCCACCGGGCAGACCGTGCCCATGCCGGGGGATCCCACCGCCCTGGAGCTGGAATACGCCGTCCCCCGCCCCTGACCGGGGCGGGGGACGGGAAGTCGGGATACAGCTGCCGGGTCAGCGGAGGTTCAGGACCGCGGCCTCCGGCCAGCGCGAACGGGCCTGTTCCCGGCTCCGGCAGCTGGCCAGCATCGGCAGGGACGGATCCGTCACCAGCTCCGGCAGCTGCGGGATCGGGGCGACCGCCGCGATGTCGTCCAGGATCAGCGACAGTGGTGGGTCGAGCCGACCGTGGGATGACCGTGCGGCCATGCGGCGGCCGTGCTCGACCACGCTGGAAGCGAGTGCGGTCAGCAACGGCATCGCACCCGGGTGGGCGCGAGGGTCCTCCAGAGGCTCACCCACCAGGTAGAGGCTGCCCCCTTCCGCCATGAAAGATGCCAGCGACAGCGAATCTGTTCGATGGGGAGTGCAGGACTCCCTGATGTGGATCGAGTTGAGGGCGGACAGGGCCCGGCCGGTCAGCGAGTGGGCGATCTCGCGCCGCTCCGGATGACCCGTCAGGGCGCTCTCCAGCTCGCCGGCCGCACCGGGGGCCGCCTTCGGGTGGGTCCGCAGGATCCGGACCGGTTCATGGGCGCCCGCCCCCTGGGACCAGCGGTGGACCTGCTTGAACGGGCGGCCGTCCAGCGCCGCCGCGTGCAGCCAGCTGCGGAGCAGGGTCTCGGCCGTGTCCGCCACCGCCGCGTCGATCCGGGCCTGCGGGCGGACCGGGGCCAGCAGGGCCACCGCCCGGGCGGCAGCCGTGTCCCGGTCGGCGCAGTCCTCCGCCGGGTTCCAGTGCAGCCGGGCCGGGGTGTCGCACAGGTGCGAGGGGTCGTAGAGCAGCACCGGGCCCAGCTTGGCCCGGCCGTCCTTGGTCTCCGCCCAGAGCGTCGGCGAGGAGGTCACGATCAGGGCGGCGCCCTCCGCCTCGGCGATCCGGGCGGCCGCGGCCTCGTACCGCTCGGCCGGAGAGCCGTAGCGGAGCCTCGGCGACGGCTCCGCGGCAGCCGGAGGAGCCGCGGGGGACGGGGCGTAGCCGAAGCCGTACCGGTAGGCCTCGTCGGTCGGCGGGGGCTGCTCGGCGTGCGCCGGGCGGGGGACCGGTACGGGGGTGGGTACGGGTACGGGCACGGATGCGGATACGGGGGTGGGGGCGTCGGCTGCGGGGGCGGGGGCCGGATCCGGTGCTGCTGCCGGCGCCGGTGTCTTGGCCGGGGGCTCCGCGGGCGGGGACGCCGGGGCTTCGGTGGCGGCCCGGCGGGCCAGGGCCCGCCGGGACTTGGTGCGGGCCACCACGCCGATGACGAACACGATCAGGACGAACGCCACCAGCAGCTGGCTGATGAACAGCCCCCAGAACAGCCCCCACCCCGAGAGGGCCGCCGGATCGGTGTCCGGCCAGGCGCCGGCGAGGTCGTGCGGCTGCGCTATCAGCTGCCGTACGGCCGTCGGGGTCCGGGTGAAGGTCACCGTGGACGGCCAGCCGCCCTGCGAGAACAGGGCGGCGAAACCGGTCGAGGTCCACACCAGGACCGCCAGGCCCAGCAGGAAGGCCAGCAGGCCGACCAGCAGGGAGTCGGGGACCCCGCGCTGTGCGGGCCGGTTCTGCGGCAGCTCGCCCGGCATCTCAGGCCACCGTGGTCCCGGCGCCGCCGTTGCGGTGCCGTTCGATGTACATGGCTCTTTCCTCCGCCTCCAGTTCGGCGGCCAGCAGTTCCTCGGGGAGGTGGGCCGGCGCGGAGGACTCCGTCATCGCGCGGTCCGTGTAGACCAGGGGGCGTTCGGCCTCGGTGATCAGGTGTTTGACCACCTGGACGTTGCCGTTGACGTCCCAGACCGCGATGCCCGGGGTCAGGGTGGGGATGATCTCCACGGCCCAGCGGGGCAGGCCGAGGACCCGGCCGGTGGCTCTGGCCTCGTCCGCCTTCTGGGCGTAGATGGTGCGGGTGGAGGCCATTTTCAGGATCGCCGCGGCCTCCCGGGCGGCCGCGCCGTCGACCACGTCCGAGAGGTGGTGGACCACGGCGACGAAGGACAGGCCGAGGCGCCGGCCGAACTTCAGCAGCCGCTGGAACAGCTGGGCCACGAACGGGCTGTTGATGATGTGCCAGGCCTCCTCGACCAGGAAGATGCGCTTCTTCCGGTCGGGGCGGATCCAGGTGTGCTCCAGCCACACGCCGACGATCGCCATCAGGATGGGCATGGCGATGGAGTTGCGGTCGATGTGCGACAGGTCGAAGACGATCAGCGGGGCGTCGAGGTCGATGCCGGCCGAGGTGGGGCCGTCGAACATGCCGCGCAGGTCGCCGTCGACGAGCCGGTCCAGGACCAGGGCCACGTCCAGGCCCCAGGCACGTACGTCCTCTATCCCGACGTTCATCGACTCGGCGGATTCGGCTTCCGGGTGGCGGAGTTGCTCGACGATGTCGGTCAGCACCGGCTGGCGGTCGGTGATGGTGTCGTTGACGAAGGCGTGCGCGACCTTGAGGGCGAACCCGGCCCGTTCGTCGAGGCTGTGGCCGGTGGCCACCTCGATGATGGTGCGGAGCAGGGCGAGCTGGCCGGTGCTGGTGATGGCCGGGTCGAGCGGGTTGAGCTTGATGCCGCCGTCGAGTGCGGCGACCGGGTCCAGCCGGATGGGGGTTATCCCCAGCTGCTGGGCGATCAGGTTCCACTCGCCGACGCCGTCCTCGCCCTGCGCGTCCAGGACCACGACCTGGCGGTCGCGGAAGCGGAGCTGGCGCAGCACATAGGTCTTCTCCAGCGCGGACTTGCCGTTGCCGGACTCGCCGAGGACCAGCCAGTGCGGGGCCGGGAGCTGCTGGCCGTACAGCTGGAAGGGGTCGTAGATGTAGCCCTTGCCGCTGTAGACCTCGCGGCCGATGATGACCCCGGAGTCGCCGAGGCCGGGGGCGGCGGTGGGCAGGTAGACGGCCTGGGCCTGGCCGGTGGAGGTACGGACGGGCAGCCGGGTGGTCTCCACCTTCCCGAACAGGAAGGCGGTGAAGGCGTCCGTGACGGCGGACAGCGGATCTCGCATGCGGCACTGTCCTCCAGCTAGCGTCGGATGCCGGTGGCGAACGGCAGGGTGTTGACGAAGGCGCGGTGGTGCTCGCGGTCGCACCACTCCAGCTTCAGGTACGACTTTCCCGCCGAGGCGCGGATCGTCCGCTTGTCGCGGGCGAGGGCTTCGGGAGAACGCGAGGACACCGTGATGTACCCGACCAGGTTGACTCCGGCAGCGCCGCTGGCCAGATCTTCACCCCGCTGGTCGAGTCGGCCGTGGGCCGCGATGTCGCGGGGGTCCACGGTGCGGTTCATCTTCGCGGCGCGGGAGGCGTCGGCCTCGTCGTTGGTCTTCTCGGTGAGCATCCGCTCGATGGCGATCTCGGTGGGCTCCAGGTCCATGGTGACGGCGACCGTGCGGATCACGTCGGGGGTGTGGACGAGGAGGGGGGCCAGGAAGTTCACGCCGACCGGGGTCATCGGCCACTCCTTGACCCAGGCGGTGGCGTGGCACCAGGGGGCGCGGGTGGTGGACTCGCGGGTCTTGGCCTGGAGGTAGGTCGGTTCCATCGCGTCCAGTTCGGCCGGCCAGGCGTTCCTCTTGGTCATGGCCTGGATGTGGTCGATGGGGTGGTCCGGGTCGTACATGGAGTGCACGAGGGAGGCGAGGCGGCCCTGGCCGAGGGGCTGGCGGACCCGGATGTCGGCCTCGGCGAGGCGGGCGCAGATGTCGGTGAGCTCGCGGGCCATGACGACGGCGAGTCCGGCGTCCTTGTCGAGGCGGCGGCCCCTGCGGTCGTGCGAGGCGCGGGCGATGGTGTGGGCCTCGGCGGCCAGTTCGCGGGTGTAGTGCATACAGGCGACCAGATAGGCGCGGTGCTGCTCGGAGGAGGTCGACACCATCGACTGGAGCTGCTCGTAGGAGTCGCGGAGCCAGATCGGGGAGTGCGGGTCGCCGCGCTGGGTGACGTCCTTGGCATGGGCGTCGGGATCGGCGGGCAGGGTGCGGGCCAGCATCTGGATGCGGGTGACGAAGCCGTCGCCGTTGGCCACGTGCTTGAGGAGGGTGCCGAAGCGGTCGACGAGGGCCTCCTGGTCCTCGCTGTCGCGCAGGCCGACGCCGGGGCCCTCGATCTCGATGGCCGCAGTGACGGTCCTGCGGTCGGCGTGCAGCAGCACGGCGATCTCGTCGGGGCCGAAGGGGGCGGCCAGCCAGTTGATCCGGCCGATGCCCGGGGGCGGGCCCACCTCGACCTCGCGGCCGTCGGCGGCGCGGGTGCCGGCCTCCATGGCGGAGGAGCGGTAGGTGGTGCCGCGGCGGAGGGTCCGCTTGAAGCTGCGGTTGATCTCGAACCACTTGTAGAAGGTGCGGCCGCGGTAGGGGACGTAGACGGCGGCCAGGGCCAGCATCGGGAAGCCGGCGAGGCTGACGATGCGGAGGGTGAGGGCGGGCACCAGCAGTCCGCTCATCATGCCGAGGAAGGCCCCGACGATGATCAGGGCGATCTCGCCGGTCTCGCGGTTCTTGCCGACGATCGCGTTCGGCCGGGCCCGGCCGATGAGATACGTCCGGCGGGGCGCGACCGGGTGGATCTGGTGGGACTGGGTCGTCAACGCCCTTCACCTCCTGTGTTCCTGGTGCTCGTGCTCTGCTGGCGGGGCGGGGGTGCGGCGGTGGGGACGGATGCGCCGCCGGAGCCGCCACCGGCGGCGTTGCGGGTGCTGTGGGCGGCCACGCCTCCGGAGATCTGGTTGGAGGGGGCGGGGGATCCGCCGCCGGAGGCGCGGTGGGCGCCGCCTCCGCCGCCGCGGCTGCTGTGGGTCTTGATGCCCTGCGAGACCAGGGAGGCGGGGGAGCTGATGACGGCGGCGGCCTGGGCGCCGTCCGTGGCCTGCTTGCGGTTGCTGCGGGCGGAGGCGATCTCGTCGCCGAAGCCCGGTACGAAGCGGTAGATCATCGCGGAGGCGAAGATGGCGAGCAGGATGATGGCGAGCCCGGAGACGACGGCGGAGAAGGCGTCGGGGCCCTGCTCGCCGGCCAGGGCGCCGGCCAGGCCGAGGACGATCACGATCACGGGTTTGACGAGGATGACGGCGATCATGATGCCGGCCCAGCGGCGGACATGGCCCCAGAGGTTGCGGTCCACCAGTCCGGCGTACACGACGACACCGAGGAGGGCGCCGACGTAGAGCAGGGCGGCGCGGATCACCAGCTCCAGGGCGAGGACACCGGCGGCCAGGATGGTGACCAGGGCGACGACGATCAGCATGATCGGGCCGCCGCCGATGCCGTCGCCCTTCTTGAGGGCCTCGATGAACGAGCCGAAGAAGACGTCGCTCTGGTTGCCGGTGGCGGAGGCGATGGTCTCGGAGATCCCGTCGGTGGCGTTGACCACGACATGGAGGACGAGGGGGGTGAAGGCGGAGGCCAGGACGGTCAGCCAGAGGAACCCGACGGCCTCGGACATGGCGGTGGCGAAGGGGACGCCGCGGATGGCGCGCTTGGCGACGGCCAGCAGCCAGATGATGAGCGTGAGGATGGTGGAGGCGGCGAAGACGACGGCGTAGTGCTTGAGGAAGCCGTCGTCGGTGAAGTTGACGTCGGAGGTGCCTTTGACGATGTCGCTGAGCTTGGTGACGATCCAGACGGCGGCGTCGGCGCAGCCCTTGGCGAGGGAGGCCAGGGGGTTGAGGGCGTCGGCGGGGTCGTTGGGGCCGAGGGAGGGCGGGGTGTTGGCGCCGGGGGGGCGCTCACCGCGTTCGCAGTACTCCTTCGCGGGCCCGCGGATCAGATCGCAGGGGCTCTTGCTCACCTCGGGTGACGGGGTGGGCGTGGGTGCGGCCGCGGCGCGGGTGGCCAGCATGACGGCACCGGTCTGGACCGCGGCCAGGACGGCCGCCACGGACACGGTGCGACGGTCAGCGCGCATAGGTGAACCCCCCGAACTGAGAGACGGCGCCGGCCATGTCCTCCGCCGTGGCGGCGGCCTGGTCGCGGCCCACGGGCGCGGGTCCGTCCTTCTGGGTGAAGGAGACGATCCGCCAGTCTCCGTCGGTCCAGCGGAGCTCGAAGGTGTTCGTGTACCAGCTCTCGGAGACGGGGTTCTTCGACCCCTCGCCGGCGAGTCCGAACAGCGTCGAGTTCCAGACGGAGACGGTTGCGGCGTCCTGGGTGAACTTCTCCGCCTTGGCGCCGACGGGGTGCGTGCGGGAGATGAAGACGAGTCCCTTGGGCGCCTTGCCGTTCCGGTCGAGGCCGATCCTGGAGAGGAGTTCCGGATCGGTGTACTGACGGTCGACCTCCGCCTGGTTGGCGGCGGCCACGTCCGCGGCGTAGACGGATCTGACGATCTGTGTGCGGCGGGCCGTGTCGAACATGCCGTCAGAACCCAGTGCCACCAGATAGTTCGCGGCTGCGGACTGGGCTCCCTGTTCGGTTTGGGGGAAGCCGGTGGGGATGGTGCCGTTCTTGCCTTCGACCGGGGCGATGCCCGTGGGGGCCGTCGGGGAGGCCGAGGGCGGGGTGTCGGTGGCGCGGTCCGCCGGGGGGTTGTCGTTCTGGTTGGCGAAGGCGATGGCGGCGATCAGGAGGACCACGACGCCCACCACCGTCACCAGTCCGCGGGTGGGGCGGACGGGACGGCGGGGGGTGGTGTAGGGGTCGGAGGGGGAGTCGGGGAGTCGGGTGCGGGTCTGGCCCGTGCCGCCCACCGCGCCGCCGGTACCGGCACCGTACTGGTCGTACTGGTCGTCGGTCATTCCGTGTCCGCCCCCTCCGCGTCGTACGACGGTAGCGTGTGGTGAGTAGTCATCAGGCAGCGCAACCTCAGCGGGCGGAGACGGGCGGGCTCGGCGGGGGGCCGGCTAGACGGCCATCCCGTAGATGATGGTGAACAGGGTTCCGAGCGAGCCGATGATGAAGACTCCGGTCAGCCCGGCCACGATGAGGCCCTTGCCCTGTTCGGCACTGAACGTGTCGCGCAGTGCCGTGGCGCCGATGCGCTGTTTGGCCGCTCCCCAGATGGCGATGCCGAGGCAGAGGAGGATTGCCACGGCCATGACCACCTCGATCATGACCTTCGCTTCGTTGCCGATGCTCCCGAACGGGCCCCAGTTCGGGGCGATTCCGCCGATGATGGTGGTGATGTCGCCCTTTTCGGCTGCCAGGATCATGTAACTCACCGCCCCTGTATGGGTAGTTCCGTCCCCCGTGCCGGAGCGGCAGGGGTTAGGCCCTATCTTCCCTGATGAATCCGCCGCCGTATGTCGACTTGGCGGCTCTCTTTACCTGATCTCACCGGCTGGGCGCAGACCATCACCCTCGGTGACTCTGTGTATCACGGGGTGTGACGGTGGGCAATGATTGCCGTCCCGGCGCACGCTCCGCCGTGCGCCCGTTAGGCCGTCCAGTGCGGCGGGCGGTCCAGGGTGGGCGGGATGCGGGTGGCGGTGGTGCCGCGGGCGGCGTTCAGCTGGGGCTGGGTGAGGAAGACGGTGTCGGTGAGGTCGGCCCCGCCGAGGTCGGTGTCGCGGAGGTCGGCTCCGATGAGGTCGGCGCCGCGCAGATCGGCCCCGGAGAGGTCGGCGGCGATCAGACAGGCGCCGCGCAGGTCGGCGCCCCGGAGGTCGGCGCCGGCCAGCCGGGCTCCGATGAGGTCGGCGCCGCGGTGGTTCTTGCGGCGGCCCGGCAGGGCGGCCCGGACCAGTTCGCTCGCCCGCAGCAGGTGGGTGTTGACACGGGCGCGCAGGGCGGGCACGTCGAGGGCGGCGAGGGTGTCGGCGTCGGCCCCGGTGAGTTCCGCGGTCTCGGTCCGCAGGCGGCGCAGTTCGGGGTGCAGGGGGCGGGCGGCGGGCCGGGACAGGGCGTGGTCCGTGTAGAAGAGGAGTTCGTGGAGCTGCCGCATCACCGGGAAGGCCTCGAACATGGCGCGGGCGGTGCCGGGGTGGGTGCGCCAGTCGCGGCCGCCGAAGGTGACCTGGGAGATCTGCTGGCCGGCGCCGAAGCAGTCGAACACGGTGCAGCCCTGGAGGCCCTCGGTGCGGAGGGTGGCGTGGGTGCCGCAGCGGAAGTCGGGGCGCAGGTTGCGGCAGGGGGTGCCGGCCGCCTTGTCGAAGGCGAAGTCGGCGGACCGGGCGAAGGGGAGGGCCGCGCAGCAGAGCGCGAAGCAGTTGCCGCAGTCGGCGCAGAGGAGGGGCAGCGGTGGCGGTGGGGTATGCGGTGGGGTATGCGGACTCACCGGGCCCATTGTCGTCCAGCGGATCCGGAAACGCCTTGAATTGACGGCCGGGCCCGGGCGAGCATCCGCTCATGACAGAAGTGATCGCAGTCGCCGTCATCACCCTTCTCGCCGTGATCAGCCCGGGCGCCGATTTCGCCATGGTCGTGCGGAACAGCTACCTCTACGGCCGGCCCACCGGGCTGTTCGCCGCCGCCGGGGTCGCGGCCGGGGTGCTGGTGCACGTCACGTACACGATGCTCGGGGTGGGGCTGCTGATCGCCTCCTCCACCGAGCTGTTCACGGCCATCAAGCTGGCCGGTGCCGCATATCTGGTCTACATCGGGATACGGACCTTCCGGGCGCGCGCCGAGGTGGCCGTGGAGCTGGGGGAGAAGGCCGCGCTCAGTCCGCTGGGGGCGATGCGTTCCGGGTTCCTGACCAATGTGCTGAACCCGAAGACCACGCTGTTCGTGGTGTCCACCTTCACCCAGGTGGTGAACCCTGGTACGCCGGTGTGGCAGCAGGCCGGGTACGGGCTGTTCATGTCGCTGGCGCATCTGGGGTGGTTCGGGGCGGTGGCGCTGTTCTTCTCGGACTCGCGGCTGCGGGACCGGATGCTGAAGGCGCAGAAGACGCTGAACCGGGCCATCGGGTCGGTGCTTGTGGGGCTGGGGGTGAGCCTGGGCTTCGCCCGCTGAGCCTCCGGAGTGGTAGGTGCTGGCGCGCGGGGTTACCTGTCGGTAGCGTGCCGGGTATGGGTGACCCTGCCGCGGCTGCTGCCGACGCGTTCTACGTGCGGATCGACGACGAAGGGGCCGGCGGACTCCGCTTCGCCGCCACCGAGTACACCCGGGGGCCCTGGGACGCCGCCGCCCAGCACGCGGGCCCGCCCGCCGCGCTGCTCGGGCGGGCCGTGGAGGAGCGCCCGGGGGCCCGTACCGACATGCGGGTCGCCCGGATCACGTACGAGATCCTGCGGCCGGTCCCGATCGGCCGGCTGGCGGTCACCACCTCGGTGCTGCGGGCCGGCCGCGGCACCGAGCTGGTCGAGGCCGCGCTGACCCCGGAGGGCGCGGACGCGCCGGTGATGCTGGCCCGGGCCCTGCGCCTGCGGGTGGCCGCCGAGGCCGGGCCGGCGGTGCTGGAGGGGCCTCGGGTGCCGCCGCCGGGGGAGGTGGCGGTGACCCCGTTCTTCCCGGTGCCGTGGGAGACGGGCTATCACACCGCCATGGAGACCCGGTTCACCGAAGGGGCGTTCCTGGAACCGGGGCCGGGCACCTGCTGGATGCGGATGCGGGTCCCGCTGGTGGCCGGGGAGGAACCGCGCCCGCTCGACCGGGTGCTGGTCGCGGCCGACTCCGGGAACGGGATCAGCGCGGTCCTGGACCTCCGCCACCACCTGTTCGTGAACAGTGACCTGACGGTCCATCTGCACCGCCATCCGGTGGGCGAATGGGCCTGTGTGCAGGCGCGGACCAGTGTGGACCCGGCCGGGATCGGGCTGGCCGACTCGGTGCTGCACGACGAGAAGGGGCCCATCGGGCGCGGCGCCCAGACCTTGTACGTGACACCCCGGGCTCATTAGGCGGGACGCGGGGAGGCCCGGGGATCGCAGGGCTGCGAAATCGCCAACCGGCTTACAGGGGGCGGGAGTCCGGGCCTTGCGCGGATGTGGCACGCTCGGACGGATGGAGACTCTGACCGGGCATCCGGAGGTGCTGGCCCGGTACGCTCGCACGGCCAACCTGATCGATTTCGGGATCGCCCGGGGGGCCCACCACGGTCTTCACCCAGGACGGGCGGGCGACCGCACCCGGGCGTCTCGGTGAAGCCGCCGGCCGCCGGACGGGTCCGATGACCAGGGCGTTCGGGGAACGGGACTCGGCAACTCGCACCTCGGGGCGAGACGCAGTGGAAGGAGCTGAGGTACCCGGAGGACTTCACGGTGCGGACCCGCGCTGGGAAGGTGATTCCGGTGCCCCGGCTCGATGCGGTGCGGGGCGAGTGGACGGTGGTGTTCCAGCACGCCACATCGGACACGGGGTACAAGAGCATCCTGTGCGACGGGTTCGCGACCTGACGCTGCGAGACTTGGGGATCCGCTGTGAAGCGCCGCTCGATGGGGAAGGGTTGACGAGTGCGCAAATTCTGGTGGGCAGGCGGAATCGGTATCGGGCTGTGCCTGAGCTTCGTGGCGCTGCTCGTCGTCGGCACGTACTCGGCCGCGGCCGGTATCGCGGCCGGTGGCGGCGGGCAGGCGGTGGGGCTGGCCAAGGGCGCCGTGCCCGCGAAGTACCAGAACCTGGTCCGGACATGGGGGAACCTCTGTCCGTCCATCACGCCCGCGCTGCTGGCGGCCCAGCTGTACTCGGAGAGCGGCTGGGACCCGGACATCGTCAGCCCGGCCGACGCGCGCGGGATCGCGCAGTTCATCCCGGGCACCTGGGCGGTCCACGGGATCGACGGGGACGGGGACGGGGACCGCGACATCTGGGATCCGAACGACGCCATCCCCTCCGCGGCCTCGTACGACTGTTCGCTCGCCAAGTACGTCCGCAAGGTGCCCGGGGACGCGACCAAGAACATGCTGGCCGCGTACAACGCCGGGGCGGGCGCGGTCATCAAGTACGGCGGGGTACCGCCCTACCCGGAGACCCAGGGTTACGTCCAGAAGATCACCGTGCTCGCGAGGAGCTTCGCCGCGCCCGTCGGGCGGGTGGCGCCGTCCCAGCAGGCGGCGGGGGCCATCTACTTCGCGCAGAAGCAGCTCGGCACGCCCTATCTGTGGGGTGGTGAGGGCGGGCCCGAGGACAACGGGCGGTTCGACTGCTCGGGGCTGACCCAGGCCGCGTACGCCACCGTGGGGATCACGATGCCGCGGGTGGCGAACGACCAGTACAACGCCGGGCCGCATCCCTCGCGGAGCGAGCTGCTCCCCGGTGATCTGGTTTTCTTCTCCGACGATCTGACGAACTCTCGGGCCATTCGGCACGTCGGGCTCTACGTCGGCGGCGGGTACATGATCAACGCGCCGTTCACCGGAGCGGTGATCCGTTTCGACAAGATCGACACGCCCGACTACTTCGGCGCGACCCGGGTCACCCGGGACGGTGCGGAAGCGCTGCCGCGCCCCGCGGCGGCCGGCAACTCTGTGTGAAGCCAAGGCCCTGAGCTGCGACGATGAGTCACTCTTGGGTAACGTTGGGGTGATCATTCGGTGGAGAGTGGAACGTACGCGCCAGAACGGGCGTTCCATGGGCACCGAGGGCGATCACCACCGGGGACGAGGCACGAGGCAAGGGGCCGCTTCACCATGGCTGGACTCACGGCCGGCGGGCCGAACGTGGACGTAAGCCTGCTGCACGGGATCAACGGCCTCTCCCGGGAGGCGCCCGACTGGCTCCACCGGACCGTCATGACGGCCGGCGAGTACGGACTGCCGCTGCTGCTGGTGCTGCTGGTGCTGTGGTGCTGGCGGGGAGTCAGGAAGCGGTCCGTCCCGGCCGCCGCCGAAGGGTTCGCCGCGCTGGTGTGGGCGCCGCTGGGGGCCGCGATCGCGCTGATGCTGAACGTTCCGCTGCGTCAGTTCGTCGCCCGGCCAAGGCCGTACGTACGGCACACCGAGGTGGACGCGCCGGGGGCGGAGCTCGGCCAGAGCGGGTTCTCCTTCGTCAGCGACCACGCCACCCTCACCATGGCCCTGGCCGTCGGCCTGTTCATGGTCCACCGCAAGCTCGGGTTCCTCGGGATCGGAATCGCCCTGCTCGACGGCTTCTGCCGGGTCTACGCCGGCCTGCACTACCCCACCGACGTCATCGGCGGACTGGCCCTGGGGACGGCGGTGGTGCTGCTGTTCGCCCCGCTCGCCATGGCCCTGCTGACACCGCTGGCCCGCACGATCGCCGGATCCCGGCGGCTCGGCCGGCTGGTGCGGGCCCGCGGCTGCGAACCGGCCCGGGCGGTCGACCTGCCGGCCGGCGGGGGGCGCGAGAACGACCTCGCGGCCTGACCCCTGCGGGGTGCGGCCGGTGGGACGGGACGGGCTGGGCGATGCGCACGGGGCTGGGTGATGCGTACGGGGCTCAGGCCGGGCCCCGCGGGCTGCCGGCGGGGCCTTCGGGTGCCGGCGGGGCAGCCGGGGTCGGTGCGTCCGGGGCCTGGGCCGGGTCCGGTGGGGGCGGGGTGCGGCGGTAGCGGGAGCGCAGCCATAGGCCGGTGGCCAGGGCGGCCGCCGAGGTGGTGCCGATGGCCAGGGCCACGTCGGCCGGACCGTCGGCCGTGCCGACGGGCTTCCCCGCGGCCATGGCCGCCGCCGGCGCGCCCAGCAGGACCAGGACGGCCAGCGGGGCCGCCAGCCGGGCCAGCAGGCGGGCGGCTGCCCCGGGGGGCCGTGCGGGGCCGCCCGGGCCTCCGGCGGGCCGGGGGCTGCTCCCCGGGGGCCGGGCTGCGCGTGGTCGTGCCGGCATGGCGCTCCGCCCTGTGGAAGGGCCCGCGCGGCTGCGACCGCCGCGGGGTCTCCCGTACAGCGCATCCGCCACGCCGCGCCCCGGCCAGCCGGGCGGGTCCGGCCGAGTGAACCCTGCTCCGCCGCACGGCGTACGCCTGCCCGCATGCCCCGGCCCGCGCCCAGGCTCGCGCAGAGGCGGGCAATGCCGCGCACCGCCCGGTACGGGCTCACGCCCAGCGGGGGTTCGTAGCCGGGTGGGCTCGTATCCGGGTGGGGGCGGGCTTGCGCCGCAGGCGCGATGCGCCGGGAGACGGGCTCATGCCCCAGACGGTGGGTGCCCCCCCCCGCGTGGGGTCAGGGTGTGCCGCACGGGCAACGTGCGGTGCGCGGGCACCACGCCCCGCGCGAGGCTCCGGGCCGCGGTGGTGCGCCGGCGCGGGGCGGGGCGGTCAGTCGGCGGGGTGGGTGGCGGCGTCTTCGCGGGCTTTGTCGCGGGAGCGGCGGGCCGGGCCGCGCCAGCCGCAGTCGCAGCGGGCCACGGCGAAGGCCCCGCGCTCGACGGTTTCGGCGCGGTGGGCGGGCACGGCCGCAAGTGGAGGGACGGGGTGCGCTCGGGTCTGCGGGTCCACGACTCCACGGTACCTGGCCACCGCGCGGTTCCCGAGGGCCCGTCACCGGTTCCCGATGGGGTGCATGTCCCCCGGGCGGCCGTGACGGGCAACCCCGGTCCTCGTTAAGCGGAACGGGCTGGGTCCCGGGCTAACAGCGGTCATGCGTTGGGGGTTGGCAGGCGATGGTGGAGCACCGGCACAGGCGGGTCCCGGCGACGGCCCTGGCCGTCCTCGCGGCTCTGGCGGCCACGACCGGGTGCGGGACGGAGGAGCCCTCGGCGGAGGACGGGGCGGCCGCCGTACGGGCCGCGGCGGATGTTCTGACCCGTACCGGGAGCGCCCGGGCCCGGACCGCGATGGAGATGGCCACCGGCGGCACCCGGGTCACCATCCGGGGCGAGGGCGGAGTGGACTTCCGGAACCGGATGGGGCAGCTGCTGGTGATGCTGCCCGCCGACGTGACCGGCAAGCCGGGCCACCGGCCGATCACCGAGCTGCTGGCGCCCGGGGCGCTCTACATGAAGAACCGGGGCGCCGGGGTGCCCGCCGACAAGTGGGTGCGGGTGGACACCACCACCCTCGCGGACGGGAACCTGGTCACCGGCGGGGCCACCGACCCGCTGACGGCGGCCGAGCTGCTGCGGGGCGCGGACCGGGTGACGTACGTCGGTGAGACCGAGCTCTCCGGCACCAGGGTGCGGCACTACCGGGGCACCACCGACATCGCGCGGGCCGCCCGCAGTGCCTCCCCGCAGGTGCGCGGGGCGCTGGAGGCGGCGGCGAAAGGGTTCAGCACGGACGCGGTCCCGTTCGACGCCTATCTGGACGAGGACGGTCGGCTGCGGAAGGTCCGGCACCGGTTCACCTACGTCAACAACGGGGTGATCGACGTGTCCTCGACCACCCTGCTCTACGGGTTCGGGACTCCGGTGACCGTGGTGCTGCCGGCGAGTGCGGACATCTACGCCGGGAAGATCGCGGACTGAGGGTCGCGGGCTGAGATCGCGGACCGAGGTCGCGGGCCGAGATCGCGGGCCGAGGTCGCGGGCCGAGGTCCACCGGTCCCGTCCGCGGCCGGTGTTCCGGCACCGTCGACGGGGCGGTGGCACCCGGCGGGTTCTGGCCATGGCGGGTATCCGGAAATGGTCCATCCGTGTCATGCGCACGGAGACCTCGCGTCCCTACGCTGGGACGTCGGTTCCGGTAGAGAGAGGGTGACACGCGTGACTCCCGCAGGCAGTGCGACAGTGCAGGATCACGTGGCCCTCGCCGAGATCGAGCTGTGCGGTGAGCTGATCATCGCGGCCTCGGCGGCCCTGGAGGACCGGCTCAGCCAGGACCGCATCGACGAGGTGCTGCTCGGCGTCTGCGGCTGATCCCCTTCCCGGATCGGCTCCCCGACCTGGACCGGTTGCCCGTGCCGGCCACGGTCAGGTGCGCAGGAGGCGGGCGATGGCCTTGGTGGCCTCTTCGACCTTGGCGTCGATCTCGGCTCCGCCCTTGACGGCGGCGTCGGCCACGCAGTGCCGCAGGTGCTCCTCCAGCAGCTGGAGGGCGAAGGACTGGAGGGCCTTCGTGCTCGCCGAGACCTGGGTGAGTATGTCGATGCAGTAGACGTCCTCGTCGACCAGCCGCTGGAGGCCGCGGATCTGGCCCTCGATCCGGCGGAGCCGCTTGAGGTGCTCGTCCTTCTGGTGGTGGTAGCCGTGCACCGCCGCGGGGGTGGCCGGTTCCGGCTGGTCGGTCTCGGTCTCGGTGGTCGTCATGGCGCCTCCCGTGTGGTCCGCGAACGAGGGGGCATACCGCCCGGATATACCCCTCGTGGGTATAGGGTAGCGGGCTTTCGCCCTGAGGGGCGGGGGCCCGGTGTCCTCACTCTGCCTGATGGAGGACACTGGGGAACTGCCGGTTAGCCGTGGCCGGAGGATGCGCCTAGCATCAGCCTGTCCGAATCCCATGCACCCCGAGGACCTCACGTGCGATTTCGTCTGACCCCCAGGGAGACGAGCTTCTACGACATGTTCGCCGCGTCCGCGGACAACATCGTCACGGGCTCCAAGCTCCTGATGGAACTGCTCGGAGCGGACTCGTCCGCCCGGGTCGAGATCGCGGAGCGGATGCGGGCGGCGGAGCACGCGGGGGACGACGCGACCCACGCGATCTTCCACCAGCTGAACTCCTCCTTCATCACGCCGTTCGACCGCGAGGACATCTACAACCTGGCGTCCTCGCTCGACGACATCATGGACTTCATGGAGGAGGCCGTCGACCTGGTCGTCCTCTACAACGTGGAGGAACTGCCCAAGGGCGTCGAGCAGCAGATCGAGGTGCTGGCCCGGGCCGCGGAGCTGACCGCCGAGGCCATGCCGCACCTGCGGACCATGGACAACCTCACCGAGTACTGGATCGAGGTCAACCGGCTGGAGAACCAGGCCGACCAGATCCACCGCAAGCTGCTCGCCCAGCTGTTCAACGGCAAGTACGACGCCATCGAGGTGCTCAAGCTCAAGCAGATCGTGGATGTGCTTGAGGAGGCGGCCGACGCGTTCGAGCACGTCGCGAACACCGTGGAGACCATCGCGGTCAAGGAGTCCTGAACCACGTGGACACCTTTGCACTGGTCGTGACCATTGGTGTCGCGCTCGGATTCACCTATACCAACGGCTTCCACGACTCCGCCAACGCCATCGCCACCTCGGTCTCCACACGGGCGCTGACCCCGCGGGCGGCCCTGGCGATGGCCGCGGTGATGAACCTCGCCGGCGCCTTCCTGGGCAGCGGGGTCGCCAAGACCGTCAGCGAGGGCCTGATCGAGACGCCCCACGGCAACCGGGGCATGTGGATCCTGTTCGCCGCGCTGGTCGGGGCGATCGTGTGGAACCTGATCACCTGGTACTTCGGACTGCCCTCCTCCTCCTCGCACGCCCTGTTCGGCGGCATGGTGGGCGCGGCGCTGGCCGGCGGCACCGAGGTGATCTGGAGCGGGGTGGTCGAGAAGGTCGTCATCCCGATGTTCGTCTCCCCGGTGGTCGGCCTGGTCGCCGGTTACCTGGTGATGGTGGCCATCCTGTGGATGTTCCGGCGCGCCAACCCGCACCGGGCCAAGCGGGGCTTCCGCATCGCCCAGACGGTCTCCGCGGCCGGCATGGCCCTCGGGCACGGTCTGCAGGACGCCCAGAAGACCATGGGCATCGTGGTGATGGCCCTGGTCATCGCCGATGTGGAGGGTCCCGGGGACCCGATCCCGGTCTGGGTGAAGATCGCCTGTGCCGTGATGCTGTCGCTGGGCACCTACGCGGGCGGCTGGCGGATCATGCGGACCCTCGGACGGAAGATCATCGAGCTGGACCCGCCGCAGGGGTTCGCCGCCGAGACCACCGGCGCCTCGATCATGTTCGGGTCCGCGTTCCTGTTCCACGCGCCGATCTCGACCACGCACGTGATCACCTCGGCGATCATGGGTGTGGGGGCGACCAAGCGGGTCAACGCGGTCCGCTGGGGCGTGGCCAAGAACATCATCATGGGATGGTTCATCACCATGCCGGCGGCGGCACTGGTGGCCGCGCTGTGCTTCTGGGTCGTCAACCTGGCCTTCGTCTAGCGACCGGACGGCCTTCGGCCGACGCACCCGGCCGCGTACGAAAGTGGGCCGGCTCCCCCCACCCAGGGGGAGCCGGCCCTTTTCTTTCGCCTTGCGGTGGCACCGCCATGCAGCACCGCAGGACGTCTGGGACATCCGGGGCGTTCGGTCTAGCCGAAGCGGCCCGAGATGTAGTCCTCGGTGGCCTGGACGGACGGGTTGGAGAAGATCCGCTCGGTGTCGTCGATCTCGATCAGCTTGCCGGGCTGGCCCACGGCCGCCAGGTTGAAGAAGGCGGTGCGGTCCGAGACGCGGGCCGCCTGCTGCATGTTGTGCGTCACGATGACGATCGTGAACTGCTCCTTCAGCTCCCCGATCAGGTCCTCGATGGCGAGGGTGGAGATCGGGTCCAGGGCCGAGCAGGGCTCGTCCATCAGCAGGACCTGCGGCTGCACCGCGATGGCGCGGGCGATGCACAGACGCTGCTGCTGGCCGCCGGAGAGGCCGGAGCCCGGCTTGTTCAGGCGGTCCTTGACCTCGTTCCAGAGGTTGGCGCCCTTCAGGGAGCGCTCGACGACCGCCTCCAGCTCGGCCTTCTTGAACTTGCCGTTCAGACGGAGGCCGGCCGCCACGTTGTCGAAGATCGACATGGTGGGGAAGGGGTTCGGGCGCTGGAAGACCATGCCGACCGTGCGGCGGACCGCGACCGGGTCCACGCCCGTGCCGTAGAGGTTCTCGTCGTCCAGCAGGACCTTGCCCTCCACGCGGCCGCCGGGGGTGACCTCGTGCATGCGGTTGAGGGTGCGGAGGAAGGTGGACTTGCCGCAGCCGGACGGGCCGATGAAGGCGGTCACGGAGCGGGGCTCCACGGTCATCGAGATGTCGTCGATGGCCTTGTGGGTGCCGTAGAAGGCGGAGAGACCGGAGACGTCGATGCGCTTGGCCATGGGAATCACTGCTCTTTTCGGTGGCCTCAGCGGCCGGTCTTCGGGGCCTTCCAGCGGGCGATGCCGCGGGCCACCAGATTGAGGATCATGACGAAGGCGATCAGGACGAGGGCAGCGGCCCAGGCCCGGTCGTAGGAGGCTTCACTGCCGACCTTGTACTGCTCCCAGATGTAGAGGGGGAGCGAGGACTGCGCGCCTTCGAAGGGGTTGTTGTTGATCAGCTGGGCGCCGAAGACCAGGAGCATGATGGGGGCCGTCTCACCGGCGATGCGTGCCACGGCCAGCATGACACCGGTGGAGATGCCGCCGATGGCGGTGGGGAGGACGACCTTGAGGATGGTGCGCCACTTCGGCACGCCCAGGGCGAGGGAGGCCTCGCGGAGCTCGTTCGGTACGAGCTTGAGCATCTCCTCGGTGGAGCGGACCACCACGGGCATCATCAGGATCGACAGGGCCATCGAGCCCGCGAACCCGGAGGGGCCGAAGCCCAGCATCAGGTTCCAGGTCGTGAGGATGAACAGGCCCGCGACGATGGACGGGATGCCGGTCATCACGTCGACGAAGAAGGTGACGGCCTTGGCGAGCCCGCCCCGGCCGTACTCGACCAGGTAGACGGCGGTCAGCAGGCCGATCGGCGCGGCGATCAGGGTGGCCAGGGCGACCTGCTCGATGGTGCCGAGCAGCGCGTGGTAGACGCCGCCGCCCTCGTCGAAGGCGGTGATGCCGTTCATCGAGTGGCTGAGGAAGGCCGGGCTGAGGGCCTCCATGCCGCGGCTGACGGTGACCGAGATCAGCGAGAGCAGCGGGATCACGGCGAGGACGAAGGACACCCAGATCACGGAGGTCGCGACCCGGTCCTTGGCCTGCCGGCGGTTCTCGACGACCGAGCTGGCGGTGTAGGTGATCAGGACGAACAGGACGGCGGCGATCAGGCCCCACTGGACCTTGCTGTCGAGGGCGGCGACGGCGCCGATGCCGGCGCCGAGGGCCACCGAGAGGACGGCGATGCCGGCCGGTGCCCAGCGCGGCAGTCCGCCGCGGGTGAGGCTGCTGTCGGAGGAGGCGCGGCCACGGGTGGGGCGCTGCTCCTGAAGTGCGTGGCTCATCAGGCGTTCGCCCCCGAGAACTCCTTGCGGCGCGCGATGATGATGCGGGCGGCGCCGTTGACCAGCAGGGTGAGCAGGAAGAGGACCAGACCGGAGGCGATCAGCGCGTCCCGGCCGAACTCGTTGGCCTCGTCGAACTTGGCGGCGATGTTCTGCGCGAAGGTTCCGCCGCCCGGGTTGAGCACGTGCAGCGAGATGAGGAAGCTCGGGGAGAGGACGGTGGCCACGGCCATGGTCTCGCCGAGGGCGCGGCCGAGGCCGAGCATCGAGGCGGAGATGACCCCGGAGCGGCCGAAGGGCAGCACCGACATCCGGATGACCTCCCAGCGGGTGGCGCCGAGGGCCAGTGCGGCCTCCTCGTTCATCCGCGGGACCTGGAGGAAGACCTCGCGGCTGACGCTGGTCACGATCGGCAGGATCATGATCGCGAGCAGGATGCCGACGGTGAAGAGCGAGCGGGCGACGCCGACCTGGGTCTTCTCGAAGACGTAGGTCCAGCCCAGGAACTCGTCCAGCCAGAGGTTCAGGCCGTTGAGCTGGGGGACCAGGAAGAGCGCGCCCCAGATGCCGTAGACGATCGAGGGCACGGCGGCCAGCAGGTCGACCACGTAGGCGAGCGGCGAGGCCAGCTTGCGGGGCGCGTAGTGCGAGATGAAGAGGGCGATGCCGACGGCGATCGGAACCGCGATGGCCATCGCGATGATCGAGCTGACGACGGTGCCGAAGAGCAGGACGGCGATGCCGAAGACAGGGGGGGTCGCGGAAGCGTTCCAGTCGAAGGTGGTGAGGAAGTTGCCCTCGTTCTTCGACAGGGCTATCGAGGCCCGGTAGGTGAGGAAGACGGCTATCGACGCCATGATCACCAGGAGCAGGATGCCGGAGCCCTTGGAGAGCCCGGCGAAGATCTTGTCACCGGCGCGGCCGGTGGATCCCTTGCTCAGGGTGACAGCGGGCGGAGCCGTGTCTGTCTGGGTGGGTGTGGTGGAAGCCATGTTCTTTCCGGTCTGTGTGGGGGGCAGGCCCCCTGGCGGCGGTGCACCGGATCCCCCGGGTGGAGGGGGAGGAGTCCCGGTGCCGGCCCTCCCGGACGGGGGAGGGCCGGCAGCCGGGGATCGACTAGCCGAGCGAGGCGACGACCTCGCGGACCTTCGCGTTGATCTCGGCCGGGATGGGCGCGTAGCCCTTGTCCGTCAGGACCTTCTGGCCGGCGTCCGAGGCCGTGTAGGTCAGGAAGGACTTGACGGTGGGCAGGGTGTCGGCCTTGTTGCCCTTGTCGCAGACGATCTCGTACGTCACCAGGACGATCGGGTAGGCGCCGTCGGCCTTGGTGGTGTAGTCGAGCTTCAGCGCCAGGTCCTTGCCGGTGCCGGCGATCTTGGCGGCGGCGATGGCCTTGGAGGCGTTCTCGGCGGTCGCGGCGACCGGGGCGGCGGCACCGGTGTTCAGGTCGACCGTCTTGATGCCCTGGGCCGAGGCGTAGGAGAGCTCGAAGTAGCCGATGGCGCCGTCGGTCTGCTTGACCTGGGCGGCGACGCCGGAGGAGCCGGACGCGGCCTGGCCACCCGGGGCCGGCCACTTCTTGGCGGGCTCGTGCGGCCACGCGTCACCGGCGGTGGCCTTCAGGAACTTGCCGAGGTTCTCGGTGGTGCCCGAGTCCTCGGAGCGGTGGAAGGCCTGGATGGCGGTCGAGGGGAGCTGGACGCCGGGGTTCAGCTTCTTGATCGCCTCGTCGTCCCACTTCTTGATCTTGTCGTTGAAGATGTTCGCGATGGTGGCCGCGTCCAGGTTCAGCTTGTCCACGCCGGAGACGTTGAAGCCGAGGGCGATCGGGCCGCCGACCATCGGCAGGTTGATGCCCTGGCCGCCGGTGCAGATCTTCTTGGACTCTTCGACGGCCTCGGGCTTCAGCGCCGAGTCCGAGCCGGCGAAGCCGACGGTGCCCTGGTTGAAGGCCACGATGCCCTCACCGGAGGAGGAGGACTTGTAGTTCACCTCGACGCCGGAGCAGGCGGCCATGTAGTTCTTGATCCACAGGTCCACCGCGTTCTTCTGGGCGGAGGAGCCGGAGGCGAGCAGCTTGCCCTTGGCGCCGTCGCACTTGATGTCGCCGGCGGCCGGGGCCGGGGCCGAGCTGGACCCGGTGTTCTTCGTGTTGTCGTCCGAGCCGCACGCCGTGAGGACCAGGGCGCCGGACACGACAAGCGCCCCGAGGGCAGAGGCACGAAGCATGTTCTTGCGCTGAAGCTTCACTTTCGGGTGTTCCTTCCAGGAGCCGCCGGCCGCTTTCTGTATCGGGGCGGCGTGCGAAGAGGACTACGTCGTATGCGCCCGGAGGGGATCCGCTTCCGCCGCGGACTCGCACCGTGCACTGCCGAAATTAGGCAGATCAGGTGAAGTGGCCGACGGTCGCGAGTGAACGGATGGTGAACCGTGGCGGACGGCATGGTGCGGTCCCGGTCCGATGCGCCCGGGGGTCATCTCGCGTTACCTGGCCGTTATCGAACGGAGACCGTGCGGCCACTCCCGCCCGGACGGGCGGGAGTGGCCGGATCTCGCCGTCACAGGGAGACGGGGGACCGCAGCCAGATCTGCTGGAAGGCGAAGCGGGAGGCCTCCACCTCGTACCGCTGGTCGGCGTGCAGCACCCCGAGGGCGTACGCCGTCGCCGGGGCGATCCGCGGGGTGTTCGCGGCCGTGGCCGAGGCGGCGGCCGCCTCGGCGGCGTCCCGGTGCCGGTTCAGGGCCTCGCCCGCCTCGGCCAGCCGGGCCACGTCCTCGCCCAGCGCCTCCCGGGCGTACCGGTGCACCCGCAGCAGTCCGCGCACCGTGTGCCAGGGCGCGTCCTGGTGCGAGTCCTCGATCAGCGCGTCCGCGTTGTACGGGTGGGCCGCCCGGACCAGCGGCAGCGCCGACACCGCCGCGGTCAGCCGGCTCTCGGTCTGCGCGGCCAGCGGCACGAGCACCTCTCCGACCGGGCCGGCCGCCGCCACCCGGTCCAACTGCACCTCGGAGGCCAGCACCGCCACCGCGTCGGCCACCGCGTGGAACCGGGCCGAGCCCAGGGCCTGCAGGGTGGCCGAATGGGCGCGGGTGCGGGCCAGCGTCAGCTGCCGCTCCAGCAGGGCGCCGGCCCGGGCCGAGCCCACCGTCAGGGCTCCCGCGCTGCCGCGCGGGGCCGGTACCTCCGGGGTGCCGGACAGCCGGTGCAGGGCGTCCATCAGCCGGGTCAGCCGGGTGCCGTAGGCGTCCTCGTCGGCCAGCGTGGAGGACAGCCAGACCAGCTCGGTCCGCAGGCCGTCCGCCCAGCCGGACTCGGTGACCGGCCGGAAGGTGGCCAGCGAACCGCTGATCCGGCGGGCCGCACCGCGCAGGGTGCGGGCCGCCAGGGTGCCCTCCGCCGCGTCCGAACGGCTCTCCTCGTGCAGCCGCAGTCCGCGCAGGAAGCAGGTGGCCTGGGCGCGCAGATACGCGCTCAGCACCTCCCCGGCCGTGCCCGCGGGGGCCTGTGGGGCGGTGCCCAGGGCGGCCCCCGCGGCGGTCAGGTCATGGTTTCGCTGAGCCACGCCGGCGCCTCCGGGCGTCTATGAGCATCTCCTGTACGTGCCGCAGCGGCTGGCCCTCGGGATCGGTGGCGTGCCGGGTCCACTCGCCGTCCGGCCCCAGGTGCCAGGAGGCGGTGGCGTCGGACATCCCGGTCTCCAGCATCCGGTCCAGGGCCGCGCGGTGGGCCGGGTCGGCGACCCGGACCAGGGCCTCGATGCGGCGGTCGAGGTTGCGGTGCATCATGTCGGCGCTGCCGAACCACACCTCGGGCTCACCGCCGTTGCCGAAGGCGAACACCCGGGAGTGCTCCAGGAAGCGGCCGAGGACCGAGCGGACCCGGATGTTCTCCGAGAGCCCGGTCACCCCCGGGCGCACGGCGCAGATGCCGCGCACCCAGATGTCCACCGGCACGCCCGCCTGGGACGCCCGGTAGAGGGAGTCGATCAGGGCCTCGTCGACGATGGAGTTGACCTTGATCCGGACGTAGGCGGACCGGCCGGCCCGGTGGTGGGCTGCCTCCTTGTTGATCCGGGATATCAGGCCGTCCCGGAGCGAGCGCGGGGCGACCAGCAGCCGGCGGTAGGTCTCCCGGCGGGAATAGCCCGACAGCCGGTTGAACAGGTCGGAGAGGTCCGCGCCGACCTGCGGGTCGGCGGTGAGCAGCCCCAGGTCCTCGTACAGCCGGGCCGTCTTCGGGTGGTAGTTCCCGGTGCCGACGTGGCTGTAGCGGCGCAGGGTCTCGCCCTCCTGGCGGACCACCAGGGACAGCTTGCAGTGGGTCTTCAGCCCGACCAGGCCGTAGACCACGTGGCAGCCGGCCTCCTCCAGCTTCCGCGCCCACTTGATGTTGGCCTGCTCGTCGAACCGGGCCTTGATCTCGACCAGGACGAGGACCTGCTTGCCGGACTCGGCGGCGTCGATCAGTGCGTCGACTATCGGGGAGTCGCCGGAGGTGCGGTACAGGGTCTGCTTGATCGCCAGCACGTCCGGGTCGGCGGCCGCCTGCTCCAGGAAGGCCTGCACGGAGGTGGAGAAGGAGTCGTACGGGTGGTGCAGCAGCACGTCCCGTTCGCGCAGCGCCGCGAAGATGTCGGGCGCGGACGCCGACTCGACCTCGGCGAGGTCGCGGTGGGTGCCGGCGATGAACTTGGGGTACTTCAGCTCCGGCCGGTCCAGCGAGGAGATCCCGAAGAGCCCGGTCAGGTCCAGCGGGCCGGGCAGCGGGTACACCTCGGCGGCGGACACCTTCAGCTCCTGCACCAGCAGGTCCAGCACGCCCGGGTCGATGGACTCCTCGACCTCCAGGCGGACCGGCGGGCCGAAGCGGCGCCGCATGAGCTCCTTCTCCAGGGCCTGGAGGAGGTTCTCCGCGTCGTCCTCCTCCACCTCCAGGTCCTCGTTGCGGGTCACCCGGAACATGTGGTGGGCGAGGACCTCCATCCCGGGGAACAGCTCCTCCAGGTGGGCGGCGATGACGTCCTCCAGGGGGACGTAGCGCTGCGGGGAGGCCTCCAGCAGACGGGGCAGCAGGGGCGGCACCTTGACCCGGGCGAAGTGCCGGTGGCCGCTCACCGGGTTCCGGACGACCACGGCCAGGTTCAGGGACAGGCCGGAGATGTACGGGAAGGGGTGCGCGGGGTCCACGGCCAGCGGGGTCAGCACCGGGAAGATCTTGTTCCGGAACAGCGTGAAGAGGCGGGCCTGCTCCTTCTCGGTGAGGTCCGGCCAGCGGATCAGGTGGATGCCCTCCTCGGCGAGCGCCGGGGACACGTCCTGCTGGTAGCAGGCGGCGTGCCGGGCCATGAGCTCGCGGGAGCGGGTCCAGATGCCCTCCAGGACCTCGCGGGGCTGAAGTCCGGAGGCGGAGCGGGTGGCGACCCCGGTCGCGATGCGGCGCTTGAGGCCGGCCACCCGGACCATGAAGAACTCGTCGAGGTTGCTCGCGAAGATGGCGAGGAAGTTAGCCCGTTCGAGGAGCGGGGTGGCCGGATCCTCGGCGAGCTCCAGCACCCGCTCGTTGAACCCGAGCCAGCTGCGCTCCCGGTCGAGGAACCGGCCGGCGGGCAGCTCGCCGCCCTCCCGGTCCTCGTAGGCGTCCAGATCGGCGTCCAGATCGGGCTCGATATCGGCGTGGGGGCGGTGCGCGGCTATGGAACCCAGCCTCGCGCTCCGCTCCGTCTTGGAGTGCTGGACAGGGACCTCGGAGGGGCTGGCGCCGGGCTGGTGGCTCATGACTCCATTCTTCCGCGCACGCGGGAGGACAGGCGCGTCGGACGGGTCGGCGGTCAGTCGAAGTCCGGGCTGCATAGGGGGGAGCGTCGCAAGCGAGGCTGAATGCCCGGTTAATAACGTATGGCTTCCAGGCAGCCATGCCGCTGCGCGCTCGGCGGCCGGGGCCCGGGCCCGGCCCCTGCCCGGGCGGGCACGGGCCGGGTGCGGGCCGGGCAGGGGACGGGTCCGGGGCCGGGTCCGGGGCCGGTCCGGGGTCAGGATTCGGTGCGGTACATCAGGTCCACCTCGTGGGTGGTGAAGCCCAGGGACTCGTAGACCCGCAGGGCGGCGGGGTTGTCGGCGTCCACGTAGAGCATGGCGGTGGGCAGGCCCGCCCCGGCCAGGTGGCGGAGGCCGACGGCGGTGAGCGCCTTGCCCAGGCCGCCGCCCTGGGCGGCGGGCAGTACGCCCACCACGTAGACCTCGCCGAGGGCCTCGGCCGGGGAGTCGGCCGGGTGGACCTTGGTCCAGTGGAAGCCGACCAGCGCGCCGTCCCGCTCGGCGAGGAAGAAGCCCGCCGGGTCGAACCACGGCTGGGCCTTGCGGTCGTCGAGGTCGAGCTGGGTGAGGGAGCCCTGCTCGGGGTGGTGGGCGAAGGCCGCCGCGTTCGCGGCGAGCCAGGCGGCGTCGTCGGCGCCGGGGACGAAGGTGCGGACCGTGACCCCGGCCGGCAGGACCGGCTCGGGGAGCGGCGGGGCGCCGGGGGCGTCCAGCGGGCGGCGCAGCTGGCGGAGTTCGCGGAACAGGGTGAGGCCGAGGACCTGGGCGAGGTGGCGGGCGGCGGGCCGGCCGCCGTGCGCCCAGACCCGCACCCGCTTGCCGGTCTCGGCGAGCACCGCCGAGCCGAGGGCGCGGCCGTGGCCGCGGCCCCGCAGGGCCGGGTGGACGACCAGTTCGGTGGCCGGGGCCTCGATGGGGTCGGTGTCCTCCAGTTGTGCGTAACCGGCGAGGCGGCCGCCCTCGGTGAGGAGGAAGTGGCGGATTCCGGGCCGCCGGCCGCCGCGGATCTGGAGCCGGCCCTGCTCGGAGACAGCGGTGGTGCCGTCCGTGCGGGCGGCGTCCTCGATGAGGGCGAGGACCGATCCGGCCTGTTCCTCCGTCAGTTCGTCGTACGTCGAAATCTGGCGTCCCGGCTCCACGGCCGCTGCTGCGTCAGTCATGTGACGAGCCTACGACCGCAACCTCCCCGTAACCCGTTACCCCCTGTCGTGCTACGCGCGTTGACCATAGGCTGCGGGCACCTCCCGAACGTTCGCTGTCCGCAAAGGGGAACTGATGTCAGCGACACCACAACGGCACCGCCGAGCCCGACGGTTGACCCTCGCGGCGCTCGCCGTCACGGCCGGCGCCGGAGCCATGGTCGCCGCCGCGCTGCCGGCCGGGGCCACGAGTGGTGGCGGTGCCGGCAAGAGCAGGACCGTCGATGTGCAGCTGCTGTCCTTCAACGACTTCCACGGCACGCTGGAGCCCCCGCAGGGCTCGTCCGGCACCGTGACCGAGCGTCAGGCCGACGGAACCACGAAGGCCATACCGGCCGGTGGCGTCGAGTACCTGGCGACCAGCCTGCGCGAGGCCCGCAAGGGCCACAAGTACTCCGTCACCGCCGCCGCCGGTGACATGATCGGCGGCAGCCCGATGCTGTCCGGTCTCTTCCACGACGAGCCCACCATCGAGGCGCTGAACAAGCTCGACCTCGACGTGACGAGCGTCGGCAACCACGAGTTCGACGAGGGCAAGGCCGAGCTGCGCCGCATGCAGTACGGCGGCTGCCACCCGGTCGAGGGCTGCTACGAGTACGGCAAGACCTTCCTCGGCTCGGAGTTCCAGTACCTCGCCGCCAACGTGACGGACGCGAAGACCAAGCGTCCGATGATGTCGCCCACCTTCGTGTGGAAGAAGGGCGACGTGAAGATCGGTTTCATCGGGGTGACCCTGGAGGGCACTCCGGACATCGTGACCGCCGAAGGCGTCAAGGGCCTGAAGTTCGGCGACGAGGTCGAGACGATCAACAAGTACGCCGCCGAACTCAACCGGCAGGGCGTGAAGTCGATCGTGGCCCTGATCCACGAGGGCGGCCTGCCCGCCAGCGGCGCCTACAACTACGACTGCGACGTGCCGGGTGCCGGCGCGGGCGTCTCGGGCGCGATCGTGGACATCGCCAAGAACGTCGACGCCAAGGTCGACGCGCTGGTGACCGGCCACACCCACCAGGCGTACGCGTGCAACATCCCCGACCCGGCGGGCAACCCGCGCTCGGTCACCTCGGCGGCCTCCATCGGCCGGCTGTTCACGGACACCACGCTGACGTACGACCTGAAGTCCAAGGACATCGTCCGGACCCCGGTCAGCTCGCCGAAGCCGGTCAACAAGCTGGTCGGCCGGGAGCAGCCCAAGGCCCAGGACATGACCGACCTGATCGCCCGCTGGAACGTGCTGGCCGCGCCGATCGCCAACCGTCCGCAGGGCTTCATCTCGGCCGACATCCCCGGCCGCGGTTCCCCGGCGTACGAGAAGCCGCTCGGCGACCTGATCGCCGACGCCCAGCTGGAGGCGCTGGCCCCGGCGGACAAGGGCGGCGCGCAGCTGGCCCTGATGAACCCCGGCGGTATCCGCTCCGACCTGGCCTACGCGGCCTCCGGGGCCGAGGGCGACGGTGTGGTGACGTACGGGGAGTCGTTCACCGTGCAGCCGTTCACCAACATGATGAACGTGGTGGACCTGACCGGCGCGCAGCTGGTGACCGCGCTCCAGCAGCAGGTTTCGGGCCCGGTCAACGAGGCGAGCCCGAAGGTGCTCCAGGTCTCCAAGGGCTTCACCTACACCCTGGACATGACCAAGGCGGGCGCGGCCCGGGTCGTGGTGGACTCGGTGCGGCTCAACGGTGCGCCGATCGACCCGGCGAAGACCTACCGGGTCGCGATGAACGAGTTCCTGGCGGGCGGCGGTGACGGGTTCACCGTGTTCAAGGAGCACAAGAACAAGCTGGTGGGCGCGTCCGACCTGGACTGCTTCAACGCCTACCTGACGAACAACTCCTCGCCGGCGAACCCGATCGTGCCGCCGGCGGCCGACCGGATCACCGTCATCAAGTAGGCGCGGGAAGCGGGGCCGTTCCGGAAGGGGGCGGCGGACCGGGACCACCCGGACCGCCGCCCCCTTCCGGCGTTCCCGGGCCCCGCCGGGGACGCCCGATGGCTACCGACGGGTAGTCAGATGTGACCTGTGCACGACATAATCCGGCTGACGCGGCAGCCGGCGAAGGGGCGGGCATGGCACTGGACAGGCGCACATTTCTGGTCGGAGCGGTCACGGCGGGAGCCGCCGCGGCAGGGCTCGGAGCGGCCGCCGCTCCCGCCGCGGCCCGCTCCCTCGGCACCCGGGACTGGATGGCGGGCGTGGCCGACGGCACCCCCCTCCAGCGGCTCACCATCCCCGGCACCCACGACTCCGGCGCCCTGCACGGCGGCCTCTACGTGGCCTGCCAGACCATCGGGATCAGCGCCCAGCTCGACGCCGGCATCCGCTTCCTGGACGTCCGCTGCCGGCTGACCGGCGGCTCCTTCGCCATCCACCACGGCTCCTTCTTCCAGAACCTGATGTTCGGCGACGTCCTCGTCTCCTGCTGGAACTTCCTCGCCGCCCACCCCACCGAGACCGTGCTGATGCGCGTCAAACAGGAGTACTCCGGCGAGAGCGACGCCGCCTTCCGCGCCGTCTTCGACGACTACCTCGACAACCGAGGCTGGCGCCCGCTCTTCCACATCGGCTCCACCCTGCCCTCCCTCGGCCAGGCCCGCGGCAAGGTGGTGCTGCTCGCCGACAACGGCGGCCTGCCCGGCCTGCGGTACGGCGACGGCGCCCACTACGACATCCAGGACGACTACAACACCGAGCCCTTCGCCAAACGCGGCCGGATCGAGAACCACTTCCGCAAGGCCGTCCAGCAGCCCGGCAAGCTGTTCGTCAACTACGTCTCCACCGCCGCCTACATGCCGCCGCGCTGGAACGCCGACCGCCTCAACCCGCAGATCCACTCCTTCGTCAACGGATCCGAGATGGCCGGCCGCACCGGCCTGGGCGTGGTCCCGATGGACTTCCCCAACACCCGCGGCGGGTTCATCGAGTCACTGATCGCCCACAACCCGGTCTGACGGATCCCCCGGCGGCGGGGTCGGCGCGCCCGGCACGCGGAGCACCGCCTCCGTGCCCGGGCCGCCGTCCCCCGGCGCCCGCAGCTCGGCGCTGCCGCCCGCCCTGCGGACCGTACGGTCCACGATCGACAGCCCCAGCCCGCTGCCCGGCAGCGCCCGGGCGGTCTGCGAACGCCAGAACCGCTCGAACACGTGCGGGAGCTCCTCGGCGGGGATCCCCGGACCCCGGTCGCGTACGGTCAGCTCCCCGGCCCTGAGCACCACCTCGACGGTGCCCCCGGGCGGGCTGAACTTCACCGCGTTGTCCAGGACGTTGACCACCGCCCGCTCCAGCGCCGCCGCCTCCCCCCGTACGTACCAGGGGGCCAGGTCGGCCCGGAACTCCAGCTCCGGACCGCGCAGCCGGACGCGGGACAGCGCCGTCCCGGCGATCTCGTGCAACGGGACCACCTGGAGCGGACCCGGCGCGGCCGCGTCCGGCCGGGACAGCTCCTGGAGGTCCCCGATCAGCGCCGCCAGTTCCGTCATCTGCGCCTTCACCGAGGCCAGCAGCTCCCGCCGGTCCTCCGGCGGGATGGCCCGGCCGGTCTCCTCGCTGCGGGCCAGCAGCTCGATGTTGGTGCGCAGCGAGGTCAGCGGGGTCCGCAGCTCGTGCCCGGCGTCGGCGATCAGCTGGGCCTGCCGGTCCCGGGAGGAGGCCAGCGCCGCCGTCATCGAGTTGAACGACCGGGACAGCCGGGCGATCTCGTCCTCGCCCTCGTCCGGGATCCGCACGGTCAGGTCCTCGGTCCGGGCGATGTGCTCCACCGCGCCGGTCAGTTCGTCCACCGGCCGCAGCCCGGTCCGCGCCACCACCAGCCCGGCCGCGCCCGCGCCGACCACCCCGACGCCGGACACCAGGAGCAGCACCCAGGCCAGGGTGTTGAGCGGCTTGTCGATGTCGGCCAGCGGCTTGGCCACCGACAGCGTCGCCAGCCGGTTCACCAGCTGGTTCCCCGCACGGATCTCGACCGGCAGCGGCTGGCTGAACACCCGGACCGGCTCGCCGTCGACCGTGGTGGAGTCGTAGAGGGTGGCGGGGCGCTCCCCGGCCGCGATCTCCTTGTCGATCCGGGTGACCGGCAGGGTGTCCCGGCCGTCCAGCCAGCAGTGCGTGCCGTTGGGCAGGCCGATCTGCACGATCGGGTTCAGATCGCCGACGAACTGGCCCGGCCCGGTGGTCGGCGGGGCCGACAGACAGCCCTGGGCCGGCACCGCCTGGATGACCTGGGTGACGTCCGTGGAGCGCAGTGCGTCGTCCAGCTGGCTGCGCAGCTGGGTGCGGACCATGAACCAGGCCACCGTGGCCACGCCCGCCACGGCCACCGCCACCGCGGTGGCCACCAGCAGTGCCAGCCGGGACCGCAGCGGCAGCGCCCGGAACCTGCGGACCGGGGCGAGCGGGCTCACTCCGGCCCGCCGTCGCCGGACCGCAGGGCGTAGCCGACCCCGCGCACGGTGTGCACCAGGCGGGGTTCACCGCCCGCCTCGGTCTTGCGCCGCAGGTACATCACGTACACGTCCAGGGAGTTGGAGCTGGGCTCGAAGTCGAAGCCCCAGACCGTCTTGAGGATCTGCTCGCGGGTCAGCACCTGCCGGGGGTGCGCCAGGAACATCTCCAGCAGGGTGAACTCGGTGCGGGTCAGTTCCACGGCCCGGCCGCCCCGGGTGACCTCCCGGGTGGCCAGGTCCATGCGCAGGTCGCCGAAGGCGAGGACGTCCTCGGCGGCGCCGTCGGCCGGGGCGGCGGCCGCGGCGGCGTAGGCGCTGCGCCGGAGCAGGGCCCGGACCCGGGCGAACAGCTCGTCCAGCTCGAAGGGTTTGACCAGGTAGTCGTCGGCGCCGGCGTCGAGGCCGGTGACCCGGTCGCCGACGGTGTCGCGGGCGGTGAGCATCAGGATCGGGGTGACGGTGCCGGCGGCCCGCAGCCGGCGGGCGGCGGTCAGTCCGTCCATCCGGGGCATCTGGATGTCGAGCACGATCAGGTCGGGGGAGTAGGCGGCGGCCTTGTCGAGGGCGTCGAGGCCGTCCACGGCGGTCTCGGTGCCGTACCCCTCGAAGGCGAGACTGCGGCGCAGGGCCTCCCGGACGGCGGGCTCGTCGTCCACGACGAGCACCCGCTGCTGGTCGCCTTCGGCGGGATTCACTGGGCCCCCTGGCTGGTGCGGTGGGATGGGTGACACGGATGGTCATGCGTGACATGGGTGACATGGGTGCGCGGCGGCGGCCATGAGGCCGTCGCCGTGCGTTCCAGCGTGCCACGGCGGGCCGTGGCGGTGCCCGGATCCCGGGCGCGGAGGGGTGCGGGGATCCGGGAGGGATGCCCTAGAAGCCGGTGCCGAAGCCGAACCCGGGGTCGGAGGAGTCGCCGCGGTCGCCGCCGCCCTGCTCCGAGCCGGTGCCGCCGGTGCCCCCCGGGCCGCCCTTGCGGAGCGAGTCCAGGTCGGCCTTGATGGTGTTCACCGGGATGGCGAAGCCGAGGCCGACGCTGCCGGCCTTGGAGCCGTCGGAGGCGGGCGAGTAGATCGCCGAGGGCATGCCGACGATCTCCCCGTTCAGATTGACCAGCGCGCCGCCCGAGTTGCCCGGGTTGAGCGAGGCGTCGGTCTGGATGGCCTGGTAGGAGGTGGTGTCGGAGCCGGTCTCGCCGTTGAACTGCTGCCCGCCGAAGGAGAACGGCCAGCCGCCCTGGCCGCCGCCGCCGTCCTGTCCGCCCCGCTGCTGCTGTCCGGAGTCGGACTTGGGCACGTTCACCTCGCGGTCCAGGGCCGAGACGATGCCGCTGGTGACGGTGCCGGTCAGCCGGTCCGGGGAGCCGATGGCGACCACCTCGTCACCGACCTTCAGCCGGTCGGAGTCGCCCAGCTTGGCCGGGGTGAGGCCGCTCGCGCCCTCCAGCTTGATCAGGGCGAGGTCCTTGTCGGGGTCGGTGCCGACCACCTTGGCCTGGTACTTCTTCCCGTCGCTCATCGTCACCTGGATCTCGGAGGCCCCGCTGATCACATGGTTGTTGGTGGCGATCTCGCCGTCCGCGGTGAGGACGATGCCGGAGCCGGTGCCGCCGCTGCCGCCCGTGGTGCGGGTGTCGATCCGGACCACCGACGGGCTGACCCGCTCGGCGACCCCGGAGACGGTGCCCTGGCCGGCCGAGGCGGAGATGGGGCTGCTCAGGAACCCGCCGCCGCCGTCGGCCGGGTGGCCCAGCAGCCGCTGGACGGCGACCGCCGTGCCGCCGCCTACCACCGCCGCCGCAATGGCCACGGCCGCCAGCAGGGCCACCGGCCGGCGGGCCCGGGCCCGGCTGCCGCGCCGCGGGGCCTCCTCCTCGGCCGCCGACCGGGCCACCGTCTCGCCGGGGATGACCTGGGTGGCCGGGCCGGCCGGGGGCTGGTGCGCCTCGTGCCAGCCGGGGGCGGCCGGCGGGTATCCGGGCGGCGGCGGGAAGCCGTCTCCGGCGGCGGTCACCGGCGCGGGCGGAGTCGGGCGGTGGTCCTCGTGGTACCCGCCTTCGCGGCGGTGGCTGTCGGTCATGGCTATGACTCTGTCCACCGTTGATGAGAGCTTCCTGAGTACGGCCTGAGAAGCCCGACAGAACCGCGTATGCCCGAAATAAGGGCCCGACCGGAAGTCCGGAAGAGCTACGCGCAGCCGCAGCTGCGGCGGATCACCAGGGCCGAGGGGAACTGCTTCAGGCGTTCCCGGCGGGAGCCGGCCACCCGCAGCCCGTCGTCGAGGACCAGGTCCACGGCGGCCCGGGCCATCGCCGGCCGGTCCGAGGCGATCGTGGTCAGCGGCGGGTCGGTCAGCGCCGCTTCCTTGACGTCGTCGAAGCCGGCCACCGCCAGCTCCCCGGGCACGTCGATGCGGAGCTCGCGGGCGGCCCGCAGCACGCCGATCGCCTGGTCGTCGGTCGCGCAGAAGATCGCCGGCGGGCGGTCCGGCCCGGCCAGCACCTCCAGGGCCACCCGGTAGGCGTCGTAGCGGTTGTAGGGGGCCTCGAAGAGCCGGCCCTCGACCGAGCGCCCGGACTCCAGCATGGCCCGCCGCCAGCCCTCCACGTGGTCGGCCACCGGGTCGCCGACCGAGGGGGTGTTCTCCACCCCGCCGATGCAGGCCACGTACGCGTACCCGTGCTCCAGCAGATGGCGGGTGGCGAGCTGGGCGCCGCCGATGTCGTCCGTGACCACCGCGACGTCGTCGATGGCCTCCGGGCGCTCGTGCAGCAGCACCACCCGGGCGTCCCACGCCTCGATCTCGGTGGCCGCGCGCTCGCTCATGCCCTGGCTGACCAGGATCAGTCCGGAGACCCGCATGCCCAGGAAGGCCCGCAGGTAGTGGACCTCGCGCTCGTCCCGGTAGTCGGAGTTCCCGACCAGGACCATCTTCCCGCGCTCGGCCGCGGCCTGTTCCACCGCGTGCGCCATCTCCGCGAAGAACGGCTGCCGCGCGTCCGGCACGATCATGCCTATGAGGTCGGTCCGCCGCGAGGCCATCGCCTGGGCGACGCGGTCGGGCCGGTACCCCAGTTCCTTGATCGCGGCGAGAACACGCTCGCGCGTGGCCGGGGCAACCGGCCTGGGTCCGTTGTTGATGACGTACGAGACGACGGCGGTAGAAGTACCCGCCAGTCGCGCTACGTCATCCCGCGTCACCTTGGCCACGCCCGGAAGTCTACGCGGGGTGACCTACCTCTGGGCAGGGCGTCCTGCGTTCTGGACGTCCCGGGATCCGGCCGGTTCGCCCTCCGCCATCCGGGGGACCCCGCCGGCACCCTCCGCGGCCGCCGTCTTACGGGCCTCCTCGGCCGCCCGTTCGACCTTCTCCGGGGTCACGAACCGGTAGCCGACGTTGCGCACGGTGCCGATCAGCGACTCGTGCTCGGGGCCCAGCTTCGCCCGCAGCCGCCGGACGTGCACGTCCACCGTCCGGGTGCCGCCGAAGTAGTCGTAGCCCCACACCTCCTGGAGCAGCTGCGCCCGGGTGAACACCCGGCCCGGGTGCTGCGCCAGGTACTTCAGCAGCTCGAACTCCTTGAAGGTGAGGTCCAGCACCCGGCCCTTGAGCTTCGCGGAGTACGTGGCCTCGTCCACCGACAGGTCCCCGTTGCGGATCTCCATCGGGGAGTCGTCGGAGCCGAGCTGCTGCCGCCCGGTGGCCAGCCGCAGCCGGGCCTCGACCTCGGCCGGGCCCGCCGTGTCGAGGAGCACGTCGTCGATGCCCCAGTCGGCGGTGACGGCGGCCAGCCCGCCCTCGGTCACCACCAGGATCAGCGGACAGCCGGGCCCGGTGGAGCGCAGCAGCTGGCACAGCGAGCGGACCTGGGGCAGGTCTCGGCGGCCGTCGACGAGGATCACGTCGGCGCCCGGGGTGTCCACCAGGGCCGGGCCCTCGGCGGGCGCGACCCGGACGTGGTGGAGCAGCAGGCCGAGGGCGGGCAGCACCTCGGTGGACGGTTGCAGGGCGTTCGTCAGCAGCAGCAGTGAGCTCATCGCGACGACCTCCCGGCGGCGGTGGTCGTGCGCTCGTGCAGGTATGGCTGGCCCATCACGTCGGTTCCTCCTCGGTCCCGTCGAGGACGTGCTCTGTACGGGTTGCGGTCCCCGCGCCCTGAGGCCCGCATGGATTCCACTGTTCGCACTGTGTTCAACGTGCAGAAAGCACAAAAGGACCCGGGGGGCTACGTTGCCCAGGTCCTCTTCCCCGTCAGGATAGCCCGCCGGGCCTTGCGGGGCCGAGGGCGCTGCCGTGACCAGTTCTGTGGTTCGCACCACCCCGCGCCCCCCGCGGGTTCGTGGGTATGACCGGTTTCACCTGATCGGTTGACCTCCGTCGGGGCCCCGAGGGCGCACCGGGGGCGCACCGGGGCACGCCGTGGCCCGGGCGGTGCCGGGGTCGTGAGGGGTCATCATGGAGGCCGACGGTACGGAGCCGACGAAGGGAGCTTGCAGTGGCAGCGGGAACCATCCGCTACTGGGCGGCGGCGAAGGCCGCGGCCGGCACGGCGGAGGAGCCGTACGCGGCGCGGACACTGGCAGAGGCGCTGGACGCGGTCCGGGCCGCGCACCCCGGGGAGCTGACCCGGGTGCTCCAGCGCTGCTCCTTCCTGGTCGACGAGCACCCGGTGGGCACGCGCGGGCACGACACGGTCGCGCTGACCGAGGGCGGCACCGTCGAGGTGCTGCCGCCGTTCGCGGGCGGGTGACCGGCACCCCATGACCACCCCGACCCCCGAGAACCACCGCCCCGAGGGCGATCCCCGTCCGGAGCAGCCCGGGACCTACCCGGAGCCCGGGACGTACCAGGAGCCCGGGACGTACCCGGAGCCCGGGGCGCTGCCCGCGGACCCGTACGCCACCCAGACCTGGCAGACCGACACCTGGGACACCGCCTACCAGCCGCCGCTGGGCGAGGTGCCCGGCCAGGGCCGGCCACCGGCCGCCCCGGACGGCTGGTTCCGCGAGGAGCCCGGGCCCCGGCAGCAGCCGGACCGGGTCCCGGCCGAGCCGGCCGGCCGGCCGGACCCGCAGCAGCCCGGGCAGCCGTACGGCGCCCTGCCGGCGGACCCCCCGTACGGGCAGCCGTCGTACCCGCAGCCGTCCTACGGCGCCCAGCACCCCGCGCCCGTGCCGTCCGCCCCGGGCTACGAGCAGGCCCCCGCGGCCCCGGACGGCTGGTTCCGCGAGGAGCCCGGGCAGCGGCCGCAGCCCGCCCCGGAGGCCTGGGACGGGAACACCGGCACCGCCCCGGCGGCCGGCCCGCAGGGCTGGCCGGAGGCCGGCCGGCTGCCCGGCCAGGGTGCGCCCGGGGTCGAGGAGACCGCCTATCTGCAGCCCTACCCCGGCCCGCAGGGCCCGACCCCGCAGCCGGCCCCGCAACCCGCCCCGGACCCGCTCGCGACCCCCGACCCGGCCCCGGGTTCCGGCCGCCGTCGCGGCGCCTCCGCCGAGCAGGGCTCCGGCCGCCGTCGCGGTGCCCCGGCCGAGCAGGGCCCCGGCCCCGCGGCCGCGGCGCCCGCGCCGGGCCACGGCGCCCACGCCGGGCGGCCGGAAGCGTCCGGGCCGCGCCACGGCGCGCCCGCCGC
This sequence comes from Streptomyces sp. NPDC033845, assembly GCF_055576225.1. Taxonomy (NCBI): domain Bacteria; kingdom Bacillati; phylum Actinomycetota; class Actinomycetes; order Kitasatosporales; family Streptomycetaceae; genus Streptomyces; species Streptomyces sp. NPDC033845. Next base: position 492,336 of record NZ_JBVIRI010000005.1, on the reverse strand, counting down.
CCCGGAGGGGGCCGCGCAGCCCGGCGGCCCGGCGCCCTATCCGACGTACGGGAGCCCCGAGCCGGTGGCGGAGCCGGGTGGGCCGGCCGGGTCCGGCGCCGAGCCGGGTGCGGCGGCGGCCGGGTACTCCTCGCCCACGCTGGCCGGCACCACCCGGATAAGGGATCCGCGTCAGGCCCGGGCCGAGGGCCGGTCGCCGATCATCGACCCCGGGCCGCAGGCGGCCCTGGTCACCGTGGCCCTCGGGGCGCTGCTGGCCGGTGCCGCGGCCGTGGCCGAGCTGGCCCTCCTGGTTCCGCTGATCGCCCTCCAGGCGCTCACCGCGGCCGGCTGGTTCCGGCTGAACGGCATGTGGCCGGCCCGCCAGGGCATCGTCCTGGCCTTCGCCGGCGCGGTCACCGCCGACATCGCCGTGCTGGCCGTCGGGGAGGACCACCGGGCCGGCGCGATCGTCGGGACCCTCGGTGCCTGGGTGCTGCTCACCCTGGTGCTCCAGCTCCGCAGCCACGCGGACCCGGACGAGCGGATGTACGGCCTGATGGCCTCGGTGGCCTCCGCGGCCCTCGCGATCGTCTGTGCCGGATACCTGGCCGCCGACCCGGACGCGGTGGCCGTCGGCGCGGCCGCCGTGGCGGTGGCCGTGTTCACCCGCGCGCTGCCGCTGCCGTCCGCGCCGTCGGTGGGCGTCTCGCTGGCCGCCGCGGCCGGGGCCGGGATCGCGGTCGGCGGGCTGAACCAGGTCGGCGCGGCGGGGGCCCTGGTGGGTCTGGCCGCCGGGCTGTGCGCGCTGATCGGGCTGCGGGCCGCGGCGTACGACTACCCGTCCCGGTTCGTGCACATGACCGCCGGGGTGGCGCTGCCGCTGGCCGCCGCCGCCCCCGCCGTCTGGCTGATGGGACGCGTGATCAACTAGTCGCGGCGGACGGGCCGGCCGTTCCCGCGAAGGGACCGGCCGGCCCGGCCGTCGCCCGTCCGGACGACGAACCGACACCTTGGGGGAACGGGACATGGGTCTCATACGCGGCCGGCGGCGTCCGGCAGTGCTGCTGCTCGTCGTCGGCCTGGTGCTCGCCGGGCTGCTCCTCGCCGCCGACCGGATCGCGGTCGGCGAGGCCGAGTCCCGGATCGCGGACCGGGTGCGGGACGGCCGGATCCGGGCGGCCGGGGCCGAGGTGGACATCCACGGGTTCCCGTTCCTCACCCAGGCCCTCGGACACCGTCTGGACCGGGTCGACGTCCGGCTCACGGACGTGGAGACCACCACCTCGGAGGGCCGCCGGCTGCTGATCTCCGAGCTGGACACCCGCTTCCACGAGGTCCGGCTGGACTCCTCGTACGCGCGCGGCACCGCGACCCGCGCCGAGGGCTCCGCCCGGATCGGCTATCCGGCGCTGACCGCCGCCTCGACCGGCGGCGTGGTGATCACGTACGGCGGGGCGCCGGACAAGGTCAAGGTGACCGCCTCCGTGGAGGTCCTGGGCCGGACCCTGTCCCGCAGTGTGATCTCCACCATCACGGTGGTCGACGGGCACACCGTCCGGGTCCGGGCCGACGAGGTGCCCGGTGAGGGCATTCCCGGCATCGAGCGGCTGATCAGGGAGAAGACCGATTTCGACCGTCGGATCGAGGGCCTGCCGACCGGCCTGGAGGTGTCCGCGCTGACCGCGGACAAGGCCGGACTCCGCTTCTCCGTGGAGGGCCGCGAAGTGGACCTGGCCGGATAGTGAGACGACCGGGTCCGATCCGCAGGCGCAACGGACCCCCGGACCTCTCCCGACCCCCTCGCGGGACCTTCCGGAACGACCCGCGTCCCAATATCCGGACGATCCTGTCTCGACATATGACACACCGGTGACAGGGGTGCCGATTCGTCCCTACGATCCATGCCCATGAAGCGAATGCAGGCGGACCTCACGAAGCGACGGGCAGTAGACCTGTGTCGCGTCGCCGCCATGCTCTGTCGCTGACCGAGCGCGGCACGACGTCGCTCCCGCAGGCCGCACGACGGCCCTTCCCCGCGTGATCCCCGCACCGCCACCCGCCCCTGTGCCTCCCCGCGCAGACCGGCCGAGCGCACCCGGAGCCACGCACCCCCGCTGTTCGCACAGCACCCGCACAGCCCCGCCGCACACTGCCCCGGAGGAGAACACCATGAGCCGCAGCGACGTCCTCGTAGACGCCGACTGGGTCGAGGCCCACCTGGACGACCCGAAGGTCGTCATCGTCGAGGTGGACGAGGACACGTCCGCGTACGACAAGAACCACATCCGCAACGCCGTCCGGATCGACTGGAAGCAGGACCTCCAGGACCCGGTCCGCCGCGACTTCGTGGACCAGGAGGGCTTCGAGAAGCTGCTCTCCGCCAAGGGCATCGCCAACGACGACACGGTGGTCCTCTACGGCGGCAACAACAACTGGTTCGCCTCCTACGCCTACTGGTACTTCAAGCTCTACGGCCACCAGGACGTCAAGCTCCTCGACGGCGGCCGCAAGAAGTGGGAGCTCGACTCCCGCGACCTGGTCGACGGCGCCGAGGTCCCGCAGCGCGCGGCCACCCAGTACCAGGCCAAGGCCCAGGACACCTCGATCCGCGCCTTCCGCGACGACGTCGTGGCCGCGATCGACAGCCAGAACCTGGTCGACGTCCGCTCGCCCGACGAGTTCTCCGGCAAGCTGCTCGCCCCGGCCCACCTCCCGCAGGAGCAGTCGCAGCGCCCCGGCCACGTGCCGAGCGCCCGCAACATCCCGTGGTCGAAGAACGCCAACGACGACGGCACCTTCAAGTCGGACGAAGAGCTGACCGCCCTCTACGAGGCCGAGCAGGTCGATCTGGCGAAGGACACCATCGCCTACTGCCGCATCGGTGAGCGTTCCGCGCTCACCTGGTTCGTCCTGCACGAGCTGCTGGGCCAGGAGAACGTCAAGAACTACGACGGCTCCTGGACCGAGTACGGCTCGCTGGTCGGCGTGCCGATCGAGCTCGGCGCGGCCAAGTAGTTCCCCCGCCGGGCAGAGCGCGCCCGGCAGCGGCAGACCTCTCTAGGACAGGACAGAGAACATGTGTGGAGCACAGATCGGCGGGCCCGACCTCTCGACCCTCAAGCCGGGCGAGACGGCCATCCAGGGCCAGGTGACCAAGGACGGCGAGCCCGTCAGCGGGTACGTGCGGCTGCTGGACTCGACCGGTGAGTTCACCGCCGAGGTCCCGACCTCGGCCACCGGCCAGTTCCGCTTCTACGCGGCCACCGGCAGCTGGACGCTGCGGGCCCTGATCCCCGGCGGCCAGGCCGACCGCTCCGTGGTCGTCGCCGAGGCCGGCGGAGTCACGGACATCGCCATCGCCGTCTGAGCACGGCAGACGGTTTGACCGGCCGAAGGGCCGCACCCCCGGGGGTTGGACGCCACTGACCGGGGTGCGGCCCTTCGTGCCGTTCCGGCGCCGGTGCGGTGCCGTTGCGGTGCCGTTCCGGGCCGGGCGCCGTTCCGGGCCGGGCCCTCCGGAACTACGCTTGGTTCATGTATGCGCGGCGCCGGCGCGCCTATTTCTGGCTGATGGGCGGATGCCTCTTCCTCTTCGTCTCCGCCTGGAGCTTCGTGCGCCTGTGGTCGGTGGAGGCCGCGGTGGCGCTCTGTGTGGTGGCCATGGTCATCCCGCCGGTGGCCGCGATGGTGGCCAACCGGCGGGGGCCGGACGACCGCTGGTGGGACGACCCCTCGGGCGACCGGACCTCCGACGAATGGTGGGACGAACTCGACGGCAAACCCCGCCGCCGGGATACCGAATCGTGATCACACCCGCTACAACCCCCACCCCCGGGCCCGGGTCTCCCGTGTGCACAGGTAACGGAACCTGTGTCCCATGTCCTGTGGGGGGACCCCTTTGCACCGAGAACAAACGCCAGAACGAGCATCGGAACCGATGGAATCGGACACTCCGGAATTCTCACTGGCAAAGCCTGAAAACCCGCCGATACCGGAGCCGGAGGAGCGGCCCGCGCCGGACCAGGAGCCCGCGCCGGAGCAGCGGCCCGCGCCGGAGTCCGCGTACGCGCCCGAGCCCGCGGCAGCACCCGTACCCGCGCGGCGCCGCCGCCGGACGGCCCGCACGGTCGCGCTGATCGCCTCGGCCGCCGTCCTCGGCGTCCTGGCCGGCACGGCCACCGGCTACGGCATCCAGATCGACCGCGAGCCCACCCCGCTGCCGCCCCTGGCCCAGCAGCACCTCCCGGCCCCGAAGCCGGTGGCCGCCGACGACTCGACCACCCACCGCACCGTCAACGCCAACCGCTGGCACAAGACGGAAGGCGACCTGCTCAAGCTCCTGCTGCCGGCGCCGGCCGGAAGCCGGGCGGCGTGGTCCGGGTACCAGTCGCCGGAGGTCTATGTCAGCGACTTCTTCGCGGACCCCGACTACGTGTTCGGGGACTTGATCTCGTCCGACCTCCGGCGGGTCGCGCTCAGCCGCTGGTCGGCGGGCGCCGGCCGGTCCGTGGAGGTCCGGCTGGTCCAGTTCCGTGACCGGGCCGGAGCCGAGGATTTCTGGCTGCGCCAGACGAACTACCAGTCGCGCGACGGCTGGGCCGGGAACGACGGGGAACTCCTCCCCGGTTACACGGACGGCCCAGGTCGCCTCTGGGTGTACAAGCCGAAGGAAGAGGCGGGCCGCCATCCGCTGAACCAGGCCCGGGCCCTGATCCGGCGCGGCGACACCGTCGTCGACGTCTCCTGGCTCGACCGGCAGGGGAAGCCCATCACCATGGCCGCTCTGCGGAGCGTGGCCCTGCGACAGCTGGAGCGACTGTGACCAAGCGCCGGAAGGTCATCGCCTCGGCGGGGGCGGCCCTCGCCGTTCTCGGCCTGACGAGTGCGGCACTGGTCGGAGTCCAGCGGGTCTCCGAAGCCGACCGCACCTCCCCGACCCGCTACTGGACGGTGGCCGACGCACCCGGGGCCGGTGCCTCCGAGGCACCTCCCGCCCCCGGCCCGGTCCCGGAGCACCCCATGGCCGCGAAGCTGCTGCCCGTACCGAAGGGGTTCCGGCCGGGTCCGGACAGCGGTACCGACGGCAGCGACTTCTTCGTGGTCGGCGAGCGGGCGGCCGATCTGGTCAGGTCCCAGGGGACCGGGCTGTCGGGCACGGAGCGCAAGGAACGGGACAAGGTGCTCAAGGCAGCCGACCTCAAGGGCTTCGCCGGGCGCAGCTACACGCATTCCTCCGACGCGTTCACCGTCCGGATCCAGCTGATGCAGGCCGACCCCAAGGCGCTCCGGCCCTTCGCCGAGGTCACCGGGCGGCTGCTGAAGCAGCTCAACGACAAGGGTGTGAAGCCGCCGGTGGTGGTCGGCCACCCGAAGGCCGTGTGCGCGCTGATGAAGACCGGGCCGGTGGACAAGAAGCGACTGCGGTCCCTCGACTGTGTCGCCGTGGAAGGGGACCACCTGGTCAGCCTCCAGGCGCACGGTCGGGCGGCCTTCAAGCCCGCCGAGGCCGCCGCGCTCCTCAAGGACCAGCTCGACCACCTGAAGTCCCCCGGAGAGTCCGTATGACCGAGCCGATCACCCAGACCGAGCCGATCACCCAGACCGAGTCGGCGACTGGGTCCATGTTGGCGACCGCGTCTGGTCCGGCGGGCCCGGTATCGGAACATGCTGCCCCCGGCCGCGGCCGCAGGGCAGTCTTCGCCGCGCTGCGCTGGACCGGTGCCCTCCTCGTCTTCGCGAGCGCGGCCACGGCGGTCGGGTACGAGATCACCGGCCGGGAGCGCACCGACGTCCCGGGCCTGGCCACCGAACCGGACGGCCGCTGGGCCTACCCCGAGCTCCGCAAGCCGGTGCTGCCCAAGGGCGCTCCGCTGCCCTTCGCCAGGGACAACCCGGACGGCGTCCACTACGCCTCCCTGTCCCGGTTGCTGCTGCCGCCCCCGGCCGGAGCCGCACCCGACACGACGCTGAAGACCGGGCGCGACGGCACGGTCACTCCGGAGGCCCTCCTCGCCGAGTACGGGCAGGACTCCCGCCCTGGCCTGCGGGAGCAGCTGCGGGACGAGGCGCTGCGCGGAATCACCGGCCGTGGCTGGACCACCCCCGACGGCACCCGTACCCGGATCTATCTGCTGCGCTTCCACAGCTCCGCCTTCGTGGACGCCTTCAGCGGCTGCGGCTACCACCTGGCCCCGGTGGGCGAGGCCGCGCTGTCCGACGACGAGGGCTGGAAGGCCGCCCTGGAGGCCGAAGGGGCAACCGGCGGCCGCGGGCTCCCCGGCAGCCGGGACACCGAGGTCCAGGTCTTCCGGGAGACGCCGCCGGCCGCCGGCCCGGAGACCGTCCGCGCCGCCTGTCTGCGGTCCGGGGACATCCAGGCCGTGGTGCTCCAGTCCCGCAAGGGGGCCGAGCCGGACGCCGTGCCCTTCCACCAGACGGTGATCCTGCAGAACCAGCTGCTCGGGTAGCCGCGGGGCCGCGGGACCACCTACGGGGCACCTCGCAGAGTGGCCCGGGCCCCGGGCCAGTAGGCTGGGGGCCGGCCCCGTAGCCACCCGAACCGACCCCTCCGAGGAGCACCCCGTGCTTGAGGCAGTCTTCACCTCCCTGCTGGTCCTGGTCGCCGTCGGCGTCCTCGCCTTCACCGCGCTGGCCGTCGCGAAGCTCTACCAGGGCCAGCGCTGACCTCCGGTTCACCAACCCCTCCCACAGATCGCCTGAGCAGCCATTCATGATCCAGATCCCGTCCGACCTGAACCCGGGCCTCGTCCCCCTCGCCTTCCTCCTCGGCACCTGGGAGGGCGCGGGCGTCTTCGACTTCCCCGGTGAGGAGAAGTGCAACTTCGGCCAGGAGGTCGTCTTCAGCCACGACGGCCGGGACTTCCTGGAGTACGTCTCGCGCACCTGGGTGCTGGACACCGAGGGCAACAAGGTCCGGCCCCTTGAGTCGGAGACCGGTTACTGGCGCATCGACAAGGACCGCAAGGTCGAGATCGTCATGGTCCGCGACCAGGGCGTCGTCGAGATCTGGTACGGCGAGCTGGCGGACCAGAAGCCGCAGATCGACCTGGCCACCGACGCCGTCGCCCGGACCGCGGCCTCCGGCCCGTACAGCGGGGGCAAGCGCCTCTACGGCTACGTCCACGGCGATCTGATGTGGGTGGGCGAGAAGGCCACCCCGGAGGTCGAGCTCCGCCCGTACATGTCGGCGCAGCTGAAGAAGGTCGTCACCCCCGAGGAGGTCGCCGAGATGGCCCGCAACCTCCCCGACCTGCCGGACGAGGGCATCGCCTTCTTCCGCTGACGGAGACGGAGCCGGAGCACGGCGTAGGACGAAGAGGGGGGACCGCGGAGCGCCGCGGCCCCCCTCTCCCGCATACACTGGCCGGGTGGCGAGCACCGACTGGAAGACCGACCTGCGGGCGCGGGGCTACCGGCTGACCCCGCAGCGCCAGCTGGTCCTGGAGGCGGTGGACGCCCTGGAGCACGCCACCCCGGACGAGATCCTCGCCGAGGTCCGCAAGACCGCCGCCGGGGTGAACATCTCCACCGTCTACCGGACCCTGGAGCTCCTGGAGGAGCTCAAACTGGTCTCGCACGCCCATCTCGGGCACGGTGCCCCCACCTACCACCTCGCCGACCGGCACCACCACATCCATCTGGTCTGCCGGGACTGCCAGGCGGTCATCGAGGCCGAGCAGGACGTCGCCGCCGAGTTCATCGCCAAGCTCAGCTCCACCTTCGGCTTCCAGACCGACATGAAGCACTTCGCGATCTTCGGGCGCTGCCGGAAGTGCTCCGCCGAGCACCCCGCCGAGCACCCCGCGGAGCACCCCGCCGAGCACTGATCCGGGCACTCCGCCGGGCACCCGGGCGGGCAGTCCCAGCGCGGTCGTAGGCTTGGCCCATGACCAGCCCTTTGCTTCATCTGCCCGGTGCGGTGGCGGCCGAAGGCCGTGACGCAGGCGTCGCCGCCCACTACGGAGAGCTCTACGGAGAGCAGCGCGCGCTCGCGGACGGCCGCGGCTTCGTCGACCTCTCGCACCGCGGAGTCGTCACGGTCACCGGGCCGGAACGGCTCAGCTGGCTGCACCTGCTGCTCACCCAGCACCTCACCGAACTCCCCCCCGGCCGGGCCACCGAGGCGCTGATCCTGTCGGCCAACGGCCACATCGAGCACGCCCTGTACCTGGTCGACGACGGCGAGACGGTCTGGGCGCACGTGGAGCCGGACACCCAGAAGGACCTGATCGCCTACCTGGAGTCGATGAAGTTCTTCTACCGGGTGGAAGTCGCCGACCGCACCGACGAGTTCGCGGTGGTCCACCTGCCCGCCGGATCCATCGCCGAGCTCCCCGGGGGCCACGCGGTCCGGGAGACCCCGGCCGGCCGGGACGTGTTCCTGCCGCGCGCGGAGATCGAGGAGTTCGCGGCCGCCCACGGCCCCGCCGCCGGGCTCCTCGCCTACGAGGCGCTGCGCGTGGAGGCGCACCGGCCGCGGCTGGGCCTGGAGACCGACCACCGGACCATCCCGCACGAGCTGGGCTGGATCGGCAGCGCGGTGCACCTCCAGAAGGGCTGCTACCGCGGCCAGGAGACGGTGGCCCGGGTCCACAACCTGGGGAAGCCCCCGCGCCGGCTGGTGTTCCTGCACCTGGACGGCTCCGAGGTGCTGCTGCCGGCGCACGGAACCCCCGTACGGCTGGCCGCCGACGGGCCGGAGGGCCGGCAGCTGGGCTTCGTGACCACGGCGGTGCGCCACCACGAGCTCGGCCCGATCGCGCTGGCGCTGGTCAAGCGGAACGTTCCGCTGGACGCCCCGCTGCTGGCCGGGAACACGGCGGCGGCGCAGGAGGTCGTGGTCGCCCCGTAGGGCGGTTCCGGCGGTTCCCCCTCCGGGCGCCGCTCAGATGTCGATGACGAGGGTGAACGGGCCCTGGTTGGTCAGCGAGACCCGCATCTCCGCGCCGAACCGGCCCGTCGCCACCGTCGCGCCCAGCTCCCGCAGCCGCGCCACCACCTCGTCGACCAGCGGCTCGGCCACCGGGCCGGGCGCGGCCGCGTTCCAGGTGGGGCGGCGGCCCTTGCGGGCGTCCCCGTAGAGCGTGAACTGGCTGATCACCAGCAGCGGGGCGCCGATGTCGCTGCACGACTTCTCGGCCTCCAGCATCCGCACCGACCACAGCTTCCGGGCCAGCTGGGCCGCCTTCTCCGGGGTGTCCTCGTGGGTCACCCCCACCAGGACGCACAGCCCCTCGCCGACGATCTCGCCGACCGTCTCCCCGGCGACGACCACGCTCGCCCCGTCCACCCTCTGCACCACTGCTCGCATACCACCTGTGTACCAGGCGTGCACCCGTCCGGGGCCGATCGGGTGGACTGGGCCTGCACCGGCCCCGCCGACAGTGGCACGATGCACGGAGGCGGTGCCCGATGGGCACCGGTCGAGGGGACGGACACGTTCGTATGAATACTTCTGGTACCTCAGCGGCCTCGGCCGGGGCGGCGGGCGCGGGCCCGGTGTCGTCGGTGTCGGCGGCGGTCCGGCCGCCCGCACAGCGCTCCACGGACGCCCCACCGGCCCCCGGCTCCCCGGGAATCCCCGGCGCCCCCGGTGCCCCGAGCGTCACGGGGCTGGGGCTGCCGGACCTGCGGACCCTGCGCCGGAGCGCCCAGTGCGACGAGGCGGACCTCAGCTACATCCGCCGGCTGCTGCACGGACGCATCGACATCCTCCGCGCCGAACTCGCCCGGCGCACCGACCAGGAGGGGCCCGGGGTGCCGGCGGCCGTCGCGGACCGGCTTTCGGAGATCCTCACCGACGCCCCCTCCAGCCGCAGCGCCTCCGCCCGGCACGTCACCCTCGGCACCCCGCAGAACGAGGAGTACCGGCTGCTGGCCGCCGAGATGCTGGCCGATGTGGAACTCTCCGACCTGGCCGCCCGCACCGATGCCGAACTGCACGACGCGATGGGCCGGCTGGTCCGGTACGAGAAGCAGGTCTCCCGGCGCCGCCAGCAGCTCCAGCGCACCGCCGACGACTGCAGCGCCGAGATCACCCGCCGGTACCGGGAGGGCGAGGCCCAGGTGGACGACCTGCTGGCCTAGGCCGTCTCTTCCGGAGCGACGGCGGCCCAGGGGCGTCGGCGTAATTCGGGCGACGCATCCGGTGCCGCCGACTAGCGTGACCCGTCATGACCGCTGCCGACGACGCCATCGCCATCCGTACCGTCACCGAAGCCGAACTGGCCTCCTGGCTGAGCACCGTGCAGACCGGATTCCTCTCGCCCTCCGAGGTCACGGACGGCGACCTCGCCCAGCGGCTCAAGTACAACGACCTGTCCCGCACGGTCGGCGCCTTCGACCCCGCCACCGGTGGCTGCGTGGCCACCTTCCGGACCTTCCCGCAGGAACTGACGGTCCCCGGCGGCGCCCGGCTGCCGGCCTGCGCCGTCACCAACGTCTCCGTGCTGCCCACCCACCGGCGGCGCGGGCTGCTGACCCGGATGATGGCCCGGGAACTGGCCGCCGCCGAGGCCCGCGGGGACGCCGTCGCCACCCTGATCGCCGCCGAGTACCCGATCTACGGCCGGTACGGCTTCGGGCCCGCCACCACCGTCATGGAGTGGGAGGTCGACGTCCCCCGCACCGGACTCGACCCCCGCTGGTCGGGGCCCGGGGACGGCGGCCGGATCGACCTGGTGGACGCGGCCGAGGTCCGCCGGCTGGGCCCCGCCCTGCACGAGCGGGTGCGCGCCCGGATACCCGGCACGGTCGGCCGCACCGACCGCTGGTGGTCCGTGGAGACCGGACTCGAAACCCTCGACTCGCGGCCCTACAAGCCGAAGCACTTCGCCGTCCACCGCTCGGCCGACGGCGAGGTGCAGGGCCTGGCCGCCTACCACGCCGACGGCCACTGGACCGAGGCCAAGGTCCCCCTGAACACGGTCCAGGTCACCGATCTGCTGGCGGCCACCCCGGCCGCCGAACGGGCCCTGTGGCACTTCCTGTGCTCCATCGACTGGGTGCTGAAGGTCCGCACCGGCCGCCGCGCCCCCGACGACCTCCTCCCGCACCTGCTCCCCGACCCCCGCTCGGCCCGCACCCTGCTCTGCGCGGACTTCTTCTGGCTCCGGCCGCTGGACGTCGTACGGGCCCTGGAGGCGCGGACGTACGAGGTGCCGGGCCGGCTGGTGCTGGAGGTAGAGGACCCGGCGGGCCCGGCGGGCGGCCGCTACCTCCTGGACGCGGGCGCCGGCAGCTGCGAACGCACCGGGGCCGAACCGGACCTGGTCCTCGGCGCCGCCGAACTCGGCACGCTCTACCTCGGCGACGGCTCGGCGGTCCGGCTGGCGGCCCTCGGCCGGCTCCGGGAGGTCAGGCCCGGCGCCGCGGCCCTCGCGGACGCCGTGTTCCGCACCGCCCGCCGCCCCTGGTGCCCGGACATCTTCTAGGCCGGGGGCCCTCGCGGGGATCCGGCCGGCGGTCACATCGCCGTCCGTCGATCCGTCAGCAGGCCATGAACTCATCGACCGAACGCGACCTGGCCGAAAGGGAATTCCTGGCCGCCCGCTTCGAGGAGCGGCGGACCCGGCTGCGGGCCGTGGCCCGGCGGATGCTCGGCTCCCCGGCCGAGGCGGAGCAGGCGGTCCGGGAGGCCCGGGCGTTGCTGGCCGACGCCCCCGGGCACGGGTCCCGGGCCCTGGACGGCTGGCTGACCACGGTGCTGGCCGGGGTCTGCCTGGACCGGCTGCGCGCCCGCCGCGCCGGACCGGCGTCGCGGCCCGCCGAGGGGGAGGAGCCCATGGACACGGCGGCCCCTGCGGACCCCACGGACACGGCGGAGGTCACCGACGCGCTGGGGCCCGCCCTGCTCGTCGTACTGGAACACCTGGAGCCGGGGGAACGGCTGGCGTTCGTGCTGCACGACGTGTTCGGGATGCCCTTCGAGGAGATCGCCCCGATCGTGGACCGCTCCCCGGCCGGGGCCCGCAGGCTGGCCCGCGGGGCGCGCCGCCGGGTGCGGGGCGGCCGACCGGTCCCGGCAGGATGGACGGAACGCGAAGAGACGACGTGAGGGAGGACCGGGTGACGGATCCGGCGACGGACTGGGTGGTGGACCGGCTGCGCACCGCGGGCTGTGTCTTCGCCGAGGAGGAGGCGGAGCTGCTGCGCGCGGCGGCCGCCGAGGGCGCCGATCTGGCCCGGCTGGTGGAGCTGCGGGCGGCCGGCCGGCCGCTGGAGCACGTGGTCGGCTGGGCGGAGTTCTGCGGACTGCGGATGGCGGTCGGCGAAGGCGCCTTCGTGCCGCGCCGCCGCACCGAGTTCCTGGTCCGGGAGGCGGCCGGGCTGGCCCGGCCGGGCGCCCTGGTGGTGGACCTGTGCTGCGGGGTGGGCGCGGTGGGCGCCGCCGTCGCCGCGGCCGTGCCGGGCACCGAGCTGCACTGCGCGGACATCGACCCGGTGGCCCTCGGCTACGCCCGCCGCAACATCGCCCCGTACGGCGGCCGCGCCCACCGGGGCGACCTGTACGCGGCGCTGCCGCAGGAGCTGCGCGGCCGGGTGGACCTGCTGGTGGTGAACGCCCCCTACGTGCCGACCGGTTCGATCCCGCTGCTGCCGGCGGAGGCCCGCGAGCACGAGCCGCGGACGGCCCTGGACGGCGGCCCGGACGGCCTCGCGGTCCAGCGCCGGGTCGCCGAGGGCGCGCCGTCCTGGCTGGCCGAGGGGGGCCGTCTGCTGATCGAGACCAGTGCCCGGCAGTCCCCGTCGACGGCTTCGGCGATGGCCTCCGCCGGCCTCTCGGTCCACGCCGAGTCCTCGCAGGAGTGGTCCGCCACGGTGGTCACCGGCCGCCGCCCCCTCACCTGACCACCCGCCCGCCCGTGTGACGCGCAGCGACAGCCGTCACCGGTCGTCGGCAGCCTCCAGGATCGCGCGGAGGCGCGAGAGGCATTCGTCGACGAAGGCGGGATAGGTGGCCCAGTAGTACGACACTCCGCTGACCCCGACGGCTATGGCCCACGCCCGGGCGCGCAGCCAGGTCTCGTGGTCGAGGCTCATGGCGTCCCAGTAGGCCTGTCGGGCCCCGGGGGGAAGGTCCCAGAGAGGCGAGTGCTCGGCATCGGGGAGGCCGACCGAGAGGGCGCCGAAGTCGATGACCGCGTGCAGCTTTCCCTGCTGTACCAGGAGGTTGCCGGGTTTGAGGTCCCCGTGAAGCCATACCTGGTGGCCGGATGGCTCGGGCAAGGCGAGCGCACCCTTCCACAGGTCTCGCAGGTGCGCGACGTCGAGGTCGAGGCCCTCGATCATCCGGCAGTCGTCGAAGCTTTCGCCGACCCACCGGTCACAGGCTCGCAGGCCACCTCCGCGGTACCAGCTGAGCTCGCCCTGGCGAGTGGCTCCCATGAGGGGGGTGGAGTGCAGGGTTCGCACGACCGCCGCCAGGTCGGCCCCGAAGGCGGGCCAATCGGTGACCGATCCCGGGCCGGGTTCATCGCCGTCGATCCAGCGGTACACCGACCAGGCGAGCGGAAACGAGGAACTCGGGGTGCCGGCGTGCACCGGCTCGGGGATGCGACAGGGGATGTGCGGCGCCAGCCGCGGCAGCCAGGTCTGTTCCTTGCGCACGGCCTTCGCGTTGTCCGGGGTACGCGGCAGCCGCACCAGCAGCCGGTCGCCGAGCCGGTACATCCTGTTGTCGGTGCCCTCGCCGGCCGGTGCGATCGGAAGGGCGGACCACTCCGGTCGCTGCTCCCGCAGCAGCGAGCGGACGACGGCCTCATCCACGGGGATCTCGTTCTCGTGAAGTGTCACGCCGAGAGCCTTCTGCCCGGGCCTCGCCGCCGCCAGTGATTTTCACGGTGGTCGCCGCTCGGAACGGTCCGGCAGGAGTCCAGCGCCCTGCCCTTCCGACCGGTGGGAGCTTTTGCAAGCGACTGCTTGCAAAAGTTAGCAAGCTGGGGGAGGATCGGGGCATGGCATCCCTGAACGTCGGGAATCTCGGCGAGTACCTGCGGGAGCAGCGCCGGCAGGCGCAGCTCTCGCTGCGGCAGCTGGCCGACGCGGCAGGGGTGTCGAACCCGTACCTCAGTCAGATCGAGCGCGGGCTGCGCAAGCCGAGCGCGGACATCCTGCAGCAGCTGGCCAAGGCCCTGCGGATCTCCGCGGAGACGCTGTACGTGCAGGCCGGCATGCTCGACGAGCGGGACCGGGACGAGGTGGAGACGCGGGCCGTCATCCTCGGCGACCCCTCCATCAACGAGCGGCAGAAGCAGGTGCTGCTCCAGATCTACGAGTCGTTCCGCAAGGAGAACGCGCTCGGCGAGGCCGAGGTCCCCGCCGACACCCCATGACACGCGATCCGGGAGGACCGGCACACATGGCCATCGCCGATGACCTGAAGAAGACCCTGACCGACCCGACCCCGCTCTACTTCGCCGCCGGCACCGCCGATCTGGCCGTGCAGCAGGCCAGGAAGGTGCCGGGGCTGATCGAGCAGCTGCGCGCCGAGGCCCCGGCGCGGATCGAGGCGGTGCGCAACACCGACCCCAAGGCCGTGCAGGAGCGGGCCAAGGAGGACCTGGAGGCGGTCGCCGCCAAGGTCGTCGGGGTGATCGGGTCCATCGACCCGAAGAAGATCGACGCGAAGAAGCTCGGGGAGACCGCCCAGGACCTGGCGCTGCGCGGGGTCGGCGTGGCCGCCGAGTACGCGGTGCGGGCCAAGGAGACCTACGACAAGGTCGCCGAGCACGGCGAGCAGACCGTGCGGACCTGGCGCGGGGAGTCGGCCGAGGAGGCCGCCGCCGAGGGCACCGTCGCCGAGTTCGTCGAGGTCACCGAGCCGGAGCCCGGCCCGGAGACGGCCGCGAAGCCCGCCGCGAAGAAGACCGGCGCGCGCAAGCCGGCCGCGAAGAAGGCGGCCCCCGCGGCGGCCGAGGCCCCGGCGGAGGCCCCGGCGGAGTGACGACCGGCCGGACCGGGCACCTACCGGGTGTCCGGTCCGTTCTGTCGGTAGCGTGGAACGGACAGCGGCCAAGGACGGCGTGAGGCGGTAGAGGGCATGTTGATTCAGGGGTTCAATTCCTTCGTGGGGTTGTTGGGGCTCGCCATGCTCGCCCTCGCCGTGATCGCGTTCGGGTTCGCCCTGCTCGCGCGGGAGGACGCCTACCGGGCGGCGGACAAGCAGACCAAGACCTTCTGGCTGGTGATCCTCGGCATCACCGTGCTGGTCGACGCGTTCCTGGGGATGCTGTTCCTCCAGATCGCGGGCCTGATCGCCTCCATCGTCTTCATGGTGGACGTCAAGCCGGCCCTGAAGCGGGTCACCGGCTCCGGTGGCGGCGGCGGTCGGCGCGGCGGCAGCAGCAGCGACGGTCCGTACGGGCCGTACAACGGCAACCGCTGACCTGGGCCCGGCCCGGGCCGGCATCGATCCCGCCGATCCCGCCGATCCCGCCGATCCCGCAGACCCCGCCCCGCCCCCGGTCAGGGGGCGGCGGTGCGTTCCGCTCGGTCCAGCAGGACCACGGCGACGTCGTCGGTGAGCTCGCCGCCGTTCAGCCGGCGGGCCTCGGTGACGGCGGCCTCCAGCAGGGCCTCGCCGCGCAGCCCCCGGTCCAGGTGCCGGTTGATCATCTCGACCATGCCGTCCTGGCCCAGCCGCTCGCGTCCCTCGCCGATCCGGCCCTCGATCAGGCCGTCGGTGTACAGCATCAGGCTCCAGGCGCCGCCCAGCTCCACCTGGCGGCGCGGCCAGCGGGCCCGCGGCAGCAGGCCCAGTGCCGGGCCGCTGTTCTCGTAGGGCAGCAGTCGGGCGGGCCGCCCCGGGCGGGTGATCAGCGGGGCCGGATGGCCGGCCAGGCAGAGCCCGGCCCGGCGGCCGTCCGGGGAGATGTCCACCGTGCAGAGCGTCGCGAAGATCTCCTCGCAGGGCCGCTCCACCTCCAGCACCTCCTGGAGGGTGGCGAGCAGGTCGTCCCCGCACAGCCCGGCCAGGGTCAGGGCGCGCCAGGCGATCCGCAGCTCCACCCCGAGCGCGGCCTCGTCGGGGCCGTGCCCGCAGACGTCCCCGATCATCGCGTGGACGGTGCCGTCCGGGGTGCGGACGGTGTCGTAGAAGTCCCCGCCGAGCAGGGCGCGGCTGCGGCCGGGCCGGTAGCGGGCGGCGAAGCGGAGATCGGCCCCCTCCAGCAGCGGGGTGGGCAGCAGGCCGCGCTCCAGCCGGGCGTTCTCCTGGGCGCGCAGCCGGGACTCCGCCAGCTTGTACTGGGCGATGTCGGCCCGCTTGCGCTCCACCGCGTACCGGATGGCCCGGCTCAGCAGCCGGCCGTCCAGCTCGTCCCGGAACAGGAAGTCCTGGGCGCCGACCCGGACGGCCTCGGCGGCCCGGTCGGCGTCCGCCTCGGCGGTCAGCACGAGCACGGCGTGCCGCGGGGCGATCCGCAGCACCTGGCGGAGGGTGGCCAGCTCGTCGGTCTCGGTCTCCAGGACGGCACCCGCGCCCGCGCCGGGACCGCCCGGGTTCGGGGCGGGGGCGGCGCCCGGGTGGGCGGGGGCGGCCGGATGGCCGGGGCGGCGGGGCGCACCGGGGAGGCTGAGGTCCAGCAGGATGCAGTGCACGTCGTGGGTGAGCAGCCGGGCGGCCTCGGTGAGGTTGCGCGCGGTGCGGATGCGGATGCGCTGGCCGTCGGCGTCCAGGATCTCCGGGACGGTGAGGCCGCCGGACGGATCGTCCTCGATCACCAGCAGTGTCAGCGCCTGCGGGGGTATGCCGGGCGGACCGCTCTCCGCGGCCGGGGTGTCCCTCTGCCGCGGTACGGGTACGGTCATCGTCTCGGTTCCCTTCCCTCCCCCCGAGGCTGCGCTGCGCTCGCTGCGTGCCGACCCTAGCGGGCCTTTCCGCGACGACGGAATGCCAGCCCCCTCACGGGCCACCGGCATATGCCCTATCCCGGGCGAAGTCGCTGGTCAGCCGCAGGTGACGGGATGACGCACATCACGCCGGCCGGGGCCCTCGTCTCGGTAGTCGGACCGCCTCCGAGGGCCCTCCGGAGCTCCTCCGCGGACCCTCCGGAAGCCTTCCGGAAGGGTGTGGCTACGCCCCGTAGTCCGGCCGGACCACTGCCTTGATCGGCATGGAGCCGGCGCCCGCCACGGTGATGTCCCGGCCCGGCCGGGGGGCGTGCACCATCGCGCCGTCCCCTATGTACAGGGCGACATGGCTGGCGTCGGCGAAGTAGATGATCAGATCGCCGGGCCGCATGTCCTTGACCGGCACCTTGGTCAGCCGGCGCAGCTGCTCCTGCGAGGTCCGCGGGATGTTCAGACCGGCCGCCAGCCAGGCCTTCGAGGTCAGACCGGAGCAGTCGAAGGAGCCCGGACCCTCGGCCCCCCATTCGTACGGCTTGCCGATCTGCGCGGTGGCGAACCGCACCGCCCGCTGCCCGGCCTCGGTGGCCGTGCCCTTGGCGTCCCGGATCGCGCCGGTGTCCAGCCAGTCCTTCTGGGCGCGGTACTGGGCATCCTGCTCCAGCTGGAGCAGCCGGGCCTTCTCCTCGGCCTCCAGCTTGCTCTCCAGCTCCTCGGCGGCCTTGATCTTGGCCTCTATCTCCTTCTTCGCCGCCTCCTGCTTGACCCGGTTGGCCTCCAGGGCCTGCCAGTGCGTGGTGGCGTCCTTGGCGTACTGCTCCAGATCGCCCTGGGTGCGGTTCAGCTCGGCGAGCACTCCCGCGGTGGCCTTCTCGCCCTGCCGCAGCCGGTCGGCCCCGTCCAGGAAGCGGGCCGGGTCGGGGCTCATCACCAGGCTGGCCCCCGGCGGCAGCCCGCCCGACCGGTACTGGGCGCGGGCGGCGGCCCCCACCTGGTTCTTCAGGGCGGCGATCCGCTCCTGGCCGGCCACGATCCGCTTGGCCAGCGACACGATCTGGTCGGACTGCCGCGCGGTGTCGGCCTCGGCCTGGTTGTACGCGTCGGTGGCCGTCCCGGCCTGCCGGTACAGCCCCTCGATCTCCGTGCGGACCTGTTCCAGCGACTTCACCGGGGGCTGCGGAGCCGGGGCCGCGAAGGCCGGGGACACCGCCCCGGCGCACAGCAGCGCCGTCGCGCAGAGCAGCGTCAGCGTGATGCCGCCGCGTCGCCGTCGGTTCATGGTCCCCCCAGACACACCGCAGATCTGCCCGCACAGCAAATCTGACTATTCATCAGTAACTTTCCATCGCCTTCGGGATGGTGCCATGCCCGGGTGAATTCCGACACCCTCTGTGGACAACCCCCAGGCCGCCCCCAGGCACCCCGCCCGTTCCCCCCAACCCCAACGCGCGGACCCCGCCCCCCGTTCCCCACCCCGCCCGATTCACCCCGCCGGCCGCAAGGCCTCCCAGCGCACCGTCAGTTCACCCTGCCGCCAACGCCCCGGCCCGTCCGCCAGGGGCCAGTCCCCGGCCAGCGCCCGCGCCGTCCGGATCCACCGCTGCCGGGCACCGTACGAGGCGTACGGCGCCGCGGCCGCCCACGCCCGGTCGAAGTCCCGCAGGAACGCGTGCACCGGCTCACCCGGCACGTTCCGGTGGATCAGCGCCTTCGGCAGCCGCTCCGCCAGGTCCGAAGGACGCTCCAGCGACCCCAGCCGGGTCGCGAACGTCACCGTCCGGGGCCCCTCCGGACCCAGCGCCACCCACACGTGCCGCCGCCCGATCTCGTCACAGGTCCCCTCCACCAGCAGCCCCTCCGGCGCCAGCCGCCCGCACAGCCGGGCCCACACCTCGGCCACCCGCTCCTCGTCGTACTGCCGCAGCACGTTCGCCGCCCGGATCAGCGCCGGCCGCTCCCCGCCCGCCAGCGGCACCTCGAACCCGCCGTGCCGGAAGGACAGCCCCTCCCGCTCGTACGGCTTCGCGCCCGCCACCCGGGCCGGTTCGATCTCGATCCCCACCACCCGCACCCCGGGCACCGCCGTCCGCAGCCGCCCCAGCAGCTCCACCGCCGTCCACGGCGCCGCCCCGTACCCCAGGTCCACGGCCACCGGGGACTCCGCCCGGCGCAGCGCCGGACCGTGCACCGCCGCGATCCAGCGGTCCATCCGGCGCAACCGGTTCGGATTGGTCGTCCCGCGGGTCACCGTGCCCACCGGACGGGCGGACCGGCTCGGCACGGACGGGCGGGAACTCATGATCCGAGGGTAAACGGAACGCCCGGACCGCAGGAAAACCCGACGGCCCGCAGAGAAAAGCAGAGCAAATCCGTCCGGCGCGGAATGCGGAACGGGTCCCCCTCCGTTGCACTGCATCGAGGACCGCTCCGCGGGCCCTCCGTCAGACGTGCCGTCGCCCCCGACCGAGAGGACTGCTCCCTTGAGCCAGTACGTATCCCGGCTCGGAGGCAGGCGAACCGCCGGCCGCCTCTCCCGGTACGAACCGCCCCGGCTGCGCCTGCCGGAGTTCGGCCACCACCGCCGGCCGCGCCGGGTGGCCATGCTCAGCGTCCACACCTCCCCGCTGCACCAGCCGGGCACCGGCGACGCCGGCGGCATGAACGTCTACATCGTGGAACTGGCCAAACGCCTCGCCGCCATCGACATCGAGGTGGAGATCTTCACCCGGGCCACCGAAGGCGGCCTGCCGCCCACCGTGCAGCTGGCCCCCGGGGTCCTGGTCCGGCACGTGGACGCCGGCCCCTACGAGGGCCTCGCCAAGGAGGAGCTGCCCGCCCAGCTCTGCGCCTTCACCCACGGGGTCATGCAGGCCTGGGCCGGGCACCGCCCCGGCTACTACGACCTCGTCCACTCCCACTACTGGCTGTCCGGACACGTCGGCTGGCTCGCCGCCGAACGCTGGGGCGTCCCCCTCGTCCACGCCATGCACACCATGGCCAAGGTCAAGAACGCGGCGCTGGCCGAGGGGGACACCCCCGAACCGGCCGCCCGCGTGATCGGCGAGACCCAGATCGTCGACGCCGCAGACCGCCTCATCGCCAACACCGCCGAGGAGGCGGACGAGCTCGTCAGGTACTACGAGGCCGAGCCCGCCAAGGTCGCCGTCGTGCACCCCGGCGTCAACCTCGACCGGTTCACCGCCGGCGACGGCCGGGCCGCCGCCCGCGCCCGCCTCGGGCTCCCGCAGGACGCCCTGATCCCGCTCTTCGCCGGCCGCATCCAGCCCCTCAAGGCCCCCGACATCCTGCTCCGCGCCGTCGCCGTGATGGTCGACCGCGACCCCTCACTCCGCTCCCGGCTCTTCGTCCCGGTGGTCGGCGGCCCCAGCGGCAGCGGACTCGCCAAGCCGGAGGGACTCCAGAAGCTCGCCGCCCGGCTCGGCATCGCCGACCTCGTCCACTTCCACCCCCCGGTGGCACAGGACGGCCTCGCCGACTGGTTCCGCGCCGCCTCCGTCCTGGTCATGCCCTCCTACAGCGAGTCCTTCGGACTCGTCGCCATAGAGGCCCAGGCCGCCGGCACCCCCGTGGTCGCCGCCGCGGTCGGCGGACTGCCCGTGGCCGTGGCCGACGGAGTCACCGGAATGCTGGTCCCCGGCCACGACCCGGCGGACTACGCCGCCCGCCTCCAGCGGTTCGCCGACGACCCCTCCCTCGCCGACCGGATGGGCCGCGAGGCCGCCCGGCACGCCCAGTCCTTCGGCTGGGACACCGCCGCCGCCGGCACCGCCGAGGTCTACACCGCGGCCATGCACGACCACCGCCGTCGCGTACGCTCCCACCATGGCTGATCACCCGGACCACCAGGCGGTCATCGAGGGCGTCCTCACCGACGGCGAGCTGGAGTGGGAATCCCCCGAACCCGGGTCGTACGTGGTCAGACTTCCCGGCACCCGCAAGCTGTCGACCACCTGCTCCCTGCGGGTCGGCCGCCACTCGCTGTCCGTCAACGCCTTCGTCATCCGGCACCCCGACGAGAACGACACCGGGGTCCACCGCTGGCTCCTGGAACGCAACCTCAAGCTCTACGGCGGCCTCGCCTACGCCATCGACCGGCTCGGCGACATCTACCTGGTCGGCCGGCTCCCCCTGGCGGTGATCACCCCGGAGGAACTGGACCGGATCCTGGGCACCGTCCTGGAAGCCGCCGACGGCGCCTTCAACACCCTGCTGGAACTGGGTTTCGCCTCGGCCATCCGCCGCGAGTACGACTGGCGGGTCTCCCGGGGCGAGCCCACGTACAACCTGGACGCCTTCCGGCACCTCACCCGGCCGCAGACCCCGTGACCACCGGTCCGGCCGGCGCGCCCGGAGTGGCCGGAGCCTCCACCGGCACGACCTCCACCGGCACCGCCGCTGCCGCCGCGGACGTCTCGGCCACCACCGAGGACGCCTTCGGCTCGGGACCCAACCCCCGCATCAGCAGCCAGTAACCGGCCGCCGCCACCGTCCCCAGCACCCCGGTGGCCCCCCACAGCCACCCGGCCCCGTACGTGTCGATCACGAACCCCGCCATCAGCGGCGCGACCAGCGCGGCCACCGCCCAGGACATCGTGTACACGCCCTGGTAGCGCCCCCGCCCGTGCACCGGGGACAGCCGCACCACCAGGCTCATCTGGGTCGGCGAGTTCACGATCTCCGCCAGCGTCCACACGCACACCGTCAGCGCGTACACCCCGATCGATCCGGCGAACGCCGTCATCGCGAACCCGTAACCGGCCAGCAGCGCCGACACCACCAGCAGCCGCTGCGGGTCCCGGTGCTCGATGAACCGGGTGACCGGCAGCTGGAGCACCACGATCAGCAGACCGTTCACCATGATCACCAGGCCGTAGTCGCCCGGCGAGAACCCGGCCGCGCCCATCGCCACCGGCAGCCCCACCGAACCCTGGGTGAAGATCAGCGAGATCAGGAAGGACAGCCCGACCACGCCCATGTAACGGCCGTCCCGCAACACCGTCCCCAGCCGCACCTCCGGCTCCGCGGCGACCCCCGTCACGATCCGCTCAGGCCGCGACTCCGGCAGCTTCACGAACACCAGCACCGCGCACACCAGCGTCAGCACCGCCTCGCCCAGGAACCCGGCGAGATAGCTGTACTCGGCCACGAACCCGGCCGCCGCCGCACTCACCGCGAAACCCAGGTTGATCGCCCAGTAGTTCA
Source organism: Streptomyces sp. NPDC033845 (assembly GCF_055576225.1). NCBI lineage: Bacteria > Bacillati > Actinomycetota > Actinomycetes > Kitasatosporales > Streptomycetaceae > Streptomyces > Streptomyces sp. NPDC033845. Next base: position 470,262 of record NZ_JBVIRI010000005.1, on the reverse strand, counting down.
GGGCGAAGGCCCGCACCCGGTCCTCCGGCCGCACGATGTCCGCCATCATCGCCTGCACCGCCGGACGCGAGGCGTTCGAGGTCATACCGACCAGCAGCGCCACCGCGGCGATCGCCGCCGGATGCTCCATGAAACCGAGCAGCGCCACCGAGAACGCCGTCGAGGCCTGCGCCGCCAGCAGCGTCGGCCGCCGCCCCAGACGGTCCGTCATCACCCCGGCGGCCAGCGAGGAGATCACCCCGCCCAGCCCGTGCAAAGCGGCCACAAGTCCCGCGAAGGAGGCCGAATAGCCCCGCTCCAGGGTCAGGTACAAGGCCATGAACGTGGCGACGAAAGCCCCGAGCCGGTTCACCAGGGTGCTCGCCCACAGCCACCAGAACGCGCGCGGCAGACCCGACACGGTCTCCCGGGCGGCACGTCTCAACGTGGCGACGGACATACGGATCCCCCTGGCGGTGTAAGCGGCGTGATAGCTGTTCGGACGTTACGTCCAGGGGTGCTCCGGCGCTACTCAATTGACGCTCCACGTCAATCGGCGAAGGTCCGTACGGGGCCGGGACCGGTCCCGGGACGGGTCCCGGAAGCCGCCCGGGCGAGGCGCGCGACGGCCCCTCGCGTCCATTAGGCTCGTACGCATGGCCGACGCACCGTACAAGCTGATCCTGCTCCGTCACGGCGAGAGCGAGTGGAACGCGAAGAACCTGTTCACCGGCTGGGTGGACGTCAATCTCAACGAGAAGGGCGAGAAGGAGGCGGTCCGCGGCGGTGAGCTGCTCAAGGACGCCGGCCTGCTGCCCGACGTGGTCCACACGTCCCTCCAGAAGCGCGCGATCCGCACCTCCCAGCTCGCCCTGGAGGCCGCCGACCGCCACTGGATCCCGGTCCACCGCTCCTGGCGCCTGAACGAGCGCCACTACGGTGCGCTCCAGGGCAAGGACAAGGCCCAGACCCTCGCCGAGTTCGGCGAGGAGCAGTTCATGCTGTGGCGCCGCTCCTACGACACCCCGCCGCCGGCCCTCCAGGACGGCACCGAGTTCTCCCAGTCCGAGGACCCGCGCTACGCGACCATCCCGCCGGAGCTGCGCCCGAAGACCGAGTGCCTCAAGGACGTCGTCGTCCGCATGCTGCCGTACTGGTACGACGGCATCGTCCCCGACCTCCTCGCCGGCCGCACGGTCCTGGTCGCCGCCCACGGCAACTCGCTGCGCGCGCTGGTCAAGCACCTGGACGGGATCTCCGACGAGGACATCGCCGGCCTCAACATCCCGACCGGCATCCCGCTCTCCTACGAGCTGGACGCCGAGTTCAAGCCCCTGAACCCGGGCGGCACCTACCTCGACCCGGACGCCGCGGCGGCCGCCATCGAGGCCGTCAAGAACCAGGGCAAGAAGAAGTAGCAGAAGAAGAAGCAGCACAGCAGAGGCCCCCCGGCCGCCGGTCTTCGGCGGGCGGGGGGCCTTCGCGTGGGGCCGGGGCCCGGGGTCAGTACTGGATGGCGACCAGCCGGCTGCAGACGATGGCCACGTCGTAGGTGCGCGAGACGGTGTCGTTGTTGAGCACCGTGGTCTCCCAGGACTCGCTGACGCCCTTGATGGACTTCTGCAGGACCAGCAGCGGAGCGACGGTGCCGAGGTCCACACCGCCGCTGTCGATCAGCCAGCCCGGGTCGCAGGCGAGGCTGCCGTTGTGCGGGACGCCGGGCAGCGCGGTGAACGTGGTCTCGATGGTGCGGGACTGCAGCTCGTAGCTGATGCCGCGGGACTTGTCGTGGCAGCCGTCGGAGCCGCCGCGGGGCGCGGACCGGCGGTCGTCGTCACAGCCGCCCTTGGTCTGGTGCGGCGGGTCGAGGGCCACTACGGGCGCGGGGGCGCCGGAGGCCGTGGCGGCGGAGGCCGGGGTGGCGAGGCCGGTCAGGGCGAAGGCCAGCGAGGCGGTCAGACCCGAGGCGATGGCGGCCGGGCGGCGCAGCCGGGCGGCGCGGTGTCCCGAGGTGCGGTGGATGCTCAACTCTCACTCCTGGTTCGTGGTGTGCGTGCGGTGCGTGGCGTTCGTGGGGACGGGGTGCTCAGGAACGCGCGGCGTGGGGTCCGGCGTGGGCGGGCTTCTTGTGGTCGAGCCGGGCGCAGAGGGCGTGGATCTCCGCGACCCAGGTGCCGGCCGTGGGGTCGGTGGTTCCGGCGGGCAGGGTGTTGGTGACCGAGGCGATCCAGTTCTGGGCGTCGCCGGAGTTGTCCCACAGCAGGTTCAGGTCGGGGCTGCGGAGCGTCGCCCCGCCGCCGGTGACGAAGTAGCCGCGGGGGCAGACCGCTTCGATGGTCACCGTCGAACCCGGGAGCACCGGGGCGCTGACGTTGACGACCCGGCGGACCTCCAGTTCGGAGTGGGAGCCGTGGGCCGGCTTGCCCTGCGGGCCGCGCGGGCCCTTCGGACCCTTCTCGCCCTTGTCACCCTTGGGTCCGGCGGGACCCGCCGGGCCTGCCGGACCCTGGGGGCCGGGCTTGCCGTGTCCGGAGCTTCCGGCCGGGCCCTGGGGGCCTGCCGGTCCCGCGGGGCCCGCCGGGCCGGCGGGTCCGGGCGGGCCGCCGATGCCGGCCGTGCCCGCGGGACCCGCGGGGCCGCCCGGTCCGGGCGGGCCGCCGATACCGGCCGGGCCCGCCGGGCCGGCCGCCCCCTGGTTGCCGGTGTCGCCCTTCTGGCCCTGGGCTCCGGGGTCGCCCTTCGCACCCTGGGAGCCGGTGTCGCCCTTGGGGCCGGCCGGGCCGGCGGGACCGATGTTGCCGGTGTCGCCCTTGGGGCCCTGGATGCCCGTGTCGCCCTTCGGGCCCTGAACCCCGGTGTCTCCCTTGGGTCCCTGGGAGCCGGTGTCTCCCTTGAGGCCCTGCGGTCCGGTGTCTCCCTTTGGTCCCTGGGAACCCGTGTCGCCCTTGGGGCCCTGGACTCCGGTGTCACCCTTGGGGCCCTGCGGGCCGGTGGGTCCGGTGTCGCCCTGCTTGCCGGGGTGCCCCTTGGGACCCTGCGGGCCGGTGGGACCGGTGTCACCCTTCTTGCCCGGGTGGCCCTTGGGTCCCTGCGGGCCGGTCGGTCCGGTGGGGCCGGTAGGACCGGTCGGGCCCGTGGGACCAGTGGGACCCGTCGGTCCGGTGGGGCCGGTCGGACCCGTCGGACCGGTGGGACCGGTCGGTCCGGTGTCGCCCTTCGGGCCGCGCGGCCCGGGGGTGCCCTCGTCGCAGTGCTTCTCGCCGCCACCGCCCGCCGCCGTCCGCGGGTCGTCCTTGCCACAGGGTTCGCGGTGGAACGCGGCGCCCTGCTGCGGTGCGGCCTTCACCTGGTGCCGGGCGGCCGAAGCCGCCGCTGCCGGGGCGGTCGCCGCCCCGAGGGTCAGTGATGCCAGTGCTCCGCACACCAGCCATGCGCCCCCAGCGCGCGCTCTCGCCTGACGACGAGCATTCATCTGCACCGCTCCTTGCCGACTCGGGATCCCCCAGGGGATCCAATTGCGACTTTTCTACGCAAAACGGACATTTCGCAATCGTCTCGGAGTTCGCGTTCACTCCCGTGTTCGACGAAACCGGTGTGATGAACGGACCGGCCTGTCGGGTGTCCTACGCGAAATGGCCGCCACCCGAAGGGATGCCCCGTGCGGGGCCCGGGCGTGTCGGGAGCGCGTGTCGCGAGCGCGTCGGGGCGGCCGTCGCGGTTCCCGTCCCGGGCGTGGATATTCCGTGGGCACGGGCGGTCCGGGTTGTTACCGTGCGCGGATGGAACTGCGCCTTGAGAAGATCACCCCCGCGAACGTCGAGGCCGGGATCGCGCTCCGGATACGGCCCGAGCAGGAGAAGAACGTCGAGCCGGTCGCGCACTCGCTGGCCGAGGCGTACGCGTGGGGCGAGACCGCCTGGCCGCGGTTCGTCTACGACGGGGAGCGGCTCGTCGGGTTCCTGATGGCCTTTCTGGACATCCAGTGGAACCCGGAGAAGGACCCCGAGGACCGGCGCAGCGGGCTCTGGCGGCTGAACATCGGGGCCGGGGAGCAGGGGCGCGGATACGGCCGGTTCGCGGTGGAGGCGGTGGCCGCGGAGATCCGGCGTCGGGGCGGGACGCGGCTGTTCACCACCTGGGAGCCGGGGGAGCACAGCCCCGAGGAGTTCTATCTGAAGCTGGGGTTCCGCCCCACCGGGGAGACCAGCGGCGGTCAGACGGTCGGTGTGCTCGAACTCCACGGCTGACGGACGGGTGGCCGGCGACGGGGTGACGGACGACCGCGTGACGGACGACCGTGTGACGGACGACCGTGTGACGGACGATCGGCTGACGGCCGAGGACCTCGGCCGTCTGCGGGCGGCCGCCGAGGCGGCCGGGCCCGGGTTCCGCGGCCTGGACGAGGCGCTGGCCCGCTGGCGGCTGGTGGTCGTGGACGTCGAGGCCGGCTTCGACCCGGCCTTCGCCTGGGAGTACCACGGCGAACTCGTCTGCCGGGACTGGCTGGACAGGGCCTGGCCGCTGCTCGGCGAGCGTCTGCGGCGTCTGCGGCAGCCGGAACTCGACCGCTGGGACCGGCGTTTCCTCGCCGCCACCCTCCCCATGCACCCGGACCCCGACCCGGACGCCGAACACGGCGCCGACCCGAACCCGGGACCGAACCCGGGACCGAACCCGGGACCGAACCCGGGACCGGACCCGGGACCGGACCCCGACCGAGGCGCCGAGCCGGACCCCGGGCGCGGCGCCGGCCCGGACGCCGGGCGGGCCGGGGCCTGGTGGCATCGGCGCTTCCCGGCCCGCTGTCTCAGCGGCGAGGGCCAGGAGCCGCCCGCCCGCTGGTCTCCGCCGCCGCCCGCCGGGCGCCACTGAGCCGCCGCGGGGCGTACGCGTGCGAAGGGCCCCGACCGGGGACGGTCGGGGCCCTTCGCGCTGCCGGAGGCGGCCTCAGCCGCCGCACTGGCACGGCGCGCCGGACTGACAGCCGCAGCCGCAGCCCGAGCCGCACCCGCAGGCGGCCAGCAGGGGAAGCCGCAGCAGCTCGCTCTGCGCCGCCGGCTGCTGCTCCTGCTCCGGGGTGATGGGAACGGGGGAATCGGGCATGGTTCCTCCTCGCGGGCGTACGTGCCTATCGACTCATTCATGCCCACCGAAGGCGGCGCGTCAACGGCGCATCGAGGCAGAACCGGCCCGCCCGGGCGCCCGGTTCAGGCCCCCTCGACCACCGTCGGCGCCTGGAGCTCGTCCGCGTGCTCGCCGGTCACCAGATAGACCACCCGCTTGGCCACCGACACCGCGTGGTCGGCGAACCGCTCGTAGTAGCGGCCCAGCAGGGTCACGTCCACCGCGGTCTCGATGCCGTGCTTCCAGCGGTCGTCCATCAGGTGCTGGAACAGCGTGCGGTGCAGCTGGTCCATCTCGTCGTCGTCCTGCTCCAGCTGGAGCGCGAGGTCCACGTCCTTGGTGATGATCACCTCGGCCGCCTTCGCCATCAGGCGCTGCGCCAGCTGCCCCATCTCCAGAATGGTCGCGTGCAGGTCCCGGGGCACCGCCGTGTCGGGGAAGCGCAGCCGGGCCAGCTTGGCCACGTGCTGGGCCAGGTCACCGGAACGCTCCAGGTCGGCACTCATCCGGAGCGAGGTGACGACGATCCGCAGGTCGGTGGCCACCGGCTGCTGGCGCGCCAGCAGCGCGATCGCCCGGGCCTCCAGGTCGTGCTGCAGGTCGTCGACCTTCTGGTCCGCCGCGATCACGCTCTCGGCCAGCTTCAGATCGGCGTCGAGCATGGCGGTGGTGGCCCGCCCGATCGCGGAACCGACCAGCCGGGCCATCTCGACCAGGCCTTCCCCGATCGAGTCCAGTTCCTCGTGGTACGCGTCCCGCATGGGTGTTCCCTTCCTACCTGATGCCAGAGGGCCGGGGGGATCCGTTCGGTTCCGGCCCCCACGCTCTCACGGTGCGCCCCGGACGCGACGGACTCCGGCACCACAAGTGAATCAACCCCGTCGTCACGGTGAACTCTGGGCGACGAGTGTTCGAGGTGCCACCCGAACGGCTGTGGAAGTGTCGTCGTGCCTGCTTAACCTGGATGCATGGACGTGAACGCGGCGGTCGCCGCAGCTGCAGCGATCGCCGGGTTGTGCACCGGTGTGATCGCGATGCTGGCGTTCCGCTGGAGCGAGCGCGACCAGGCCCGCCCCACCCGGAGCTCCATGCGCCCCGACATCAATGCCGTGCTGCCGCCCGGCGTGGACACCGTCCTGTCGGTGCTCCGCTCCTCCGCCGTGGTCCTCGACGAGGGCGACGCGGTGGTCAAGGCCAGCTCGGCGGCGTACGCCCTGGGGCTGGTCCGCGGCGGGAAGCTGGCGGTGGAACCGATGCTGCACATGGCCCGGGACACCCGCCGGGACGGGGAGATACGGCAGGTGGAACTGGACCTGCCGCGCCGGGGCACCGGCCGCGGCGAGGCCCTCGCGGTCTCCGCCCGGGTCGCCCCCCTCGGATCCCGGCTCGTGCTGCTGCTGGTCGAGGACCTCACCGAGGCCCGCCGCATCGAGGCGGTCCGCCGGGACTTCGTCGCGAACGTCTCGCACGAGCTCAAGACCCCGGTGGGAGCGCTCTCGCTGCTCTCGGAGGCGGTCATGGACGCCTCCGACGACCCCGAGGCCGTCACCCGCTTCGCCGGCCGGATGCAGATCGAGGCCACCCGCCTCACCAACCTGGTCCAGGAGCTCATCGACCTCTCCCGGGTGCAGAACGACGACCCGCTGGAGGACGCCGAGCCGGTCCGGGTCGACACCCTGGTGGCCGAAGCCATCGACCGCTGCCGGCACACCGCCTCCAGCAAGCAGATCACCATGGCCTCGGGCGGCACCGCCGACCTGAGGGTCTGGGGGCACCGCGGACAGCTCGCGGCCGCCCTGGGCAATCTGGTGGAGAATGCGGTGAACTACAGCCCGGCCCGGACCAGGGTCGGGATAGCCGGGCGCCGGGTCTCGGCACCCGGCGGTGACTACATCGAGGTCGCCGTGACCGATCAGGGCATCGGCATCCCCGAGAAGGACCGAGAACGCATCTTCGAGCGGTTCTACCGCGTCGACCCGGCCCGTTCCCGCGCCACGGGCGGCACCGGACTCGGCCTCGCCATCGTCAAACACGTGGCCGCCTCGCACGGCGGGGAGGTCACCGTGTGGAGCTCCGAGGGCCAGGGCTCCACGTTCACCTTGAGACTTCCGGAGGCCGCCACCAGCCGGACCGTGCCCGACCGAGAACCAGCCGCCACCCCTGCCCCGGAGGTCCTTCCGTGACCCGAGTGCTCGTCGTCGAGGATGAGGAATCCTTCAGCGACGCCCTGTCCTACATGCTCCGCAAGGAGGGCTTCGAGGTCGCCATCGCGGCGACCGGCCCCGACGGGCTCGACGAGTTCGAGCGCAACGGCGCCGACCTCGTCCTGCTCGACCTGATGCTCCCCGGGCTGCCCGGCACCGAGGTGTGCCGCCAGCTGCGCGGCCGCTCCAACGTCCCCGTGATCATGGTGACCGCCAAGGACAGCGAGATCGACAAGGTCGTCGGGCTGGAGATAGGAGCCGACGACTACGTCACCAAGCCCTTCTCCTCCCGCGAGCTGGTGGCCCGCATCCGCGCGGTGCTGCGCCGCCGGGGCGAACCGGAGGAGGTCACTCCGGCGGCCCTGGAGGCCGGACCGGTCCGTATGGACGTGGACCGGCACGTGGTCACCGTCGCAGGTGCGAAGGTCGACCTCCCGCTGAAGGAGTTCGACCTGCTGGAGATGCTGCTCCGCAACGCGGGCCGGGTGCTCACCCGGATGCAGCTGATCGACCGGGTGTGGGGCGCCGACTACGTGGGCGACACCAAGACCCTCGACGTCCACGTCAAGCGGCTCCGGGCCAAGATCGAGCCGGACCCGGGCGCGCCCCGGTACCTGGTGACGGTCCGCGGCCTGGGCTACAAGTTCGAGCCGTAGACCGCCGCGCATACGAGTGGGCCCCCGACCGCCATGCGGTCGGGGGCCCACTCGTATGACGGTGTCAGTGACCGGCGCTGTGCGACGGCGAACCCGACGGGGAGGTCCCGGTGGAGGCGGACGGGGAGGCCGGGGTGCCGGCCTCCGGGCTGCCCGAGGGGGAGCCCGAGGGGGACCCGGACGGGCTGCCCGAGGGGGACCCGGAGGCGCTCGGCTTGACGGGCTCGGCGGCCGCGGTCGGGCCGAAGCGCTCGTAGTAGCCGGTGGCGGGGACCACGAAGGCCTCCAGGGCCACGTCGCCGGCCTCGCTGAGCTGGAAGACGACCTTCTGGGCGTTGCCGTCCTCGACGGCCTCCTGGCCGCCCTCGACGACGGCGCTGGCGTTGCCCTCGCCGCCGATGATCACCGAGCCGCCCGGCGCGATGACGATCTTGGAGGAGCCGCCGGCACCCTTCAGGGTGACCGTGTTGCCCGGCATGGTGATGCCGTCCAGGGTCTGCGGCTCGTCCCCGTTGTTGAAGACCGTCGCGGAGACCGCGGCCGGGCCCTTCCTGCCCTGCTCGCCCTGGGTGATCACCAGGGCGTTCTGGACCTGGATGTCGCCCTTGGTGACCGCGGCGTTGTCCGGCTTGATCTGGAGCGTCTCCGCGTCGTTGCCCGCGGCGCAGGCGGCGAGGGCTCCGGTCGAGAGTACGAGGGCGGCGGCGGCGAGGACGCCGCGTCGAAGGCTGCGGCTCACGGCGGCGGCAACTCCTTGGACGTACGGACGGAGGGTGTCGGGCGACCGAGGTGAAGCCGCCCTAAGGGTGTGTCAGCGCGCTTAGGTTACCGAGCCGCCGCCCCGCCCCCGCACCCGACCCTCCGGCGCGGGCCCCCGGCCCCGGCACCGGTCTTTTCCGAGGCCCGCGATCCGGCCCTTGATCGACCCGGTGATCCGTCACGTGATCCACCCCGTGATCCGTCTCGTGATCCACCCCGATCCACCCCGTGATCCGTCTCTTGATCCACCGTCGGGGGATATCCGTGATCAATTTTCGGATTCCGCGGTGATCAATTCGAGATTGGGCCGGAACCCGCTCGACGGAGCGGCCGGCCAGTCGAACGGAGTAGTTCGGTTTCCCGGTCCGGAAACCGGCAAAACGGGACGTACATCACGTCCTGCGGGTCACCCGCCAGGTGTAACGTGGTCGTTTCTGCCTGTCCCCACAGCGCCTCCGACCTGCGGATACCCCCTCCGGGAAGCTCTCCGCAGCACGTTCCCGCCGCTGTTGTCAAGCCCCGAGATAGGCCCTGACCTGCGAAAACGCCATTCATAACGGTCCGTTCTCGTGTTACCCTGGATAGCCACGGAAGGGGTACCTGTCACATGACGTTCAAGGTTGGCGACACCGTGGTCTATCCCCATCACGGGGCCGCGCTGATCGAGGCCATCGAAACTCGCCAGATCAAAGGCGTGGACAAGACCTACTTGGTGCTCAAGGTCGCCCAGGGCGACCTGACGGTTCGTGTGCCTGCGGACAATGCGGAGTTCGTCGGTGTTCGCGATGTGGTCGGCCAGGACGGGCTCGACCGGGTCTTCGAGGTGCTCCGCGCACCGTATGCCGAAGAGCCGACGAACTGGTCTCGCCGCTACAAGGCGAATCTGGAGAAGCTCGCTTCTGGCGATGTCATCAAGGTCGCCGAAGTGGTGCGTGACCTGTGGCGTCGTGAGCGCGAGCGCGGACTGTCCGCAGGTGAGAAGCGCATGCTCGCGAAGGCGCGGCAGATCCTGGTGAGCGAGCTCGCGCTCGCCGAGAACACCAATGAGGACAAGGCGGAAGCCCTCCTCGACGAGGTCCTCGCGTCCTGACGCGACGGATCGACGTCTCACACAGTGTGCCGCGGTGCCCGATGACCGTGCCTCTCATTTATCGATGAGAGGCCTGTTGCCGGGCGCTGCGGCATGTCTGCATCAAGACCTCGTACCCTTTGGCGTGCCGGGCCCGGGCAGCCGCCTCGACCGGTCGTCACGGAAGGGGCGAGGGGCATCGCACCCGGCACCCTTCAGGCCATACCCACGCCGGCCGCGGTCACAAACCTGGCCGTTTCCCGGAGCCGACCGGAGCGAGCAGATGTACGAGGAAACGCGCCCCGAGCGCCCCGCCAGCCCCACCCACCGCACCGCCGCGGTGATCCCGGCCGCCGGCCGAGGGGTCCGGCTCGGACCGGGCGCCCCCAAGGCGCTCCGCTCCCTCGGCGGCATCCCCATGCTGGTCCACGCGGTCCGCGCGATGGCCCGCTCCCGCGCCGTCTGTCTGGTCGTGGTCGTCGCCCCGCCGGACGGCGCCCCCGAGGTCCGCCGCCTCCTCGACGAGCACGCCCTGCCGGAACGCACCGAGCTCCTGGTGGTCCCCGGCGGCGACACCCGGCAGGAATCCGTCCGGGCCGGCCTCGACGCCCTCCCGGCCGGCATCGGCTCCGTACTCATCCACGACGCGGCCCGCCCGCTGGTCCCGGTCGACACCGTGGACGCGGTGGTCGAGGCCATCCGCGACGGGGCCCCCGCCGTGGTCCCGGCCATGCCGCTCGCCGACACCGTCAAGGAGGTCGAGCCCGGCCCGCCGGGCGAGCCCGAGCCGGTCGTCGCCACCCCCGCACGGGCCCGGCTGCGCGCCGTACAGACCCCGCAGGGCTTCGACCTGGCCACCCTGCTCAAGGCGCACGAGGCCGTGGCCGTCGCCGGCGAGGGCGCCACCGACGACGCCGGCATGGTGGAACAGCTCGGCGTCCCCGTCGTCCTGGTCCCCGGCCACGAAGAGGCCTTCAAGGTGACCCGCCCGCTCGACCTGGTCCTCGCCGAGGCCGTACTCGCCCGCCGGAGGGCCACCGATGCGTACTGAGCACACCCCCCAGCCCCCCCAGGTCCCCGCAGCCCCGCTGCTGCCGCTGGTCGGGATCGGCACCGACGTGCACGCCTTCGAGGCCGGCCGCGAACTCTGGTGCGCGGGCCTGCTCTGGGAAGGCGAGGAGGCCGGCCTGGCCGGACACTCCGACGGGGACGTCGCCGCCCACGCGGCCTGCGACGCCCTCTTCTCCGCCGCCGGGGTCGGCGACCTCGGCGCCCACTTCGGCACCTCCCGCCCCGAGTGGTCCGGAGCCTCCGGGGTCACCCTGCTGGCCGAGGCCGCCCGGATCGTCCGCGCCGAGGGCTTCGAGATCGGCAACGTGTCCGTGCAGGTCATCGGAGTCCGCCCGAAGATCGGCAAACGGCGCGCGGAAGCCCAGCAGGCGCTCTCCGCCGCCGTGGGCGCCCCCGTCTCGGTCTCCGGCACCACCACCGACGGCCTCGGCCTGACCGGCCGCGCCGAGGGACTCGCCGCGATCGCCACCGCACTCGTCTACCGGAGCCCCGGCGGCACCGGCTGACCCACCCGTACGGCACCGGCTGACCCACCCGTACGGGACCGGCCGACCCACCCGTACGGCACCGCGCGAACCGGGTATCCACAGGGGTCCCTGGGCACTGCCCCGGGACCACTACCCTTGATGCCGTGACTATTCGCCTGTACGACACCAGCGCCCGGCAGATCCGCGATTTCACCCCGCTCGTGCCGGGCTGTGTCTCGATCTACCTCTGCGGCGCCACCGTGCAGGCGGCCCCGCACATCGGGCACATCCGCTCCGGCCTGAACTTCGACATCCTGCGCCGCTGGTTCGAGTACCGCGGATACGAGGTCACCTTCATCCGGAACGTCACCGACATCGACGACAAGATCATCACCAAGTCGGTGGACCAGGGCCGCCCGTGGTGGTCGATCGGGTACGAGAACGAGCGCGCCTTCAACTCCGGGTACGACGCGCTCGGCTGCCTCCCGCCCACCTACGAGCCCCGCGCCACCGGCCACATCACCGAGATGGTCGAGATGATGCGCGGCCTCATCGAGCGCGGCCACGCCTACGAGGCGGACGGCAGCGTCTACTTCGACGTCCGCTCCTTCCCCGACTACCTCAGCCTCTCCAACCAGGAGCTGGACAACCTCCTCCAGCCCTCGGAGGAGGGCATCACCGGCAAGCGGGACCCCCGCGACTTCGCCATGTGGAAGGCCTCCAAGCCCGGCGAGCCCGACTGGGAGACCCCGTGGGGCCGCGGCCGCCCCGGCTGGCACCTGGAGTGCTCCGCCATGGCCCACAAGTACCTGGGCAGCGCCTTCGACATCCACGGCGGCGGGCTGGACCTGATCTTCCCGCACCACGAGAACGAGATCGCCCAGGCCAAGGCCTTCGGCGACGAGTTCGCCGCCTACTGGCTGCACAACGCCTGGGTCACCATGTCCGGCGAGAAGATGTCCAAGTCCCTCGGCAACTCGGTGCTCGTCTCCGAGATGGTCCGGAACTGGCGGCCCATCGTCCTCCGCTACTACCTCGGCACCCCGCACTACCGCTCCATGATCGAATACAGCGAGGACGCGCTGCGCGAGGCCGAATCGGCCTTCGCCCGCATCGAGGGCTTCGTCCAGCGGGTCATCGAGAAGGCCGGCGGCCCCGTCCCCCCCGCCACCGAGGTCCCGCCCGCCTTCGCCGAGGCCATGGACGACGACCTCGGAGTCCCGCAGGCCCTCGCCGTCGTCCACACCACCGTCCGCCAGGGCAACAGCGCCCTCGCCGCGGACGACAAGGACGCCGCCATCGCCCGTCTCGCCGAAGTCCGTGCCATGCTCGGAGTCCTCGGCCTCGACCCCCTCGACCCGCACTGGGCCGAAGAGGCGGACCGCGGAGAGGACCTCCACGGAGCGGTGGACACCCTCGTCCGGCTCGTCCTCGAACAGCGCGAGTCCGCCCGGGCCCGCAAGGACTGGGCCACCGCGGACGCCATCCGCGACCAGCTCCAGCAGTCCGGACTGGTCATCGAGGACAGCCCCACCGGCCCCCGCTGGACGCTCGGCCCCCGCTGAGCCCGGGCAGCCCCGGTTTGGTGGCCGCCCGGCGCTCCGGGCGGCACACTCTTCATACGTACATATCGCAGCACCAACGAAAACAGGTAGAGGTCATGGCCGGGAACAGCCAGCGCAGGAACCGCCGCACGTCCAACAAGAAGGGCGCCACGGTCGGCAGCGGCGGGCAGCGGCGCAAGGGCCTGGAAGGCAAGGGCCCCACCCCCAAGGCCGAGGACCGCAAGGGCCACAAGGCCTTCCGGGTCTCCAACGCCATGGCCCGACAGGCCGCCAAGCGACGCCCCGCCCCCCGCCGCGGCGGCCCCAAGGGCACCAGCGAGATGGTCGTCGGCCGCAACCCCGTCTTCGAGGCCCTCCGCGACGGCGTCCCCGCCACCACCCTCTACGTCCAGCAGTTCATCGACAACGACGACCGCGTCCGCGAGGCCCTCCAGCTCGCCGGCGCCCGCGGCAACATCAACCTGATGGAAGCCCCGCGCCCCGAGCTCGACCGGATGACCAACGGGCTCAACCACCAGGGCCTCGTCCTCCAGGTCCCGCCCTACGAGTACGCGCACCCCGAGGACCTCACCGCCGAGGCCTACGACGAGGGCAAGGACCCCCTCATCGTCGCCCTCGACGGAGTCACCGACCCCCGCAACCTCGGCGCCATCGTCCGCTCCGTCTCCGCCTTCGGCGGCCACGGGGTGGTCATCCCCGAGCGCCGCGCCGCCGGTATGACCGCCGGTGCCTGGAAGACCTCCGCCGGCACCGCCGCCCGCACCCCGGTCGCCCGCGTCACCAACCTCACCCGCGCCCTCCAGGACTACAAGAAGGCCGGCATCACCGTCGTCGGCCTCGCCGCCGAAGGCACCCACGAGGTCCAGGACCTCGAAGCCCTGGGCGGCCCCGTCGTCATCGTCGTCGGCTCCGAGGGCAAGGGCCTCGGCCGCCTCGTCGGCGAGACCTGCGACTACCTCGTCCGCATCCCGATGCCCGGCGGCGCCGAATCCCTCAACGCCGGTGTGGCCGCCGGAGTCGTCCTCTACGAAGCCGCCCGCCGCCGCGCCTGACCACCCCACCGGGCCCCCGTGCCCGGCCCGGCCACCCCGCCCGCACCGGGCGAGGTGGCCGGAAAACGGCGTTTGACGGGTCTCGGACAGTTCCCTGCTGTCAAGGCAGTGTCCTAAACATTGATCACTCGGTTAGATGAGTGTGGACACAAGAACGCCGTTCGACGACCAGCCCGCGCTGAGCATGGTCAAGGTGCCGTGCGACCCCGCACAGGTCATCGTCAACCACGCCAGCTTCCGTGTGCGGCTCGCACCGAGCGCGAGCGCGCGTCCCAAGCCCGCCTCCGCCCCCGGCGGCCCGGCCCGCGTCCCCGCCCTCGGCGGAGCCGCGGTGGCCGCCGCCGGAGCGACCCGCCGCCGCGCCCCCGTCGTCTGGAGCGGCAAGGCCGGACCCGGCGGCGACGCCGGCGCCGCCATGGGCGGACTCCTCCAGGCCGTCCGCGAGTCCGGCCGCGGCCACGAGGAGTACGACGGCGGAGCCACCCAGGTCATCCCCCGCGTCGACCTGGCCCAGGACCTCGCCGAGGACACCCTCCAGACCCCCACGGTCATCGGCCAGCGCAGCCGCACCGACGCCGGCGACACCCGCCAGCTCTCCGCCGTCCCCGAACCCGCCCACCCCACCGGCCCCGGCCGGACCGGAGGCGGCCCGGCCACCGGCGGCCCCGGCACCGAATCCCGCCGCGACCGCACCGAACCCCGCCCCGGCGGCCACTCCTCGTACTACCCCGACCGCCGCATGAACCTCGGCGTGGTCCTGCTCCCGCTGCGCGTCTTCCTCGGCTTCATCTCCATCTACGCCGGCATGGGCAAACTCTGCGACCCCGTCTACTTCGACGGCGGCGAACGCGGCTCCATGGTCACCTGGCTGCACACCCTGCACCCCTGGGCGCTGGCCGAACCGCTCCGCGACTTCGCCCTCTCCCACCCCGTCGGCGCCGGACTCACCGTCGCCTTCCTCCAGGTCATCGTCGGCGTCCTGACCGTCTTCGGCCTCTGGCAGCGGTTCGCCGCCTGCTTCGGAGCACTCCTCTCGGCCGCCCTCCTGATGACCGTCAGCTGGAAGACCGTCCCCGCCTACGACGCCCCCGACATCATCTACCTCGCCGCCTGGAGCCCGCTGGTCATCGCCGGCGCCCCCGTCTACTCCCTCGACGCTCGGCTCGCCGGCGAAGCCTGGCGCACCCTCGGACCCCGCTCCGAGATCTGGCAGCTCCGCCGCCGCGTCCTGCGCCGCGGCATCATGATGGCCACCGTGGTCGTCGGACTCACCCTCCTCATCGGCTCCCTCCTCGGCGGCGCCGTCCGCTCCAGCACCGTGGTCACCGTCCCCGGCCCCGGCGAAGCCCCCAGCAACTACCTGCCCGGCTCCCCGCTGCCCCAGGAACCCGCCCGCAGCGGAAAGCCCGAGCGGAAGGCCCCCAAGCAGCCCACCCCCTCCGCCAAGGCCTCCAAGCCCGCCAAGCCCTCCCGCACCGCCCCCGGAGCAACCTCCAAGGCCACCGCCGGAACCGGCTCCGACAAGAGCTCCGGATCCCCGACCGCGACCCGCGGCACCACCGGCCGCCAGACCCCCCGCGGCCAGACCCCCCGGCAGTCCGCCACCCAGCGCCCGCCCTCCTCCTCCGGCAGCTCCGGCTCCACCGGCGGATCCGGCTCCACCGGAGGCTCCGGAAGCGACAAGCCCACCCCGGAGAAGCCCGGCCTGGTCGGCGGCCTCCTCGGCGGCTGATCCCCGTACAGCAGCGACGAAGCCGGGGCCCGGAACGCGAACCACGCGTTCCGGGCCCCGGCTTCATACGTCCCGGGACGTCCCGCACCGAGGTGCGGACATCCCGCGCCTCCGAAGGCCTCAGGAGCCGCCCTGAGCCGCCAACTCCTTGGCCGCCTCCGTCAGGTCCTTCGCCGTGTCGATCGCCCGCCAGTAGGCCCCCTGCGGCAGCGGGAACCCCGCCAGCCGGCGCTCACGCGCCAGATGCGGGAACGTGGTCCGCTCGTGATCGCCCAAGTCCGGCAGCAACGAAGCGAATTCACCCGAGAACACATACACACCGGCGTTGATCAGATAAGGCGACGGCGGCGCCTCGATGAAGTCCAGGATCTGCCCGAACTCGTTGGTCTCCACCACACCCCACGGAATCCGCGGCCGAGCCAGCGCCAACGTCGCCGTCGCCGCCCGCTCCGTATGGAAAGCCGCCATCTCCCGCAGCGAGAACCGGGTCCAGACGTCCCCGTTCGTCGCGTACCAGGACCGCTCCGGATGCGGCAGATGCGCCGCCGCGAACTTCAGCCCACCACCACGCCCCAGTGGCTCCTTCTCCACCACCGTGGTCACCCGCAACGGGAGTTCCGCCCCGGCCAGCCACTCCTGCAGCACCTCGGCCAGATGCCCGCAGGACACCACCGCGTCGGTGACCCCCTCGGCAGCCAGCCACGCCAACTGGTGCCCGATGATCGGCACCCCGGTGCCCGGGATCTCCACCATCGGCTTCGGCCGGTCGTCCGTATACGGACGCAGCCGCGAACCCTGGCCGCCCGCCAGCACGACAGCCTGGGTGGGCGTGGCCGGGTACGCGGCCGCGGAATGGGAGAGCACCGGGCGGGCGCCCGGGTCGGAATCGGGGGAAACGCCACTCGTGGCAGGGCGCGGGGCGTCGGAAGGTGCCGTCATGACGGCAGCCTATGCAGCCGGCCGCACCCCCGGGGAGCCGCCCCGGCGACTCAGCCGAAGGAGGCGACCCCGGCCGCGTACGAGGTGTCGCAGACCGGCCGCGCGTACGACTGCGCCTTGGTCGGACCGTACGCGTCGACGGCCGCCCGGCCCAGCGCCCGGGCGATGCCCACGCAGTGGTCGGCCAGCGAAGGCCGCTTGTTCACCTCCTGCTGGAGGTGCGTGAGGACGACTCCGGGGTTCTGGCCCTGCTGGAGCTCGCTCAGCAGCTTCTCCCGCAGCACGTCCTGTGCGGTACGGGGCTTGGCGGGCAGCGAGACGTCCTCGGCGGAGGCGGTCAGGATCTGGGACGGGGTGTTGTCGGCCCAGGGGACCATGGTGACCGCGAGGGTCCCGGACAGGACCAGGACGACGGGCAGGACCAGGGCGAGGGAACGGCCGATACGGCGGGCAGTGTGGGTCACGAGGGCGAGAGTAGCGCTCGGTGAAGATTTGGCGACATTTAGTCACCCTGTCGGGGGATGGTTCGACGTGGCTTTTCGAATGGGGTGTTGACGCACGGCATTCGAAAACGCCTGGTCTGCAGCGGAGTTGAACGACCTGTACCCCCATCCGTGGACAGGGGTACAGGGGTTGCCGCGGTCGGCCGCAGCCGGAGTCAAGGCCGCCTCGGCCCGGCTCCGCCGACCGCGGCCGCCATCAGCCGGAGAGCCGGGCGCCGCTGGAGGTGGAGAACACGTGGATCTCCCCGCCGCGCGGCACCACG
The DNA here is from genome assembly GCF_055576225.1 of Streptomyces sp. NPDC033845. Lineage (NCBI taxonomy): Bacteria > Bacillati > Actinomycetota > Actinomycetes > Kitasatosporales > Streptomycetaceae > Streptomyces > Streptomyces sp. NPDC033845. The sequence goes on along the minus strand of NZ_JBVIRI010000005.1, from coordinate 452,879 downwards.
TGCAGCACGGAGCCCTTCTCCGGAACCTGCCGGCCGTGCACCCGGACCACCAGGTCCTGGGAGCTCTCGCCGACCTTGGCGCTGCCGTACACGTAACCGTCGGCGCCCAGTTCCTCCACCACGTTCACCGTGACGGCGAGACCGCCCTCCTCGCCGATGTCGAAGTGCTCCGGACGCACGCCCACGGTCACGGTGCGGTCGCCCGCGTCCGCCGCCGCCGACAGCGCCTCACGGGACACCGGCACCACGCTCTCGCCGAACTTCACACCCCCGTCGGTGATCGGCACCTCCACCAGGTTCATGGCCGGGGAGCCGATGAACCCGGCGACGAACAGGTTCGCCGGCCGGTCGTACATGTTGCGCGGGGTGTCGACCTGCTGGAGCAGACCGTCCTTCAGGACCGCGACCCGGTCGCCCATGGTCATGGCCTCGACCTGGTCGTGGGTGACGTACACGGTGGTGATCCCCAGGTCGCGCTGGAGCGCGGCGATCTGGGTGCGGGTGGACACGCGCAGCTTGGCGTCCAGGTTGGACAGCGGCTCGTCCATCAGGAACACCTGCGGCTTGCGGACGATGGCACGGCCCATCGCCACGCGCTGCCGCTGGCCGCCGGAGAGCGCCTTCGGCTTGCGGTCCAGGTACTGGGTGAGGTCCAGCATCTTCGCCGCGTCCTCGACCTTGCGGCGGATGGTGGCCTTGTCCTCACCGGCGATCTTGAGCGCGAAGCCCATGTTGTCGGCGACGGTCATGTGCGGGTACAGCGCGTAGTTCTGGAACACCATCGCGATGTCCCGGTCCTTGGGCGGCAGGTGGGTGACATCGCGGTCGCCGATGCGGATGGCGCCGCCGTTCACGTCCTCCAGCCCGGCGAGCATCCGGAGCGAGGTGGACTTGCCGCAGCCGGAGGGGCCGACGAGCACGAGGAACTCGCCGTCCTCGATCTCCAGCTCAAGCTGGTCGACGGCCGGCTTGTCGCCGCCCGGGTACAGCCGCGTCGCCTTGTCGAACGTCACAGAAGCCATGGTGAGGCGTCCCTTCTACCGGCAGGAACGTGCCGGACGATCCGAGTGGAAGGAGAAGTGTTGGTCTAGTCCACACAGTGAACTCCGAGTGACGCTACCCCGCCGGTGCCGCATCTGTCAGCACCTGGCGGGCGGTGATTTCCACCGCTCGCCGGGAGGCAGAGCAGCCGACTCTCCACAGGCATCACGGCCGACGGCCCGTCGGTCCGTACCGCGCACCGCCGTCTACGCGGCGAGGAAGGGTTCGGACAGCTCCGAATCCCGCGACCGACGCTTCGACTTCACCCTCGGATACTTCGACAACCCCCGGAAGAACCCGACTCCGCGAACCCCAACGACACCCGGTGCTGCTCCCAGGCCCTCACCCGGAGCGCCAGACCCTCGTTGTAGACCCACCGGCACGCACCGAAGGTTCGGAGCAGCTGCGCCCCCTGCGAGGGGGCCACGCCCTTCAGCGGGGTGGCCTTGCGTGCGTGGTGTTTGACGCGGTCGCCCACCCCGAGCTTCTCGCGTTTGGTCTTCCGGGCTTCCTCGCCCGTGATGCGCGCCATCGTCCCTCCCCCGGCCGAGTCGATCTTCTGATCGGCACACCAGTACGTTCAACGAACTGGTGGGTGGTCGGTTACGGGCGCGCTGGAACGTGATGGCCTCGGGAATCGGCTGCTGTGTACAGTGGTGGCGGCTTCGCGCGCGAGGGTTCGTGGGTGTGGTCGCGCCTCCTTAGCTCAGTCCGGTCAGAGCACCCCACTTGTAATGGGAAGGTCGTCGGTTCGAATCCGACAGGGGGCCCCGTCCCAGGTCAGAAAGTTGACGACCGAGGGAATTCGTACACAGGTAAAAGGTCCCGGGTGGTTGCCCGGGGCCTTTTTCGTGTTTTCCGGGCGGGGGGCTCCGGCGGAAGCGGGGAGTCCTTGGCGGGGATCTGACAGTTCTTGTCGTTTACCGGACACCGGTCTGTCGGTGGGGCCCCTAGCGTGAAACGCCCCCAGACATCCGTTCGAAGGAGACCGTCATGTCCACCTCGCGGCGTGAGCTGCTCAAGCTCGCAGCGGCCACCGGCGGCGCCCTCACCGTCGGCGGGCTGCTGGTGCACCGGAGCACGGTCGGCGGCACCGGGGTGTCCGGGGGTTCCGGCGGGGGACCGGTGGCCGGGGTGGCGGAGCCGGCGGCGGTGCCGGCCGGGCTGGCCGCGGTGGCGGCGCCGTTCCAGGTGGCGATGCCGGTTCCGCGGGTGCTGCGGCCGCAGTGGGTGAGCGGGACCACCGACTACTACGCCCTGCCGGTGAAGGAGGCCTCGGTGGAGATCCTCCCGGGGCTGTCCACCCGGGTGCTGACCTACGGGGGCAGCTTCCCCGGGCCGACGATCCGGGCGCGGTCGCGGCGGCGTACGGTCGTCGTCCAGCGGAACCAGGGGGGTACGGGGACGTCCATGCACCTGCACGGTGCGGTGACGGATCCGGCGAACGACGGCGGGCCGATGGACCTGGTGCAGCCGGGGCGGGAGCGCAAGTACACGTATCTGAACCCGCAGGTGGCGGCGACGCTCTGGTACCACGACCACGCGCACCACATGGAGGCGGAGAACGTCTACCGGGGGCTGGCGGGGGTCTACCAGCTGACGGACCGGAACGAGGAGTCGCTGCCGCTGCCGCGGGGTGCGTACGACGTGCCGGTGGTGATCCGGGACATCGCGCTGAACGAGGACGGCAGCCTGTTCTTCAACCACGACTTCTTCACCCGGCGGCAGATCCTGGTGAACGGGAAGCCGCAGCCGTTCTTCCGGGTGGAGGGGCGGAAGTACCGGTTGCGGGTGGTGAACGCGTCGAACCTGCGGCCGTTGGACCTGCGGCTGTCGGACGGCGGGGAGTTCACCCAGGTGGCCTCGGACCGGGGGCTGCTGCCGGCGCCGTACACGACGGCGCGGCTGCCGTTGTCGCCCGGGGAGCGGGCGGACATCGTGGTGGACTTCTCGCGGTACGCGGCGGGGACTTCGCTGGTGTTGGAGAACACGCTGCTGGCGGACGCCACCACGAAGGAGATCATGCGGTTCGACGTGGGCCGCAAGGTGCGGGACCGGAGTGCGGTGCCGGCCCGGCTGGCGACCCTGCCGGCGACCGAGGAGCCGGTGAACACGCGGACCTTCGAGATGTCGATGGACGCGGCGGGCACCGGTCTGATGAACGGGCGGGTGTGGGACGAGAACCGGGTGGACACCACGGTGCGGTGGGGGGACACGGAGATCTGGGAGGTGCGGAACCTGGATCCGCGGATCCCGCACAACTTCCACATCCACCTGGTGGACTTCCGGGTGCTGGACGTCAACGGGGTGCCGCCGGTGGCCGGTGAGGCGGGGCTGAAGGACACGGTGCGGGTGATGCCGGGGCAGACGGTGCGGATCCTGGTGTCGTTCCGGACGCCGTACGCGGGGCGGTACTACTACCACTGCCATCTGATCGACCACTCGGCGATGGGGATGATGGCGAATCTGGACATCGTCCGGTAGGTCTCGGCCCGGTAGGTCCCGGCCCGGTGGGTGCGGGCCGGTCGGTCAGACGGTGGTGACCAGGGTGGTGAAGGCGAGCCGGTCGCGTTGGTGCGCGGTGACCCGGGTGCGGTGGAGGTGGCCCGGGCCCGGGGGTGCCGGCTCGGTGGTGAGCACGCAGGGGGCGTCGAGTTCCACGTAGTGGTGGAAGTCGGTGCCGAACCCGGTGATGGTGGCCGGGCGCGTGCTGGTGGCGAGGGCGGCCTGGGTGGCCGCTTCGAGGAGGACCATGCCGGGCACGTGGTCGTGCGGGTGGTCGAAGAGGACCGGGTGGGCGGGGTCCACGCGGAGGGTGAAGCGGTCGGGGGCGCTGGTGGGGGAGAGGACCACGTCGTGCGGGTCGGTGCGGCCGACGCGGTGGGCGGGCAGTGGTGCGGGGGGTGCGGGGGCGAGGGCGGTGGCCTGCAGGGGGTCGGCGTAGCGGCCGCGCAGGCGGTTGTAGAGGCCGGCGGGCAGGGCGCTGTAGTCGAGTTCGGCGGAGCCGGCGTAGCGGCCGCGGACGGTGGCGACGATGTGGGCGGTGAGCCGGGCCGAGCCCATGCGGCGGCGGTCGACGGTGGAGTGGGTGACCCGGAGTTCGGCGTGGACGGGGGCGCCGGTGGTGCGGAGTGCGCTGGGGTCGGTGTGGAAGCGGAGGCGTTCCCAGCCGAGGCGGTGGCCGATGGGTATGTCGTAGGCGGTGCGGCAGAGGACGGCGAGGGCCTGTCGGATGCTCTCGGTGAGCAGGAGCGGGCTGTGGGTGGCGGGGTGGGGGGTGTAGAAGGGGTGGTGGGCCGGCCACCGGACGGTGACGGTCTGGGTGGTGGCGTCGTGGGGGTGCCAGTCGACGACGAGGGCCTCGTCGAGGTGTTTCTTACCGACATACTGCTTGGTGTCGGCCAGGGTGCCGGTGGTGCTGGTCATATGGTTCTGCTTCCCCGGAGAGCCGTGCAGCAGGATCAGACCCGTGCGATCGTGATCCGTGATCGAAGCCGGCTCAAAACATAAGCAAAATATTTTTTCCTGTCGAACGAGCGAAAGAATGTGGGACCGGGATGGTGCAGCGGGCCGTCAAGCAGGACCGTGCCTTGCGGACGAGGGCGGCGCTGATCCAGGCGGGTGCCGAGGTCTTCGGTGAGCAGGGGTTCGCCGGGGCGAGCGTGACGCGGATCGCTGAGCGGGCCGGTATGACGCTGGGCGCGATGTACTTCCACTTTCCGTCCAAGGAGGCCCTGGCGCGGGAGATCGTTCGTTCGCAGCCGGATCTGGTGAGTCCGCCGTTGCCGTCCGAGGGTTTGCAGCATGCCGTGGACGTGACGCTGACCTGGGCTTATCAGTTGCGGACGGATGCTTTGCTGTTCGCGGGGGCGCGGCTGGTGATGGAACAAGATCATTTCATTGCGCGTGAGGAGAATTCGCACCGGCAGTGGACGGATCTGCTGGTGGGGGATTTCCGGTTGGCGGTGCGTCGGCGGGAGTTGCGGAGGTCCGCCGATGTGGAGGCGTTGGCGCGGGTGATGGTGAATGCGTGCACCGGGGCGCAGATGCATTCGCATATGGAGACGAAGCGGGCGGATCTGCCGTTGCGGGTGGAGGAGATCTGGCGGTTGGTGCTGCCGGCGGTGGCCACTCCCCGGGTGATCGAGGGCCTGGAGTTCGGGGCGGAGCGCGGCCGGCAGTAGTCCGGCCGGCCGCGCGGGCCGGTGGCTTCCCGAAGGGGTGTCGGGTGGCTGCCCCGTGGGTGTCCGTGGCTGCCGGTGGGTGTCCGAGGGTGTCCGGGGGTGTCCGGTGGGTCAGTGGCGGCCGGAGATCCGGTCGGCGAGCCGGGCCAGGGTGGCGGTGCGGGGGGTGTGGGTGGCGGTCTCGCGGCGGTCGGCCTCGCGGTAGGCGGCGTAGAGGGCGTGTACGCCGAGCCAGCGGAGGGGTTCCGGTTCCCAGCGGCGGACGCGGTGGTCGACCCAGGGCAGTGTGGTGAGTTCGGTGGGGCGTTCCAGGACCAGGTCGCGGAGGGTGCGGGCGGCCAGGTTGGAGGTGGCGACGCCGGAGCCGACGTAGCCGCCCGCCCAGCCGAGGCCGGTGGTGCGGTCGAGGGTGACGGTGGCGCACCAGTCGCGGGGCACGCCGAGGACCCCTGACCAGGCGTGGGTGATCTCGGTGCCGGCCAGCGCGGGGAAGAACGAGGTCAGCAGGGTGGTCAGGGCGGCGATGGTGGCGGGCTGGGTGGTGCCGTCGTTGTCGGTGCGGGAGCCGAAGCGGTAGGGGACGCCGCGGCCGCCGAGGGCGATGCGGTTGTCGGCGGTGCGCTGGGCGTACATGTAGGCGTGGGCCATGTCGCCGAGGGTCTCGTTGCCGGACCAGTGGAGTCGTTCCCAGGTGGCCTCGGGGATCGGGGCAGTGACGATCATGGAGGAGTTCATCGGGAGCCAGGAGCGCTTCTGGCCCTTGAGGGCCGCGGTGAAACCTTCGGTGCAGCGCAGGACGTGGGGTGCGCTGACGGTGCCGTACGGGGTGATGGCGCGGCGGGGTGCGATCTCGGTGACCGGGGTGGACTCGTGGATGACCACGCCGAGGCGTTCGCAGGCGGCGGCGAGCCCGCGGACCAGTTTGAGCGGGTGGATGCGGGCGCCGTGCGGGGTCCAGCTGGAGCCGACGGCGTCGGCGATGTCGATGCGGGCGCGGGTGGCGGTGGCGTCGTGGAGGGTGCGGTCGGTTTCGCCGAAGGCGAGTTCGGCTTCGTGGAAGGCGTGCAGGCGGCCGAGTTGGGCGGGGGTGCGGGCGACTTCGAGGACTCCGCCGCGGTGGATGTCGGCGTCGATGCCCTCCTTGGCGGCGGTGTCGATCACTTCGGTGACCGTGTGGTTCATGGCCTGTTGGAGGCGGCGGGCGGCTTCGTGGCCGTGCCGGGCGGCGTAGCGGTCGCGTCCGGCGATGCCGTTGTAGAGCCAGCCGCCGTTGCGGCCGGAGGCCCCGTATCCGCAGAACTTCTGTTCGAGGACGGTGACGCGGAGGTCGGGGGCGGCCTGCTTGAGGTAGTAGGCGGTCCACAGGCCGGTGTAGCCGGCGCCGACGATGACGACGTCGGCGGTGGCGTGGCCGGTGAGGGGGGCGCGGGCCGGGCGGGGCGCTCCGGTGCCCGTTCCGGTGGCCGACGCGGTGTCTGTTCCGTCGCCTGTCGCGGTGTCCGGATCGGTCGCGTACCAGAAGGAGATGCCGCCGTTGATCGTCATGGGGGAGTTGGTACACGGGCTGCCGGAGGGGTGTCCAGATACCGGATGCCGTGTTTCGGGGCGGGTGATGCGGCCTTGTGACTGATGTGGGGGCGCGGGCGGGCCTTTAGGGTGCCGGGCCCCGTGCGGCCTAGGGTCGGGGCATGATCGAGGTTCCGGCGGGGTGGGCCGAGGCGCAGGTTCTGTTCCACGGGGAGGCGGGGCGGGCCTTCGTGGCCGCGCTGCCGGGCCGGGCGGAGGAGTTCCTGGGGCGCTGGGGGCTGCGGCCGGCCGGGGAGGTGATGCACGGTACGGCGGCGCTGGTGGTCCCGGTGGAGCGGGCGGACGGTACCGCGGCGGTGTTGAAGCTGCAGTTGCCCGACGAGGAGACGGCCGGGGAGTCGGCGGCGCTGCGGGTCTGGGACGGGCGGGGCAGCGTGCGGCTGTTGGAGCACGACGCGGGGACCGGGACGCTGCTGCTGGAGCGGCTGGACGGACGGCGTTCCCTGGAGGCGGTGGCCCAGTCCGATCCGGACCGGGCGGTCGGCGTGGTCGCGGACCTGCTGGCCCGGCTGACGGCGGTTCCGGCGCCGCCCGGGATGCGGGGGTTGGGGGAGCTGTCCGAGCGGATGCTGGCCGAGGTGCCGGGGGCGCTGCGCGCCCTGCCGGAGGGGCCGGAGCGGGAGCTGCTGCGGGACTGCGCGGCGGCGCTCCGGGAGGTGGCGGGGGAGCCGGGTGACCGGCTGCTGCACTGGGACCTGCACTTCGGCAATGTGCTGGCGGGCCGCGCGGGGAAGTGGCCGGGGGAGCGGCCGGGGGAGTGGCTGGCGATCGATCCGAAGCCGCTGGCCGGGGACCCTGGGTTCGATCTGATGCCGGCGCTCCGCAACCGGTTCGCGGTGGACCAGGTGCTCCGGCGGTTCGACCGGATGACCGGGGTGCTGGGGCTGGACCGGGAGCGGGCCCGCCGGTGGACGCTGGCGCGGGTGCTGCAGAACTGTCTGTGGGATGTGCAGGAGGCGGTGGCGGAGGGGGAGGTGCCCGAGCCGGACGCGGAGCAGCTGGTGATCGCCGGGCTGCTGCTGGGGCGCTGACCGGGCCGTGGGGCAGGTGCCGCACGGCCGGTGCCGCAGTGACGGCCGGTGTCGGGGGGACGGCCTAGGCTGCGGGGATGATCAGAGAAGCCGAGGTGTCCGACGTTCCCGCCGTGCTCGCGATGGTCCGGGAGCTCGCCGACTACGAGCGGGCGCTGCACGAGGTGCGGGCCACCGAGGAGCAGTTGCGGGAGGCCCTGTTCGGGCCGGATCCGGCGGTGTTCGCGCACATCGCGGAGGACGCGGACGGCTCGGTGGTCGGGTTCGCCCTGTGGTTCCGGAGCTTCTCGACCTGGCGCGGGGTGCACGGCATCTATCTGGAGGACCTGTACGTCCGGCCCGGCGCGCGCGGTGGCGGCCACGGCCGGGCGCTGCTGGCCGCGCTGGCGCGGACCTGTGTGGAGCGTGGCTGGGAGCGGCTCGAATGGTCGGTGCTGAACTGGAACGCGCCGACGATCGCCTTCTACGAGTCGCTGGGCGCGCGGCCGCAGGACGAGTGGACCAAGTACCGGCTGACCGGTGACGATCTGGTGCGGACGGCCGGGGCGGGGGCCTGAGGTGGCGAAGCCGAGGCCGGCCCGGCGGCCCGAGGTGCGGCTGCCGGAGCCGGTTCCGTACGAGGGCGGGCTGGAGCCCGACGGTGACTACGACGGGCTGGCCTTCGACGGGCTGGACCTCGGCGGGCAGCAGGGGGACGGCGCCCGGTTCCTGGACTGCCGGCTGACGGGCTGTGCCCTGGACGGGGCGCGGCTGGCGCGGGCCCGGTTCCTGGACTGCGTCCTGGACGGGGTGCGCGGGGTGGGCGCGGATCTGGCCGGGGCGACGCTGCGGGACGTGGAGCTGGTGCAGGCGCGGCTGGGCGGGGCGCAGTTGCACGGGGCGGGTCTGGAGCGGGTGCTGGTGCGCGGCGGGAAGATCGACTACCTGAACCTGCGGGCGGCCGTGCTGCGGGACGTGGTGTTCGAGGGGGTGGTGCTGGTGGAGGCGGATTTCGGGGAGGCGGTGCTGGAGCGGGTGGAGTTCCGGGACTGTGTGCTGCGCGGGGCGGACTTCAGCCGGGCCCGGTTGTCGGACGTGGACTTCCGGGGGGCCGCCGAGCTGGACATCGCCCGGGGCCTGGACCGGCTGGCCGGTGCGGTGATCAGCCCGGCGCAGCTGCTGGACCTGGCTCCGGCGTTCGCGGCGCATCTGGGGGTACGGGTCGAGCCGTAGCCCGTAGCCCGTCGTTCGTATCCCGCGGCCCGCGGCCCGCGGCCCGTCGTATGGCTCCCCGTGTCCGGTCAGGCCGGGACGCGGGGGAAGCGGGACTGGAGGGTCCAGATGGTGGGGTTGTCTCCGAGGCCCTCGTGCATGTCGGTGAGGTCGGCGATCAGGTCGTGCAGGAAGTCGCGGGCCTCGCGGCGCAGCAGCCGGTGGCTGAAGGTGAGCGGGGCCTCTTCGGCCGGCATCCAGTCCGCTTCCACGTCCACCCAGCCGAAGCGGCGCTCGAAGAGCATGCGGTCGGTGGATTCGGTGAAGTCGAGTTCGGCGTACTGCCGGTTGGAGGAGCGGCTGCCGCGCGGGTCCCGGTCGAGCTGTTCGACGATGTCGCAGAGGGCCCAGGCGAAGTCGAGGACGGGCACCCATCCCCAGGCTGTGGATACTTCCCGGTCCTCCTTGGTGTCGGCGAGGTAGACGTCCCCGCAGAACAGGTCGTGGCGCAGCGCGTGGACGTCCGCGGACCGGTAGTCGGTCTGCGGGGGGTCGGGGAAGCGCCGGGAGAGGGAGTAGCCGATGTCGAGCACGTATCCGATGGTGTCACGCCCCGGCGGGGCCGGGGGTCACGGCAGCAGGCGCTGTTCCTTCGCGACCGCGACGGCGCCGGCCCGGGTGTCCACGCCGAGCTTGTCGTAGATCCGGCCCAGGTGGGTCTTGACGGTGGCCTCGCTGATGAACAGGGCGCGGGCGATCTCCCGGTTGCCCAGGCCGTGGGCGAGCTGGCCCAGGATGTCGAGCTCGCGTTCGGTGAGGGTGGGGCGGGCGCCGCGCATATGGGCCATCACCCGGCTGGCGACGGGCGGGGACAGGGTGGTGCGGCCCTGGGCGGCGGAGTGGATGGCGGCGAAGAGTTCCTCGGGGCGTTCGGCCTTGAGGAGGTAGCCGGTGGCGCCGGCCCCGATGGCCCGGGTGATGTCGGCGTCGGTGTCGTACGTGGTGAGGACCAGGACGTGCGGCGGGCGGCCGGGCAGGGCGGTGATCCGGCGGGTGGCCTCGACCCCGTCGATGCCGTCCCCGAGCTGGAGGTCCATCAGGACCACGTCGGGGTGCAGCTTGGCGGCCAGGGCCACGGCCTCCTCGCCGCTGCCGGCCTCGCCGAGGACCTCGATGTCGGGTTCGCTGCCGAGCAGGGCCAGCAGCCCGGCGCGCACCACCACGTGGTCGTCGCACAGCAGGATCGTGGTCGTCATGGGGTGGGCTCCAGGGGCAGTGCGGCGGAGAGGACCGTGCCCTCGCCGGGGGCGGATTCGAGGGTGAGGGTGCCGCCCAGGCCGTGCACCCGGGCGCGGATGGCGGGCAGGCCGTGCCCGCGGTCCCCGGTGGGCGGCCGGTCGGTGGCGGTGAAGCCGTGGCCGTCGTCCGCGATGTCCAGGACCACCTGGTCGCCGAGGAAGCTGAGGGTCAGTGCGGCGGCACGGGCGCCGGAGTGCTCCCGTACGTTCGCCAGGGCACCCTGGGCGATCCGCAGCAGGGCCGACTGGGTGCGGTCGGGCAGCGGGACCGGGGTGCCTTCGAGGTGGAAGCGGACGGTGATGCCGGGGCCGGCGTCCAGGGCGCGCAGGGCCTCCGGGAGGCCGGTGCCGCCGGCGAGTTCCCGCGGGGCGAGGTCGTGGACCAGCCGGCGGGCCTCGGCGAGGCCCCGGGCGGTGATCCCGGTGGCGGTGCGGACGTGGGCGCGGGCGGTCGCCGGGTCGGCGTCCCAGACGCGGTCGGCGGCCTGGAGCAGCATCTGCTGGCTGGAGAGGTGCTGGGCGAGGGTGTCGTGGATCTCCATGGACAGCCGCTGCCGTTCGGCGAGGGTGCCCTCCCGGCGTTCGGTGGCGGCGAGTTCCCGGCGGGTGCGGATCAGGTCGTCGATCAGTTCCTGCTGGGCGGTGGCCTGCCGTTCCATGTGGATGAACACGGCGGTGGCGAGCGCGGCCACGGCGGGCGGGGCCAGCAGCAGGTTGGGGTCGAAGCGGTCCGACAGCTGGAGCTGGGCGATGACCACGAACAGGGTGAGCAGGGCGACCAGGGCCACCGCGGCCCGGGGCGGCAGGGTGCGCAGGGCCGTGTAGAAGAGCGGGACCGCGCACCAGGCGAAGCTGGGCGCGAGGACCACCAGCACCACCCAGGTGGCCACGACCAGGCCCAGCCAGCACAGCCGGCGGAGGGTGGGGCGGGCCGGGCCGCCGGCCGCCGGGCCGCGGGAGCCCGGGCCGGTGCGGGCGGCGCCGCCCAGGACGTAGAGGAGGGCGAGGGCGGTGCTGAGGGCGATCACCCAGGGGGTGCGGGGTTCGCCGGGGTGGCGGAGCAGGAAGCGGGCCACGGAGGCGCCGAGCAGCAGGAAGAACGCGGTGTGGGTGACGGCCGCCAGCGCCCGGGTGCGCCGCACGGCCTGTCCGGCGGGCGGCCGGGCGGTGCGGCCCTGGGGCGGCGGGGCGGTGGTCACGCGGTGGGTTCCTTCGCTGGGTCGGTGTGCTCCTCCATCCTGCCGGGCCGGCCGGCTCAACGGCTCCGACCGGGCCGGGAGGGGGTTCTGACCAGCAAACTCGGGGTGGCGGCCGGGGCGCATCGACCGATCGGCTGACCCCCGTGTCGTCCGGACCGGTGCCCGGGGCGAGCCGGTACGGGGACGGGCCGGCGGGGTCCGCGGGGACAGGCTTGGAGCAGACGAGAACGAGTCCAGGACCCGTCCAGAACCACGCCAGGGAGCAGCAGCATGAACACCCGTACCCGTGTCCTCACCGGTGCCGCCCTCGCCGTCGCGCTCGGCGCCGGAACCTTCGGTGCCGTCACCGCGAACGCGGCGCCCGGTGCCGCCCCGGCCGCCGTCGCCAAGAAGGACCGCGACCGGAACTTCACCACCTCCACCCACCTGACCGTGGAGGCCGCGACCCGCGCCGCCCAGGCCGCGCTGGACGCCGCGGAGAAGGAGAACCAGCGGGTCACGGTCGCGGTCGTGGACCGCAACGGCAACACGATCGTCACCCTGCGCGGCGACGGCGCCGGTCCGCAGTCCTACGAGTCGGCCGAGCGCAAGGCGTTCACCGCCGTCTCCTGGAACGCGCCGACCTCGGTGCTCGCCGGCCGGCTGGCCCAGACCCCGAACCTGAAGGACATCCCCGGGACCCTGTTCCTCGGCGGCGGCACCCCGGTGCAGGCCAAGGGCGCCCCGGTGGCCGGCATCGGTGTGGCCGGCGCGCCCAGCGGGGACCTGGACGAGAAGTTCGCCAAGGCCGGCGTGGACGCCCTCGACCGCTGACGGCGAACGGCCTGATCCGGACGGGCGCGGCGGTGGACAGCGGTCCGCGGCCGCGCCCGCCGCTTAGGATCGATCGTGTGGATCACCGCACGCACTTCCGGTTCGCCGCCCCCGCCACCGCCGCCCTGCTCGCCCTCACCACGGCGTGCACGGCCGGCACGGTCCAGGGGCGGCCCGGCTCGTCCGGCCTCCGGGACCCCTACTTCCCGAAGGCCGGCAACGGCGGCTACGACGTCCGCCACTACGGCCTGGACCTGGACTACCGCCCCGACAGCGGGCGCCTCGACGGCACCGTGGTGATCACCGCGGAGGCCCGGCAGGGGCTCAGCTCCTTCAACCTCGACCTGTCCGGGATGGACGTGTCCGGGGTGACCGTGCAGGGCGAGGGCGCCCGGTTCAACCGGACCGGACAGGAGCTGACGGTCCGTCCGGCCGAGGACCTGGAGAAGGGCGAGGTGTTCCGCACCGTCGTCCGCTACTCCGGCAAGCCCCGCACCGTGAAGGACGCCGACGGGTCCGAGGAGGGCTGGATCCGCACCGCCGACGGATCCGTCGCGGTCGGCGAACCCGTCGGCTCGATGGCCTGGTTCCCCGGCAACCACCACCCCGCCGACAAGGCCGCCTACGATCTGACCGTGCGCGTCCCCAAGGGCTACGAGGCCGTGTCCAACGGCCGGCTCGGCTCCCGCACCGACAGCGGCGGCACCACCGAGTTCCGCTGGCACTCCGGCGAGCCCATGGCCGGCTATCTGGCCACCCTGGCGATCGGCAAGTACCGCGTCAGCACCGCCACCACCCCCTCCGGGATCCCCGTCTACAACGCGGTGGTGCCCGCCGAGGCGGAGCGCAGCGCGCCCGGGCTGGCCCGGATCCCGGAGATCGTGGAGTGGGGGAGCGCGAAGTTCGGGCCGTATCCGTTCGCCGCCGCCGGGGCCATCGTGGAGAGCGAGGGCACCCTCGGCTACGCCTTGGAGACCCAGACCCGGCCGGTCTACCCGGGGGCCCCGGACGTGGACCTGGTGCTCCACGAGACGGCCCACCAGTGGTTCGGGAACTCGGTGTCGCCGAAGTCCTGGAAGGACATGTGGCTGAACGAGGGCTTCGCCACCTACGCCGAGTGGCTGTGGTCCGAGGACCACGGCGGGCCCACCGCCGAGCAGCGGTTCCGGGCCTTCGACCGGGGCGACACCGAGGTCGACCCGGCCGCCGACTCCGACTGGCGGGCGTTCCCGCCGGCCTCGCCGCCCGGCCCCGAGGACATCTCCGGGGACCCGGTCTACTACCGGGGCGCGATGGTGCTGCACCGGATCCGGCAGGAGGTGGGGGACGCGCGGTTCTTCGACCTGCTCCGCGGCTGGGCCGCCGACCACCGGCACGGGAACGCGAGCACCGCCGACTTCACCGGCTACGCGGAGCGCCGCACCGGGGCGGACCTGGACGAGGTGTGGGACGTCTGGCTGTACGGGGAGGACCGGCCCACCGCCTCCCCCAAGCGCTAGGCCGCCGTCGGGCCCGGCCGGCAGCGTTCAGTCGAGGGGTTTGCGCAGGACGGTGCAGGCCCGGCCGGCCTCGCGGTCGGTGCCGGCGCGGAGCTCGGAGTACCCCTGGGCCTGCCAGAAGGCCAGCCCGCGCGGGTTGTCGTCCAGTACGGCCAGCCGTACGCCGGTCCGGCCGGCCGCCCGGAAGCGGGCCTCGACCTCCCCGGCCAGGGCCCGGCCGAAACCCCGGCGGTGCGCGGTGGCGTCGATCAGCAGCAGTCCGATCCAGGGGTCCGGGTCCGCCGGGTCCGGATGGCGGTCGAGGACCGCGGCCAGACCGACCAGCCGTCCCGCCGAGCGGGCCAGCAGCACCCGGGCACCGTCCTGGGCCAGTTCGTCGGCGAGGGCCGCCGCCACCTGTTCCACGGTGATCCGGTCCGGGTTCGGGAAGTCCCCGGTCAGCTCGAAGAAGGCGCGGTTGGTGGCGTACAGGGCGGCCACCTCGGTGAGCACCGGGCCGGGCAGTGCGCCGTCCACCGGGACGAGCGGTTCGATCATCATTGGCCGACCGTAGCGAAGCCCCCTCCCCGGACGGCCGGGAGGGGGCTTCTGCGAGCGGGACTCAGACGTTGACGCCGAAGTCCTGGGCGATGCCGGTCAGACCCGAGGCGTAACCCTGGCCGACGGCGCGGAACTTCCACTCGGCGCCGTTGCGGTAGAGCTCGCCGAAGACCATGGCGGTCTCGGTGGCCGCGTCCTCGGAGAGGTCGTAGCGCGCGATCTCGGTGCCGCCGGCCTGGTTCACCACGCGGATGTACGCGTTGCGGACCTGGCCGAAGTTCTGGCTGCGGGCGTCGGCGTCGTAGATGGACACCGGGAAGACGATCTTGTCGACATCGGCCGGCAGACCGGCCAGGTTGACGTTGATGGCCTCGTCGTCGCCCGAGCCCTCGCCGGTCCGGTTGTCACCGGTGTGCACGATGGTCTGGTCCGGGGTGGACTTGTTGTTGAAGAAGACGAAGTGGCCGTCGGAGACCACACGGCCGGCCGCGTTCACCGCGATCGCCGAGGCGTCCAGGTCGAAGTCGACGCCGGTCGTCGTACGGACGTCCCAGCCGAGGCCGACCGTGACCGCGCTGAGGCCGGGCGCCTCCTTCGTGAGGGAGACGTTGCCGCCCTTGGACAGGCTTACCGCCATCGGATGTCCCTTTCGTCGAGCCGTGACCGTGTGGTCAAGCTATCGCTGACTGTCATAACGCGGGGAGGGGGCGGGAAGGTTCCGCGGTCCCCGACGCCGTGCGAAATGGGGATGACGGGACGGCTCCCGGGGCGGGACCATGGGGGCATGCCTGGTCCCTATGTCATCCGCGGCTCGGTCGTGCTTCCCGAGGCCGAACTCAGCTGGCGGTTCTCGCGTTCCTCGGGACCCGGCGGCCAGCACGTCAACACCTCGGACTCCCGGGTGGAGCTCCTCTTCGACCTGTCCGCGACCTCGGCGCTGCCCGAGGTGTGGCGGGCCCGGGCGCTGGAACGGCTGGCGTCCCGGCTGGTCGACGGGGTGGTGACGGTCCGCGCCTCCGAGCACCGCTCGCAGTGGCGCAACCGGGAGACGGCGCTGGTGCGGCTGGCCGCGCTGCTGGCCGAGGCGACCGCGCCGCCGCCCAAGCAGCGGCGCGCCACGAAGATCCCGCGCGGGATCAACGAGCGCCGGCTGCGCGAGAAGAAGGCCCGCGCCGAGACCAAGCGGGGCCGCACCGGCCGCGACTGGTAGCCCGCGGGCCGGCCCGGGCCGCAGCCCTGGCCCGCAGACTCCGGCCCGGGCCGGCGGATGGTCGTGCCGTGCCGGCGAGTCAGCCGCCCAGGCGGCGGTAGCCGCCGCGGAAGTACGCCAGCGGGCCGCCGTCCGCGCCCGCCGGGCAGTGCGCGGCCAGTACCCGGCCCACCACCAGCGTGTGGTCCCCGGCCGCAGTCCGGGACTCCGTACGGCACTCCAGGGTGGCCAGCGAGCCGCCCAGCAGCGGGGCCCCCGAGATCCCGCCCCGCGACCACGGCAGGTCCGCGAACAGCAGCCGGTCGCTGATCCGGTTCTTCATGGCGAACAGGCTCGCCGCCCGCTGCTGCCCCTCCGCCAGCAGCGACACCGCCCACAGCGGCTGTTCGGCCAGCAGGTCGTCCATCCGGGAGCCCTCCCGCAGGCTGACCACCACCAGCGGCGGATCCAGCGAGACGGACATGAAGGCGGTGGCCGTCATGCCCACGTCCTCGCCGGGCGGGCCGGTCTCGGTCAGGGCCGGCTCGTGCGCCGTGACCAGCACCACACCCGCTGCCAGCCGGGACATCGCGGCCCGGAACTCTTCGTCGCTCACCCCCTCAGCATGAGGGGTGGCGGGTTCGGTCCGGGGTCTCGTCTTGGGCATGCCGGGAACGCTAGTCTCGCCCTCCCGCGTCCCGCATCGGTCCATGGTCCGAGCCCGGTCCGGCCGCGCTCGGGCTCCGGTCCCGTCCGGTCCGGGACCTGGGACGTACGCACGCGTTCGCGACCGGGAAGCCGGGGGAGCGCTCCCCTCCGCACCCCGCCCACCATCAACCCGATCAGCAGATCATGTGACTTGAGTCACAGAGAGCAAGATTTGTTGACCCTGTGTACCTGCCGCACAGCTCACTGTGATTCAGTGGACGGGACACCGCAACGAAACGCCGATGCCAAACCTGGAGTTGCTGTCGAGGTCTCGGGGAGAGCGAGCAATGGAGACCGAGTCGGAGCCGTACGTCCGTCTTGCGACCCTGCGGCAGCTGCACCAGGTGGTGGCCGAACTCAACACGGCCAGGAGCCTGGCGGACACCCTGCAGACCGTCGTGGACGGCATCGTCGTCGGCCTCGGCTACGAACTCGCCTGTGTCAACCTCGTCCGCCCCGACGGTGATCTGGTCGTCGCCGCCTTCGCCGGGGACCCCGCCGCCGAAGCCCTGATCACCGGCCGGGTCGGCTCCCGCGCCTCCTGGGAACGCCGCCTGGCCATGGGCGAGTCCTGGGACGGACTCCGCTTCATCCCGCACTCCGAGGGCTGGGTGCTGCTGGAGGACGACGTCCCCCAATGGCACACCGACGGCCCCGAACCCCGCTTCAAGGACGAGTGGCACCCCGAGGACCGGCTCTACGCCCCCATGTACGCCTCCGGCGGCGAACTCCTCGGGGTCATCTCCGTCGACCGCCCGCGCAACGGACGCCGCCCCGGCGCCTGGGGCCGCGAAGCCCTCCAGATGTACGCCTTCCAGGCCGCCATCGCGATCAGCAACGCCCGGCTGCGCGCGAACATGCAGCGGGCCCTGGTCCGGCTGGAACGCGAACAGCAGGCCCTGCGCGCCAGCGAGGAGTCCTTCCGGCAGGCCTTCGAGTACGCGCCCAGCGGCATGGCCATCGCCGAGATGGGCGGCGACCAGCACGGCCGGCTGCTCCGCACCAACGACGCCCTGTGCCGGCTGCTCGGCCGGCCCGCCTCCGTGCTGCGCCGCTACTCCTTCTCCGACCTCGTGCACCCCGAGGACATCGGCACCCTGCTGCGCACCTCCGCCGAGGGCGGCCGGGCCGAGCTCCGCCTCGGCCGCCGCGACGGCAGCTACGTCTGGGTCTCGCTCCGCAACTCGGTGGTCGCCGACGCCGCCGACGGCCCCCGGTTCCTCCTCACCCACGTCGAGGACATCGAGGAACGCAAACGCCACGAGCTCCAGCTCGCCCACCGGGCCAGTCACGACTCCCTCACCGGCCTGCCCAACAGCGCCGAACTGCGGGCCAGGCTCGGCGCCCGGCTCTGCCGGCGGCCCCAGTCGGTGCGGGCCACCGCGGTGGAGGCCCTCGACGCCGCCTTCGAACCGCACGGCCGGCACGCCGTCCGCCCCGGCGAGGGCTCCGGCCCCGGGGAGCACGGCTTCCAGCCGGACGGCTACCCCGACCCCTTCGAATACCCCGGCGGACAGGGCGGGCCCGGCGGTCCGGGCGTCCCCGAGGCCGGCGGCCCGTACGACCACCACGTCCACACCGTGGCCCCGGACGGCGAGGTCGACGACGGCAGCAAGGGGCTGGCCGTCCTCTTCTGCGACCTCGACGGCTTCAAGTCGATCAACGACCGGTTCGGGCACCACACCGGGGACGCCGTCCTCATCGAGGTCGCCAGACGGCTGACCACCGGCGTCAGGGACGGCGACACCGTCGCCCGGCTGGGTGGTGACGAGTTCGTCGTCCTCGCCGACGGACTCGGTGCCGCCGACGCCGCCGACCTCGCCGTCCGGCTGCGGAACGCGATCATCCCGCCGATCCGGGTGGACGGCCGCGCGGTCCGGGTCGGAGCCAGTTTCGGCATCGGCTGGGCCAGCTGCGGAATGTCCGCCGACGAAGTGCTGCGCTCCGCCGACCAGCGGATGTACATCGAGAAAAGGTCTCGTTCCAAGGCCCACCGCCGGGCCGGCTGAGACCATCCGGAGCCCGTGGGCGCACCTGTTCGGGGTAGGCTCCCGTGGGTCGAAAGGAGTGACCCGCGATGACCACGCCCGCGAACAAGCCCGAGGACGACGATCCGTTCGGCTACCTCTACGCGGACGGCCAGGCTGCCGGAGCCACCCCGCCCGCCTCGGGTGGAGGATACGGCTACCCCGGCCCGACGGTCGGTGGTCAGCCCGGCGTCCAGCCAGGCGTCCCGCGGACCTCGTACAACCAGGTCCGTACCGTCGGCGAACGGACGTACGGCGGCCAGCGCGGCGTCCCGCCGCAGGCCCAGCCGCAGCCGCACTACGCCGCACCCGAAGCCATCCAGTCCGGCGGCTACGGGGTGCCCCCGCAGGCCCCGCCCCCGCAGTACACCCAGCCGGGCCCCTCGCACGGCGGCCACGGCGGTGGCGGCGGCTCCTCCCGGCGCGGCCTGCTGATCGCGGCGGTGGCCGTGGTCGGCGCCGTGGTGATCGGCATCGGAGCCGCCCTCGCCTTCGGCGACGACGACAAGAAGACCTCCGGCGGCGACCAGCCCACCACCGGCCAGTCCCAGGACGTGCAGCCGTCGCCCGAGGACCCGAGCCCGAAGGCCAGCAAGCCGGACAAGCCCAAGCCCGCCGGCCTGCCCAAGGGCGACGCCGGCGGCCCCGGCATGGAGATCTCCGGCGGCGCCCGGCTGGACTCCTCGGTGACCGGCGCCAAGTCCGCGAGCGGACAGTACGTCGGCGGGTTCAACCAGGTGGGCGCCGCCGTGACATGGACCTTGGAGCTGCCCAAGGGCGGCGACTACCGGTTCTACATCCGGTACGGCATCCCGGGCGAGGACGCCGACGGCACGCTGACGATCAACGGCAAGCCGAACTCCTCCTCGGTCCGGCTGCACAACTTCTCCCGGCAGCCGCAGGGCGACTGGGAGAAGGGCTGGCAGAGCACCTGGGGCCAGGTGACCCTCAAGGAGGGCACCAACACCATCAAGCTGTCCTGCGAGGCCGGCAACAAGTGCAACGCCAACATCGACCAGTTCTGGCTCACCGGGATCAACGGCTGAGCGGCTGATCCGGCGTCACCTCCACCGACCCCCGCAGCTGTTCGTAGGTGCGGGGGTCGAACTCGCCCGCGGCCGGGGCCCGTACGGTGGCCGCCGACAGGGCGACCGCGCGGGCGAGGCGGTCGGGCCAGGGCAGGCCCTCGGCGAGGGCCGACAGCAGGCCGGCGACGGCCGAGTCCCCGGCGCCCGTCGGATTGCCGGCCAGCGGCCGCGGCGGGGCGGCCCGCCAGGTGCCGTCCGGGGTGGCGGCCAGCAGGCCGTCCGGGCCCAGTGAGGACACCACGGCGCGGGCCCCGCGCCGGCGGGCGGCGAGGGTGGCGGGGAGCGGGTCCCTGGACCCGGTGAGCTCCGCGAGCTCCGTGGCGTTGGGTTTGATCACGTCGGGGCGGGCGGCGACCCCGCGGCGCAGGGCCTCGCCGCCGGTGTCCAGCAGGACCGGGACCCCGGCCGTGCGGGCGGCGCGGACCAGGACGGCGTACGCGCCGACCGGGACGCCCGGTGGCAGGCTGCCGCAGAGGGCGACCGCGCGGGCGGTGCCGAGCAGTTCCCGGAAGCGGTCCAGGAAGGCCGACCACTCGTCGGCGGTGATCTCCGGGCCGGCCTCGTTGAACTGGGTGGTGTCCCCGGTGGCGGTGTCGACGACGGCGACCGTGCGCCGGGTGTTCCCGGCACACGGCAGCAGGGCGTCCGTCACCCCCGGGACGGCGGCCAGTGCGGTGCGCAGCGCCTGGCCCGCGGGGCCGCCCGCGAAACCCGTGACGGTGGCCGGATGTCCGAGGGCGGTCAGCACCCGTGCCACGTTCACGCCCTTGCCGCCCGGCCGTTCGCGGACGTCGAAGACGCGGTGCGAGGTGTGCGGGCGGAGTCTGGGCACGTGGTAGGTCACGTCCAGTGCGGTGTTGAGCGTGACGGTGAGGATCATGGCACGCCCCTGTCGGTCGGCCCGTCGGTCGGTGCCGGGGATCATGCCAAACGGACGGCGGTCCGCCCAGACCCCCGGCCGTCCGGAGGGTCAGCCGAGCGGGCTGACGACCCATTCGCCGCGCCGCATGACGCCCTTGAGGTCGTAGGACTCGTCCAGGACGACCAGGTCGGCGTACTTGCCGGGTTCCAGGGAGCCGACCTCGTCGTAGAGGCCGAGGAGCTTGGCCGGGTTCGCGGAGATCGCCTGGACCACGGATTCGACCGGCAGCCGGTCCAGGGTCACGGAGCGTTTGAAGGCGGTGTCCTGGGTGAGGGTGGAGCCGGCGATCGAGCCGCCCTCCACGAGGCGGGCGACGCCCTCCTTGACCTCGACCTCCAGGGGTCCCAGGTGGTAGATGCCGTCGCCGAAGCCGGCCGCGTCCATGGCGTCGGTGATCAGGGCGACCCGGCCGGCGCCCGCGTGGTGGAAGGCGAGTTCCAGCATGGCGGGGTGCAGGTGGGTGCCGTCGTTGATCAGCTCGACGGTGACCCGCTCGTCCTCCAGGAGGGCGGCGATCGGGCCGGGGGCGCGGTGCTCCATGCCGGGCATCGCGTTGTAGAGGTGGGTGGCGACGGTGGCGCCCGCGTCGATGGCCTGGCGGGTCTGCTCGTAGGTGGAGTCGGTGTGCCCGATGGCGGCGATCACCCCGTGCTCGGCGAGCAGGCGTACGGAGTCCAGGCCGCCGGGGAGCTCGGTGGCGAGGGTGAACATCCGGGCGGTGCCGTGGGCGGCGTCGATCAGTTTGCGGACCTCGGCCGGGTCGGGGTGGCGGAGCAGGTCCTCCTTGTGGGCGCCCTTGCGGCAGGGGGAGATGAAGGGGCCCTCGAAGTGGATGCCGGCCAGGTCGCCCTGCTGGACGATCTCGGAGAGCAGTCCGGCGCGGCGGGCGAGTTCGGCGAGGTCGCCGGTGACGGTGGAGGCGACCAGGGTGGTGGTGCCGTGGGCGCGGTGGGTGCGGACCCCCTGGAGGACCTCCTCGGGGGTGCCGGAGGTGAAGGAGGCGCCGCCGCCGCCGTGGTTGTGCATGTCGACGAAGCCGGGGACGATCCAGTGTCCGGACAGGTCGACGAGCCGCGCGTCCTCGGGTGCGGCGCCCGCGATGCGGTCCCCGGCGACGATGACCCGCCCGTTCGCGACGGTCCCGGTGGGCAGCACCACCCTGGCGCCGGAGAGAACGGTGCTGTGTGCGCTTCCGGACATCAGGCAGGTACCTCCGTGGCGAGTAGGTCCCAGGCGAGCAGGCCCGCGCCCAGGCATCCGGCGGTGTCCCCGAGGGCTGCCGGAACGATGTGGGGCAGCCGCTGGAACGTGACGCGTTCCTTGACGGCCGTCCGTAGGGGTGTGAACAAGGTTTCCCCGGCCTCGGCCAGTCCGCCACCGATGATCAGGGTGCGGGGGTCCAGCAGGGTGAGGGCGGTGACCAGGCCGTCGGCGAGTGCGCCGACGGCCTCGTGCCAGACCTCCAGGGCGCGTACGTCGCCGGATTCCACGGCCTTGGCGCAGTCGGCCGCGTCCGCGTCGGGGGAGCCGGAGGCGGCCGCCCAGGCGCGGGTGACGGCGGCGGCGGAGGCGAGGGTCTCCAGGCAGCCGTGCTGGCCGCAGCCGCAGGCGGGGCCGCCGGGGCGGACCACGATGTGGCCGATCTCGCCGGCGTAGCCGTGGGCGCCGGCCTCGATGCGTCCGTCGATGCCGATGGCCCCGGCGATGCCGGTGCCGAGCGGGACGAACAGGAAGCGGTCGGCGCCGCGGCCGGCCCCGATGCGTCCTTCGGCGAGTCCGCCCGTGCGGACGTCGTGGCCGAGGGCGACCGGGATGCCGCCGAGGCGTCTGCTGAGCAGGGCGCGCATCGGTACGTCGCGCCAGCCGAGGTTGGCGGCGTAGACGGCGATGCCGGCTTCGGAGTCGACGATGCCGGGGACGGCGACGCCGGCGGCCGAGGCGGGGTGGCCGAAGCGTTCGGCGCCCAGCGCGTGGAGTTCGGCGGCGAAGTCGAGGATGGACTCGACGACGGCGTCCGGGCCCCGGTCCCGGCCGGTTCTGCGGCGCGCCTCGTGGAGGAGGGAGCCGTCCTCGGCGACGAGGGCGGCCTTCATCCCGGTGCCGCCCACATCGAGGGCGATGACGTGTTTCACGGGTTTCACGGGTGACAGTGTCGCGCGCATGGAGGGGAAAGGTCTAGTCCATTGAGGGGGATTGTTGAGTGGCCATACAAAAGAGGGACTCCGGTCCTTGAGGCGGTGCCTGCAGCGGACTCCCGCAGAGCCGCCCAAGTGGTGTAGACCTATGTGCATCGTACGGACAACCAGGGGTGGAACGAGAGCTGTGCAGCGCCGTAACCGAAAGCCGGCCACGATCGTCGGCGCACTCTGCCTGACCATGACGCTCGCGGGCTCCCTCACGGGCTGCGGCACGCTCGGAGGGAACAACGAGGTGACCCTGCGGGTCGTGGCGGCCGACTACGGGGACAATCCGCAGAACTCCTCGACCGGCTACTGGAAGGACCTCGCCGCCTCCTTCGAGGAGGCCAACCCCGACGTCAAGGTCGAGGTCACCGTCCTGTCCTGGTCGGAGGTCGACGCCAAGGTCGCCGAGATGGTCAAGGAGGGCAAGGCCCCCGACATCGCGCAGATCGGCGCCTACTCCGACTACGCCGCCGCCGGAAAGCTCTACAGCGCCTCCGAACTCCTCTCCGTCCGCACCGAGGCCGACTTCCTGGCCCCGCTCGCCGACGCCGGCACCATCGAGCGCGTCCAGTACGGCCTGCCCTTCGTCGCCAGCACCCGGCTGCTCTTCTACAACCAGCGGCTCTTCGCCGACGCCGGGATCACCGGCGCGGACGGCACCAAGACCTGGCAGCCGAAGACCTGGGACGACCTCGAATCGGCCGCCAGGAAGCTCAAGGCCGCCGGGGTCAAGACCCCCTTCGCCCTGCCCCTGGGCCGCGAGGAGGCCCAGGCCGAGGCCATGATGTGGATGCTCGCGGGCGGCGGCGGCTACACCAACACCGAGGAGCGCTACACCCTCGACTCCCCGGCCAACATCGCCACCTTCGACTGGCTCCGCGACACCCTCCGCGGCCAGGGCCTCACCGGCCCCGTCCCGCCCGCCGAACTCAACCGGCAGGACGCCTTCGACGCCTTCTCCGCGGGCGAGGTCGGCATGCTCAACGGCCACCCCACCCTGATGCGGCAGGCCCAGGACAAGGGCGTGAAGTTCGGCATGGTGCCGCTGCCCACCCGGGACGGCGACGAACACCCCACCATGGGCGTCGCCGACTGGGTCATGGCCTTCAAGAACGGCCACCGCGCCGAGTCCGGCAAGTTCCTCGACCACCTCTACGAGGCCGGGAACGTCACCAAGTTCACCGGCGCCTACGGCCTGCTGCCCGTCACCACCAGCGGCTACCGGGCCATGGAGGAGGGCACCGGAGGCGGCGACCCCCGGCTGCGCACCTTCCTGAAGACCCTGCCCGGCTCCCGCCTCTACCCGGTCAACAAGAAGTCCTGGGCCGCGGTCAGCGAGGACGTCAAGAAGCGCATCGGCACCGTCCTGGACCCGGCCCCCGCCTCCCCGGCCAAGACCCTCGAACTGCTGGCCACCACCGCCAGGGACGGCGACGAGTGACCCCCGGGCCCCGGGCGCCGCTGTCGGAGCCCGGGGCTATGTTGGACGCCATGACGACCCCGGACCCCGACCCAGGACCACCACCGCTCTCCGAGCGCGAGACCGCCGTCCTCGCCTACGAGAGCCGGACCTGGCCCGGACCCGGAGCCAAGGAACGCGCCATACGCGAACACCTCGGCCTCACCCCGGTCCGCTACTACCAGCTGCTCAACGCCCTGATGGACGACCCGCGCGCCCTCACCCACGCCCCGGCCACCGTCCACCGCCTCCGCCGCATCCGCGACACCCACCGCGCCCGCCGCTGACCCCGCCACCGCGCCCTCCGCCGAGAGGTCCCCGCCGGAGCCTGGGCGGCAGGCCCCGGCCGCCGGTAGGGTCGGGGGCATGGGGAGCCATCCGCACGACCTGCCGATGCCCGTCACCGCCGCCGGACGCGAGGGCCTCGAAGCCCTGCTCCGGCAACCCCGCCGGTCCGTGGTCGCCCTCGACTTCGACGGCACCCTCGCCGAGATCGTCCCCGACCCCGACCAGGCCCGCGCCCACCCCGGGGCCCTGCCCGCACTCTCCGCGCTGGCCCCCGAGGTCCGCTCGGTCGCGGTCATCACCGGACGGCCCGCCGGGGTCGCCGTCCGCTACGGCGGCTTCGCCGGCGCCCCCGGACTCGACCACCTCGTCGTCCTCGGCCACTACGGGGCCGAACGCTGGGACGCCGTCAGCGGCATCGTCCACGCCCCCGCCGAACACCCCGGGGTCGCCGCCGTCCGCGCCGAGCTGCCCGGATTCCTCGACTCCATCGGCGCCTGGCAGGGCACCTGGATCGAGGAGAAGGGCCGCGCCCTCGCCGTCCACACCCGCCGCACCGAGGACCCCACCGCCGCCTTCGCCGCCCTCCGCGAACCCCTCTCCGAGCTCGCCCGGCACTACGGGCTGATCGTCGAACCCGGCCGCGCCGTCCTCGAACTCCGGCCCCCCGGCATGGACAAGGGCGTCGCCCTCACCGAATACCTCGCCGAGACCGGCGCCGAGGCCGTGCTCTACGCCGGAGACGACCTCGGGGACCTGGCCGCCTTCGCCGCCGTCGAGAAGCGCCGCGCCGACGGCCTCCCCGGAGTCCTGGTCTGCAGCGGCTCCGCCGAGGTCCCCGAACTCTCCGCCCGCGCCGACCTCACCCTCCCCGGCCCCGCCGCCGTCGCCGCCTTCCTCGCCGCCCTGGCCGCCACCCTCCGCAACGGCGGCGACACCCCCTAAGGGGTGTCCGCCAGGGCGGACAGCTGGGCCGTGAACCAGGCCGACGGCGGCAGCGCCGTGGCCGCCGCGGCCAGCCGCTTGGTGCGGTCCGCACGCTCCGCCGAAGGCATCGACAGCGCCCGGTGCAGGGCCTCCGCCGTCGCCGAGACGTCGTACGGGTTCACCGTCAGCGCGTCCTCGCGCAGCTCCTCGTACGCCCCCGCCCCGGTCGACAGCACCAGCGCACAGCCGGCCTCCGAGACCACCGGGATCTCCTTGGCCACCAGGTTCATGCCGTCCCGCACCGGATTCACCAGGGCCACGTCCGCCATCCGGTAGGCCGCCAGCGAGCGGGCGAAGTCGTCCTGGACCGAGACCAGCACCGGCCGCCAGCCCGCCGTCCCGAACTCCGCGTTGACCTCCTCGGCCAGCTCCCGCACCGACTCCGTGTACGCCCGGTACACCGCCAGGTCCTGCCGCGAGGGGTACGCCGACGCCAGGTGCACCACCCGGCCGCGCCACTCGGGGCGGGTCGCCAGCAGCTCCCGGTAGGCCAGCAGGCCGCGCAGGATGTTCTTCGACAGCTCGGTGCGGTCCACCCGCACGATCGTCCGCAGCCCGGCCGTCTCGGCCCGCAGGGCCGCCAGCCTGCCGTCCACCTCCGGCCGGTGCGCCAGCCCCCGCAGCTCGTCCCCGTCCACCCCGAGCGGATACACCGCCAGCCGGGTCCGCCCGGTTTCCGGGCCCGCGCAGGCCCGGAAGCAGTCCGCCCAGGCGGCCGTGTGGAAGCCCAGCAGGTCCGCCCCCAGCATCCCCGCCAGCAGCTCCGCACGGACGTCCGCCGGCAGCATGTCCAGGAACTCCGGGGACGCCCACGGGGTGTGCGTGAAGTGCGCGATCCGCAGGTCCGGGCGCAGCTCCCGCAGCAGCCCCGGGACCAGGGCCAGGTGGTAGTCCTGCACCAGGACCCGGGCGCCGTCCGCCGCCTCCCCGGCCAGGGCCTCGGCGAAGGCCCGGTTGTAGGCGGTGTAGGAGGCCCAGCGGCGGCGGAAGGCCGCGTCGAAGACCGGCTCGCGCGGGATCTCGTAGAGGTGGTGGTGGGTGAACCAGAGCACCGAGTTCGCGATGCCGTTGTAGGCGTCGTCGTACACCTCCGGGTCGATGTCCAGCATCCGCACGCCGGGCTCGGACACCCCCCGGCGGACCGCCTCCCGGTCCGCGTCCGAGAGCGCCGCGCAGATCCACAGGGCCCCGGGGCTGTCCGCGAGCGCCGCGGACAGCCCGGAGACGAGGCCGCCGCCGCCGCGCCGGGCGGTGAGGCCGCCGTCCTCCCCGAGGGCGTAGGAGAGCGGGCCGCGGTTGGCTGCTACGAGCACCTGAGAAGACATGCGGCACACCTAGCCCGGTCGGGTCCCCCTCAAACCATGGGCCCCGTCACGCCACGCGCCCTGCCCCGCCCCGCCGTGCCGTCCGCCCCGCCGTACGCCCGGTCACGCCACGCGCCGGACCGCGTACTCCTCGATCTCGGCCATCGGCGGCCGCTCCTCGGTGTCCACCGGGTGGGTGTGCGGCAGGAAGCCCTCCGGGCCGCGCTCGAACTGGGTGAGCGCCGGCCGCACCAGATGGCCGCGGGACAGCCGGACCTGCGCGGTGCGGTAGATCGCGGCGGCCATCCGGCCGAGCGCCTGGTCGTCCTGGTGGCGGTGCAGCCGCACCCCGACGTCGACCTGGGCGAGGGCGTCCAGCCCGACCGTGTGCAGGGCGTCCACCAGCAGGCCCAGCTCCACCCCGTAGCCCACCGGGAACGGCAGGCGCTCCAGCAGGGAACGGCGGACCGCGTACTCGCCCCCCAGCGGCTGGACGAAACCCGCCAGCCGCGGCCAGTGCAGGTTGAGCAGCGGGCGGGCCACCAGCTCGGTCACCCGGCCGCCCTGCCCCGGCGTCCCGCTCAGCGGCCGGTCGTACATGGCCTTGACGAACTGGACCTCCGGATCGGTCAGCAGCGGGCCCAGGATCCCGGACACGAACACCGAGGAGAAGTCGCGCAGGTCCGCGTCCACGAAGCAGACCACGTCCCCGGTGGTGGCCAGCAGCGACCGCCACAGCACCTCGCCCTTGCCCGGCACGGCCGGCAGCCGGGGGAGGATCTCGTCCCGGTGCACCACCCGGGCCCCGGCCTTGGCGGCCACCTCGGAGGTCCGGTCGGTGGAACCGGAGTCGACCACCACCAGTTCGTCCACCAGCGGGACGGGCAGCCCGTCGATCAGATCCCGGCGGATCGTCTCCACGATCTCCCCGACCGTGGCCTCCTCGTCCAGGGCCGGCAGCACCACGCTGACCGTGGTCCCGGCCGCCCGTTTCGCGGAGAACAGCTGGTCGAGCGGCCTGTCGCCGGCTGCCTGGGACCGGCGGTCCAGCCAGCGCTCCACCTCTTCCAGCACCTGCGGCACTCCCTGGTTCCGTCCGTTATGTGATCCATCTCGCGGTTCGGACGCCTGTCTCAACCGCCCGGTCCGTCGGTTACAGTCTTGAACAACGCGTAGCTCCTCCGCATGCCGGGGGTGCTCGCCGACAAATGCCCGGGTGCGC
Source organism: Streptomyces sp. NPDC033845 (assembly GCF_055576225.1). Classification (NCBI taxonomy): domain Bacteria; kingdom Bacillati; phylum Actinomycetota; class Actinomycetes; order Kitasatosporales; family Streptomycetaceae; genus Streptomyces; species Streptomyces sp. NPDC033845. Next base: position 425,122 of record NZ_JBVIRI010000005.1, on the reverse strand, counting down.
CACAGAGCGCGCGGCCCGGCGCCATACCGCTCATCCAGAGGGGCAGAGGGATACGGCCCGTTGAAGCCCCGGCAACCCTCCAGTCGGCTCTCGCGCGATTTCCGCAATCAGCGAGGTCCACCGGCTAGGGAAGGTGCCAAATCCGTCTCGTGGCGAAGTGCGCCACGAGGAAGATGAGGAGAAAGGGCCTCGCCACCATGGCTTCTGCACAGACTCTCGCCACCTCTGTCGATCTCGGACCCGCCGTCGCGCTCTCCTGTCGCGAGTGCGGCACCCGCTTCGACCTCGGTCCCATTTTCGCCTGTAACGAGTGTTTCGGACCGCTCGAAGTGGCGTACGACCTCCCGGTCGGCGACCCCGAGGCCCTCCGCGCCGCCATCGAGGCCGGACCCAACAACATCTGGCGCTACGCCCCGCTGCTGCCCGTCCCCGCCGACGTGGCCGGCAAGCCCAGCCTGAACCCCGGCTTCACCAAGCTGGTGGACGCCGAGAACCTGGCCAAGGAACTCGGCATCACCGGCAAGCTGTACGTCAAGGACGACTCCGGCAACCCGACGCACTCCTTCAAGGACCGCGTCGTCGCCATCGCCGTCGAGGCCGCCCGCGCCTTCGGGTTCACCACCCTCTCCTGCTCCTCCACCGGCAACCTGGCCGGCGCCGTCGGCGCCGCGGCCGCCCGCGCCGGCTTCCGGTCCTGCGTGTTCATCCCGCACGACCTGGAGCAGGGCAAGGTGGTCATGGCCGGTGTCTACGGCGGCGACCTGGTCGGCATCGAGGGCAACTACGACGACGTCAACCGCTTCTGCTCCGAGCTCATCGGCGACCCGCTCGGCGAGGGCTGGGGCTTCGTCAACGTCAACCTGCGCCCGTACTACGGCGAGGGCTCCAAGACCCTGGCGTACGAGATCTGCGAGCAGCTCGGCTGGCGGCTGCCCGACCAGATCGTGATCCCGATCGCCTCCGGCTCCCAGCTCACGAAGATCGACAAGGGTCTTCAGGAGCTCATCAGGCTGGGCCTCGTCGAGGACCGCCCGTACAAGATCTTCGGCGCCCAGGCCGAGGGCTGCTCCCCGGTGTCCACTGCCTTCAAGGCCGGGCACGACGTGGTCCGCCCGCAGAAGCCGAACACCATCGCCAAGTCCCTGGCGATCGGCAACCCGGCCGACGGCCCGTACGTGCTCGACATCGCCCGCCGCACCGGCGGCTTCGTCGAGGACGTGGACGACGCCCAGGTGGTGGAGGCCATCAAGCTGCTCGCCCAGACCGAGGGCATCTTCGCCGAGACCGCGGGCGGCGTGACCGTCGGCGTGACGAAGAAGCTGATCGAGAACGGGCAGCTCGACCCCGCGCTCACCACCGTGGTCCTGAACACCGGCGACGGCCTGAAGACCCTGGAGGCGGTGGCCGCGGACAGCGGGCAGACCGCCACCATCCGCCCGAGCCTGGACGCGTTCCGCGCCGCCGGCCTGGCCTGACCCTCCCCCCGCACCCCGGAAAGGCAGTAGCGCCATGAGCGTCAACGTCCGCATCCCCACCATCCTGCGCACCTACACCGGTGGCCAGGCCGAGGTTCCCGCCGAGGGCGCCACCCTGGCCGAGGTCATCGAGTCCCTGGAGAAGGACCACCCCGGCATCGCCGCGCGCGTCCTGGACGACCAGGGCAAGCTGCGCCGCTTCGTCAACGTGTACGTCAACGACGACGACGTGCGCTTCGAGGGCGGGCTGCAGGCGGCGACCCCGGACGGCGCCGGAGTCTCGATCATCCCCGCCGTCGCCGGCGGCTGACCCGGCCGGACCCGATCCGATGCGACCCGTCGGTAAGTACCGTCGGGTACTTCGGTAGCTGACACGCGCAAACCCAGAATTGCCCCCTCCGGCTAAACGGAGGGGGCAATTCTGCTTGGTTGGGCGCGGTAGAGTTGGGGAAGTCCCCTCCGCTGTTCTTGCCCGCCGCATATGGCCGGGCCTTCCCATGGTCGACATCGGGCCAATGTGTGCGTGTGATATGGGGCATTGATACGTTTCGCCGGGTCCAAGTTGCCCTGGGCTATGCCAAATTTTCACTATATTTCAATGTATTCGCATGTCCAGATTTCTCGTCGGAATGACCTGTTGCAGACAGCTCCGGTCCGGATACATTCAGCCGCGGTCGACGCGTTCCGACGCAAGTTCTGACCCGGGACCGCGAAGTGCGGTCCTGCGCAAGGGCCAGTAATAGGGGAGTTAGGCATGGCTCAGGGCACCGTCAAGTGGTTCAACGCGGAGAAGGGCTACGGCTTCATCGCGGTCGACGGTGGTGCGGATGTGTTCGTCCACTACAGCGCCATCCAGATGGACGGGTACCGCACCCTTGAAGAGGGTCAGCGGGTCGAGTTCGAGATCTCGCAGGGCCAGAAGGGTCCGCAGGCGGACATGGTCAAACTCGCTGTCTGACCAGGACGTCGACCACCGGCACACGTGAAACGCGAGGGGCCCGCATCCCGGACCGGGGATGCGGGCCCCTCGCGTGTGCCCGGCGGGGGCCCTTGCGGCGCCCGGGTCGTGTCCGCGGGTTGTCCACAGTCGCTTGCACTCGTGGGGGTCGAGTGCTAATCATTGGCGTTAGCACTCTCCGGGTGAGAGTGCTACATAGACGAGGACCGGGTCGGTGAGGCCCGCAGTGCCCGGCGGGAAGGAACCGCCGGGTGCGCAGGCCGTCCGTCGCGGGCGCCCACACGGTCCGGAGCAATCCACCCCGTCCGGGAGGACCACTTCACATGGCCAAGATCATCGCGTTCGACGAGGAGGCCCGGCGCGGCCTGGAGCGCGGCATGAACCAGCTCGCCGACGCCGTCAAGGTCACCCTTGGCCCCAAGGGTCGCAACGTCGTCCTTGAGAAGAAGTGGGGCGCCCCCACGATCACCAACGATGGTGTGTCCATCGCCAAGGAGATCGAGCTGGAGGACCCGTACGAGAAGATCGGCGCCGAGCTGGTCAAGGAAGTCGCCAAGAAGACGGACGACGTCGCCGGTGACGGTACGACCACCGCGACCGTCCTCGCCCAGGCGCTCGTCCGCGAGGGCCTCCGCAACGTCGCCGCCGGCGCCAACCCGATGGCCCTCAAGCGCGGCATCGAGAAGGCCGTCGAGGCCGTCTCCGGCGCCCTGCTGGAGCAGGCGAAGGATGTCGAGACCAAGGAGCAGATCGCTTCCACGGCCTCCATCTCCGCCGCCGACACCCAGATCGGCGAGCTCATCGCCGAGGCCATGGACAAGGTCGGCAAGGAAGGCGTCATCACGGTCGAGGAGTCGCAGACCTTCGGCCTGGAGCTTGAGCTCACCGAGGGCATGCGCTTCGACAAGGGCTACATCTCGGCGTACTTCGCCACCGACATGGAGCGTATGGAGGCGTCGCTCGACGACCCGTACATCCTCATCGTCAACTCCAAGGTCAGCAACGTGAAGGACCTCCTTCCGCTGCTGGAGAAGGTCATGCAGTCCGGCAAGCCGCTGCTGATCATCGCCGAGGACGTCGAGGGCGAGGCGCTCTCCACCCTGGTCGTCAACAAGATCCGCGGCACCTTCAAGTCCGTCGCGGTCAAGGCTCCGGGCTTCGGCGACCGCCGCAAGGCCATGCTGGGCGACATCGCCATCCTCACCGGCGGCACGGTCATCTCCGAGGAGGTCGGCCTCAAGCTGGAGAACGCCGGTCTCGACCTGCTGGGCCGCGCCCGCAAGGTCGTCATCACCAAGGACGAGACCACCATCGTCGACGGCTCCGGCGACAGCGACCAGGTCCAGGGCCGCGTCAACCAGATCCGCGCCGAGATCGAGAACTCGGACAGCGACTACGACCGCGAGAAGCTGCAGGAGCGCCTGGCGAAGCTCGCCGGCGGTGTCGCGGTGATCAAGGCCGGTGCCGCCACCGAGGTCGAGCTCAAGGAGCGCAAGCACCGCATCGAGGACGCCGTTCGCAACGCGAAGGCGGCCGTCGAGGAGGGCATCGTCGCCGGCGGTGGCGTGGCCCTCATCCAGGCCGGCCACGTCTTCGAGAAGCTTGAGGCCGACCTGGTCGGCGACGAGGCCACCGGTGCCGCGATCGTGAAGCTGGCCCTGGAGGCCCCGCTGAAGCAGATCGCCGTCAACGCCGGCCTCGAAGGCGGCGTCGTCGCGGAGAAGGTCCGCAACCTGCCGACCGGTCACGGCCTGAACGCCGCGACCAACGAGTACGTGGACCTCATCGCCGAGGGCATCATCGACCCGGCGAAGGTGACGCGTTCCGCGCTGCAGAACGCCGCGTCGATCGCCGCGCTGTTCCTCACCACCGAGGCCGTCATCGCCGACAAGCCGGAGAAGGCCGCCGCCGCTCCTGGTGGCATGCCGGGCGGTGACATGGACTTCTGATCCCCCGCGGATCGGTCGCTCCACAGCTGTACGCAGAGGGCGGTACCCCCACGACGGGGGTACCGCCCTCGGGCGTTCCCGACCTGACCGAATGCCGGGCGGGGACGCGGCCGCCGGGCCCGGGACTGGTTGACTGGCCGCATGACTGATGTGTTCGTCAAGATCTGCGGACTGAGGACCGGGCCGGACGTGACCGCGGCGGTGGAGGCCGGGGCCGACGCCATCGGGTTCGTGTTCGCGCCCGGCAGCCCGCGGACCGTCGACACCGCCACCGCACGCCGACTGGCCGCCCTCGTCCCCGACCGGGTGCTCACCGTGGGCGTGTTCCGCGGACAGCCCGTCGAGGAGGTCCGCCGGCTCGCCGGGGAGAGCGGGGTGCGCGGGGTCCAACTGCACGGCGAGGAGCCCGCCGAGGACTTCGCCGCCCTCCGCGCCCCCGGCCGCACCCTGCTGCGGGCCACCGCCGAGCCGGTCCGCCGGTGCGGGGAGTACGGCGAGGACCTGCTGCTCCTCGACGCCCCCGACCCCGGCTCCGGCAAGCCGTGGAACTGGGGGGCCGACACCTTCACCGCCCCCGAGGGACGCTGGCTGCTGGCCGGCGGACTCGCCCCCGGCAACGTCGCCGAGGCCCTCGCCGCCACCGGGGCCTGGGGGGTGGACGTCTCCAGCGGGGTGGAGAGCGCCCGCGGGGTGAAGTCCCCCGCCCTGATCCGCGCCTTCATCGAGGCCGCCCGCGCCCGAGGCTGAGCCCCGTACGCGGCGCCCCGTACGCGGGCCTTCGGGCCCGGCGGGCGCGGACCAAGGTCCCTGTCCCCGGGGCTTCCGCCCCGGCCAGACTCGCCCCGTGGACTCCGTCGGGTTCCGGGAGCTGGCGGCCGGCGGCATCGGCGCCCGCTCCCGCGAACCCCTCCCGGCGGCGCGGGGACAGCTGCGTGCACCCCCTGATCGTGGGACGCTGAGACGAGCGGCCCCGGGGCCGCGGACCGTCGATCTACGCTCGCCCGCATGGGCCACAGAGAGGGGACCCGTGATGACCGCAGCCATGGTCGAGCCCGGCCGGGGAGCCGAGGGCCGTGCGTGGGACTACCTGCTGCAGAGCTGGCGTGAGCTGGACGTGCCGGAGGGCTGGCGCGCCGAGATCGACGGAGGACAGATCCACTCGGCACCACCGCCCCACCGATACCACAACGCCATCGCTGCCAGGCTTCAGCGGGCCCTATACGGGGTGCTACCACCCGAATGGGAGGTCTACCAGACGCTCGGTATCCACATCGCGGCCCTGGACAAGCTCTACGTGGAGGACGGGGTCTTCAAGGACGCCCACCGGGTGCCGTTCGGCGGGGAGCTGGAGCTGCCCGAGCCGTTCGAGGTGACCGTGGACACCGGGGTCTTTGCCCGCTGAACGGCCGTCGGCCCCGACGCGCGGTGGGCGCGTCGGGGCCGGGGCGGTCAGTGGGTGAGGGCCGGGGCGGGGGACGGGTCGGCGGCCGGGGTGGCGGTGGCGGGTTCCGGGTCGGTGTTCAGGTCTTCGAGCATCTGCCGGGTGAAGCCGAAGAAGTAGGTGGCCGCGAAGCCGACCAGGTAGCCGGTCAGCAGCCCGCCCGCGTAGACGGCGATGCTGGTGCCCATTCCGGAGGTGCCGTCGAGCAGCGGGAACAGGGCCCAGCCGGAGGGGCCGATGGCGGTGGAGCCGAAGGCGGAGCCCAGCTGGTTGAACAGGCCCACGAAGGCGCCGCCGGCCGCGCCGCCCGCGCAGGCGGTGACGAAGGGGCGGCCCAGCGGCAGCGACACCCCGTAGATGAGGGGTTCGCCGACCCCCAGGAAGCCCGCCGGGAGCGCCGACTTGATGGTGTTCCGGAGGGAGCCGTTGCGGGGGAGCCGGAGGTAGACGGCGGCCGCCGCACCGACCTGGCCGGCGCCGGCCATCGCCAGGATGGGCAGCAGGACGGTGTAGCCGGACTGCTCGATCAGGGTGGTGTGGATGGGGATCAGGGCCTGGTGCAGGCCCAGCATCACCAGGGGCAGGAACAGTCCGCCGAGGACCAGTCCGGCGAAGGCGCCGCCGCTGGCCAGCAGCCAGTTGGCGAAGCTGCCGATGGCCTGCGAGACCTCGCCGGCCAGGAACATCAGGCCGAAGAGGGTGACCAGCCCGGACAGCAGGACGGTGAGGGTGGGGGTGACCAGGACGTCCAGGGCCTCGGGGACCCAGCGGCGGCACCACTTCTCCACGTACACGGCGAGGACGGCCGCGCCGAGCGCGCCGAGCACCCCGCCCTGGCCGGGGGAGAGGGCCATGCCGAAGGCGGTGACCTTCGCGACCCCGGGGAAGACGATGATGGCGGCGACCGCGCCGCCCAGGACCGGGGTGCCGCCGAATTCCTTGGCGGTGTTGTAGCCCACGAACACCGCGATCAGGGACATGAACCCGGAGGCGATGGCGGCCAGGGCCGGGACCACGGCCGGCAGCCAGCCCAGGTTGGTCAGCAGCCCGTTGAGCCCGGCGATGATCCCGCAGCCGATCAGGGCGGGGATCAGCGGGACGAAGATGTTCGCGATCCGGCGCAGCAGCAGTTTGAACGGGGTGGCGTTGCGTTCCTTCTGGGCCGCCTTGAGCGCGGCGCCCTGGGCGGCGAGCGCGTCGGCGGACACCGGGCCGCCGGTGCCCGGGGCGGCCGGGGCGGGGTCGGGGGTGGTGGCGCGTTCCTCGGCGACCAGCGCCTCGAACTCGGGGGTGATCCGGGCGACGGCGCCCGGGCCCAGCACGATCTGGTACGTGTCGTCCTCGACCACGCCCAGTACGGCGGGGAGTGCCTTGAGGGCCTCGTCCTGGACCAGGCTCCGGTCGCGCAGGCCGATCCGCAGCCGGGTCATGCAGTGGGCGATGGAGGTGATGTTGTGCGGGCCGCCGACGAGAGGAAGGATCGCGGCGGCGGTGGCGCGGTTCTTGTCTGTAGCCATGGATGTGCCTTGCCTTGCGTGCGTATGGGGGTTGCGACGGGGAAAGGGGTCAGCCGGTGGTGCGGGCGGCGCGGGCCAGGGCCGCGCGGAGGTGGCCGCCGGATTCGGTCAGCAGGGTGGCGGCGGCCGGGCCGTCCACTCCGCCGAGGACGACCAGGATGGCGTCCTTGACCTCGCCGCCGGTGGCGGTGAGCGCCGCCTCGATCTCCTCGTCCGGGGCGCCGGTGGCCAGCGAGACGATGCGGCGGGAGCGGGCGCGCAGCTTCTCGTTGGAGGCGCGGACGTCGACCATCAGGTTCCCGTAGGTCTTGCCCAGACGGATCATGGTGATGGTCGAGATCATGTTGAGCACCAGCTTCTGGGCGGTGCCTGCCTTCAACCGGGTGGATCCGGTGAGGAGTTCGGGGCCCACGACCACCTCGATGCCGTGCTCGGCGGCCGCGGCCAGCGCGGAGCCGGCGTTGCAGGAGAGTCCGACGGTGAGGGCGCCCCGGGCGCGGGCGGACTCGACGGCCCCGATCGCGTACGGGGTGCGGCCGGAGGCGGAGATCCCGACGACGGTGTCGAGTTCGCCCACCGCGAGCGCTTCGAGGTCGGCGGCCGCGAGTTCCTTGGAGTCCTCGGCGCCCTCGACCGCCTTGACCATGGCGGAGGGGCCGCCCGCGATCAGTCCGAGGACCTCGGAGGGGTCGGTGTTGAAGGTGGGCGGGCACTCGCTGGCGTCGAGGACCCCGAGCCGGCCGGCCGTGCCGGCGCCCGCGTAGACCAGTCGGCCGCCACGGGCCATCCGCTCGGCGATCGCGTCCACGGCGGCCGCGATCCGGGGCAGTTCGGCGGCCACGGCGGCCGGGACGGTGGCGTCTTCGGCGTTCATGGTGCGGGCGATGTCCAGGGTGGACTGCCGGTCGATCTCGGCGAGTTCGGGGCGGAAGGCCTCGGTGGTGAGGGTGTCGAGCTGGGCGCGGAGCTCGGCGTACGCGGTCATGGCGGGTCTCCTAGCGAGCGGTGCGAGTGGTGCTGGTGGTGCTGGTGGAGCGGGTGGTGCTGGTGCGGGGGGTGGTGAGGGGTGCGGGGGCAGTGGCCTTGTGGCGGGAGGTGAGCGCCTCGTACGAGGCGGCCAGCGCGGGCGCCGCGGTGCTGTGGGTCTGCTGTGCGATGCCGACGAACAGGCAGTCCACGACGAGCAGTTGACTGGTCCGGCTGGACATCGCGGCGGGCCGCAGCTCGGTCTCCCGGGCGACGGAGGTGGCCAGCACCAGATCGGCGTGGTGGGTGACCGGTGCCCCGGGCCGGCCGGTGATCGCGACGGTGGTGGCGCCGCGCTCGAAGGCGATGCGGAACGGGTCGGTCACGTCCTGGGTGGTGCCGGAGTGGGTGATGGCGACGGCCGCGTCGCCGGGGCGCAGCAGTACGGCGTTGGTGACGGCCAGGTGGGCGTCGCCGGGCGCGTGGGCGATCAGGCCGATCCGGAGCAGCTTCTGGGCCAGGTCCTGGGCGACCAGGTGCGAGGCGCCGACCCCGTAGACGTCGATCCGGCGGGCGGTGGCCAGGGCGGCCACGGCGGCGCCGAGGTGGGCGTGGTCCAGGCCGGCGGCGGTGTCGGCGAGGGTCTGGCGTTCCTCGGCGGCCAGTTTGGCGACCACCTCGGATATCGGGTCGTCCACGGTGATGTCGGCGGTGACCGAGGGGGCGGCGCCGGTCTCCTGCTGGGCGGCGAGCGCGGCGAGGGCGAGCCGGAGGTCCCGATAGCCGGGGTAGCCGAGGAGGCGGGCGGTGCGGACCACGGTGGCCTCGCTGGTGCCGGTGCGTTCGGCGAGTCCGGTGACGGTCAGCCGTGCGCAGCCGGCCGGGTCGTCGGCGACGGCCTCGGCGACGGCCTGGACGGACCGGGTCATCGAGCCGCCCAGGCCGCGGACCCGGGCGCGCAGGGTGCCGGGGGCCGGGGCCGCCGGAGGGGTGGAAGTTTCTTTCTGGTGGCTGCTCACGCTCTGAAAGATATTTTCAGAGGGGTGTCGGGTCAAGGAGCCGTCGGACCCCGTTCCCGGGGGACCTTCGACCGGACGGGGGGTGCGGGGCCACAATGGCCCCATGGACCACGCGACCCCACTGGAACAGGCGCTGCACGCCGCACGCGCCCTGGTACTCGCCGATCTCGTCGCGGGCGAGGTCGCCGAGGCCGATGTCGTCTCCCTGGTCGAGGACGCGGTCGTGCACCGGCGCTGGTGGGTGGAACAGTGGCCGGAGGGCGTGAACTACCTCGCCGGGCTGGTCGCCCAGGACGTGCAGGACGCGCTGCTGGAGAAGTACGGCCGCTGGCCGCTGTGCCCGGTCTGCTCGCACGGTGATCCGCACGCGCTGGACGTGGAACCGGAGCTGGGACCGGACCCGCACTGGGTGTGCGGGAAGGCGGGCGTGAAGGTGGCGGCGGTCGGGGCCCTCGCCCCCGTGTTCGGCGACCGGTGACGGGCGACGGACCCTTGACCCTCTACATCGACCCGCCGACCTGGCCCGGTCATGGCCGGATGTGGTCCCACCTGGTCAGCGACGTCTCGTTCGAGGAGCTGCACGCGTTCGCGGCGGGCATCGGATGCCCGCCGCGGGCGTTCGAGCGGGACCACTACGACGTGCCGGCGTTCCGCTACGCGGACGCGGTCGCGGCGGGCGCCGTGCAGGTGGGCAGCAAGGAACTGCTCCGCCGCCTCACGGCCGCGGGCCTCCGCCGCCCCAAGCACAGGCCGGCCTGAGCGGGGCGCCGGTCCGCCGCGCCCCGCGCCCGCGCCCCCGTCGTGCGTACGGCCTAGTCGAGGGCCGTGCGCCAGGCTTCGACCGCGGGGGCGCTGACCGGGTGGTCCCAGCCGTCCGGGCGGGCCGCGCCGCCGATGTGGAAGGCGTCGATGCCGGCCGCGCGCAGCGCCGGCAGGTGCCCGAGGTTCAGGCCGCCGCCGACCAGGATCTGCGGGCCGTAGCCCGGCTCGCCCTGCCGGGCCGCCTCGGCGACCAGCACCGGCAGCCCGGTGTCCACGCCCTCGGCGGAGCCGGCCGTCAGATAGGTGTCCAGGCCGGGCAGGTCGGCCAGGGCCTTGCGCAGCTGGTCGCGGTCGGCGGCCCGGTCGATGGCCCGGTGGAAGGTCCAGCGGCAGCCGGACAGCTCGGCGACGACCGCCTCCACGGCGGTGAGGTCCGGGTTGCCGTGCTCGTCGAGGAAGCCGAGGACGAACTCCTCGGCGCCCTCCGCGCGCAGTGCCCGGGCCTCGGCGAGGAGACCGGACAGGTCCCCGGCGGCGAAGCCGTCCGCCGTGCGGAGCATGACGCGCAGCGGGATGTCCACGGCGGCGCGGATCGCGGCGAAGGTCTCCCGCGGCGGGGTCAGCCCGTCCGCGGCCATGTCGGTGACCAGTTCCAGGCGGTCCGCCCCACCGGCCTGGGCGGCGGCCGCGTCCTCGGCGTTGAGGGCGATCACCTCCAGGACTGCACGGTTGCTCATGTGATCCCATCCTTCGGAAATCTGTCGGTTCGGTCGGTATGGAAAATAGGTCTAGTCCAATCTCAAGGGTACGGGTCCCGGGGAGCGGTCCACCAGCACAATCACGCCACCCGCACATCCGCCCCGCATCCACCGCACACCCGCACAGCACAATGACCGCATGGACACCCACATCGCGCAGCTCCGGGAGCGGCTGACGGACGCCTGGGCGGACACCGCCCGCGCGGCCGGGGCCCGGCGCGACCCCGCCCCCTACGCCACCCGCCTGCTGGCCGCCTGGGCGGAACCGCAGCGCCGGTACCACACCACCGCACACCTCGACGCGGTCCTCCGGCACGTCGACACCCTGGCCGCGCACGCCGCCGACCCGGACGCGGTCCGGCTCGCCGCCTGGTTCCACGACGCCGTCTACCGGCCCGACCGCTCCGAGAACGAGGAGCGCAGTGCCGCCCTCGCCGAGCGGGCGCTGCCCGAGCTCGGCCTCGACACGGCCCGTACCGCCGAGGTCGCCCGGCTGGTCCGGCTCACCGTCAGCCACGACCCCGCCCCGGGGGACACCAACGGCGAGGTGCTGTGCGACGCCGACCTGGCCGTACTGGCCGGAGAGGTCGACGCCTACGCGGGGTACGTCGCGGCCGTCCGCGAGGAGTACTCCTTCGTCCCGGAGGAGGCCTTCCGCACCGGCCGGGCCGCCGTGCTCCGCCAGCTGCTGGACCTGCCCCGGCTGTTCCGCACCCCGCACGGCACCGCCCACTGGGAGAGCCGGGCCCGCCGCAACCTGGCCGCCGAACTGGCCACCCTGACGGAGGCCCCCGCGGACCACTGACCGGGGCGGCCCGGCAGGCCCGCGGGTCCCCCGGGTCTCCGCGGCCCCCGCGGGCTCCGCGGTCTGTGGCCGGGGCCACGGCGATGCCGGGAATGTCCGGGCGGGCGGGGCGGTTGACGCTGTTCATGCCCGCCGTAGCCGAACGTACCCGTATGCCCGTGGCCGTCTACATCCTCGGCCTGTCCGTCTTCGCGCTCGGCACGAGCGAGTTCATGCTCTCCGGACTGCTGCCGCCCATCGCCGAGGACATGGGCGTCACCATCCCCCAGGCCGGCCTGCTGATATCCGCCTTCGCCATCGGCATGGTCGTCGGCGCCCCGCTGCTGGCCGTGGCCACCCTGCGACTGCCCCGCCGCACCACCCTGATCGCCCTGATCACCCTGTTCGGCCTCGGACAGATCGCCGGCGCCCTCGCCCCCAGCTACGAGCTGCTCTTCGTCTCCCGGGTGGTGGCCGCCCTGGCCTGCGCCGGATTCTGGGCGGTCGGCGCGGCCGTGGCCATCGCCATGGTCCCGGCCGACTCCCGGGCCCGCGCCATGGCCGTGATGATCGGCGGGCTGTCGATCGCCAACGTGCTCGGGGTGCCGCTCGGCGCCTTCCTCGGCGAGCACCTCGGCTGGCGGTCCGCGTTCTGGGCGGTCGCGGCGGCCTCCGCCGTCGCCCTGGCCGGCATCCTGGCCCGGGTCCCGCGCATCCCGCTGCCCACCGAACGCCCCCGGCTCGGCCGGGAACTGCGGATCTACCGCGACAAGCAGGTCTGGCTGTCCATCGGCATCACCGCGCTCGCCGCCGGCGGCGTCTTCTGCGCCTTCAGCTACCTCGCCCCGCTGCTCACCGACGTCGCCGGACTGGACTCCGGCTGGGTGCCGTGGGTGCTGGGCCTCTTCGGGATCGGCGCGCTGGTCGGCACCACCATCGGCGGCCGGGTCGCCGACGCCCACCTGTTCGGCGTGATGATCTGGGGCATCGTCGGCTCCACCGTCTTCCTGACCGCCCTGGCGCTGCTGGCCTCCACGGCCGCCGCCGCGGTCGGCCTGTCCTTCCTGCTCGGCGTCTCCGCGTTCTTCACCGCCCCCGCGCTCAACGCCCGCATGTTCAACGTGGCGGGCGCCGCCCCGACCCTGGCCGGGGCGACCACCACCGCCGCGTTCAACCTGGGCAACACCGGCGGCCCCTGGCTCGGCGGCGCCGTGATCGACGCCGGACGGGGCTTCGCCGCCACCGCCTGGGCGGGCGCGGCGATGACCGTCACCGCGATCGTCCTCGCCGTGATCGCCCTCCGCCTGGACCGCCGCACCCGCGTCCCCTCCCGCCTGGTCACCTCCTCGGCCCCCCACCCGGCCACCACCCCCGCGGACGCCGTCTCCTGAACCCCCGCCGCCCGCCGCCCGCCCCGCTCAGCCGGCCAGGACGGCCGGGAGGGGGGCGGTGTGGAGGGCGGTGAGCCCGGAGACCGCGCGGGTGAGGCAGACGTAGAGGCGGCGGAGACCGGTGCGCTCGTCCGGTTCGCCCGAGACGATGGCCGCCGGCTCGTCCAGGACCACGTAGTCGTACTCCAGGCCCTTGGCCAGCGAGGCCGGGACCAGGGTCAGCCGGGACTCGGCGGTGGTCTCCTCGCCCGGGGACAGGTACGGCAGCCCGGCCGCGAGCAGCGCCTCGCCCAGCTCGGGGATCCGGGCGTCGGCGGCGATCAGCCCGATCGAGCCCTCGTGCCGCAGCGCGTCCCGGCAGGCGTCGAGCACGGCCCCGGTCGCGCCCGATCCGGCGGCCGGGTCCTCCGGCACCTCCCGGACCAGCAGGGAGCCCGGGGTCTCGCGGACGGAGGACACCGGGGCCAGGCCCGGTGAGATCGCCGGCAGCAGCCGGGAGGCGTACGCGATGACCTCGCGCGGCACCCGGAACCCGGCCGTCAGCTCCTCCACCGCGGCCTCCGGCTTCCCCAGGTGCCCCAGAGCCTCCGACCAGCTGCGGGTGGCCCACGGGGTGGTGCCCTGGGCCAGGTCGCCGAGGACGGTGGCCGAGCCGGTGGTGCACCGGCGGCCCACCGCCCGGTACTGCATCGGGGACAGGTCCTGGGCCTCGTCGAGGACCACATGGCCCAGCGAAGGGGTGCGCTCCACCAGGTCGGCGGCCTCGTCGATCAGCACCAGGTCGGCCGCGGACCACTTCGCGGCCTTCACGCTCCGGTACGGCTTCGGCCACAGCAGCAGCTTCTGCTCCTCGGCGCTCAGCACCCCCTCCGCGTGCTCGGCCAGGAACTCGGGGTCGGCCAGCAGCCGCAGCACCAGCTTCGCGGGGTCCACCGCCGGCCAGACCGCCTTCACCGCGGCCTTCACCGCCGTGTTGCGGGCCACCGCGTCCTGCACCCGGTCGTCGGGCGCCTCGCCCGCCTGCTCCATCCGTACCAGCACGGCGTGCGCGATCCGCTGCGGGAGCGCGTCCCGGGCGGCGCCGTAGCGGATGTCCCGCTCCAGCAGCTCGCCCACGATCTCCGCCAGCTCGTACGCCGGGACCCGCCAGCGGCGGGAGCCGCGCACCACCATCAGCGGCTCGGCCGGCTCGGTGACGTGCGAGCGGACGGCCCGGCGCAGCACCTCGGCCATCCGGGCGTCGCCCTTGACCACGGCGGTCGCGGCCCCGTCCACGGCCCGTACCGGGGCGTCGGCGCGGGCCACCAGGTCGTCCACCGTGGCCTGCTTGACCTCCAGCTCGCCCAGCGCCGGCAGCACCTGCTCGATGTAGTGCAGGAACGACCGGTTCGGGCCGATGACCAGGGTCCCGGTCCGGGCCAGCCGGTCCCGGTGCGCGTACAGCAGGTACGCCACCCGGTGCAGGCCCACGGCGGTCTTCCCGGTGCCGGGCCCGCCCTGCACGCAGACGGAACCGCCCAGCCCGGAGCGGACGATCTCGTCCTGTTCGGGCTGGATGGTCGCCACGATGTCCCGCATGGGGCCCACGCGGGGCCGCTCGATCTCCTGCTGGAGCAGCTTGCTGACGCCGGCGCTCTCGGCCGGGTCGGAGAGGTGCTCGTCCTCGTACGCGGTGAGTTCCCCGCCGGTGTAGCCGAAGCGGCGGCGCAGCGAGACGTCCTGCGGGTCGGCCTTGGACGCCCGGTAGAAGGGCTGGGAGACCGGCGCCCGCCAGTCGATCACCATGGGGTCGCCGTCCGCGTCGTGGACATGGCGGCGGCCGATGTAGAACTGCTCGCCCTCGGCGCCCTCGGCGAGGTCCGCGCCGGGCGCGTGCAGGTAGTCGAGGCGGCCGAAGAACAGCGGGGTGTGCGAGAGGTCGGCCAGGGCCTTGATGCGGTCGTCGATCTGGGCCTGGAGGACGATCGCGTTGACCCAGTTCGCGGTGACGTCGCGGATGTCGAGGGACTCGACGTCCTCGCGCATGGCGCGGAGCGCGGCGCGGGAGGAGGCCAGATGGGCCCGCTCGCGGCCGAGCGGACCGCCGGGACCGCCGCTGTCGGCCGGGCTGCCGGGCGTGCTGTCGGCCTGGCTGCCGGGCGTGGTGTCGGGGACGTGCGTGGGCACGGGGACTGCCTCCTGCTCGTGGACCGGAAACGGGATCCGTCCGGTTCCGACCGGACGGTGGCACTCCCCGGTGGAGACGGCGGAGGCGGCAAGAGCGGGAATTGTAGTCACCCGCGCCCGGCCGCGGCGAACGGTTTCCCTCCGCACCGGGGCCCGCCCGGACCCGCCCGGTCCCGCCCGGTCCCGCCCGGGCCCCACACCGGGGTCCCCTGCCCGGGCCCCGCCCCCTACGGGGGTCGTACGCGGGCATGGTCCGCGAGTCGTACACGGGGCTCGTCGGGGTTAGGCCGTGCGGGCGATGTGCCGGGCGGCGCGGAGTCGCAGGATGGATCCATGAGCACCGCAACCTTCACCCCGACCCGGGGCGGCCGCCCGAGCGGCGCCACCGCCACCTCCTCCGACTCCCACCGCCGTCCCCGCTACGGGGTGGGCGGCGTCCTGCGGGCCGCGAAGGTCTTCGCCGGCGCCGCCGTCAGCGTGGTCCTCCTCGGGGAGTACACCGACGCCGCCGGCGAACAGGATCTGGTCCGCCGCTGAAGCCGCCGGTGCCGCCGGAGCCGTGAAGCCGCCGGAGCCGTGGAGCCGCCGGAGCCGCTGAGGCGGAGGCTCAGTCCCCCTTCAGGAGCTCGTCGGCGTCCATGATCCGGTAGGCGTAGCCCTGCTCGGCGAGGAACCGCTGGCGGTGCGCCGCGAAGTCCTGGTCGATGGTGTCGCGGGCGACCACCGAGTAGAACCGGGCCTCGTGCCCGTCCGCCTTCGGGCGCAGCACCCGGCCCAGCCGCTGGGCCTCCTCCTGCCGGGACCCGAAGGTGCCGGACACCTGGATGGCGACCGTCGCCTCCGGGAGGTCGATCGAGAAGTTCGCGACCTTGGACACCACCAGCACGCTGATCTCGCCCTGCCGGAAGGCGTCGAAGAGCTTCTCGCGCTGCGCGTTGGAGGTCTCCCCCTTGATCACCGGGGCGTCGAGGTGCGCGCCGAGCTCGTCGAGCTGGTCGATGTACTGGCCGATGACCAGGGTTTGCTCCCCGCGGTGCTTCCGGACCAGGGCCTCGGTGACCTTCCGCTTGGTGGCGGTGGTCGCGCAGAAGCGGTACTTCTCCTCGGTCTCGGCGGTCGCGTAGGCCAGCCGCTCGCTCTCCGTCAGGTTGACCCGGACCTCGACGCAGTCGGCCGGTGCGATGTAGCCCTGCGCCTCGATCTCCTTCCACGGCGCGTCGAACCGCTTGGGCCCGATCAGCGAGAACACGTCCGACTCCCGGCCGTCCTCGCGCACCAGGGTGGCGGTCAGCCCGAGCCGGCGGCGGGCCTGGAGGTCGGCGGTGAACTTGAACACCGGGGCGGGCAGCAGGTGCACCTCGTCGTAGACGATCAGCCCCCAGTCCCGGGAGTCGAAGAGCTCCAGGTGCGGGTAGATGCCCTTCCGCTTGGTCGTCAGGACCTGGTAGGTGGCGATGGTGACCGGCCGGATCTCCTTGCGGGTGCCGCTGTACTCGCCGATCTCGTCCTCGGTCAGCGAGGTCCGCTTGACCAGCTCGTGCTTCCACTGCCGGGCCGACACCGTGTTCGTCACCAGGATCAGCGTGGTCGCCTTCGCCTCGGCCATGGCGCCCGCGCCGACCAGGGTCTTGCCCGCGCCGCAGGGCAGTACGACCACCCCGGAGCCGCCGTGCCAGAACCCGTCGACGGCCTGCCGCTGGTACGGGCGCAGCTGCCAGCCGTCCTCGGCCAGCTCGATCGGGTGGGCCTCGCCGTCCACGTATCCGGCCAGGTCCTCGGCCGGCCAGCCCAGCTTCAGCAGGGTCTGCTTGATCTGCCCGCGCTCGGAGGGGTGCACGGCCACCGTGTCGGCGTCGATGCGCTCCCCGACCAGCGGGGTGATCCGCTTGGACCGCAGGATCTCCTCCAGCACCGGCCGGTCGGTGCTGGTCAGCACGAGCCCGTGCACGGGGTGCTTGGACAGGGTGAGCCGCCCGTACCGGGCCATGGTCTCCGCCACGTCCACGAGTAGCGCGTGCGGCACCGGATAGCGGGAGAACTCCACCAGCGCGTCCACGACCTGCTCGGCGTCATGCCCGGCGGCCCGGGCGTTCCACAGGCCGAGGGGGGTGATCCGGTAGGTGTGGATGTGCTCGGGAGCCCGCTCCAGCTCGGCGAAGGGCGCGATGGCCCGCCGCGCGGGCTCGGCGAGTTCGTGGTCGACCTCAAGCAGCAGCGTCTTGTCGCTTTGAACGATGAGCGGACCGTTCACCTGGCGTGCGTCCCTTCGGGCAGCGGTGGCCCCCCGGATGCGGCAGACCAAACCTCCAGTCTGCCATCCGGCCGCTCCGTCGGGAGCGCGGACGCCGACGCCGATACGTCCGGCCGGCGGCTACACCTGGTCGTCGGCGAGTTCTGCCACGCCCGTGATGCGGTGCAGGGGGTAGGTGCGGACCTCGTCGGCGGTGTGGTCGTAGCCCGTCACGAAGCCGCCCTCCACGCGGACCGGGGCGATCACCCGCTGGCTGGCCGCGCCCTCCGCGTTCACGTAGCCGATCCACACCGCGCTGCCGGTCAGGGCCGCCGCCTGGACGGTGGCCAGGGTTTCGGCCGCCGTGGTGCGGGGGAGTTCGCCGGGGGCCGGGGCCCGGCCGCCGGGCGCGGTGGGTTCCTTGCGGACGGCGGTCGCCGCCAGGTCCCCGGCCCGGACGGCCCGGACCGCGGCGGCGAGCAGGGTGGCGTCCGGGACCGGCGGGCCGTCCGGGACCGGCCGGGGGGCGGTGCGCGGCGGGGTGCGGTGGGCGTCGGTCCGGGACACCAGCACGTCCCCGGTGTGGGATTCGGCGGCGGGCGCGTACCCCATGGCCCGCAGTCCGTCGAGCAGTACCGTCGGGTCGGCGAGGGCGGCCAGCACGGTCGGGGCGAGCCGGCGCAGGCCGAGGGCCGCGGACCGCTTGTCGGCGAGGATCTCGCCGAGCACGGAGTCGTCGTCGCAGCGGACGTACGAGGAGGCGGCGCCCACCCGCAGATGGCCGTGCCGGCGGGCCACGTCGTCGATCAGGTACGAGAGCGGCTGCGGGACCGGGGTGCGGCTGTGCTCGGTGAGGAAGGCCTGGAGTTCGGCGGCGGTCCGCCCGGCGTCCAGGGCCCGCCGTACCGAGGCCGGGGTGAACCGGTACACGGTCGCCCCGCCCTTGGACTCCACCACCGCGAGCACCGCGAGGGTGTCCGCGAGCGGCCGGCGCAGCGGGCCCGGGGCCACCGCGGTCAGGTCGGCCTGGAGCAGTACGTGGTCCACCGGCTCCGGCAGCAGCGGCCCGAGCAGCGGGGCGGGGTCCTCGCCGGCCAGCAGGGCCCGGCCGTGGGCGGCCAGCGCGCCGCGGCCGGTGACCCCGAGGAGTTCCGCCTCGTCCAGGGCCGACCGGGCCAGCCGGGCCCGCAGTTCGCCGGTCTGGCGGACCGGCCGTTCCCAGGCCAGCCGGTCCAGCAGGGCCTCGGCGCCGGCCGAGGCGCCTTCGGGGAGCGTGCCGAGGAGTTCCAGGACCCGGTGGCGGACCTCCGGGGCCGCGGACCGGTCCAGGTCGGGGCCGAGGGCGGCCAGGGTGCGTCCCTTGCCGTCGAGTTCGCCGACCAGTGCCGCGGTCCGGGTGGCGGGCAGCCAGGCGCCGGCCAGCAGCGACCAGCGCCGCTCCGGCGGGAGTTCGAGCCACTCGTCGTAGGCGGGGGTGGGGGCGTACCGTTCGTCGGCCTCGCCGTCGCTGGCCAACAGACCCGCAGCGTAGGCGAGTTCGATCCAGAAGGCGGTGGTGGGCTCGGTCAGGTCCAGGGTGGCCGCGGTCCGCTTCAGATCGCGTACGGACAGCCCGCCGGCCCGCAGCACGGCCGGTCCGGCCCCGTGCTCCCAGGACTTGAGCAGCTCCTCGACGGCGGCCAGCGCGGCCAGCGCCTGCCCGGCCGCGTTCGCGTCCACCAGCCGGGGCCGGTGCTCGGCCGCGGCCGGCACCGCCGGGGCCTCCGGCTCGGGCCTGCGGTGCGCCCGCCCGCCACGCAGATGGAGCGCGACCTCGCGGGGCAGCACCACGGTCCGGGGCGAGGCCGGCAGCAGCAGCCCGCGGTCCCGGAGCCAGCGCACCGGCGGGGTCGGGTTCGGGGTGACCTCCCCGTACGGCGGCCCCCACACCAGCCGGTCCAGCACCTGATGGGCCTCCGCCGGGGCCTCGTCCAGCAGCGCCGACATCCGCTCCGGATCGGTGAACAGCCCCGTCAGCGCGGTGACGGCGGACACCGGGTCGTGGGTGGCGGGCAGCCCGGCGTTCGCCACGATCTCCTGGACCCGGGTCGGCGACATCCCCGAGGTGGCCTCGGCGACGGTCGGCCCGAGACCGGTCGGGGAGGGGCGGGAGGCGCTGGGGGCGAGCAGCTCCCGGACGGTGCGGACCAGCCGCAGCCGGTCGTCCTCGCCCCAGACCAGCGCCTGGGTGCGCAGCAGTTCCAGGGTGCGCGGCAGCTCGCGCCGGATCGCGGCGGCCAGCGCGGCGGCGGAGCCGGTGGCGGCCTCGTGGCCGCCGTGGCCGCCGTGATCGCTCCCGTCCTCCCCGTCCCCGTCCCCGTCGGCGTCTGAGACTGTTGTGGCCGTCGTGGCCGTCGTGGCCGGAGCACCCGTCAGCAGGGCCTCCAGGGTGGCCGGATCGCAGGGTTCCGGGGCCACCGCCAGGGCCTCGGCGACCTGGAGGGCGAAACGGTCCAGCCGGTCCAGGGCCCGGACCACCGAAGCCCGGGTGCCGGCCCGGCCGGCCAGCTGGGTCAAGTCCCCCGGAACGGGGCTGAGCAGGTCGGGGCGGGCCGACAGCAGCGCGGCGAGGCCCGCGTCGTCGCGGGCGCGCAGCGCCTCGGCCAGGGAGCGCGGTGCGGTCCCCGCGGTGCTTGCGTCGGGCACGTTCGCCTCCAGGTCGCCTCGGCCGGTCCCGCCGGCCCCCATCCGGCCAACGTTATCCGCTGCGCCCCGGGCGGCTCCACGGGCGCACGCGCTACCTTCGGGACCGGGGGAGCCCCGCGGGA
This sequence comes from Streptomyces sp. NPDC033845, assembly GCF_055576225.1. Classification (NCBI taxonomy): domain Bacteria; kingdom Bacillati; phylum Actinomycetota; class Actinomycetes; order Kitasatosporales; family Streptomycetaceae; genus Streptomyces; species Streptomyces sp. NPDC033845. The sequence goes on along the minus strand of NZ_JBVIRI010000005.1, from coordinate 404,899 downwards.
CGCCGGGGACGGTACGGGAGGAGCCGGGCATGGGGATCGAGAGCGACCATCTGGTCTACGAATACCTGAGCCGCGTCGGGGACTTGGCGCAGCGTCGGCAGCTGGCCTCCGGGGACCGGATGCGGCTGGTGGCCGGGCTGCGGGACGAGATCGACCGCCGGCGCGCCAAGTACGACCCGGACACCCCGGCGGCGGTGCGGCGGATCCTGGAACGCATCGGCAGCCCGGAGGAGGTCCTGGACTCCCTCGCCGGGCGTCCGGGCGGCGCGGCGGAGCGGGCGGGCGAGCCGGAGGCGCGCGGCGTCCCCGACCAGCGCACCGCGGGGCGGCGCCCGACCGAAGGCCGGTCCACGGAAGGCCGGTCCACCGACGGCCGGTCCACCGACGGCCGGTCCGCCGAAGGCCGGTGGTCGGCCGCCCGGCTCCGCCGGTCCCGTACGTCCGCCCCCGGCGCTCCCGACACCTCCGCCGCCCCTGCCCCGGCCATGACCCCCGAAGTGCCCACCGGCGGGGCGCCGCCGCATCTGGCGGGCCTGGACGAACTCGGGCCCTCGGGCGGCGCGGGCGGGCCGGAGCCCGACTGGTGGCGGGTGTCCCCGCAGTTGTACGGGGCGGGGCCGCAGGTCGAGGGCTTCGCGGGCGGAATCGAGTTCCCCGCCTCCTTCGGCAAACCGGCCGCCGCCCCGGCGCCGGACCCGGACCCCGAGCCGGCGCCCGAGCCGGGGCCCGGAGGCGTACGGGGTGCCGTACGGGCCCTGCGCGAGCGCCGCCGCAAGCCGGCCCCGGCCGCCGCCCCCGAACCGGCCCCGGCCGCCCCCGCCGCCCGTCCCCGGCCGCACGTCTTCCTGCTGCTGGCCGCGGCGGTGCTGGTGGCCGGTGCGATCGTCGGGCACTGGCTGCTGCTCGCCCTCGGCTGGCTGTTCGCGTACGGGTCGAAGGTGCTCGGCCCGACGGAACGCAAATGGGTGGTGTTCGGGCTGCCCGGGGTGGTGGCCGCCGGAGTGCTGCTGTGGGTGTGGGGGCGGGCCTCGGGCCAATGGGGCGAGGCCATCGCCGCCGACGGCACCGGCGAAGCCCTCCGCGCCCTGTTCCCCTGGACCGTCCGGGCCGCCGCAGTGGCCTCGGCCCTCCACCTCACCTGGCGAGCCACCCGCCACTGACCCGACGCCCCGGCCCATGCCCTCCTGCCCCGGGCCGGCCCCGGCCCCACGGCCGGGCGGTGCGCGGCCCGGGCCTCGCGGCCGACGGCCGTCCGCGCTCCGCGCGTATTGCCGCGCGCTGACCAGCGACCGCTGGGTCCCGGGGGAGGAGCCCCGGTCTCGGGCACCTCGCGTTCGCCCGTCCGCCCCCGCCGGCCCAGCTGGCCCGGCGGGCACAGGGGGGCGCCCGCCCCGGGACCTCCCGGGCGCGGCCCGGCGGCCGCGGGGCCCCGGCCGCCGGGCTGCGCCCCGTCCGGCGGACGCGTGGCCCGCGCTGCCTGACCCGTACCCCCCGGCGCCGAGGCCCCGGAGGGGGCGTCGGCACAATGGGGGTATGGACCAGAGTGTGCTGACCGTTGGTTTCGACCTCGATATGACCCTCATCGACTCCCGGCCCGGGATCCGTGCCACCTATGTGGCGCTGGCGGCCGAGACGGGGGCCTTCATCGACGCGGACCTCGCGGTCACCCGGCTCGGGCCGCCGTTGGAGGAGGAGCTCGCGCACTGGTTCGCCGAGGAGGAGATTCCGGCGGTCGCGGACCGCTACCGGGAGATCTATCCCACCCATGCGATCGAGGCGACCCCGGCGATGCCGGGTGCCCGTGAGGCGATCGAGGCGGTGCGGGCGCTCGGTGGGCGCGCCATCGTGGTCACCGCCAAGCACGAGCCCAACGCCCGGCTGCACCTGAGCCACCTCGGCATCGAGCCGGACGCGGTGATCGGCTGGCTGTGGGCGGAGGCCAAGGCGGGCGCGCTGCGCGAGCACGGGGCGCAGGTGTACGTCGGCGACCACGTCGGCGACGTGCGCGGCGCCCGTACCGCCGGGGCGCTGTCCGTCGCGGTGCCGACCGGGCCCTGCCCGGAGCCGGAGCTGCGGGCGGCCGGCGCGGACGTGGTGCTGCCCGACCTCACGGCCCTGCCCGCCTGGCTGGCCGAGTACACGGCCGCCGCCCGCCCCGCCGTCTGAGCGACCCCCGGGGCGCCCACGCCCGGCTCCGCCGGAGCGGTCGGCGCTCACGCGCCGAGCGGCAGCCGGCAGGCGCCAGGCTTCAGACGCCTGGCGTCACGCGCCCGGTGCCGCCGTCTGGGAGGCGGTGGCGGCCCGCCGCTGGGCGGCGATTCCGCGCAGCACGCCGGCCGCCGAGATCATGAAGCCGACGCCCATCAGCATGCACACCGCCCACGCGTACGACGGGAACGGGTCGGTGCCCAGGAACAGCGGTGCCATGGTCGCCAGGGTGGCCAGCGCGCCGAGCAGGAACACGATGCCGCCGGCCTTGACCAATGCGTCGCCGGGCCGTGCGTCTTCGGACTGAGGAGTAGAGGTCACCCCACCAGGGTAGTTCCCTGGCCGAAGCGGTCGACAGGTTCGGTCCGGGGGACGTCTTGTCAGCCGCCCCTGGACCATTAGCCTGGAGGTGGCGGGTCGCGGACGACCCGCTGTACTGCTGTCCGGGGCCGTTCGCTGCGCACACCGGACGGCGATGCCGATCCGACGAGCGAGGACAGAGGACAGACGTGCCTACCGGCAAGGTCAAGTGGTTCAACAGTGAGAAGGGCTTCGGCTTCCTCTCCCGGGACGACGGCGGCGACGTGTTCGTCCACTCGTCGGTGCTCCCTGCCGGGGTCGAGGCGCTCAAGCCCGGCCAGCGCGTCGAATTCGGCGTGGTCGCGGGCCAGCGCGGTGACCAGGCCCTTTCGGTGACGGTCCTGGAACCGGCCCCCTCGGTGGCGGCCGCCCAGCGGCGCAAGCCCGATGAACTGGCCTCCATCGTCCAGGACCTGACCACCCTCCTGGAGAACATCACGCCGATGCTGGAGCGCGGCCGCTATCCCGACAGGGCGCAGGGTGCGAAGATCGCCGGTCTGCTGCGCGCGGTCGCCGACCAGCTGGACGTCTGACCCGTCACCGAAGCCGGACCGTGCCCCGCCGCTCCCACGAGTGGCGGGGCACGGTGCCGTCCGGGGCACGGTGCCGTCCGGGACCCCGCACCGCTACGGGAACTCCAGCGCGTCCGCCGCGATCGGCGGCACCAGGCCCTCCGCCGCCGCCCGGGTCAGCAGGCCGCGCACCGCCGCGTACCCGTCGTCGCCGAGGTCGGCCGTGAACTCGTTCACGTACAGGCCGATGTGCTGGTCGGCGACGGCCGGATCCAGCTCCTGGGCGTGCGCCCGGACGTACGGGCGGGACGCCTCCGGGTCCTCCCAGGCCATCCGCACCGAGCTGCGGGCCGCGTCGGCCAGGGCGCGCAGCCGTTCGGCGCCCAGCGACCGCTTCGCGACGATGGCGCCCAGCGGGATCGGCAGTCCGGTGGTGGACTCCCAGTGCTCGCCCATGTCGGCCAGGCAGTGCAGTCCGTAGTCGCGGTAGGTGAACCGGGCCTCGTGGATGACCAGTCCGGCGTCCACCCGGCCGTCCCGGACCGCGGGCATGATCTCGTGGAAGGGCATCACCACGACCTGGCCGATCCCGCCCGGCAGCACGTCGGCCGCCCACAGCCGGAACAGCAGATAGGCGGTGGAGCGTTCGCCGGGCACCGCCACGGTCCGCCCGGTCAGGTCCAGGCCGGCCTCCCGGGCCAGCACCAGCGGGCCGCAGCCGCGCCCCAGGGCTCCGCCGCACGGCAGCAGGGCGTACTGCTCCAGCACCCACGGCAGCACCGCGTACGACACCTTCAGCACGTCCAGCTCGCCGCGCTCGGCCATGCCGTTGGTGAGGTCGATGTCGGCGAAGGTGACGTCCAGGGCGGGCGCGCCGGGGATCCGGCCGTGTGCCCAGGCGTCGAAGACGAAGGTGTCGTTGGGGCACGGCGAGTACGCGATCCGCACGCCGACGCCCCCGGAGTCCTGGCCCTCGCCCTGGCCATGGCCCCGGCCCTGAATCTTGTCCTGGTCACCGGTCATGGTGGTGTTCTCCCCAGTTCGCGAGTACGGGTCCGAGCACGCGGAACGCGGCCGTCAGCGCGGCCAGCGCGTCGCCGATCCGCCAGGCGTCCCGGTCGCGCGGTCCGACCGTGTTGGACACGGCACGGATCTCCAGCACCGGCAGCCCGTGCGCGGCGGCGGCCTCCGCCACTCCGAAGCCCTCCATGGCCTCGGCCCCGGCCAGCGGGTGCCGGGCGGCCAGCTCGGCGGCCCGGGCGGCGGTGCCGGTGACCGTGGACACGGTCAGTACCGGCGCCAGCAGTGCCCCGGTGGCCTCGGCGGCCCGGGCGGCCAGCCCGGCGGGCGGCAGGTGCACGCTCCGGCCGAAGCCGAGCGCGTCGACGGTCAGGAACCCGTCCGGGGTGTCGGCGCCGAGATCGGCGGCCACCAGGGCGTCGGCCACGACCAGCGAGCCGGTCGGGGCGGCGGGCGCGAACCCGCCGCCGATGCCCGCGGACACCACCACCTGGTACGGGGCCGGGGCCAGTGCCAGCGCGGTCGCGGTACCGGCCGCGGCGGCGGCCGGACCGACACCGGCGACGAGGACGTCGAGGGCCAGCCCGGGAAGGTCCCGGCGGGTGATGAGGTACCCGCCGGGCAATGTGCGCGGCCCCGCTTCCACGGGGTCCGGATGAGGGGTGAGACCGGTGACGACGGAGTCCGCCTCCGCCGGCACCGCGGTCACGACGAGCGCGCGCACCGGATGCCCTCCGCCCGGACTACTTGAGCTTCAGACGGAACGCCCACACGGACAGCGGCTTGCCGTCCTTGGACAGCTGCACGATGTTCAGCGACTTGGAGGCCGGGGCCTCGCCCTGGCCGCCGGTGGCGAAGATGTCGGCGTTCGGGAAGCTGCGGTAGGTGTTCTTCGACAGGTCGGTGATCGGCTGGCCGTCCAGCACCGCCTGCCACTGGTCGCCGTGCTCCACGACCTCCGGCTCGACGCCCAGCCGCAGGGTGTCCCCGCGGCCGTACTCGATGGTCTTGGCCTTCTTGAGGTCGGTCAGGCAGGACTGCACCTTCTCGACCTCCAGTTCCTTCTTGCCGGACTCGGGCTTGCAGCTGGCCTCGGCGGACACCGAGGAGCTGCCGACCGTCACGGTCGCCAGAGGGGTCGGCTTTTCGCAGGCGGTCAGGAGGAGGAGGCCGGCTGACACGGCCCCGAGGGCCGCGACGCTGCGGCGGGCCCTACCCGGGATAAGCGGTGCGGTCATGAGCCGAAGGCTATCGGGCCGACCCGCCCCCGCACCGCACGGGGTGCGGGTGCCGCGCCGCACCCGTCCGCCGGGGGCTCACAACACCTTCGCCGGTGAGGACCCGGGGGAGGACCCGGGGGTCCGGTGGTGCGGGGAGCTGAGCAGCCCGCGCAGCGCCATCGTGGTGCCGGCCGCGACGATCGCGGCGGCCACCGCCATCCCCAGCACCCCGTTCAGCGGCAGCGAGATCCCGATCGCCCCGCCCACCACCCACGCCATCTGCAGCAGGGTCTCCGAACGGGCGAACGCCGAGGTCCGCACCGACTCCGGCACGTCCCGCTGGATCATCGCGTCCAGCGACAGCTTGGCCAGCGCCTGGCAGAACCCCGCGGTGGCCCCCAGCACCGCCACCATCACCGGACTGAAGAACGCCGCCGCCAGCACCGACACGCCCAGGGTCAGCGACAGCACCGTCGCCACGATCCCCTCCGGGGCCCGCGCCTTCAGCCAGGCCCCGACCGCCGTCCCGCAGGCGTTCCCCACCCCCGCCGACACGCCGACGATGCCCAGCGACACCGCCGCGCTCTGCCCGGCCAGCGGCTGCTCCCGCAGCAGGAACGCCAGGAAGAAGATCAGGAACCCGGACAGCCCGCGCATCGCCGCGTTCGCGCCCAGCCCGCACAGCACCGACGGACCCACCGTCCGCAGCCCCGGCTTGCGCGACTTCGGCTCGTGGGTGGACAGCCGGGCCCGCCGCTCCCCCTTGGCCTCGTCCACCTTGTGCGGCATCCGGAACGCCGCGACCGTCCCGGCCAGGAACACCACGCTCGCCCCGTACAGCGGCCAGGCCGGCCCGATCATGTGCAGCCCGGCACCCACCGGCGCCGCCGCACCCGTGGCCAGCAGCCCGGCCAGCGTCACCCGGGAGTTCGCCTTGACCAGCGAGAACCCCGGTGGCAGCAGCCGCGGCACCACCGCGCTGCGCACCACCCCGTACGCCTTGGAGGCCACCAGCACCCCCAGCGCGGCCGGATACAGCTCCAGCCCGCCGGTGGCCACCGCGCCCGACATCATCAGCGCCAGCAGCGCCCGCGCCAGCATCGCCGCCGCCATCGCGGCCCGCCGGCCGTGCGGCAGACGGTCCAGCAGCGGTCCGATCACCGGGGCGAGCAGGGTGAACGGCAGCATGGTGATGCCCAGGTACAGGGCCACCCGGCCGCGTGCCTCGTCCGTGGGAACGGAGAAGAACACCGTGGAGGCCAGCGCCACCGTGATCATCACATCGCCGGCGCCGTTCACCGCGTGCAGTTCGATGAGCTTCCCGAGCCCCGACTCGCCCGCCCCGTGCGCGTGCGTGGCCCGCCGGATCCCGCGCGCCGTACCGGTGAACGGCAGGTGCAGGGCGCGCCCGACCGCCCGGCCGGCCCGGCGGGCCCGGTCCGGGCCGCCATCGGCCGAACGTACGGGTGCCACCTGGCCATAGTGCCCCAGTGGGCCCCGACAGACCCCCCGCGGGACACGCGACCGGCCCGCCGATGTCCGAGAATCGGACTTGCATGTGGGCCCGGAGCCTGGAAGGAGGTAGCGTGCGTAGCGCGCCACCGGCGGTTGCTCCTGGCCGCGCGCCTCTTCGCTGTCCCGCAGAATGGATGGCAGTAGGCGCGCCCGGGACCCATCGGGCGCGGACGTCGACGCGGCCCTCTGGTCCGCTCCGCCCGCGCCACGCAGGGTACTGACCGACGGGTCGTTGTGAACGACAAGTACGGACGGCGCACTCGTGAGACGGCGTAGGAGAGAACGAGACCAGTGAGTGCTGCGACCACGCGAAGCCGGACCCCCCGCACCCCCGACCGCCTGTGCGTCGAGGCGGTGGAATTCGCCCGCGCGGCGGCCGAGGAGGCCGCGGCCCCCGGTGTGGTGGGCGAGCACGTCGCCGCCGTCGCCGAGGGCGACCGGGTGGTCACCCACTTCTTCGAGGCCAAGGAGCCCGGCTACCGGGGCTGGCGCTGGGCGGTGACCGTCACCCGCGCCTCCCGCGCGAAACTCGTCACCCTCGACGAAACGGTGCTCCTGCCCGGCGAGGACGCCCTCCTGGCCCCCGAATGGGTGCCCTGGAGCGAGCGGCTGCGCCCCGGCGACATGGGCCCCGGCGACCTGCTGCCCACCGACGCCGAGGACCTGCGGCTGGAGCCCGGCTACTCCGGCGAGGACACCCCGCCGCCGAACTCGATCCTCTCCGAGGACCTCGCCGAGCTCGCCGAGGCCGAGGACGCCGACCTCACCGACCGCACCGTGGTCCCCGAGCGCGGCTCCATCACCTCGGTCGCCGAGGAGCTCGGCATGCGCCGGGCCCGGGTGCTGTCCCGGTACGGCCTGCACACCGCCGCCGACCGCTGGGACGAGTCCTTCGGCGCGAAGACCCCGATGGCCCAGGCGGCCCCCGCCTCCTGCGTCTCCTGCGGGTTCCTGGTCAAGATCGGCGGCTCGCTGGGCCAGGCCTTCGGAGTCTGCGCCAACGAGTTCGGCCCGGCCGACGGCCGCCTGGTGTCGCTGTCCTACGGCTGCGGAGGCCACTCCGAGGCCGCGGTCATGCCCAAGCCGCTGCGCCCGGCCCCGCCGGTGCTCGACTCCATGGGCTCGGACGAGTTCCCGCTGCACCCCGCCGAGGTCCGGGGCACGGTGCCCGCCGAGGACCTCGAAACCGCCGACCTGGGCCACTCCTGACGGACCCTCCGCTCCACCGTCCGCCCCAGGGTCCGCCCGCGGACCCGAGCCCGGGCGGATTCCGGCGGACCCCGTTGGACCCCGTCCGGCGGTATCGGGGCCGCCCGGTCCGGCCGGGCCGCCCCGCATCCGGGGTGAATCCCCGGTGAACCCGCTCCACTGGTGGTACGTGTTGGCTGCGAGTCCACTTCCGGGGCTCCCGGTGCCGTGCGGCACCGCGCGGGCGCCGGGCGACGAAGGAGGCACGGGCATGGGCGACACCACGCTTCGGCGTACGGTCCTGGCTGCGGGCGCGGCGGCGGTCGCCGGCACCGCGCTGGCGGGCTGCGGCAGCAGCGGCGGCGACGGGACGGGCACCGGCGGCGACACCGCGACCGACCCCGGCGCCTCGGCCGGCACCGGAGGGGAACAGGCGGCCAAGGGCGTCGAGCTCGGCGCCGTCTCGGAGATCCCGGTCGGCGGCGGCAAGGTCTTCAAGAAGCAGAAGGTCGTGGTCACCCAGCCCAAGGCCGGCGAGTTCAAGGCCTTCTCCTCGGTCTGCACCCACGCGGGCTGCTCCGTCTCCTCGGTGACGGACGGACACATCGTCTGCCCCTGCCACCAGAGCCTCTTCAAGACCGAGGACGGCACCCCGGCGGACGGCCCCGCCACCCGCCCGCTGCCCCCGGCCGTGATCACCGTCACCGGAGACCGCATCACCCTGGTCCGTCCCCCCAAGGCGGAATGAGCCACACCGGCACGCCCCCGAGCGCCCGCGCCGCGCGCCCCGTCAGTCGCGGTTCGCGCGTCGGCGGAACAGGCGTTTACCGACGAGGACCAGGCCGGTGGCGGCCGCCAGCACCAGTGCCCCGCGGGTGAAGTTCGCGCCTTCCCCGGCCGGTTCGGCCGAGCCGGCCGACGGGGAGCCCGACCCGGACCCGGGCCCCCGGGACGGCCCGGCGGAGGCCGGCGGCCCGCCGGCCGCGGCCGGCACCGGGACCGCCACCACCTCGCTCCGCGGCCCCTCCGCCCCGAACATCAGCGTCGAACCGTCCGCCGAGTAGGTCACCGACTCCGCCTGCCCCTGCCACGGCGCGTCGATCCGCTCGCCGTCCCCGCCGCCCAGGGTGCCGTCCCGCCACGGGTACACCCGGGCCAGCAGATAGCCGCGCAGGGCCAGGTGGGTGCCGTCCGGGGAGAACGCCCCGTCCGTCACCCACGGCACCGGCGCCACCCGCCGGAACACGTTGGTGCCGGTGGCCGACAGCTTCGCCGGACCCTCGTACAGCCCGCCCTTGTCGTGCCGGTTCTTGCTCGCGATGTACACCCGGCCGGTCTTCGGATGGACCATCAGGGCCTCGGCGTCCCGCGGCCCGTCCGCGTACTTCACCGTGAACTGGGTGGCCCGCACGGTCACATCGCCCAGCTCCGCCGGCTCCGGGAACCGGTAGATCCACACGTGGTTCCAGCCGCCGTCGAGGTTGTCGCCGATGTCCCCGACGTACAGGGCCCCGTCCGGGCCGAGCGACACCGCCTCCACGTCGCGCGGTCGGCCGACCCCGGTCATGGTCACCCGGGCGACGGTCCGCCCGGTCGCGGAGTCCACCGCGTACAGGTAGGGGCCGTCGTCGCTGTCGTTGTGCGTCCAGTACACGCCCGGGTGCCGCCGGCTGGCCGCCAGACCGCTGGACTCGGTGATCCGCAGGTCCTCGATCACGAAGGAGGAGGCACCGTCCGCCGCGACGGCGGCGGGACGGGCAGTGGCGGCGGCCCCGGCGGACCCGGCTGCCGGGCCCGTCAGGACGGTGAGCGCGGCGAGCACGGCGGCCGCCGGGGCGGCGAGGACGGCGGCGGGGCGGGGCGGGATACGGCGCATGCCCTCCAGCCTGCCAGGGTGTCCGGCATCACAGCGGACCGGCCCGTGGGATCCACGATGATGACGGGATGCGTTTCATGTTCGTCGGCGACTCCATGACCATCGGACGCGCCGGCGACTACACCTGGCGCTATCGGATGTGGCAGCACCTCGCCGCCACCCTCGGCACCCCCCACGAGATCGTCGGCCCGCGCACCGAGGTCTACGACACCGGCGCCGACGCTCCCGTCTCGCACCACTACGCCGACCCCGGCTTCCCCGCGCCCGCCCGCCGCCACCTGGCCGGCTGGGGCGAGGGCTGGCAGCACATGGCCCCCGTCGTCGGCGAGGCCGTGGCCGCCCACCGGCCGGACGTCCTGCTGGTCTCCCTGGGCCTGATCGACCTCGGCTTCTACACCGACGCCGAGCAGACCGCCGCCAACGCCCGCCGGTTCGTGACGGCCGCCCGCGCGGCTCGCCCGACGGTCCGGATGGTGCTCCTCCCGGTCATCCCCAACAGCCGCGCCGAGACCGACGCCCCGTTCGCCGCCGAGGTCGAGCGCTTCAACGAACTGCTGGCCAAGACGGTGGCCGACCTGTCCACGGACACCTCCCCGCTGCTGCTCGCGGCACGCCCGGACGGGTACGAGATCGACCGGGACACCTACGACGGCACCCACCCCAACGCCTCCGGGGAACACCGGCTCGCCGGGGAGTTCGCCGCCGTCATGCACCAGGCCTGGGACCTCGGCGCGCCCTACCGGCCGCTGGACTGACCCTTGCTTCGAGTGGACTCCAGGCAGTTGGCTAGTGCCCCATGAAGTACACGCAGCTCGGACGCACCGGACTCAAGGTCAGCCGACTCGTTCTCGGCACGATGAACTTCGGTCCGCAGACAGACGAACCCACCAGCCACGCGATCATGGACACCGCGCTCGACGCGGGCCTGAACTTCTTCGACACCGCCAACGTCTACGGGTGGGGCGACAACAAGGGCCGCACCGAGGAGATCATCGGCACCTGGTTCGCCGAGGGCGGCGGCCGCCGCGACCGGACGGTGCTGGCCACCAAGGTCTACGGCAACATGGCCGGCGAGACCGGCTCCGCCTGGCCCAACCACGACAAGCTCTCGGCGCTGAACATCCGCCGGGCCGTGGAGGCCAGCCTCAAGCGGCTCCAGACCGACTACATCGACGTCTACCAGTTCCACCACATCGACCGGCAGACCCCCTTCGAGGAGATCTGGCAGGCCGTGGACGTCCTCATCCAGCAGGGCAAGGTCCTCTACGCCGGCTCCTCCAACTTCCCCGGCTACAAGATCGCCCAGGCCAACGAGACCGCCGCCCGGCGCGGCTCCGTCGGACTGGTCAGCGAGCAGTGCCTCTACAACCTGGCCGAGCGGCGCGCCGAGATGGAGGTCATCCCGGCGGCCCAGGAGTACGGCCTCGGGGTGATCCCCTGGTCCCCGCTGCACGGCGGACTCCTCGGCGGGGTCATCCGCAAGGAGGTCGAGGGCGGACGCCGCGCCTCCGGCCGGTCCGCGGACGCGCTGGCGAACACCTCGGTGCGGGCGCAGGTCCAGGCGTACGAGGACCTGCTCGACAAGCACGGCCTGGAGCCCGGCGAGACGGCCCTGGCCTGGCTGCTGACCCGGCCCGGGATCACCGGCCCGATCGTGGGCCCGCGCACGCCCGAGCAGCTGGCGAGCGCCCTCGCGGCACTGGAGCTGGAACTCGGCGAGGAGGTGCTGGCCGGCCTGGACGAGATCTTCCCCGGACCCGGACCCTCCCCGGAGGCCTTCGCCTGGTAGCCGGACGCCGTGGCGCCGCCGCCCCCGGGGGCGGCGCCACGGCTACCTCATGGCCGAAGCGACCGCCACCACGGCGAACATCAGCACGAGCACACCGGCCATCACACGGTTTCTGGTCTTGGGATCCACACGCCGAGCCTAACGAATGACGGGCGGCTCCCCGTCACCCGGTCGGCCGGTCAGCGGCCAGGAACGCACCGGCTCGTAGCGGGGCTGCTCACCGGGAACCCCGGCGCCGGGCAGCCGGCTGCGCACCGGACGCAGCTCACGCACCTGCCAGGGCCTCCCCGAACTCCGCCGGCCCGCTCACCCGGGCCCGCAGGTCGACGTCCCCGTGACGGCGACGGGCCGGTGTGAGGTGCGGCACGTAGCCGCCGGCCGGGGTCATGCGACCTTGACCAGTTCGCGGTCGGCGGGCCGTCCGGCGGGGACGAAGGAGACCCCGTGCCGGTCCACCCTCAGCCGGAGGTTGCCCACCCGGGAGAGCACCAGGCCCACCGCGACCGCGGCGGCCAGCGAGACCAGGCCGCCGGCGGCCATCCCGGTCCGCGCGCCGAACTGGTCGGTGATCCAGCCGACCAGCGGGGCGCCCAGCGGGGTGCCGCCGAAGAAGACCATCATGAAGAGGGCCATCACCCGGCCCCGCATCTCGGGGTCGGTGGCCATCTGGACGCTGGAGTTCGCCACCACGTTCACGGTGAGGCCGAACATGCCGACCGGCACCAGCAGGGCCGCGAACAGCCAGAACGAGGGCGCGAAGGCGGTCACCGAGACCAGCGCGCCGAACAGGGCGGCGGCCGTGACCAGCAGCCGGAGCCGGGCCCGGCCGCGGCGGGCGGCCAGCAGGGCGCCGGCCAGCGAGCCGGCCGCGATCAGGGTGTTGAGCAGGCCGTAGGTGCCGGCGTCGGCGTGGAAGACGTCCTCGGTGAAGGCGGTCAGCCAGATCGGGAAGTTGAACCCGAAGGTGCCGATGAAGCCGACCAGGACGATCGGCCAGACCAGCTCGGGGCGGCCCGCGACATAGCGCAGGCCCTCGCGGAGCTGCCCCTTGGCGCGCGGCCGGGGGGTGCTCGGGTGGAGTTCGCCGGTCCGCATCAGCAGCAGCCCGATGATCGGGGCCGCGAAGGACAGTCCGTTCAGCAGGAAGGCCCAGCCGGAGCCGACGGCCGTGATCAGCACGCCCGCGACGGCGGGACCGACGAGCCGGGCGGACTGGAAGTTCGCCGAGTTCAGGCTGACGGCGTTGGCCAGCTGGTCGGGTCCGACCATCTCGGAGACGAAGGACTGCCGGGCCGGGTTGTCGACCACGGTGATCATGCCGACCAGGAAGGCGGTCAGGTAGACGTGCCAGACCTGGACGTGTCCGGTGATGGTGAGGACACCGAGCGCGGCGCCGGTGAGGCCCATCGCGCCCTGGGTGGCCAGCAGCAGCGGCCGCTTGGGCAGCCGGTCGGCGAGTACGCCTCCGTAGAGCCCGAACAGCAGCATCGGCAGGAACTGCAGGGCGATGGTGATGCCGACCGCGGAGGCGGAGCCGGTCAGTGAGAGGACCAGCCAGTCCTGGGCGATGCGCTGCATCCAGGTGCCGGTGTTCGAGACGACCTGGCCGGTCGCGAAGAGCCGGTAGTTGCGGATGCGCAGCGAGCCGAACATCGAGTTCTCGCTGCGCCGGCCCGTCCGGGGGCCGGCGTCGGGGGTGGATATCGGTCCGGGGGCGGAGTCTGCTCCGGTTCCCGTACTCAAGGGCTTTCGCCTCCTCTGGTGCTCCTACAGGTGGGCGAGCTTTTCGAGGACGGGCGCCGCTTCCCTCAGCTTGGCCCATTCGTCCTCGGACAGCTCGGCCGCGAGCCCGGCCAGGAAGGCGTTCCGCTTGCGACGGCTCTCTTCGAGCATCGCCTCGGCCTCCTCCGTCTGGCTGACCACCTTCTGGCGGCGGTCGTCCGGGTGCGGCTCCAGCCTGACCAGCCCCTTGGCTTCCAGCAGCGCGATGATGCGGGTCATCGACGGGGGCTGGACGTGCTCGCGGCGGGCCAGCTCACCGGGGGTGGCGTGGCCGCAGCGGGCGAGGGTGCCGAGCACCGACATCTCGGTCGGGCTCAGCGATTCGTCGACGCGCTGGTGCTTCAGGCGCCGGCCCAGCCGCATGACGGCGGAGCGGAGGTCGTTCACGGCGGCAGCGTCGTCGCCATGGGTCAGGTCTGGCATGTATTTAGAGTAACTCATTACTCTCTCTAAAGAACATCCGACCCATACATCACTCGTAAGGGTGAGTCGGTTCCGGAAAGTGACACGCGTCGGCGGCCGGTGGCCCGACTCTTTCGCCATGGGGACACATGTGCTGAGCATGCGCATAGACGGGGAGCTCCTCGACCGGCTGAGGACTCACGCGGCCAAACGCGGAATGAGCGTCCAGGACTATGTGGTCCGGACGCTCATTCGCGACGACTTCGACGAGCGCTTCAAGGCGGCCGTCGACGAGACGGAGAAGTTCTACGGCCTCACGTGAGGCCCAGGGCCGGCATGGCGTAGTAGAAGACGAACACCGCCGCCACCACGTACATGGCCACCGGGACCCCGCGGCCCCGGCCGGTCGCCAGGCGCAGCACGCAGAAGCTGATGAAGCCGATGCCGATGCCGTTGGTGATCGAGTAGGTGAAGGGCATCATCAGCATCGCCAGGAAGGCCGGCACCGCGATGGTGAAGTCGCTCCAGTCGATGTCCTTCACCGATCCGGCCAGGATCAGGAAGCCCACCGCCACCAGCGCGGGGGTCGCCGCCTGCGAGGGCACCATGGTGGCCAGCGGCGTCAGGAACAGCGCGACCGCGAACAGACCGCCGGTCACCAGGTTCGCCAGACCGGTACGGGCGCCCTCGCCGACCCCGGCCGTGGACTCCACGAAGCAGGTGGTCGCCGAGGAGGAGGTGGCGCCGCCCGAGGCCACCGCCAGTCCGTCCACCAGCAGCACCCGGTTGATGCCCGGGAAGTTGCCGTCCTCGTCGATCAGCTTGGCCTCGTCGCCGACGCCCAGGATGGTGCCCATGGCGTCGAAGAAGCAGGACAGCAGCACGGTGAACACGAACAGCAGGCCGGTCAGGAACCCGACCTTGCCGAACCCGCCGAACAGGCTGACCTGCCCGACCAGCCCGAAGTCGGGAGCCGCCACCGGGTTGCCCGGCCACTCGGGGACGGTCAGCCCCCAGGCCTGACCCGGCAGGTCCGCCAGCAGCTGCACCGCCACCGCGACCACGGTCATGGCCACGATGGAGATCAGGATCGCGCCGGGGGTCTTGCGGATCAGCAGGGCCAGGGTGAGCAGCACACCCACCACGAAGATCAGCACCGGCCAGCCGTGCAGGTGCCCGTCCGAGCCGAGCTGGAGCGGGACCGTGGTGTGCGCGGCGTCCGGGATGCGCGAGACGAACCCGGAGTCCACCAGGCCGATCAGCATGATGAACAGGCCGATGCCGATGGCGATGCCCTTGCGCAGGCCGAGCGGCACCGCGTGCATCACCCGCTCGCGCAGACCGGTGGCCACCAGCAGCATCACCACGAAGCCGGCCAGTACCACCATGCCCATGGCGTCCGGCCAGCTCATCCGGGGGGCCAGTTGGAGGGCCACCACGGTGTTCACGCCGAGCCCGGCGGCCAGGGCGATCGGGACGTTGCCGATCACGCCCATCAGCAGGGTGGAGAAGGCCGCCGTCAGGACGGTCGCGGTGACCAGCTGGCCGCCGTCGAGCTGGTGCCCGTACATGTCCTTGGCGCTGCCGAGGATGATCGGGTTCAGCACGATGATGTAGGCCATCGCGAAGAAGGTGGCGAGTCCGCCCCGGATCTCGCGGGCGAAGGTGGAACCGCGCTCGGAGACTTTGAAGTAGCGGTCCAGGCCGTTCTTCGGGGGCGTGGGCGGCTGGGAGGTCGGGGCCGCGGCGGGTGCCGAGGTGCTCATGCGGTCCTCATGGGTTCAAGGGGGTTCGTTCTGGTGGATTCATACGAATAAATCCGGTCGCACGCAAACCGTTTCAGTATGAACACATGAACGACAGAGCGTCCATCTCCGCGCGTAGACCCCGGAAGCGGCCGCCTAGACTGGCGATATGGCGAAGTGGACACCCCAGCACGAGGCACCGGCTCCCCTGGAGGGCCCGGTGGTCGCCACCGTCACCGGCGGCACCATCCTCTGGTTCGGCCTCTTCCTGGTGCAGCTCCCGTTCTACGGCTGGTTCGCCGACCGCGACCTCCTCTGGTGGGTGTGGACCTGCGCGGCCGGCGGCGCGCTCGGACTGATCGGCGTCTGGTACGTCCGGGCCCGCGAGGCCGCCCTCAAGCGCCATGCGGCTGCCGCCGCTGCGACCGGGGCCGAGGCCGCCACGGGGCCGGGTGCAGCCCCGGACGGCGGCGCGGCCCCGGCCGCCGAGCGGCCCGCCGAATAGCCCCGGTCGGCCCGGTCGGCCTGGGCATCGCCGGTCGGCCCGTGGCCCCCGGCCGCCGTGGCCGGATATCGCCCTCGGCGCCAGACCACGGAAGGATTCGGCTCATCCTGAAGTCGGATCTTCGGCCTTCTCGGCGGGTGCGCCACGGTTCGTCCCCTTACCGTCGGAAGCATGACGCAGCGGGCGAAGATCGACCATGACGGGCCGGAACCGGCCGGCCAGGCCATCGACGCGGGCGCGGAGCTCGATCCGGTCCATCCGGTCAAGCTGCCCGCACCCGCGTTCAAGGCCGGCGGCCTGACCACCGCGGAGGTCGCCGAGCGCGTGTCCCGCGGCGAGGTCAACGACGTCCCGGTCCGGTCCTCCCGCTCCACCGCCGACATCGTCCGCGCGAACGTCTTCACCCGCTTCAACGCCATCATCGGCGTGCTCTGGGCGATCATGCTGGTGGTCGCCCCCATCCAGGACAGCCTCTTCGGCTTCGTGATCATCGCGAACACCGGCATCGGCATCATCCAGGAACTCCGGGCCAAGAAGACCCTGGACGGCCTCGCCGTCATCGGCGAGGCCAAACCCTCGGTCCGCCGCGACGGCCGCACCGTGGAGATCTCCACCTCCGAGATCGTCCTCGCCGACGTCATCGAACTCGGCCCCGGCGACAAGGTGGTCGTCGACGGGATCGTCGGCGAGGCCGACGGTCTGGAGATCGACGAGTCCCTCCTCACCGGCGAGGCCGACCCGGTCCTGAAGAAGCCCGGCGACCAGGTCATGTCCGGATCCTTCGTGGTGGCCGGCGGCGGCGCCTTCACCGCCACCAAGGTCGGCCGCGAGGCCTACGCCGCCCAGCTGGCCGAGGAGGCCTCCCGGTTCACCCTGGTCCACTCCGAGCTGCGCTCCGGAATCTCCACCATCCTCAAGTACGTCACCTGGATGATGGTCCCGACCTCCATCGGCCTGATCATCAGCCAGCTGGTCGTCAAGCAGAACAACCTCAAGGACTCCATCGCCCGGACCGTCGGCGGCATCGTCCCGATGATCCCCGAGGGCCTGGTCCTCCTCACCTCGGTGGCCTTCGCCATCGGCGTGATCCGGCTGGGCCGCAAGCAGTGCCTGGTCCAGGAACTCCCCGCCATCGAAGGCCTCGCCCGGGTCGACGTGGTCTGCCTCGACAAGACCGGCACCCTCACCGAGGGCGGCATGGACGTCACCGAGCTCCGCCCGCTCGGCGGCGCCGACCCCGAGTACGTCCGCAAGGTCCTCGGCGCCCTCGGCGAGTCCGACCCCCGCCCCAATGCCAGCCTCCAGGCCATCATCGACGCCTACCCGGACAGCGAGGAGTGGCGCTGCACCGAATCGCTGCCCTTCTCCTCGGCCCGCAAGTACAGCGGCGCCAGCTTCAGCGAGGGCGACGGCGAGAACTCCACCTGGCTGCTCGGCGCCCCCGACGTCCTGCTGCCCTCCGGCGACCCCGCCCTGGAGGAGATCGACCAGCTCAACGAGCAGGGCCTGCGGGTGCTGCTGCTCGCCCGCTCCACCCGGGAACTCGACGAGGAGGACGTCTCCGCCGGCGCCCGCCCCACCGCCCTGGTCGTCCTGGAACAGCGGCTGCGGCCCGACGCCGCCGACACCCTGCGCTACTTCGACGAGCAGGACGTCCACGCCAAGGTCATCTCCGGCGACAACGCCGTCTCCGTCTCCGCCGTCGCCGGCAAGCTCGGACTGCCCGGCGCGGAGAACACCGTCGACGCCCGGCAACTGCCCACCGAACAGGGCGCCATGGCCGACGCCCTCGACAAGAACTCCGTCTTCGGCCGGGTCACCCCGCAGCAGAAGCGGGACATGGTCGGCGCCCTCCAGTCCCGCGGCCACACCGTCGCCATGACCGGCGACGGGGTCAACGACGTCCTCGCCCTCAAGGACGCCGACATCGGCGTCTCCATGGGCTCCGGATCCGAGGCCACCCGGGCCGTCGCCCAGATCGTGCTCCTCGACAACTCCTTCGCGACCCTGCCCTCCGTGGTCGCCGAGGGCCGCCGGGTCATCGGCAACATCACCCGGGTCGCCACCCTGTTCCTCACCAAGACGGTCTACTCCGTCCTGCTGGCCGTGCTGGTGGTCTGCAGCCAGGTCGAATACCCCTTCCTGCCGCGCCACCTCACCCTGCTGTCCACCCTCACCATCGGCATCCCGGCCTTCTTCCTGGCCCTGGCGCCGAACAAGGAGCGGGCCCGCCCGCACTTCGTCAAACGCGTGATGCGGTACGCCATCCCCGGCGGGATCGTCGCCGCCGTCGCCACCTTCGTCACCTACCTGGTGGCCCGCGCCCACTACTCCGGCCAGGGCGCCCTGGAGGCCGAGACCAGCGCCGCCACCCTCACCCTGTTCCTGACCTCCATGTGGGTGCTGGCGATCATCGCCCGCCCCTACACCTGGTGGCGGGTGGGCCTGGTCGGCGCGATGGGCCTCGCCTTCCTGATCGTCCTGGTGGTGCCCTGGCTCCAGGAGTTCTTCGAACTCAAGCTGATCGGCGCCACCATGCCCTGGACCGCCGTCGGCATCGCCGCGGCCGCCGCCGCCCTCATCGAGATCACCTTCCGCTGGGTCGACCGCAAATTCCCGGCCTGACCCCGGCCCGACACCAGCCCTGACCCCCCGGCCCGCCCCGAGGAGCGGCCGGGGGCGGGGGCCGGGCGGGGTCAGTCGAACCAGCGGTCGCGGGCCAGTTCCGGGGTGCGGGACGGGTCCTCCAGGAGGGCCGCCACCTCGAACCGGCGCGGCCACTGGCCCGCCGACCAGGCCAGACCCGCGGCCACCCCCTCCAGGGTGGCCGCGTGCAGCACCCCGTCCGGGGTCCGCCGCCAGTCCAGCTCGGTGCCGCCCGCGATCAGCTCCTCGTGCTCCAGATACGTCCCCGGGGTCGCCGGACCCAGCAGCACCCGCACCGGCTCCGGCACCTCCCGGACCTCGCCCGGGGTGCTCACCTCCGCCGGCACCGTCTCCGACAGCCGCCGCACCTGGAGCAGCTCCGCCAGCTCCGCCGCCCGGGCCGGAGCCACCGGCAGCAGCGGCAGTCCCGCCGTCAGCGGCAGCAGGTCCGGAGCGTCCGCGACCAGCGCCCCGGCCGCGTCCGTGACCACCACCTCGCCGTCCACCACCGCCCGCAGCTCGTCCGGCAGGGTCACCTGCTCCGGGTCCAGCTCGGCCAGCGCCCCGTACAGGGCGTGCAGCTGCCGGCCGGTGACCTCCCGGTCCGGGTCCGCGAGCCGGCCCAGCAGCTCGGCCGCGCCGCCCGGCTCGTCCAGCAGCGCCCCGACCGAGGTCCGCACGCCCAGCGCCCGCAGCACCTGCTCGTCCTCGAAACCGGTGGCGTCCGCCGAGGTGTAGAGCCCGTCCAGCAGCGGATCGCCGCCGGCCGCCCGCAGTCCGGCCGGCCGCCGCCCGTCGAGTACCGGGTGGTCGCGCAGCCACCACGCCGTGTACGAGCGGACGTTGCGGGTGGTGCCGTCCGGCAGCAGCACCCGCACCGGCTGGGTCAGCGCGTCCCGCAGCGGCGGCTGCGCCAGCATCGCCAGCGCCTGCGGCCAGCGGTCGTCGTCCACCAGGTCCAGGTCCCGTACGGCCACCAGCTCGGTGGCCACCGGCGGCACCGGGGTCTCCGGCAGCTGGTCGAGCAGGTCCTCGCACCACACGTCCACCGCGTCCAGCAGCCCCGCGTCATCGGGCTCGGCGAAGTCCCCCTCGCGCGGCTCCAGTTCGTCCGGGTCGAGGACCACATCGGTGGCCCGGACCAGCTGGAAGCCGGCCAGCACCCCGACCGCCGTCAGCGGCTGCTCGCCCCACCGGTCGGCCAGGTCCTGGTCCACGTACGGCAGTTCGCCCTCCCGGACCACCGAGGCGAAGGCGGATCCCGGCAGCAGCAGTTCACCGGCCGGGACGAGCTCCCCGTCCTCGTCGGGCAGCGCCAGCGCACCCAGCCACGGCTCGTCCCCGGGCAGCAGCTCCGCGTCCCGGACCAGCCGCAGGACCAGCTCGGCGAGCTCGTCGGGATCCAGGGCGTCCTCGTCCCACACCTCGCCCGCGTCCAGGGACCCCGCGACGGCCGCCCGCACCTGCGGGGTGGTCAGCACCGCCCGCGGACTCGCCGGAACCGCACCCAGCTTCTCCAGCAGCGGATGCGCGGCGTCCGGATGGGCCACCTTCAGCCCGAGCCGGGTCAGCCCGGCCGGAGTGTCGGGGCCGGGCAGCAGGATGTGCCGGGGGCCCACGGCCGTACGGACCCGCCCGCCCGGTCCGCCGGGACCGCCCTGTCCGGGCGCGCCGGCCGGGTCGATCGGATCGATCGGGTCGATCGGACCGGGGCCCAGGTCCTGCCATTCGGGGCCGCCGGCGGGCGCCGGCCCGGGGGCCGCCGGCAGGTCGGCGAAGCCGTCGCCCGGGCCGGCCGTCCCGCCGTCCTCCGGCGCCAACGGGACCGGAAGACCGGTCAGATGGTCCGGGTCGACCCCGGCCAGGGTGTCGTAGAGGCGGTACCACCAGTGCGGGGACCGCTCCACCCCGGAGATCCGCTCGATCGCCTCGCCCAGCGACAGCCGGCCGACACCCAGGGCGCGCAGCTCCGACCGGCGCTCCAGACCGGCCGGCAGCAGGGTGGGCAGCACCTCGGCGAGCACCCGCACGGTGTCCGCACCCGCGCCCTCCACCACCTCGGCCTCGAACGGCCGCAGTGCCGTCAGCTCCTCGGAGGGGGCGGCGGGCGCCAGGAACGCGGTACGCGGCAGCAGCCGCAGGATCTCGGCCCGCAGGGCCCCGTCGAGCTCGCCCTTGCCGAGCGGCCCCGGCACCAGACCGACCAGCGCGGTGCTCACCGGCGCCCAGGCGCCCAGCAGTTCGGCGTACGCCTCGGCGGCGCGCGCCACCAGGAAGTCGGTCAGCGGCCCGGGGGCCGGGTGCCGGCGGGAGGTGTCCAGCGGCAGCGAGGCGATCAGCAGGGCGGGGATGCCGAGGGGCTCGTCGGTGGGGGTCGGGGCGTGCACCACGGCCGCGGTGTCCGGCCGTACGGGGGAGCCCTCGGCGTCCACCGGGACCGCCCAGGACACCGTCCAGGACGGCCGGAGCCGCTCCTCCACCGGCCGGTCGGCGAGCAGCTCCCGGTCCAGGGCGCCACCGTGCCGGACCGTGCGCCAGCGGCGCACGGAGGTGCCACCGCCTTCGGTGCCCTCGGTGATCTCGACCAGTGAACCTGTACCTGTACCTGTCCCTGCACCTGCCGCGGTCACCGAGTCGGTGGCGGCGGGCGAGTCCGCGGCCGGAGTGGGGTCGGTGTGGTCCGTGCGGTCGGTGCGGCGCAGGGTGCGCAGCCCGGCCGGGGTGTCCACGCACACCTCGCGCAGCCCCGGCAGGGTCAGCAGCAGCGCGTCGTCGATCGCGGCGAGCAGCCGCTCCGTCAGATCGGCCGCGGCCGCGTCCCGCAGCGGCAGGATGACCACGGTGTCGTAGCCGTCGGGTGCGGTGCCCTCGGCGGGCAACGGCAGGCGCAGCAACGGCACATGGCCGTCCCGGCGGCGCAGCTCGTCACCGAGTCCGGGGCTGCCCTGGGAGGCGCCGACGGCCAGTTCGCGGGCCTCGGCCAGGGACCAGCGGACCCCGCCGTGCCGGCCGACCACGGCCGGTTCGTCGGTGACGGCCAGGACGGCGGCGAAGCCGACGCCGAACCGGCCGACGGTCCCGGCCGCCGACTCCCGCTTCGCGGAGGCCCGCAGGGTGCTCAGCGACTCCACCCCGGCCGCGTCCAGCGGGGCACCGGTGTTGGCGACCGCCAGCACCCCGTACCCGCCGGCCGCGCCGGTTCCGTCCGGCTCGCCGGACCCGCCCGGGCCGCCCGGGCGCAGGGTGATCCGCAGCCGTCCCGGGACCCCGGCCCGGGCGGCGGCGTCCGCCGCGTTCTGGGCGAGTTCCACGAACAGCCGGTCCCGGTAGCCGCCGAGCGCCAGATCCTCCTCGGCGTTCGCGTCCTCCCGGAACCGGGCCGGGCCCGCGCCCCAGGAATCGAGCACCCCGCGCCGCAGCCGGGCCGTGCCGAAGGGGTCCGCGCCACCCTGGTCAGCCGTCACTCGCACGCTCACGCCCGCCGCCTCCTCAGTACTGGAACCACCGAAGGTATCGTGCGCGGCCGCCCCGGCGACGCGCGGGCGCCGGGGCCGGACGCGCCCTACGCCTTGCCGGTCAGGTGGGCGAACACCACCACGTTGGAGTCCCAGTGGCGGTCCGGGGTGAGGTTTCCGCCGCAGGTGATGAGGCGGAGTTCGGCCTTGCCGCGGGTGTCCCCGTAGACCTTGGAGGTGGGGAACGCGTCCTTCTTGAAGGTGTCCACGGTGTCCACCGCGAACACGGCGGTGCTGCCGTCGGTGCGGTGCACCTCGATCCGCTGGCCCTTCTTCAGCTGCTTCAGGTTGTAGAAGACCGCCTTGGGGGCGTCGGGGGTGTCCATGTGGCCGACGACGGCGGCCGCCCCGGGTTCGCCGGGGGTCGGGCCCTGCCGGTACCAGGCGGCGTCGTCCGGTTTGGCGAAGTCCGGTTCCTGCATGACGCCGTGGGCGTCCAGGCCGACCGCGTCCAGCGGGGCGTCCACCTTGATGTCGGGTATCTCGATGCGGTCCGGGACGGAGGCCGGCAGGGCCGAGGCCGGGGTGGCGTGCGCGGCCGGGTTCACCGGGGCGTCCAGGCCGGCCGCCGGTCCGGCGGAGCAGCCGGTGGCCAGTACGGCGGCCAGGGCGGCCGCCCCGGCCAGCCCGGCCGCACCGCGCGCGCGGCCGGTCCGGGGCAGGAGGGAGTGCTCAGCCATGGAAGTGGACGTCCTCGGTGGTGTGGCGGGCGGTGTCCCCGGCAGGCGACGCCTGGCCGGTGTTGACGGACCCCTTCGGGGTCCTGTGCTGGCCCGGCTGCAACGGAACGGCCGGCGTGCCGCGACCCCGGTCCTGGTGGCGGCTCTTCCTGGCCTCGGTGGAGAACTTGACGGTGTCGAACTTCCGGCCCCCGGCGTAGGCGTCCACGCCGTAGTAGCCGGAGGTGACGTCCTTGGCGACGACGGCGGTGCCGGTCCAGGTGGCGTTCCCGGTCTTCTTCAGGAGGACCTTGCCGCCGAAGGCGCGTGAGGAGACGTACGCGTCCTTCTCGCCGGTCCGGACGGTGACCGTGACCTTGTCGCCCGGCCGGCCGAAGTCGGTGGACAGCTTGACGGTCGGGGAGACGGCGGCCGAGGCGGCGGGGGACGGGGAGTGGGAGGCCGGATGGCCGGGGCCGTCGGCGGCGAACGCCATCGCGGGGGCGCCGAGGGCGATCGACGCGGCGAGCGCGACGGCCGGAACGGTGAGTGCCATACGCATGGGAGAACCTCCTGAACGGGCCGGGTGCGTTCCCGGCACACCAGACATGAGGGACATCCCGCCCCGCCGGTTGCACCCCACCGGTCCCCCGCCGCCACCCCCCGCCGAAGGTCCCACCCGAGAACCCGCAGGCCACACCCCCGCCCAAACGCCCCCTTTGTGACCTCTTTACCCGGATTTTCGGGACCAAGGTCCTGTCGCCGGCCCCTGCGAGGCGTGGGTCGACCCGTACGAGAAGACGAAACACCAGCGGCGGAAGCTGAGTTAGCCGGTTCCGGACACGACTGAGCCCCGACGACGGACGAACCGTCGTCGGGGCTCAAGCGATCAAGCGCTCACGCGCTCAGCGGCTCGCGCCGCCACGCGCTCAGAGCTTGTCGATCACGTAGTCGATGGACGCGGTCAGGGCCTGCACGTCCGCCGGGTCGATCGCCGGGAACATGGCGATGCGCAGCTGGTTGCGGCCCAGCTTGCGGTAGGGCTCGGTGTCCACGATGCCGTTGGCGCGCAGTACCTTGGCTACCGCTGCGGCGTCCACGTCGTCCGAGAAGTCGATGGTGCCGATGACCGAGGACCGCTTGGCCGGGTCGGTGACGAACGGCTCCGCGTACTTCGAGGCCTCGGCCCAGCCGTACAGGTTGGCCGCCGAGGCCGCCGTACGGGAGGTCGCCCAGTCCAGGCCGCCCTGGCCGTTGATCCACTTCAGCTGCTGGTCGAGGAGGAAGAGGGTCGACAGCGCCGGGGTGTTGTACGTCTGGTTCTTCAGCGAGTTGTCGATCGCCGTCGGCAGCGAGAAGAACTCCGGGATGTGCCGGCCGGAGGCGTGGACGCGCGCGGCGCGCTCCAGGGCGGCCGGGGAGAACGCGGCCAGCCAGAGGCCGCCGTCCGAGGCGAAGGACTTCTGCGGGGCGAAGTAGTAGACGTCGGTCTCGGTGATGTCCACCGGCAGGCCGCCGGCGCCCGAGGTGGCGTCCACCAGGACGAGGGAACCCTCGTCGGCGCCCGCGACCCGCTTCAGCGGGGCCGCGACACCGGTGGAGGTCTCGTTGTGGGTGTACGCGTAGACGTCGACCCCGGCCTCGGCGACCGGCTCCGGGTGGGTGCCCGGGTCGGCGGAGATCACCGAGGGGTCGCCCAGCCACGGCGCCAGCTTGGCGGCCTTGGCGAACTTGGAGGAGAACTCGCCGAAGGTGAGGTGCTGCGACTTCTGCTCGATGAGCCCGTGCGTCGCGACGTCCCAGAAGGCGGTGGAGCCGCCGTTGCCCAGGATCACCTCATAGCCCTCGGGGAGGGAGAACAGGTCCCGGATGCCCTGCCGCACCGAGCCGACCAGGTTCTTGACCGGGGCTTGGCGGTGGGAGGTTCCGAGCAACGAGGTACCGGTGGCGGCCAGCGCGTCCAGCGCTTCCGTCCGCACCTTGGAGGGGCCCGCGCCGAAGCGTCCGTCGGCGGGCTTGATGTCAGCGGGAATCTGGATCTCGGCCACGAGCGGAGCGTATCGGGTCACCGCCGCGCCCGAGCCCCCGCGTCCAGCGGATGAGACGGGAAGCGTCAGGTGCCGGGAAGCATCATGGACGGATGACGCGACGGTGGACGGGGCGGGCGACGGGGCGGTTGGCGCGGCGGCGGGCGGGGCGGACGACCGGGCCGGCGGCCGGCGGGGCGTCGGCACGGGCCGCCGGAGCGGCCGCCGACCTGGAACGGGCCCTGCGGGCGGCGGTCCGCGGCGGGGTGGACTTCGGTGCGGCGGCCAGGGCGCTGACCACGATGGACGCCTCCAACTACCGGCGGGTGCCGGTGGGGGTGGTGGCCCCCCGGGACGCCGAGGACACCGAGGCGGCCCTGCGGGTCTGCGCGGAGGCCGGGGTCCCGGTCGTACCGCGCGGCGGCGGCACCTCCATCGGCGGCCAGGCCACCGGTACCGGGGTCGTCCTCGACTTCACCCGCCATATGTCAGGTCTGCTCGCCCTGGACCCGGTCGCCCGCACCGCGGTGGTCCAGCCCGGACTGGTCCTGGACACCCTGCGGGCGGCCGCCGCCCGGCACGGCCTGACCTTCGGCCCCGACCCGTCCACCCGGTCCCGCTGCACGCTCGGCGGAATGATCGGCAACAACGCCTGCGGCCCCCACTCGGTGGCCTGGGGCACCACCGCCGACAACGTGTCCGAACTGTCGGTCCTGCGCTACGGGGCCGGAGGCGCGGCCGGGGGCGGCGGGAACGGTGAGGGCGGCGGGAACGCCGGAAGCGGCGGGGTGCGGCGGATCGGCACCGGCTGGGAGGGCACCCCGCCCGCCCTGCGCCCGCTGATCGAAGCCCATCTGGGACCGCTCCGCACCCGCATGCCGGCCGACTTCGGGCGCCGGGTCTCCGGCTACGCCCTGGACGCCCTGCTGCCCGAACGGGGAGTGGCGGCGGCCCGCGCGTTCTGCGGGTCGGAGGGGACGCTGGGGGTGGTGACCGAGGCGGTGGTCCGGCTGGTGCCGCTGCCGGAGGCCCCCGTACTGGTCGTCCTCGGCTACCCGGACGAGACCGCGGCCGCCGACGCCGCCGCGGGCCTGCTGCCGTTCGGCCCGCTGACCGTGGAGGGGATGGCCGCCGACCTACTGCCGGCCGGGGCCGCGGCCGGGCTGCCCAGGGGCGGGGCCTGGCTGTTCGTGGAGGTCCCGGACCCGGCGGTGGCGGCGGCGGTACTGCGGGCGGCGGACGCGCTGGACGCCGTACGGGTCACCGATCCGGCCGGGCAGCGGGCCCTGTGGCGGATCCGCGAGGACGCCGCCGGCACCGCCACCCGCCTCCCGGACGGCACCGAGGCCTGGCCCGGCTGGGAGGACTGCGCGGTCCCGCCCGCCCGGCTCGGCTCCTACCTCCGCGAGTTCCGGGCCCTGACCGCCCGCCACGGGCTGCGCGGAGCGCCGTACGGGCACTTCGGCGAGGGCTGCGTGCACGTGCGCCTCGACTTCGACCTGGCCTCGGCGGCCGGGGTGGCCCGGTTCCGGGCCTTCTCCACCGAACTCGCCGACCTGGTCGTCGCCCACGGCGGGTCCCTCTCCGGCGAACACGGCGACGGGCAGGCGCGGGCGGAACTGCTGCCGAGGATGTACGGGCCCGAGCTGATCGGGCTGTTCGCCGCGTACAAGGACGTCTGGGACCCGGCGGGCGGCATGAACCCCGGCATCCTCACCCGCCCCTCCCGCCTCGACGAAAACCTCCGCTTCACCGTCCTCCCCCCACCCGGCACCCCCACCGCCACCCTGGGCCGCGAAGTGGCCCGCTGCGTGGGCGTAGCCAAATGCCGAACGCGCGGCCCGGCCCCTACAGGCGGCCCCGCCGCCCCCGCGTCGGCCGCGGCCCCCGCCCCGGCCGGACCCGGCGGTGGGGCGGCTGTGATGTGTCCGTCCTATCGGGTCACCGGTGAGGAGCGGCACTCCACGCGTGGGCGGGCACGGCTGCTGCACGAGATGCTGGCCGGGGAGATCATCACCGACGGGTGGCGGTCGGCGGAGGTCCATGAGGCGCTGGACCTCTGTCTCGGCTGCAAGGGCTGTCTGAGCGACTGCCCGGTGGGCGTGGACATGGCCACCTACAAGACCGAGTTCCTGCACCACCACTGGGCGGGCGGTATCCGCCCGCTGTCCCACTACACCCTCGGCGGCCTCCCGACCTGGCTCCGCCTCATCGCCGCCCTCCGAGCCACCCGCCCGGCCAACCTCCTGTCCCGCCTCTCCCCGATCCGCCATCTGACCGGCCTCTCCCCCCGCCGCCCCCTCCCGCTCCTGGCCCGTACCCCCTTCACCCGCCTCTGGCGGACCGCCACCCCGCCCACCACCCCGCCCGCCACGCCGCACGCCGTGCTGTGGCCGGACACCTTCACCCAGTACCTGTCCCCACGGACCGGCCTCGCCGCCGCCCGCGTCCTGGCCGCCGCGGGCGTGTCTCCGCGGCTGCCGCCCGCCCGGGTCTGCTGCGGACTCACCTACGTGTCCACCGGCCGCCTCGACCGGGCCCGCGCCACCCTCCGCCGCACCCTGGACGCCCTGGGCCCCCTCTCCGCGGGCGAACCCGTCGTCGTACTCGAACCCAGTTGCGCCGCGGCCCTCCGCGACGACCTGCCACGGCTCCTCCCCGAGGACCCCCGGGCGGCCCGGCTCGCCGCCTCGGTCCGTACGTTCGCCGAGGCGCTGGAGGAGCTGGCCCCCGACTGGCGGCCGCCCCGGCTGGACCGGCCCGTGGCCGGGCAGACGCACTGCCACCAGCACGCCGTACTGGGTGATGCCGCCGACCGCCGCCTCCGGGAGCGTGCCGGGCTGTCGGGCGAGCTGTCGGGGGGCTGCTGCGGGCTGGCCGGGAACTTCGGTTTCGAGCGCGGGCACCACGAGGTGTCGGTGGCCTGCGCCGAGGATCAGCTGCTGCCCGCCCTCCGGGCGGCCCGGGACGCCGACCCGGACGGGGTGGTCTTCCTCGCCGACGGATACTCCTGCCGGACCCAGATCACCCAGCTCGGCGGCTTCGGGCCTTCCCACCCGGCCCGCCACCTGGCGGAAGTCCTCGCGGAAGCCCTCCCCGAAGACCCGAGACCCGGCGGACGGCCCGTAGGAAGGCCCGCAGCAGGCCCGGCCGAAAGCCTGTCGGAAGGCCCGCCGGATGGCTGACGGAACCTCGCCGCCGCCCCCGTCCCGCCCCTGCCCCGGCGCCGCCCCGGGCCGGGCCGCCGGGGCCGGGCCGCCGGGGCCGGGCCGCCCGCCGTAAGGCAAAACACGGCGGCATGCCCCTTACGTCGGGCTTAGGCTGATGGAATGACCCGCTCCACCTCGGCTCCCGCCGCCGCCCCCGTGACCGCCGCTCCGTCTGCCGCCGGTTCCACCGCCCGTAGCTCCTCGCGGTTCGGCCCGGTGGGACTGGTGTTCACGGCCGGGGTCTCGGTGCAGTTCGGCGCGGCGCTGGCGGTCATGATCATGCCGCGGGCGGGTGCCGCCGGAGTGGTCGCGCTGCGGCTGGCCGCGGCGGCCCTGGTCCTGCTCGTGCTGTGCCGGCCCAAGGTCCGCGGTTACAACCGGTCCGACTGGGGTACCGTCCTCGCCTTCGGCGTGGCCATGGCCGGCATGAACGGCCTCTTCTACCAGGCGGTCGACCGGATCCCGCTCGGCCCGGCGGTGACCCTGGAGGTGCTGGGCCCGCTGGCGCTCTCGGTGATCGTCTCCCGCCGCCTGGTGAACCTGCTCTGGGCCGGCCTGGCCCTGGCCGGAGTGGTCCTGCTGTCCGGCCACGGCGGCGACGGCGGATTCGGTTTCGGCGCGCTCGACCCGGCCGGAGCGGCGTTCGCGCTGGGCGCGGGCGCGATGTGGGCCGCGTACATCGTCTACAGCGCCCGGACCGGACGCCGGTTCCCGCAGGCGGACGGGCTGGCCCTGGCGATGGCGGTGGCCGCGGTCCTCTCCCTGCCGCTGGGCATCGCCGACGCGGGGTCCGCGCTGCTGGTGCCGGGGACGCTTGCGCTGGGCGTGGGGGTGGGCCTGCTGTCCTCGGTGCTGCCGTACACCCTGGAGCTGCTGGCCCTGCGCCGGCTCCCGGCGCCCACCTTCGCGATCCTGATGAGCCTGGAACCGGCCATCGCGGCGACGGCCGGGTTCCTGGTGCTGCACCAGGCGCTGGGCGTGACGGACGCGCTGGCCATCGCCCTGGTGATCGCCGCCAGCATGGGCGCCGTCCGCTCCCAGACCCGCAAGCCCCGGCCGCCGGCCCCGCTCCCGTAACCCGCACTGCTCTCCAGCCGCCCCCGCGTAGGCAAGTCGTCTGGTGCGGGCGGGAGTTCGGGGTGTAAAAATCATGCAAGCATGCTTGATTGTTTTTCGTCGGGCTGCCACGCTTCCCCTCACGCCGTCGTCCCCGAGGGGAGCGCCCCGTGTCCGACCCGCTTGCTCCGCACGATCCGCACGATCCGTTCGTCGCCGTCCGGTCCGATCTGCGGGCGGAGGGGGAGGAGCTCGATCTGCTCGTCGCCGGGCTCGACGAGGAGGCGTGGGCCCGGGCCACCCCCGCGCCCGGTTGGACCGTCGCCCACCAGATCGCCCATCTCGCCTGGACCGACCGGGCCGCCTCGCTGGCGCTCACCGACGGCCCCGGCTTCGCCGCCATGGTGGAGAAGGCCCTGGCCGCCCCCGACCGCTTCGTCGACGACGGCGCCGAGGAAGGGGCCGCGCTGCCGCCCGCCGAGCTGCTGGCCGGCTGGCGGGCCGGCCGCGAGGTACTGGCCACCGCCCTCGCCACCGCCTCGACGGACGCCCGGTTCCCCTGGTTCGGGCCGCCGATGAAGGCCCCCTCGATGGCCAGCGCCCGGCTGATGGAGACCTGGGCGCACGGCCAGGACATCGCCGACGCCCTCGGAGTCCGCCGGGCACCGACCGCCCGGCTGCGGCAGGTCGCCCGGATCGGGGTACGGGCCCGGGACTACGCCTTCGCGGTACGCGGACTGCCGGTGCCCGGCGACCGGTTCCGCGTGGAGCTCACCCCGCCGCCCGGCCTGCCCGGCGACCCCGGTCCCGCGGTGTGGGCGTACGGGCCGCCCGACGCGCCCCAGCGGGTCACCGGACCGGCCCTGGACTTCTGTCTGCTGGTCACCCAGCGGGCGCACCGCGCGGACCTGGCCGTCGAGGCGTACGGTCCCGATGCCGACCGGTGGCTGGACATCGCCCAGGCCTTCGCCGGCCCGCCCGGCCCCGGCCGTGCCCCGACCGACCCCGCGACCGGAGCCCCGACGGATCCCGCGACCGATCCCGCCACCGGCGGCCCCCGATGAGCCACCCGGGGCACGGAGACGGAGACGGCCCCGCCGGTGTCCGGCGGCCGTTGCTGATCGGGAACGCCTCGGGGTTCTACGGGGACCGGGCCTCGGCGATGCGCGAGATGCTGGCCGACGGCCCGCTGGACGTCCTCACCGGGGACTACCTCGCCGAGCTGACCATGCTGATCCTCGGCCGGGACCGGCTCAAGGACCCCGGTGCGGGCTATGCGAAGTCCTTCCTGCGCCAGCTGGAGGACTGCCTGGGCCTGGCCCACGAGCGCGGGGTGCGGATCGTCGCCAACGCGGGCGGCCTCAACCCGGCCGGGCTGGCGGAGGCCGTCCGTACGCTCGCCGCCAAGGCCGGTCTGGCGATGACGGTGGCGCACGTCGAGGGCGACGACCTGATGCCGTACCGCGCGGGCGTGGGCGAGGGCGGCCCGGCCCGCCCCGGCGCGAACGCGCCCGGTGCCGGCGCCGACGGCGCGTTGACCGCCAACGCCTACCTCGGCGGCGCCGGGATCACCGCCTGTCTGCGGGCCGGCGCCGATGTGGTGGTCACCGGCCGGGTCACCGACGCGGCCCTGGTCACCGGCCCGGCCGCCTGGTGGTTCGACTGGGCCCCGGACGACTGGGACCGGCTCGCCGGGGCCGTGGTCGCCGGCCATGTCCTGGAATGCGGAACCCAGGCCACCGGCGGCAACTACGCCTTCTTCGCCCGCCCCGGAACCGATGTGCGGCGCCCCGGCTTCCCGCTCGCCGAGCTCGCCGCCGACGGCTCCTGCGTGATCACCAAGCATCCGGGCACCGGGGGACTGGTGACGGCCGGGACGGTCACCGCACAGCTCCTCTACGAGACGGCCGGCGTCCGCTACCCCGGCCCGGACGTCACGGCCCGCCTGGACACGGTCCGGCTGGCGGACGCCGGACCGGACCGGGTGCGGATCAGCGGGGTGCTGGGCGAGCCCCCGCCCGCCACGCTCAAGGTGGGGGTGACCCGGATCGGCGGCTGGCGCAACGAGGTGGTGTTCGTGCTGACCGGCCTGGACATCGAGGCCAAGGCGGCCCTGGTCCGGGAGCAGTTGGCCGGACCGCTGGAGGGGGTGGGCTCCGCCGAGTGGACCCTGGCGCGTACGGACCACCCGGACCCGGCCACCGAGGAGACGGCCTCGGCCCTGCTGCGGCTGGTGGTCCGGGACTCCTCGGCGGACCGGATCGGCCGCCCGCTGACGGCCGCCGCGATCGAGCTGGCGCTGGCCAGCTACCCGGGCTTCCACGTGGCGGGACTCCCCGGCGCCCCCCAGCCGTACGGGGTGTTCACCGCCGGGACCGCCCGGCCGTCGGAGGTCCCGCACACCGCGGTCCTCCCCGACGGCACCCGCCTGGCCATCGCCCCGGCGCCCGCCGCGACCCCGGCCCCGACTCCGGCCCCGCAGTGGTCCCGGCCCCCCGCCCCGGTCGTGGCGGTCGGCCCGACCGTCCGCGTACCGCTCGGCCTGCTGGCCGGGGCCCGCAGCGGTGACAAGGGCGGGGACGCCAACGTCGGAGTCTGGGTGGAAGCAGCACAAGGAGGGGAGCGAGGCCGGGAGGACCGCGCCGGGGAGGCCTACGCCTGGCTGCTCTCGGCCCTCACCGTCCCCGAGTTCCAGCGGCTGCTGCCCGAGACGGCCGGGCTGGTGGTCACCCGGCACGAGCTGCCCGCCCTGTACGCCCTGAACTTCACCGTCGAGGGCATCCTCGGCGACGGGGTCGCCGCCGGACACCGCTTCGACCCCCAGGCCAAGGCGCTCGGCGAATGGCTCCGCGCCCGCCACATGGACATCCCCGCCCACCTCGTCCACCCGGCCCCCGCGCCCACCCCCACCCCCACCCCGACCCGCACCCCCACCCCGACACCCACTCCGGAGGCAGGTCCGTGACCCGGCTCGGCAGCAGCGTCGACACCCGCGACCCCGACTACCTCGCCCACCGGCAGGCCGCCCTGGAGCGGCTCGCCGAGCTGGACGGAGAGCACGCCAAGGCGTTGGCCGGCGGCGGCCCCAAGTACACCGAGCGGCACCGGAGCCGCGGCAAGCTGCTGGCCCGGGAGCGGATCGAGTTGCTGCTCGATCCGGACACCCCGTTCCTGGAGCTGTCGCCGCTGGCCGCCTGGGGCAGCGACTATCCGGTGGGCGGCTCGATGGTCACCGGTATCGGCACGGTGGAGGGCGTCGAGTGCCTGGTCACCGCCAACGACCCGACCGTGCGCGGCGGCGCCTCCAATCCGTGGACGTTGAAGAAGGCGCTCCGCGCGCATGAGATCGCCTTCGCGAACCGGCTGCCCTGCGTCAGCCTGGTGGAGTCCGGCGGTGCCGACCTGCCCTCGCAGAAGGAGATCTTCATCCCCGGCGGGGCCGTGTTCCGTGATCTCACCAGGCTCTCCGCCGCCGGGATCCCGACCGTCGCCGTGGTCTTCGGCAATTCCACGGCCGGCGGGGCCTACGTCCCCGGCATGTCCGACCACACCGTGATGATCAAGGACCGGTCGAAGGTGTTCCTGGGCGGTCCGCCGCTGGTCAAGATGGCCACCGGCGAGGAGAGCGACGACGAGTCCCTCGGCGGCGCGGAGATGCACGCCCGGACCTCCGGTCTGGCGGACCACTACGCCCTCGACGAGGAGGACGCGATCCGGCAGGCCTGCCGGATCGTGGCCCGCCTCAACCACCGCAGGGCGCTGCCCGATCCGGGCCCGGCCGCCGAGCCGCTGTTCGACCCCGAGGAGCTCCTGGGGATCGTGCCCGCCGATCTGAAGACCCCCTTCGATCCGCGCGAGGTGATCGCCCGGCTGGTGGACGGGTCCGACTTCGACGAGTTCAAGCCGCTGTACGGCACCAGCCTGGTCACCGGCTGGGCCGCCCTGCACGGCCACCCGGTCGGCGTCCTGGCCAACGCCCAGGGCGTGCTGTTCAGCGCGGAGTCGCAGAAGGCGGCCCAGTTCATCCAGCTGGCCAACCAGCGGGACATCCCGCTGCTCTTCCTCCACAACACCACCGGCTACATGGTGGGCAGGGAGTACGAGCAGGGCGGCATCATCAAGCACGGCGCGATGATGATCAACGCGGTGTCCAACTCGAAGGTCCCGCACCTGTCGGTGCTCATCGGCTCCTCCTACGGGGCCGGCCACTACGGCATGTGCGGCCGCGCCTACGAGCCCCGCTTCCTGTTCGCCTGGCCCAGCGCCAAGTCCGCCGTGATGGGACCGCAGCAGCTGGCCGGGGTGCTCTCGATCGTGTCCCGGCAGTCCGCCGCCGCCAAGGGCCTGCCCTACGACGAGGAGCAGGACGCCGGGATGCGCGCCTTCGTGGAGGCCCAGATCGAGTCCGAGTCCCTGCCCCTGTTCCTGTCCGGGCGGCTGTACGACGACGGGGTCATCGACCCCCGCGACACCCGGACCGTCCTCGGCCTGTGCCTGTCCGCGATCCACAACGCCCCCGTCGAGGGCGCCCGCGGCGGCTTCGGCGTCTTCCGGATGTGAGGCCCCCCATGAGTCCCCTCCCCTCCCGCACCCTGAGCTCCGTCCTGGTCGCCAACCGCGGCGAGATCGCGGTGCGGATCTTCCGGACCGCGCGCGCCATGGGCCTGGACACCGTCGCCGTGTACTCCGATCCCGACGCCGGGGCCCTGCACGTCCGGGAGGCCGACGCGGCCGTCCGGCTGCCCGGGGCGGCCCCCGCCGAGACCTATCTGCGGGGCGATCTGCTGATCAAGGCCGCGCTGGCGGCCGGGGCCGACGCCGTGCACCCCGGTTACGGGTTCCTCTCCGAGAACGCCGGTTTCGCCCGGGCCGTGGAGGACTCCGGGCTGCTCTGGATCGGGCCGCCGCCCGGGGCCATCGAGGCGATGGCCTCCAAGACCCGGGCCAAGGAGCTGATGCGGGCCGCCGGGGTCCCCCTGCTGGAACCGGTGGACCCGGAGAAGGCCGGCCCGGACGACCTGCCGCTGCTGCTCAAGGCGGCCGCCGGCGGCGGCGGCCGCGGTATGCGGGTGGTCCGCGAACTGGCCCGGCTGCCCGAGGAACTGGCCGCGGCCACCGCCGAGGCCCGGTCCGCCTTCGGCGACGGGGAGGTCTTCGCCGAACCGTACGTGGAGCGCGGCCGCCATGTGGAGGTGCAGGTCCTCGCCGACGCCCACGGCACCGTCTGGGCCCTCGGCACCCGGGACTGCTCCCTCCAGCGAAGGCACCAGAAGGTGATCGAGGAGGCCCCGGCGCCCGCACTGCCCGAGGCCCTGCGAACCGCTCTGCACGAAGCGGCCGTGGCCGCCGCCCGGGCCGTGTCCTACCGGGGCGCGGGCACCGTGGAGTTCCTGGTCACCGCCGAGGGCAGGCCGTACTTCCTGGAGATGAACACCCGGCTCCAGGTGGAGCACCCGGTCACCGAGGAGGTGTTCGGCCTCGACCTGGTGGAACTCCAGCTGAGGATCGCCGAGGGCGCCGCCCTGCCGCCGGCCCCTCCCGAACCCTCCGGCCATGCCGTCGAGGCCCGGCTCTACGCCGAGGACCCGGCCCGCGGCTGGCGCCCGCAGGCCGGTGTGCTGCACACCCTCGCCGTCCCGGGGCGGGTCCGGGTGGACACCGGTTACGCCGACGGGGACCGGGTCGGCGTCCACTACGACCCCATGCTCGCCAAGGTCATCGCCCATGCGCCGACCCGCCCCGAAGCCCTCCGGGCCCTGGCGCACGCCCTGTCCCGGGCCCGGATCCACGGCCTGACCACCAACCGCGAGCTGCTGGTCCGCTCCCTGCGCCACCCGGAGTTCACCGCCGCCCGCCTGGACACCGGCTTCTACGACCGCCACCTGCCGGCCCTCACCGGAACCGGAACCGAAACCGCAGCCGAAACCGGAGCCGCCGCCGAAACCGAAACCGCGGCCGGAGCCGGGGCCGCGACCCAAACCGGGGCGGACACCGGAGCCCAAAGCACCGCCCTCGCCGCCCTGGCCGCCGCCCTCGCGGAGGCCGTCCCGCCCCCCGGGGCCCCGCTCGCCGCCCGGCTCGGCGGCTGGCGCAACCTGCCCTCCCAGCCCCAGTGCCGCACCTACCGCACGGCGGACGGCACGGAACACCCCGTCCGCTACCGCCACACCCGCCGCGGACCCGAACCGGAGGACCACCCCGGACTCCGGGTGGTCAGCACCGCCGCCGACCGGGTGGTCCTCGAACAGGACGGGGTGCAGCGGATGTTCCACGTGAAACACGACCCCCAGGGCACCGAGGTGTACATCGACTCCCCGCTCGGCGCCCACACGTTCACCCCCGTCCCCCGCTTCACCGACCCCCAGGACCGCACCGAACCCGGCTCCCTGCTCGCCCCCATGCCCGGCACCGTGGTCCGGGTCGCCGAGGGCCTCGCCCCCGGCACCCCCGTCACCGCCGGGCAGCCCCTGCTCTGGCTGGAGGCCATGAAGATGGAGCACCGCATCCTCGCTCCCGCCTCCGGCACGCTCACCGCGCTCCACGCCGCCGTCGGCCACCAGGTCGAACTCGGCGCCCTGCTCGCCGTAGTCCAGGAGGAAACGCCCGTATGAGCACCGCGACGGAAACCGAAGAGCACATCGCCCTGCGCGCCGCAGTCGCCGCCCTCGGCAAGCGCTACGGCCGTGAGTACCTGGCCCGGATCGCCCGCGAGGGCGGCCACCCCGAGGAACTGTGGGCCGACGCCGCCAAACTCGGCTATCTCGGGGTCAACCTCCCCGAGGAGTACGGGGGCGGAGGCGGCGGCATCGCCGAACTCTCCATCGTGCTGGAGGAACTGGGCGCGGCCGGCTCCCCGCTGCTGATGATGGTGGTCTCGCCCGCCATCTGCGGCACGGTCATCTCCCGCTTCGGCACCGAGGAGCAGAAGCGGGCCTGGCTGCCCGGACTCGCGGACGGCAGCCGCACCATGGCCTTCGGCATCACCGAACCCGACGCCGGCTCCAACTCGCACCGGATCACCACCACCGCCCGCCGGGACGGCGAGGACTGGGTGCTCAGCGGGCGCAAGGTGTTCATATCGGGTGTGGACATCGCCGACGCCACCCTGATCGTCGGCCGCACCGAGGACGCCCGCACCGGACGCCTCAAGCCCTGTCTGTTCATCGTCCCCCGGGACGCCCCCGGCTTCACCCGTTCGCGCATCGACATGGAGCTCCAGGCCGCCGAGAAGCAGTTCGAACTGGTCCTGGACGAGGTCCGGCTGCCCGCCGGCGCCCTGGTCGGGGACGAGGACGCGGGCCTGCTCCAACTGTTCGCCGGCCTCAACCCGGAACGCATCATGACCGCCGCCTTCGCCATCGGCATGGGCCGTTACGCCCTCGCCAAGGCCCTCGACTACGCCAGGACCCGGCAGGTCTGGAAGGAGCCCATCGGCGCCCACCAGGCCGTCGCCCACCCCCTGGCCCAGGCGCACATCGAGCTGGAACTGGCCCGGCTGATGATGCAGAAGGCCGCCGCGCTCTACGACTCCGGGGACGACATGGCCGCCGGTGAGGCCGCCAACATGGCCAAGTACGCTGCCGGCGAGGCCTGCGTCCGGGCGGTGGACCAGGCGGTCCACACCCTCGGCGGCAACGGCCTCACCCGCGAGTACGGACTGGCCTCCCTGATCACCGCCGCCCGGGTGGCCCGGATCGCCCCGGTCAGCCGGGAGATGATCCTGAACTTCGTCTCGCACCAGACCCTCGGCCTGCCCAAGTCCTACTAGGAGACCAAGGAGCACCATGACCCGGACCACCCGGACCGTAGGTTCCGCGCACGCCCACGGGATCACCACGCTCACCCTGGACTCCCCGGCCAACCGCAACGCGCTCTCCGCCGAACTCGTCGGCGGGCTGCGCACGGCACTCGCCGCGGCCGGGGCGGACCCGGCGGTCCGGGCCGTCCTCCTCACCCACACCGGGAACACCTTCTGCGCCGGGGCCGACCTGAAGGCCCCCTGCCCGCCCGCGGACTTCCTGGACCTGCTGGGGGAGATCGCCGCACTCCCGAAACCGGTGGTCGCCCGGGTCACCGGACACGTCAGGGCCGGCGGCCTGGGCATCCTCGGGGCCTGCGACATCGCGGCGGCCGGACCCGCCTCCAGCTACGCCCTCACCGAGACCCGCATCGGTGTCGTCCCCGCCGTCATCTCCGCCCCGCTGCTGCCCCGGCTGGACCCCCGCGCCGCCGGCCGCTACTTCCTCACCGGCGAGACCTTCGGACCCGCCGAAGCCGCCCGGATCGGACTGCTCACCCTGCACGGAGAGGACGTGGACGAGGCCCTGGCACCCGTACTCGCCGGACTCCGCCTCGCCGGCCCGGAAGCCCTGGCGGCCACGAAACAGCTGGTCAACGCCTCCGTACGGGCCGCACTCGACACGGACGGCGAAGCCCTCGCCGAACTCTCCGCCCGCCACTTCGGCTCCGCCGAGGCCCGCGAGGGCATCACCGCCCGCTTCGAACGCCGGGACCCCGCATGGGCACGGTGACCGAAGGGCCCAAGCAGGCCCGCAGCCGCGCCACCCGCGCCCGGCTCCTCGAATCCGCCGTCAGCTGCCTGGCCGAACAGGGCTGGACCGGCTCCACCGTCGCCGTGGTCGCCGAACACGCCGGAGTCTCCCGCGGCGCCGCCCAGTACCACTTCCCCACCCGCGAGGACCTGTTCACCGCAGCCGTCGAATACGTGGCCGAAGAACGCTCCGCCGCCCTGCGCGGCCTGTTCCCGGCCGGCCCCGACGCCCGCCCGGCCGCCCGCCCCGCGGTCATCGGAGCACTCGTCGACCTCTACACCGGCACCCTCTTCCGGGCCGCCCTGCAACTCTGGGTCGCCGCCTCCTACGAGGAACAGCTGCGCCCCAGGGTCAGCGAACTCGAAGCCCGGGTCGGCCGGGAGTCCCACCGGATCGCCGTGGAACTCCTGGGCGCCGACGAGTCCGTGCCCGGGGTCCGGGAGACCGTCCAGGGGCTGCTGGACCTGGCCCGCGGGCTGGGCCTGGCCAACGTCCTCACCGACGACACGGTCCGCCGCGCCCGGGTGGTGGCCCAGTGGACCCGGATCGTCGAAGCGACCCTGGGCCCCTGAGCCACCTCCGTGCGCGGGCGTCCGCCGTGCGCGGGCGTCCGCTCAGCCGACGATGTCGGAGTAGCCCTCGATGTCACCGGGGCTGCGGCGCCCCGGGCCGATGTAGTGGGCCGAGGGGCGGACCAGCCGCCCGGTGCGCTTCTGCTCCAGGATGTGCGCCGACCAGCCGGCCGTCCGGGCGCAGGTGAACATCGAGGTGAACATGTGCGCCGGGACCTCCGCGAAGTCCAGCATGATCGCGGCCCAGAACTCCACGTTGGTGGCCAGCACCCGGTCGGGCCGGCGGGCGTGCAGCTCCTCCAGGGCGGCCTTCTCCAGCGCGGCCGCCACCTCGTAGCGGGGGGCGTCCAGCTCCTTCGCGGTGCGGCGCAGCACCCGGGCGCGGGGGTCCTCGGCCCGGTAGACCCGGTGGCCGAAGCCCATCAGCCGCTCGCCCTGGTCCAGCGCCCTCTTCACGTACGCCACCGCGTCACCGGTGCGCTCGATCTCCTCGATCATGCCGAGGACCCGGGAGGGGGCGCCGCCGTGCAGCGGGCCGGACATGGCGCCCACCGCTCCGGACAGGGCGGCCGCGACATCGGCTCCGGTGGAGGCGATCACCCGGGCGGTGAAGGTGGAGGCGTTCATGCCGTGCTCGGCCGCCGAGGTCCAGTACGCGTCCACGGCCTTGACGTGCCGCGGGTCCGGCTCGCCCCGCCAGCGGATCATGAACCGCTCGACCACCGAGTCGGCCTTGTCGATCTCCGACTGCGGGACCATGGGCAGGCCCTGGCCGCGGGCGGACTGGGCGACGTACGACAGGGCCATCACGGCGGCCCGCGCCAGGTCGTCGCGGGCCTGCCGCTCGTCGATGTCGAGCAGCGGTTTCAGACCCCACACAGGGGCGAGCATCGCGAGCGCGGACTGCACGTCGACCCGGATGTCACCGGAGTGCACGGGGATCGGGAACGGTTCGGCCGCGGGCAGCCCGGGGTTGAAGGCACCGTCGACCAGCAGGCCCCACACGTTCCCGAAGGACACGTGACCGACCAGGTCTTCGATGTCGACACCCCGGTAGCGGAGGGATCCGCCCTCCTTGTCGGGTTCGGCGATCTCCGTCTCGAACGCGACGACCCCTTCGAGGCCGGGTACGAAGTCGGACATCAGGCGGCTCCTCAGATAGTGCGAACACGCGCGGCTCCCGGCGTGATTCGCGGTCCGGCGCGGTCATCCCCGTTGATGCCCGGAACGGCCGATGGTCACCCACCTGGGTTCCAGCGGACCGGCCCCAAGATTTTGTCGGCTCCTGGGGGCCTGCGGAAGCGTGACATACGGCACACCCCGGCAGTCGACCCTACGGCAGGATGGCCCGGTGACCGACCAGGACCTTGACCCCGCCACCATGCGCAAGCAGTACCGATCGCAGATCGTGACCGAGGAAGGCCTCGCCGCCGACCCGGTCGCCCAGTTCGCCCGCTGGTTCCAGGACGCGGCCGACGCGCACCTCTTCGAACCGAACGCGATGGTCGTCTCGACCGCCTCGGCCGAGGGCCGTCCCAGTTCCCGGACGGTGCTGCTGAAGCGGTTCGACGATCGCGGATTCGTCTTCTTCACCAACTACGACTCCCGCAAGGGGCGGGAGATCACCGAGAACCGGTACGTCTCCCTGCTGTTCCCCTGGCACCCGATCGCCCGCCAGGTGGTGGTGACCGGCACCGCCGAGCGCACCGGCCGCGACGAGACCGCCGCCTACTTCCGCTCCCGGCCGCACGGCTCCCAGCTGGGGGCCTGGGCCAGCGAGCAGTCCCGGGTGGTGGAGTCCCGCGCGGAGCTGGACCGCCGGTACGCGGAGCTCGCCGACCGCTATCCGGAGGGGGAACAGGTGCCGGTGCCCACCGGCTGGGGCGGCTTCCGGGTCACCCCGGAGACCGTGGAGTTCTGGCAGGGCCACGAGAACCGGCTGCACGACCGGCTGCGCTACGTCCGCGCGGACGCGCCCTCCGGCTGGCGGGTCGAACGGCTCTGCCCCTGAACGACGACACTGCCCGGGAACGCAGACGACCCGCGGGCTCGGGTTCCTCTCCTGCAGTGAGAGGAGCCGGCCGGACGTACCGGCGAGCCCGCGGGTCGGGTGACTGCTGGGGATTGGCGCCAGGCGTTCCGCCGGGCACCGCACTGGGTGCGTGCGACGACGGGCCCTTAGCCCGCAGCCACCTCACGCGTCCGGTTTCCGTACATTTCGGGAACCACCTCCCTTCTCGTGTGGCGTCAGCCTAGGCACCCCCGTCCGCCGGCTCAACCGATTTACCGCGGAGCGAATCCGGGAATATCCGGGGAATGCGGTGTGCGGTGCGTCACGTTCCGGTTCAATGATCTGACGTGCCGCACACGCGAACACCTGCGGGGGGTGTCAGGTGAGTGCTTCCGGACGTGGCGAGACCGCCGACGATCTGCTGGCCGCGCTGCTCGACGGGATGGACGCGGCCCTCTGCGCGTTCGACGCCGGCGGGGTGGTCACCCACTGGAACCGGGAGGCCGAACGGATCCTCGGCTGGTCCGCGGCCGAGGCGGTGGGCCGGCGGGGGTTCGCCGGGTGGGCGGCCCGGGCCGCCGACGCGCCCGAGGTGGAGAGCCGGCTGATGGCCGCGCTGGACGCGCCCGGCCGGCAGGTGCACGAGTTCGCGCTGGTCACCAAGGGCGGCGGGCGGGTGCTGGTGCGCACCCAGTCGGCCGGGGTGCCGGGGGCCGACGGACGGCCGGCCGGGGTGTACTGCGCCTTCGGCGAGGTGCGGGCGCAGATCGATCTGGAGCGGTCCATCGCGCTCAGCGAGGCCCTGATGGAGGACGCCTCCTGGGGGGTGGTGCTGGTCGACGCGGACCTGCGGCCGGCGGTGGTCAACGCGCATGCCGAGCGGGCCTTCGGCTCCGGGCGGACGGCCCTGCTGGGGCGGCCGCTCGGGGAGCTGCTGGACGCGGGGGCGGAGGAGCTGGAGGAGGCGCTCCAGCATGTGCTGGCCGAGGGGGCGCCGCCGGGGCCGTTGGAGGTGTGGGTGACGGTCCGGGACCGGATCGACCCCGCCGGTCCGGTCGGGGCGCGGGTGCCGGGGCGGCGGTGTTGGCGGTGCGGGTTCGTGCGGCTGGGGTCGCCGCTGGCGGAGGAGCCGGTGCCGCTCGGGGTGGGCTGGCTGTTCCAGGACGTGACCGAGGTCCGGCGGCTGGGGGTGGACGCGGACCGGCTGCGGTTCCGGGCGCACCAGCTGTACCGGGCGGGCCGGGCGGCCGGCGAGTACGAGGATCCGGCGGAGGCGGCGGCGGTGCGGCTGGAGTTCGCGCTGGCCGGGTTCGCCGATCAGGCGCTGGTGGACGTGGTGGTGGGGGAGCGGCTGGTGCGGGCCGCACAGGCCCCGGCCGCGGGTACCGGGCCGGTGCCGCTGCCGTCGGGGCCGGGGGCGCTTCCGGTCCGGTACCCGGCCGGGCATCCGGTCTTCCAGGCGGTGGACCGGATCGGCCCGGTCCGGTGCAGTGGTCCGGGCGGGCCGGCCGCCGGTGAGTGGGCGGCGGCGCGCCGCTGGCCCGGGGGCACGGCGCACGCCCTGTGCACGGTGCTGCGCAGCCGGGGCCGGACCCTGGGTGCGCTGACCTTTCTGCGCGGTCCGTCCCGGCCGGCGTTCGAGCGGGCGGACGCGGAGTACGCGGACGAGGTCGCGGCCCGGCTGGCCGCCGACCTGGACCTGGCGGGGTTCCCGCCCGGTACCGGGCCCGCCCCGGAGGGGACGGGCTAGTGCCGGAAGAAGATGCGGTCGCCGTACTCGGACATCACGCGGCCGTTCCACTCGTGGCCGCCGTCCACGTTGCCGGAGCGCAGCAGCGGGGGCTCGATGCCGCGGGCGACGAGTTCGCCGGCCGCCGCGGCCATCACGGCCTGCATGATCGCGCTGGTCACCACGGTGGAGGCGGGGGCGAAGGGGGCGTCGATGCCGTCCAGGCTGAGTTCGGCGTCGCCGACCGCGATCTTGCTGTCCAGGACGATGTCGCAGTGGTCCTTCAGATAGCCGCCGGAGACGTGCCGGGACTTGGTCTCGGTGGCGTAGGCCACCGAGGTCACCCCGATGACGGTGAGGCCGAGGGCCCGGGCGTTGATGGCCATCTCCACCGGGAGGGAGTTCCGTCCGGACAGCGAGATGATCACCAGGACGTCGCCGCTGCTCGCCGGGCTGCAGTCCAGGACCGCCCCGGCGAGTCCGTCGACACGTTCCAGGGCGCTGCCGAGGGTGGCGGGCATGACGTCGACCCCGGCGGTGCCGGGGACGGCCAGGAAGTTCATCAGGGCCAGTCCGCCGGCCCGGTAGACGACGTCCTGGGCGGGCAGGGAGGAGTGGCCGGCGCCGAAGGCGAAGAGGCGGTTGCCGGCGGCCACGGCGTCCGCGACGGCGGCGCCGGCCCGGGCGATGGCTTCCGATTCCTCGTCCCTGACACGCTGAAGCAGCCCGATGGCGGCATCGAAGAACTGACCGGCCAGCTTGCTCTCGCTCATGCGCTGAGGGCCCTTCCAGTGGGTGCGGGGTGCCTGTCCGCCGCTCACCGTGCGGTCTGGACCAAGGACCTGTCAATACGGGCGTCAATCCCTGGACGAACGGCCCGCGGGCCGAAGGCGCGGGACGGTTGTCGGCGCTCTGCGGCAGAATTGGGGGCAGGGCCAGCGCACGCTATCCGAGGGGCAAGAATGTCCGGACTGATCGATACCACGGAGATGTATCTCCGCACCATCCTTGAGCTGGAAGAGGAAGGTGTCGTCCCCATGCGCGCCCGTATCGCCGAACGGCTGGACCAGAGCGGTCCGACCGTCAGCCAGACGGTGGCCCGCATGGAGCGCGACGGCCTGGTGGCGGTGGCCAGTGACCGCCATCTGGAGCTGACCGAGGAGGGCCGCCGGCTGGCCACCCGGGTGATGCGCAAGCACCGGCTGGCCGAGTGTCTGCTGGTGGACGTGATCGGCCTGGAGTGGGAGCAGGTGCACGCGGAGGCCTGTCGCTGGGAGCACGTGATGAGCGAGGCGGTGGAGCGCCGGGTGCTGGAGCTGCTGCGGCACCCGACCGAGTCGCCGTACGGGAACCCGATCCCGGGGCTGGAGGAGCTCGGCGAGAAGGCCGAGGCGGATCCGTTCCTGGACGAGGGCATGGTGAGCCTGGCCGAGCTGGATCCGGGCAGCGAGGGCAAGACGGTGGTCGTGCGTCGGATCGGTGAGCCGATCCAGACGGACGCGCAGCTGATGTACACCCTGCGGCGGGCCGGTGTGCAGCCCGGTGCGGTGGTGAGCGTGACGGAGTCCCCCGGCGGTGTGCTGGTCGGCAGTGGCGGCGAGGCCGCCGAGCTGGAGTCGGAGATCGCCTCGCACGTCTTCGTCGCGAAGCGCTGAACCACCGCGTTCCCAGGGGGTGGATCCTCCCGTGGGACGGTCCCGGCGCCTTGCGGCGCCGGGACCGGTCCTCCCCTTGCTGACCCGGAGCCCCGAGCTCCCAGGGTCATCCCCTCGGACCGTCTTCCCCGATCGGCCCGCCTCCCGACAGGAATCTCCCCTCGGCAGCGGCGGCCAATCCTTGAGCAAGGTCACTCGAAAGAGCGGTATTGCCGGCGGGAGGGCCATTTTCGAATAGGGGTTCGATAGTGTGGCGGCACGCGAAGGGGGTGCATCTGCGGTGGTACAGCGCTTCGATGTGACAGGGGCCGACGGTGTCCGGCTGGCCGCCTGGGAGTTCCGCGAAACGGGTTCCGGTTCCGGTTCCG
The DNA here is from genome assembly GCF_055576225.1 of Streptomyces sp. NPDC033845. Taxonomy (NCBI): domain Bacteria; kingdom Bacillati; phylum Actinomycetota; class Actinomycetes; order Kitasatosporales; family Streptomycetaceae; genus Streptomyces; species Streptomyces sp. NPDC033845. The sequence goes on along the minus strand of NZ_JBVIRI010000005.1, from coordinate 360,778 downwards.
CTTCGGACCCGGCCGGCCGGATCGCCCCCGGCCAGACGAGCCCCGCCCGGCCGACCCCCGCCCCGACGGCACCCGACGACCGGCCCGCCGCCCTGTTACTCCACGGCCTGATGGGACGGGCCTTCCACTGGGCCGGCACGGCCGGCTGGCTCGCCTCCCGCCGCCGGGTCATCGCCCTCGACCAGCGCGGCCACGGCGACAGCGAGTCCCCCGCCCGCGGCCCCTACACCCGCGAGGCCTTCGTGGCCGACGCCGAAGCCGTCGTGGAACAGCTCGGGCTGGCCCCGGTCACCCTGGTCGGCCACTCGATGGGCGCGCTCACCGCCTGGCAGCTGGCCGCCCGCCGCCCCGACCTCGTCCAGGCCCTGGTCATCTGCGACATGCGCGCCTCCGCCCTGGGCGCCGCCTCCCAGCGCGAATGGGAGGAATGGTTCCACCGCTGGCCGCTGCCCTTCCCCAGCCAGGACGCCGCCCGCCGCTGGTTCGGCGAGGACGACCCCCGGGTGGAGCGCCCCGATCCCGGCCGCGGGGCCTTCTTCGCCGAGGTCATGCGGCAGGCCGAGGACGGCTGGCGCCCGCAGTTCTCCCGCCGCCAGATGCTCACCGCCCGCGAGACCTGGGTCCACGACGCCCACTGGGAGGAGCTCGCCCAGGTCCGCTGCCCCACCCTCGTGGTCCGCGGGCTCGACGGGGAGCTGGGCCGGGCCGAGGCCCAGGAGATGGTCCGGGTCCTCCCGGCCGGCCAGTACGCCGAGATCCCGGACGCCGGCCACTACCTGCACTACGACCAGCCGGCGGCCTGGCGGGCGGCCCTGGAACCCTTCCTGGACGGAGTCCTCACCGCCTGAACCGCCCGCCCCGAACCGCCCGCCCCGCGCTAGCCCTTGCTGACCGCCTGGAGGATCTCCGGGAGGCTGTCCGAGACCTTCGGAGCGGCCGCCCGGAGGCCCGCCCAGGCGACCAGCAGGCCCCAGCCGCAGCCCGCCGGCAGCACCAGCCACAGCCAGCCGTGCAGACCGCCCAGATGCATCCACAGGCTGAGGGCGAGCAGCGGGGAGCACACCAGCAGCGAGAACAGCAGACCGCCCACGATGCCGATCCAGGCCAGCGAGCCCTGCCCGGGGGCCACGCTCTTGAAGGCCCCGTCCTGCGGGATCGAGTACGGGAAGTACGCCGAGGCCAGCGCCCCCGTGCACACCAGTCCGCCGAGCAGCCCCAGGGACAGCCCCAGCGCCTCGGGCAGCTGCTCCCAGTCCTTCAGCAGCGCGGCCGTCACCGCGGTGACCAGCACCGTGTACGGCAGGGTGACCAGCACCAGGGCCAGGGCCCGGGCGCGCAGTTCGGCGTAGGCCTGGCGCGGGGTGGCCAGGGTCTGGGCGACCATCCAGAACGCCGAGGTGTCCTGGCCGAACTGGTTGTACATCAGCACGCCGAGCATCCCGGCGCCGAAGCAGGACAGGTAGATCGATCCGCTGCCCTGCACCGCGTTGAACACCGGCACGATGGCGCCGAGCGCCAGCGAGGAGATCCAGGCCGTCTTGGTCTTCGGGTCCCGGAACGCGTACAGCAGGGTCCGCCGCATCACCGCGCCGGTCCGGCCGCCGGGCAGCGGGGTCCAGCGGCCCGACCGTCCGGCCCGCTCCTCGGAGGCGGCGGCGGCCACCGCCGTGGAGCCGTCCGGGGTGACCATCAGCCGGGTCAGCCCGCGCTCCCAGGACACCAGCAGCGCGACCAGCGCCGCCAGGGTCAGCGCCAGTTGGGCGGCCGCCGTGCCGTACTGGCCGCGGCCCGCCGCGTCCACCATGCCGAGGGCGGTGGCCGGGGGCAGCCAGCGGACCACCGCCGCCGCGGGTTCCAGGGCCTCGGCCCCGCCCGCCTCGGACAGCCGCTGTGCGGCGAGGTTCACGAACTGGGTGCCGACGGCGATCAGCAGCCCGCTGAGCACCGCCAGGTCCCGGCCCTTGCGGCTGGACAGCAGCCGGACGTTCGCCGTGGCCACCGTCCGGGCCAGCGCCACACAACTGAGCAGCAGCAGCGGTACGGCGACCAGCCCGGCCGCGAACCCGGCGGCCCCGCGGGCCACCGCGATCACCGCGCCGACCGTCAGACAGCAGGTGAACAGCGGGCCGATCCCGATCAGCGAGGAGGTCAGCAGGGCCCGGACCAGCGGGCGCGGCCGCAGCGGCAGCATCACCAGCCGGCTGGGGTCCAGGGTCTCGTCGCCCGCGGAGAAGAACAGCGGCATGAAGGTCCAGCCCAGTGCCAGGATCCCGGCGAGCAGCACCACCACCGTGCCGGCCTGGGCGTGGCCGCGCAGCAGGGCCAGCAGCAGGGTCAGCACCGCGGCGAGCAGCAGCGCCGCCACCAGGGAGACCAGGAACACGGCCCGGCGCTTGGCCGAGCCCCGCAGCCCGTTCCGCAGCAGCGACAGCTTCAGCCGGACGAACACCCCGGTCAGCGGCGGCCCCTGCGGGGGCGCGGGCGGGGGTGTGCCCGGCCGTGCAGCGGCCGTCGTCGCGCTCATCGGGGAACCGTTCCGCCGCCGAGCCAGTCCAGGGAGTCGCCGGTCGGCCGGTCCCGGGCGCCGACCAGTTCCAGGAAGGCGTCCTGGAGGGAGGCGGCCTCGCCGCGGACCTCGGCCAGCGGGCCGGCCGCGCGGATCCGGCCCGCCGCCATCACGGCCACCCAGTCGCACAGCGACTCGACCAGTTCCATCACGTGCGAGGAGAAGACCACGGTGGCCCCGGAGCCGGTGTAGCGCTCCAGGACTCCCCGGATGGTCTGCGCGGACACCGGGTCCACGCCCTCGAACGGCTCGTCCAGGAAGAGGACTTCGGGGTTGTGCAGCAGCGCGGCGGCCAGTCCGATCTTCTTCCGCATGCCGGTCGAGTAGTCCACCACCAGCTTGTGCTGGTTGCCGGCCAGGTCGAGGACCTCCAGCAGCTGGGTGGCCCGCTTGTCGGTCTCCTCGCCGGGCAGTCCCCGCAACCGGCCCATGTAGCCGAGGAGTTCCCGCCCGGACAGCCGCTCGAACAGCCGCAGCCCCTCGGGCAGCACCCCGATCCGGGCCTTCACCTGGACCGGGTCCCGCCACACGTCGTGTCCGGCCACCTCCACCCGGCCCATGTCGGGGCGGAGCAGTCCGGTCACCATCGACAGGGTGGTGGTCTTCCCGGCGCCGTTGGGGCCGACCAGTCCCACGAACCGGCCCGCGGGCAGCTCCAGGTCCACTCCCGCCACCGCGACCTGCTCACCGAACCGCTTCCACAGGCCCGTGATCCTCACGGCGGGGGCCTGTTGCTCCGCTCCCGTGCCGTCCGCCGCGCCGGCCGCCCGCTCGCGCATGCGCCACCCGCCTCTCGCTCCGTACCCCGTCGGTCCCGTCTCACGATACGAGCGGAACGCGGGCGCGGCCGATGACGAATGTCATCAGCCGCGGCGGGCCCGGGCGTCGGAGGCCTCCCGGCCGCAGGCGTAGGCCAGCGGGCTGATCAGTTCCTCGATGTCGGGCAGCCAGCGGTTGGCGGGGGTGGGCCGGCGCGCCCACTGCACGGAGCCGCGTCCGCCGTAGCGGGTGGGCGGGGCGGCCACGAACTCCCCCTCGCCGCGGGTGACCAGGTCGATGCCGGCCGGGGACCAGCCGAGCCGGCGCACCAGGTCGGGGACCTTGGCCCCGGCGGCCGGCAGGACGAAGAACAGCATCCGGCGGTCCGGGGTCAGGGTGACCGGGCCCAGGGTGAGTTCCATCCGCTCCAGCCGGGCCAGCGCCAGGAACCCGGCGGTCTCCGGCACGTCGATCGCGTCGAAGGTGCGGCCGGTGGGCAGCAGGATGGAGGCCTTCGGGTACTTGGTCCACATCCGGCGGGCCTGTACGGCGCTGCCGGTGGCCTGCGCCGCCCAGTCCTTCACCGCCGGGTGCGCGCCGGGGGCCGCGCAGTCGGCCGCCCCGCAGGAGCATTGCTCCCGGCCGTCCCCGGGCTCCAGCCAGGTGCCGGGGAACACGTCCCAGTGCCGTTCTTCCGCGTACCGCACGGCATGGTCCAGCAGCTGTTCACCGCGCTGCGAGGGGATGGCGGCGGTGTCGGTCTCCGTGACTCCCATGGTCTCTTCCACGACCAACACAACTCCCGCCGTCACGCGGGGTTACGGCCGTGGGCCACTACTGACCGGCCGGGAGGCGGAACATCGATCCTGCATGCGGGGCGCACCGGTGCACGGGCGGGGGCGCGCGTGGGGGCGGGGAGCCGGGGGTGGGTAACGACAAAGCGCACAGCGGAAGATTCCCCGGAATATCGCCGGAATTCTCCACACATCAGCCGGGAAGTGATCAAAGCAACGATCACCCGCGGCCTCAGGGGGTTTTTGATGGCAGCCAGGCCACTAGTCGCCCGCCAGCCGAACGAACGGCTGCAGGCGCTCATCCAGGAAGCCGGGTGTTCGAACGCCGGGCTCGCCCGGCGGGTCAACATGTGCGGGGCCGAACACGGCCTCGACCTCCGGTACGACAAGACCTCGGTGGCCCGTTGGCTGCGCGGCCAGCAGCCGCGCGGCCGGGCCCCGGGCATCATCGCGGAGGCGCTCGGCCGCAAACTCGGCCGGACCGTCACCATCGACGAGATCGGCATGGCCAACGGCAAGAACCTGGCCTCCGGGGTGGGGCTGCAGTTCTCCCCGACCGTGGTCGGGGCCATCGAGCAGGTCTGTGAGCTGTGGCGCAGCGACGTCGGACGGCGGGACTTCCTGGCCGGTTCGACGGTGGCGGCCTCGGCGCTGGTCGAGCCGAGCCGGGACTGGCTGATCACCGGCGCGGACGTGGCGGTGGCGCGGACCGGCGGGGCCCGGGTGGGCATGTCCGACGTGGAGGCGGTCCGGGCGACCACGGACGCCCTGGTCGACCTGGACCACCGGTTCGGCAGCGGGCACGTCCGGCCGGTGGTGGTCCACTACCTCAACAGCGTGGTGTCCGGGCTGATCGGCGGCTCGTACCGGGAGCCGGTGGGGCGGGCGCTGTTCGCGGCGGTGGCCCGGCTCACCGAACTGGCCGGCTACATGGCCGTGGACACCGGCCAGCCGGGGCTGGCCCAGCGGTACTACATCCAGGCGCTGCGGCTGGCGCAGGCCGCCGGGGACCGGGCGTACGGCGGCTATGTGCTGGCCGCCTCGATGAGCCACCTCGCGGCGGAGCTGGGCAATCCGCGGGAGATCGCCCAGCTGGCCCGGGCCGCCCAGGAGGGCACCCGGGGGCAGGCCACCCCGCGCGCGGAGGCGATGTTCTACGCGGCGGAGGCGCGCGGGCACGCGCTGCTGGGCGATGCCCGGGCCACCCAGGTGCTGGCCTCGCGGGCGATCGGGGCGCTGGAGCGGGCGGATCCGGAGTCGGGGGACGACCCGGTGTGGATCCGGCACTTCGACGCGGCCTATCTGGCGGACGAGCTGGCGCACTGCCACCGGGACCTGGGGCAGGCGGAGGCCGGGGCGCGGCGGGCGGAGGAGGCCCTGCGGCTGCTTCCGGAGACCAAGGCCCGGCGGCGGGCCATCGGGCTGCTGCTGCTGGCCTCGGCGCAGGTGCAGCAGCGGGAGGTGGAGCAGTCGTGCGCGACGGCGACCCGGGCGGTGGAGCTGCTGGGCACGATCCGTTCGAACCGCGGCGCGGAGTACGTGGCGGACTTCCGGTCCCGGCTGGCCCCGTTCCACGAGGAGCCGGCGGCCCGCGAGTTCACGGCCCGGCTGGCCCCGCAGCCGGTGTAGGCCGTCTCTTCCGGGTCCTGCCGGGCCCGCGCCCGGTGGATGCCCGGGCCCCGGGGGGCGAGTATCCGCCCCGCGGGGCCCGGGGCGGGGTGTACCGGGTAGCGTGACCCGACGGTTCCGTGGGTTCGAAAGGGTCGGAGGAGGGTTCCGGTGACGCAGAGCGGACAGGGCGGCTACCCGTACGAGGGTGGTCAGTGGGGCCCGCCGCCGCCCGCCGCCGACCCGTACGCGGACGCGGCGACCCAGTACATTCCGCCGGTGCCCGCCGATCCGTACGCGGACGACGCCACCCAGTACGTCCCCCCGGTGCCGGCCCAGTCGCACCACGAGGCGGCGACCCAGTACATTCCGCCGGTGCCGGCCCAGCCGCACCACGAGGCGGCGACCCAGTACATTCCGCCGGTCCCGGCCCAGCCGCACCACGAGGCGGCGACCCAGTACATCCCGCCGGTCCCGGCCCAGTCGCACCACGAGGCGGCCACGCAGTACATCCCGCCGGTGCCGGCCGGGCCGGACGATGTGCAGGGGCACACGCAGCAGTTGCCTCCGGTGCAGGAGCCGCTCCGGCAGCCGCCGCCCTCCCGCAGACGGGGGCGGCCCCCGCAGCAGCAGCCCCCGCACCAGCAGTCGCTGTACCGGCAGGATCCGCCGCCGCGACCGCAGTTCCCGAACCAGCACCAGCCCCAGCCCCAGCAGTACCCGAACCAGCAGCAGTTCGCGCCGTCCCCGCCGGCCGGTTACGAGGAGCCGCCGCAGGGCCGCCGGGTGTCCGGCGGGATCATCGCGGCCCTGGTGATCGCCCTGGCGGTGGCCGGCCTCGGGGTCGGCGCGATGCTGGGGGATTCCGGCAAGGCCCAGAACAACGATCCGGCGGCGGTGTCCTCGGTGCCCTCGCCCACCGGATCGGCCGCCACCACCGGGGAGGCGCCGGTGGACCCGGTGCGCACCCAGGCGGTGCAGCTGGACAAGCTGCTGGCGGACAGCAACGACAGCCGGACCTCGGTGATCCGTGCGGTCGACGACATCAAGGCCTGCCGGAACCTGGGTGGTGCGGCCGACGACCTGCGCGACGCGGCCCGGCAGCGGGACGGGCTGGTGACCCGGCTGGAGGAGGTGCGGATCGACCGGCTTCAGGACCACGAGCGGCTGTCGGCCGCGCTGACGAAGGCCTGGAAGGCCTCGGCCGCCGCGGACCGTTCGTACGCGGCCTGGGCCGAGGATCTGGAGGACGACGACAAGAGCCGCTGCAAGGGCGGCAAGGCTCCGGGCACCAAGGACGCGGCGGCCGGCAACCGGTCCAGCGGCGAGGCCAGCAAGGCCAAGCAGTCGGCCGCGACCATGTGGAACCGGATCGCCGGCAAGTACAAGCTCACCAAGCGGGACAAGACCCAGCTGTAGGGGTTCCGGCCGGGGCCCGGGCCGGGCCCCGGCCGGTCAGCCGTGGGTGGGGGCGGACTCCATGGCGGCGGTCACGTCCGCGGTGGCCTCGCCGGGCTGGGCGACCAGCCGGCCGGCCTTCACCACCTGGAAGGTGACCCGGCCGTTGATCAGCCGCGGGTATCCGGGCACCGCGCCCATGTCCCGGGACCGCCAGCGCAGGTCGGGGGTGAGTCCGCCGGTGCCGACCCCGTCGGAGCGGTCCAGGGTGCGGGCGAGCCGCCGGCCGGTGATCTTCTCGTCGCCGAGCCGCTTCACCATCTCGGTGAAGACCGTGTAGGCGATCCAGGTGGTCTGGGTGCCGACGTCGGACGGGTCCAGGGCGTCGTCCCCGAAGGCCTGCTCGGAGATCACCTGGCGCATCGGCTGCCACAGCGGGTCGCTGGCCACCGGGTACCAGCCGGTGACGAAGGCGCCCTCGAAGGGGCTGTCGGCGCCGCCGGTCCGGTCGATGAGGGCCTGGCCGAGGCTGCCCTGCACGGAGGAGATCTTCGGCCGCTTCTTGCCGCCGACCCGCCGGAAGTAGTCGAAGAAGGTCTCGGTGCGTTCGCCGAGCGCGGCCGTCACACAGCCCTTGTCCTTGCCGCGGGAGGCCACCGCGTAGGCCTCGCGGGCCTGCGGGGCGAAGTCGGCGGAGTCCTCGGCGGCCCGCAGGTCGGCGGCCTCCAGGGGGCGGGTGCCGGCCGCGGCGGGCCGCTGGGCGGCGAGTCCGGCGTTCAGCAGGATGGGCAGCGAGTCCCCGGCGAGGGTGTCGGGGCGGATCAGGGCGATCTGTTCGCAGTCGCGGGCGAGCTGGTGCCCGGCGCCGGTCAGCAGGGCCGGCTGGCCGCCGTTGACGGGGTAGGACAGGATGCTCTGGAACTCCTCCTGGGAGACTCCGAAGCCGCCGATGAAGGGGATGCCGGCGTTCTCCAGGGGGGCCATGAAGGCCCGCCCGTGCTGGCTGTAGGAGCCGACCACGGCGACCGCGTTCTCGGCGACGGCCTGCCGGGCGCAGTCGGCGGCGCCGGTGGCGGTGTTCTGTTCGTTGCAGGTGAGCACGCGCAGCTTGCGGCCGTCGATGCCGCCCTTGTCGTTGATCCAGCGTTCGTAGGCGCGGGCCATGGCGGGCATGCCGGCCATGTTGGTGGCCTTGGTGTCCTCGGGGGCCCAGGTCATCACGGTGAGGGTCTCCCTGGAGCCCCCTGTGTCTCCAGGGAGTACCCCGCACCCGGTGACGAGGGACGCTCCCACCGCGGTCGCGAGGAGGGAACGGGATATCGCGCTGCGTCGCCTCATGGTCATGACCACGCAGACTTCCGCCCCGCGGATAACTGAGGAGTGAGGTGTACACAACATTCGGTGACGTGGAGGTGAATTGCCGGGGCCGTGGATCACCTGGTGGGGCGGCCGCCCGGTGCGGGGGCCTTCAAGATCGCAACAGAAGGGAACGTACGATCGAAAGCGTGACATTCGTCGAAGGTTCGAAGAACTCTTCCCGCCGCGGCCGCCGCTCCTCCACCATGGGCGGCATGCCGCTCAACGACATGCCGTGGTGGCGCTGGCGCAGCAACGTGCGCTCGGCGCTGCACATGCTCTCCGACCCCGCCTTCCAGGAGGACACCTGGCTGGCCGGCGCCGAGGGCTACGGAGACGTGACCGACGCCGTCTACCGGCTGGTGGAGGACACCTGGCTGGACAGCTGGTCCGCCGAGAAGTACGTGGGCACGATCTTCCGGGACTCCCAGGAGGCCGCCCTCGTCGACCTCGCCGTGCTCCGGGTGCTGCGCATCCTGCACCAGGTCGGCCCGGACGCCCCGGTCAGCGCCTATCTGGAGCACCACGCCTGGCCCGAGGCGGTCCGGGCGGCCCGCGAGGCGCACGTCCGGCTGGCCGGGGCGGACGGCGAGGACCCCGAGGCCCGGCCGCGGTCGCTGGAAGTGCTCAGGATTCTGACGCGTTCGGCCTGAACGGTGTGAAAGGCTGTCGAGCCATGAGCGATCCGCACCCCGCCACCACGCGCCAGTACGTCCTGACCCTGTCCTGCCCGGACAAGCAGGGCATCGTGCACGCCGTGTCCAGCTATCTGTTCATGACCGGCTGCAACATCGAGGACAGCCAGCAGTACGGCGACCACGAGACCGGACTGTTCTTCATGCGCGTCCACTTCTCGGCGGACGAGCCGGTGACGGTGGAGAAGCTGCGGGCCAGCTTCGCCGCGATCGGCGACACCTTCCGGATGGACTGGCAGGTCCACCGCGCCGACGAGCGCATGCGGATCGTCCTGATGGTGTCGAAGTTCGGCCACTGCCTGAACGACCTGCTGTTCCGCTCCCGGATCGGCGCCCTGCCGGTGGAGATCGCCGCGGTGGTCTCCAACCACACCGACTTCGCCGAACTGGTCGACTCCTACGGGGTGCCGTTCCGCCACATCCCCGTCACCCGCGACACCAAGGCGGCGGCCGAGGCCGAGCTGCTGGAACTGGTCCGTGAGGAGAACGTGGAGCTGGTGGTCCTGGCCCGCTACATGCAGGTGCTGTCCGACACCCTGTGCAAGGAGCTCAGCGGCCGGATCATCAACATCCACCACTCCTTCCTGCCGAGCTTCAAGGGCGCCAAGCCCTACCACCAGGCGCATCTGCGCGGGGTCAAGCTGATCGGCGCCACCGCCCACTACGTGACCGCGGACCTGGACGAGGGCCCGATCATCGAGCAGGAGGTCGAGCGGGTGGGCCACCAGGTCACCCCCGACCAGCTGGTGGCGATCGGCCGGGACGTGGAGTGCCAGGCGCTGGCCCGTGCCGTGAAATGGCACAGCGAGCACCGCGTCCTGCTCAACGGCACCCGCACGGTCGTCTTCGCGTAGCGGCAGCGTGGCGGCACCCCCGGCACCCCGGCGCCAGGTCGGCTCGGGCCGCACCCGGCCGGGGACGCGTCAGAGGCGGCTCAGGGAGGCCGCGGCGAAGAGCACGTCACGGATGGCCTCCCGGTCGCCGTGCTGTCCCGCCGCGGCCTCCTCCGGGGAGATGTGGCCCGCGGCCAGCTGGCAGAACTCGATCCCGTCCAGGGCGATCTGCGCCACCGTGTGCTCCGGGGAGGTGGCCGCGGCCGGGGAGTCCAGCGCGATGTCCCAGGACCCGCCGCCGGAACCCTCGATCTCCAGGTGCAGGGTCCGCCCCGGCGAGCCGGCCGACACCAGCCGGCGCGGCGGCGAGGCCAGGCCGGACCGCCGCCGGCCGGCCAGCGCCCCGGGCAGCAGCCGGGCCGCCAGATCGATCATCCGGTGCAGATGCACCCCGGACGGCGGGTCGTACGGATAGTCCACCGCCTCCGCGATGTCCCAGGCGTGCACCCAGCACTCGAACGCCCGCTCCAGGAAGGCGTCCCCGAGGGGCAGCGAGAACTCCCCGTAGTCCACCGCGAGTTCCGCGACACCCCGGCCCGCGAAGGACACCGTCCGCACCAGGGTGTGGCCCTGCTCCCGCCACGGCTCGCGGACGCTACGGGTGATCGGGTGCGGGCCCGACTCCCAGAACCGCTCGGTCCGGGCGGTGGTGTCCACCGGCGCGTCCGGACCCAGCGGATCCTCCAGCCCCAGCGCGGTCGCGATCAGACCGTCCACGGTCAGCAGGTGCCCGATCACCCCGGCCACCGTGGTCCGGCGGGACTGCCGCCGCTCCTCGGCGAACCACTTCAGCCGGACCGGCGTGTGCCACTCGGCATCGCCGAAGTCCCGGAGCAGCGCGTCCAGCCGGGCGGCCTCCGTGTCGTACGGACTGGCCCACACCGGCACCGGGATCCGGGCCGGCCGCTTGCCCAGACAGCCCTCCAGCACCCGCGACCGCAGCAGCGGGTTCAGGTCCAGGGTCTCCTCCGGGTGCAGCAGGCCCACGGCGTCCCGCAGCCGCAGGGCCTCCTCGGCGCAGGGCGCGCACTCGGTCAGGTGCTCCTCGACGGCCCGGGTCTCCTCCGCCGAGCAGGCGGCCAGCGCCCACGCTCCGAGCAACGACTTCAGCACCTCGTGGCTGGGCGGCGGGGCGGCCGGCTGCGGGGCCGCGCCCGGCGGCAGGTCGTCGGCGGCACCGCGCGGGCCGGGGATCCGGGCGGGGAGCGGGAGTTCGTATCCGTGGTCGGCGGACTCGGCGGGGCCGTTCATCGCGGGTTTCCGTATCCGGGCGGGCCGTATCCGGGCTGGGTGGTGCCCTCGCGGGGCAGGGCGTTGGCGGTGGACAGCAGCTGGAGGCCCAGCCGCAGCCGGCGGCGGGCCTCGTCCTCGCTGATCTGGAGGTCGGCGGCGGCCTGCCGGTAGTCCCGGCGTTTGAAGTAGGCCAGTTCCAGTGCGGCCCGCAGCGGTGCGGGCATGGAGGTGACGATGTAGTCGGCGCGGGCGGCCGCGTTGGCGGTGCGGACCTTCTGCTCCAGCTCCTCCCGGGAGCCGCGGCCGAGTTCGGCCTGCCGGAGGCGGGCCACCGCCTGCCCCTGGGTGATCCGGGCCACCCAGGAACGCATGGACCCCTGCTTGGGGTCGTAGGCGTCCGGGTTCTCCCAGATGTATCCGAACACCTCGCGGGTGATCCGGTCGGCGGCCTGCTCGTCGCCGAGCACCCGGTGCGCCAGGCTGTGCACCAGCGAGGCGAACCGGTCGTACAACTCCCCGAGCGCGGCCGCCTCCCCGCGGGCGAGCCGCTGCTGCATCCGGCGGTCCCAGCGGGGTGGTGCGTCCTTCGCCATGGTGCGGCCCCCAGCCCTTGTCGCCCTCGTCCGGGCCCGTCCGGCCCTCGTCGACCTTCCCGGTTCTTCCGAATGTAGTGTCACCCGGCCGTTCCGCACCCGTTTCGGCCAACCTCGCACGACGGAGGGGACCTCCGTGATAGGGGGCGCGCGGGTGTCCTCCGGTGACGCGCCCCGCCGCGCTCCTCGTGCGCGGGTTCGATGCGGCCACCTCCTTGACCGCTTCGCTTAACGCGCAGGCCACCGAGGCCGTACGCTCCTGCCTGTCTTGACTTGAACTGCACCCCACCGCACACGTGAAGGCGGATCCCGAACATGGACAGCGCAGAGTACGAGCGCAAGATCGCGGCCCGATTCGCCGTCTTCGACCAGGACGGCAACGGCTACATCGACCGCGAGGACTTCAGCAAGGCCGCGAAGGAGGTGATGGCCGAATTCGGTGTGACCGCGCGGTCCGACAAGGGGCAGGCGCTGATCCACGGTGCCGAGGCGTTCTGGCAGGGCATGGCCGGGATCGCGGACGTGGACGGGGACCAGCGGGTCACCCGCGAGGAGTTCATCACGGGTGCGGCCAAGCGGCTCCAGGACAGCCCCGAACGGTTCGCCGGGATCGGCCAGCAGTTCCTGCACGCGGTGATCGCGGCCGCCGACGAGGACGGCGCGGGGGTCACCCCGCCGGCCGCGGCCCGGGTGCTGCGGGCGCTGGGCACCGTCCCGGAGATCGCGGAGGCGGTGGCGGCGGGGCTGGACGCCGACCGGGACGGCAGGATCTCGGAGACCGAGATCCTGGCCGCCTTCGCCGGCTACTGCGGGGTCCAGGCCCCGGACGCGGACGGGGACCCGGGCGCGGGCGCCTGACCGGTCGGGGACCGGTCAGCCCGAGGGCTTCTGCGCGGGCGCGGGCGTCCGGCTCGGGCTCGGGTCCGGGCTCGGCGCGTTGGGCTGTGCGGCCGGCGGGATGCCCCAGACATGGGCCGGGGTGACGATCTCGGTGATCGCCCGGCCCAGATAGGTGCTGAGGCTGCCGGTGCTGCCGTCCACATCGGAGTTGATCAGCAGCACCAGGGTGGCCCCGGCGGACGGCAGCCGGACCGCGAGGGTCTCGTAGCCCGGCAGGTCGCCGTTGTGGCCCAGCCAGCCGTTGACCTCGGCGATGCCCAGACCGTACGAGACGTCCTTGTGCCCGGTCGGCCGGACCGCCAGCCGCTGGGCCTGGGTCGCGGGCTCCAGCATCGGCCTGCCGTCCGGCAGCCGCCCGCTGACCAGGGTCGGCACCCAGACGCGCAGGTCCTCCAGATCGGAGATCATCGCCCCGGCCGCCCAGGCCCACGAGGGGTTCCAGCGGGAGGTGTCGACGATCTTCCCGTCGGGGGAGAAGTCGCTGTAGCCGTGGGCGTAGGGGGAGCGGATGGCGCTGTCGGTGGGCAGGTTGGTGTCCTTCAGCCCGGCCGGCTCCAGCACCTCGTCCCGGAGGTAGTCGGTCAGGCTGCTGCCGCTGACCTTCTCGATCAGCAGACCCAGCAGGATGATGTTGGTGTTGCTGTACTCCCACTTGGCGCCCGGGGCGAACTGCGCGGGATGCGCGAAGGCGACGTCCAGCAGCTGGCGGGGGGTCCAGGTGCGCTGCGGGTCGGCCCGCATCTCGTCCAGCAGCTCGGGATCGGCGGTGTAGTCGTAGAGCCCGCTGCGCATCCCGGCGAGCTGCCGCAGGGTGATCTTCTCGCCGCCGGGGACCCCGTCCACGTAGCGTGAGATGGGATCGTCGAGACCGACCCGGCCCTGGTCGACCAGCCGGAGCAGCCCGGTCACGGTGAACGTCTTGGTGACGCTGCCGATCCGGGAGAACATGTCGGTCTTCATCGGGGTGCCGTTGCTCTTGTCGGCGGTGCCGAAGGCGCGGACGTAGTCGCCGCGGCCGTCGATCCACAGGCCGACGTCGACCCCCGGGATGGCGGCCCTCCGCATGGCCTGGGTGATCGCGGAGTCGAGCCGCTGCACGGTCCCCGGATCGAGCTCGGCGGCCGGAAGGCGTACGGCCGCCCGCGCGGCGGACTGCGGGGACGCGACGGATGCCTGCGCCGTACCGGTGGCGGAGGCGGTGCCGGACACGGTGAGCAGCAGGGTGGCGGCGGCACACGCGGGCAGCGCCCGCAATCGCGATCTGCGCATGGCGATCACCTCTGACACACCGGTCCCGTCCCCGAGCCAGTTCATCCAGCCTACGGCCGGGCGGCCGGAATCCGCTTGGTGACCTCGGCCCAGACCGTCTTGCCGACCTGTCGGGCGGACACGCCCGTACGGTCGGCCAGGGCGTGGACGATATGCAGCCCGTACCCGTCCTCCTCCTGGCCCTGGAGGCGGGCCGGCCGCATCCGGGGCACGCGCTCGGCGCGGGCGTCGGAGACCTCCACCCGGATGGCCGGGCCCAGGTCCCGCAGGCCGAGCTGGAAGTCCCGGCCGCGGACCCCGTGGCACACGGCGTTGGCGACCAGCTCGGCGATGACCTGCGCCACCCGGTCGGAGTCCTCGCTCCCCGGCGGACAACCCCACCGGGCCAGTTCGAGCACCCCGAGGTGCCGAGACAGCCGCGCCCCGCGCGGGGTGCCGCTGAACTGCTGCCGCCAGTTCCGGGCGTCGCCGCCGGGGTCGGTGCCCCCGTGCTCGTTCGAAGGAATTCCCGTTCGGGGCATTGCCCGCTCCTCTGCGTAGCCGGTCCACTACTGGGGCGGCTCAGCGTGGCGGGACGGTAGGGGACCGTGCAACGTGTCGAAGCTGGGCGGAAGGTTGGTGCCAGAGCGTTGAACATCAAGGATCTGAACCCGGAGAGCTCTCCGCAGGCCGCGTTCGGGGCGAATCTGCGCAGCTCGCGCGAGGCGCGCGGGTGGCGGCAGGAGGAGCTGGGCGTGCGGATGGACTACTCCGGCACCCATATCTCGGCGGTGGAAACCGGCCGCAAGATGCCAACCTTGCGCTTCGCGCGCAGGGCGGACCGGGCCTTCGGCACCGGGGACGCGTTCGAACGCGAATGGCGCGAGATCCGCAACGGCAGCCTGCTGGAGGGCTTCCCGGAGTACGTCTCCCACGAGTCCCGGGCGGCGGAGATCCGGCTGTACGAGGTGGGGGTGGTACCGGGGCTGCTCCAGACCCCGGAGTACGCGGAAGTGCTCGCGGCCAGTGTGGTCAAGCGCGGCGCGATCTCGCGGGAGCAGGCGGACGAACGGGTCTCCCTGGTCGCCGAACGGCAAGCCGCGCTCGACCGGGTGTCCCGCCCGCTGATCTTCGTGGTCCTGGACGAGAGCTGCCTTCTTCGGCCCGTGGGCGGACCGTCGGTCATGGACGCCCAGCTGGCACGGCTGGAGGAGTTCGCCGAGCTGCCGAACACCGTGCTCCAGATCGCCCCGTTCAGCATGGGCGAGGGACGGCCATTCACCCTGCCGGTCACGCTGATAACCCTGGCGGACCGCTCGTTGATGTCCTACGCCGAGTCCGCCCAGCGGGGCTACCTTGAGCGTGAAAGCACAGCTGTGCTGCCGTTGTTGACGGCCTATCATCAACTTCAGGCCGAAGCGCTCTCTCAAGCCGCATCAGTGGCGATGATCAGCACGTTACGAAAGGGCACGCCGTAATGACCACGACCGAATCCCCCCGCTGGTTCACCTCTTCGTACAGCGAGAACGGCGGCCAGTGTGTCGAGGTCGCGGCCAACCTCGTCGCCTCCAGCGGCCTGGTGCCCGTCCGGGACTCCAAGAACCCCGGCGGCCCCGTCCTGGACTTCGCCGCAGGGGCGTTTACCGCGTTCGTGGCGGGCATCAAGGCTGCCGAGTAGGGGTAGCACTCGTGCAGTTGCCATCTGCGAGAGGACGCCCCGTGACGACCGAATCCCCCCGCTGGTTCACCTCTTCCTACAGCGACAACGGCGGCGCCTGCGTCGAGGTGGCCACCAACCTCGCGGCCGCGCGCGGCGTGGTGCCCGTCCGGGACTCGAAGGTCCCGGACGGGCCGGTGCTGGGCTTCGGCGCCCCGGCGTTCGCCGTGTTCGTCGCGGCGCTCTAGAGGAGCGTCTTGAAGGCGGCGTAGCCGGTGGCGAACCGGGTTCCGGGGGCGAGCAGGGCGGTGCCGGTGACCGGCGGGCTGTAGAGGAGCTCTCCGGCCGTGTTGCGGGTGACGACGCCGGCCGGCTTGCCGCCGGCGCCGTCGATGTCCATGACGGTGAACGCGCTGCGGTTCTTCGCCCAGCCGTCGGCGGACGCGCGGGCCCGCGGCTTGACGGTGCCGGTGCGCACCCCGTCGTAGCGGAAGACGGTGCCGTTGGCGTCCACGGCGAGGAGTTCGCCGATGCCGTCACCGGTGAGGTCTCCGGCGCCGACGACGGTCTTGTACAGCTTCCAGTTCTTCTGGATGAGGACCCGGGCCTTGAAGGCGCCCTTGCCGTCCTGGGCGTAGAGGTAGATGTCCCCGGTGGTCGTCTGGCGGGCGATCAGGTCGGCGAGGCCGTCACCGGTGAGGTCGCCGGGTGAGGTGAGGACGTCGTACTGGCCCCAGCCCGGGCCGATCGCCTTCGTGCGGGCGGCCACCACCCGGCCCGGCTGGGCGAACTGGACCGAGAGCACGCCCTTGGCGTCCCGGACCAGGCGCTCGTTCACCCGGTCGGCGTTCATGTCGCCGAAGGGCACGAACAGTGCCTTCGGGTCCCAGCCGGTCACCATGTACGGGCTGGTGACCGGGTACCGGTCGATGCCCCTGCCCAGCAGGAAGCCGAGCTTGCTGTCCTTGTCCAGGAAGGTGATGTCGGCCTGGCCGTCGTCCGAGACCATGTCCCGGGGAACGGCTTTGCCCGTCACCGCGAGCGTGCCGTTCCGGGTGAGGGCCGGGCCCTGGCCGTCGGCCGGGTTCGCGGTCAGCGTCCAGGTGTGTTCGCCGTTGGGGACGTTCCAGCCGGCCGTGTCCGTGCCGTCCCACACCGGGCCGAAGGCGCCGTTCGTCGGGCCGCCGGTGAAGGTGCGCACCACCGTGCCGGTGGCCTTCCGCCGCACCGTCAGCGTCCAGGAGGCGGCCGGCTTCGACAGCCAGAACCGGGGCTCCCAGGTCTTCTTGGCGCTCAGGTCGGCGGTGGTGGGGGCCTCGGAGTCCGGGATCGTGAGGTCCGCGGCGCCCGATCCGACGGGGAGCACGTGCAGGGCGGACCCGGTGTCGGTCCAGGCGACGCGGGCGGACTGCCGGTCCACCGTCCAGCCCTGGCCGTAGACGGGGTCGGCGGGCTTGGGGAGTTCGCGGACGGTGCCGCCGGCCTTGAGGTCGACGGACTTCAGGGAACCGCCCGATTCCAGTACGAGGAATCCGCTGCCGAGGACGGCGAGGGTGTGCGCGGGGAGCTTGGTGTTCTTCTTGGTGCCGGTGTCGTAGACCCCGGATTCCTTCTCGCACTTCCAGTACAGCGAGCTTCCGTAGGCCTGGAGTTCCTGGATGTCGCAGCCGGACACCTTGTCGGTGCGCAGCGGGGCGCCGCTGGTGACGTTGACGGCTTCGACGGTGCCCGCCGTGCGGGTTTCCCGCCACAGTGCCGATCCGGAGAGGGCGAAGTCCCCGCCGGGCACCGGATGGCTGCCGACGATCTTTTCCCGCAGGCGGTCGAGGACGTCGATCTGGTTGAGGGGGGTCTGCCTGCGCAGGGCCACGTACCGGCCGGAGGCCTGTGCGGTGCCGGCGACGTAGTCCCGATAGCCCGCGCCCGGGACGATCTCATCGGGGTACCAGCCGGATCCGAAGGGGGCGATCTGTTCCGGGTTGACCTCGCTGTCGATCACGATGCCGCCGTCCCCGGTGGCGATCAGTTCGGCGCAGCCGCTGCGGCCGGGGGCGGGCTCGCGCCCACAGAGGTCGAAGGGCCTCTGGTACTCGCCCTGCGGATCGGGCCCGGGCACCGTGAAGAGGGCCTGCCAGTTGCCGGGCCTGGGCGTGCCGGATGATCCCACCGGGTACCGGCTGACGACACCGTGCCGGGGCCAGCCGTCGACGGTGGTGATCTCGCCGTTCTGCATGGCCAGCCGTTCGATCCGCTGGTCGCGGTTGGGGCCGGGGACGTCGCCGAGGGCCTGGACGACGGCTTTGCCGTCGGGGCCGGGGACCACCGCGTGGACGTTCACGGTGCCGTCGGCCGGCTGGCCGACGAAGATCAGCGGGCGGCCGTCGGTGTCGGTGGTGGTGCGGGTGACGGTGCCCGTGGGGGGCTCGAACAGCGGGCGGTAGCTGCCGTCGGGGGAGCGCGCGGCCAGACCGCTGCCGGGCGCGGTGCTCGTGAGCACCAGCTCCTGGCCGATCACGGAGACGGGCACGGCGTCACTGCGCCACTGGCCTTCGAAGTGGAGGGTCGGCTTCTCGGACGGTTCGGCGGTCAGGTCCCAGGCGTCGAACCCGTCGATGTACCACTGGTCCCGGTCCTCGTAGACGAGTTCGTGGATGGCGACCGACCAGCGGTTGCGGCCGGTCGCTCCGTCGGTGTCGACGGGTACCTGGCGGCCGGTCGCCGTGGCGAGGTCCAGCCAGTAGGAGGTGGGCTTCCCGGTGTGGTCGAAGAGCAGGAGGCCCGTCTCCAGCGAGGCGGACGCGCCGAGCCTCCCGGTCGTCGGCAGGCCGGTGACCGGGCGCTCGGTCTGCCGCCCGTCCTCCCAGGCCAGCAGGGCCCAGCCGGTCGCGGACCGGGTGAGCACGGTGGTGCCGATCACCGAGTGGAAGCTCTGCCCCTGGGGGAGGTTCAGGGCACGGGTGGTGCCGTCCTTCAGGTCGAGGTACTCGACCCGGTCCGTGTGGTCCGGGAACTGGTGGACCAGGGTGTCGCCGGCCAGGCCGAGTGCGGTGCCCACCTTGTCCGCGGGCAGGTGGACGCCCTGGGGCCGGCCGTAGGGCAGCCAGTCGTAGCCTCCGCGGGCGGCCGGTGCCGCCCGCAGCAGGCCGGTGGTGTTCGCGAAGCGGATGTCCACGCCGGCCGGGTTGGCGAGCTTGCGCGCGGGAATGACGAGTTCGCCGGGCAGGGCGGCGGCTGCGGAGGCCGCGGCCGCGGATGGCACGACGGCCGGCTGGACCGCTGTCGCAACGGCCGCCAGGACGGCGAGCGCTGCTGTGGTGTATCGCATGGAATCCCCCGTGATCATGGAGTTTGCCCGCCGGAGGCGAACGAGTCGCTCGGCGGCACACGGGGTCAGACCCACGGGCCGGGGGAATGGATGTACGCCGGGAGGAACTAGCTTCCGTCGGCGTACTGTTCGCGGAGTTTGTACTTGAGGACCTTGCGGAGGGTCTCGTTGCGGGGGAGGGCCTCCGTGAGTTCCAGCTGTTCGGGGAGCTTGTGGGTGGCGAGGCCCTCGGCGCGGAGCCAGGCGGTGAGGGTGGGCAGGGTGAGGGGGTCGGCGCCGGGGGGCTGTTCGACGACGGCGCAGACGCGTTCGCCGCGTTCGGGGTCGGGCAGGCCGATGACGGCGACGTCGGCGACTCCGGGGAGGCGGTGGAGGAGGTCCTCGATCTCCTTGGCGGAGATGTTCTCGCCCTTGCGGATGATGACGTCCTTGCTGCGGCCGGTGAGGACCAGATA
Source organism: Streptomyces sp. NPDC033845 (assembly GCF_055576225.1). Taxonomy (NCBI): domain Bacteria; kingdom Bacillati; phylum Actinomycetota; class Actinomycetes; order Kitasatosporales; family Streptomycetaceae; genus Streptomyces; species Streptomyces sp. NPDC033845. The sequence continues at coordinate 341,298 of NZ_JBVIRI010000005.1, read as the reverse complement.
GCCGTCCGCGGTGAGGTGGCCGAGGTCGCCGGTGATCAGGTAGCCGTCCTCGTCGAAGACGGTGGCGCTCTGGGCGGGGTCGAGGTAGCCCTGGCAGACGGCCTCGCCGCGCAGCCGGACCTCCCCGTCGGTGTCCGGGGGCAGGGGTTTGCCCTCGGGGTCGGTGATGCGGATGGACATGCCGGCCGGGGGGCGGCCCTCGGTGGTGGCGAGCCGGTCCGGGGGGTCGGCCGGTGAGCCCATGGTGATCATGGGGACCTCGGTCATGCCGTAGCCGTGGGTGAGGGCGCAGCCCAGTTCGCGGACCACGGCGTGGTAGATCTCCGGGGGTTTGGGGGCGCCGCCGCCGGCCAGCAGCCGCAGGGTGGGGATGAGCGGGCGGCCGGGGTCCTTGCGCTGTTCGGCGAGGAACATGGAGTAGAAGGCGGTGGAGCCGCCGGCCAGGGTGACCCGGTGGCGGCGGTAGCCGCCCAGGGCCTCGGGCAGGGCGAACTTCTCGAAGAGCACGGCCGGTATCCCGTACAGCAGCAGCATGATCAGGTAGTCGGGGCCGCCGATGTGGGCGTAGGGGAAGGCGATGGAGCCGATGTCGGTGGGTTCCAGGCGGAGGGCGTGGGCCAGGCAGGAGCCGCCGGCGATCAGGGAGCGGTCGGTGTGCAGGACCCCTTTGGGGTCGGAGGTGGTGCCGGAGGTCCAGTAGATCCAGCGGACCCCGGTGCCTTCGGCCGGAGGCGGCGGCAGTACGGCCGGGTCGCCTTCGGGGAGGTCCGCGTACGCCTCGAAGACGCCGCGGGCGCCGAGGCGTTCGGCCATGGCGGTGTGGTCGTACCCGCGCCAGGTGCCCGGTACGGCGAAGAACTCGGCGCCGGACTCGCGGAGCGCGAAGCCGGTCTCGCGGTCCCGGTAGAAGGGGATCACCGGGGTCTGGACGGCGCCGATGCGGGCCAGGGCGAGGGAGAGCAGCACGGTCTCCGGGCGGGTGGGCAGCTGCCAGGCGACCACGGTGCCGGGGCGGACGCCCAGGGCGTGCAGGCCGGCGGCGACCCGCTCGGCGCGGTCGTGGAGGGCGCCGAAGGTGAGGGTGCGGCCGGTGTCGGCCTCGATGAGCGCGGGGGCGTGCGGGGTGAGTGCGGCGCGGTCGGCGACCAGGGCCCACAGGGTGGGGGCCCGGCCCAGGATCTCGGCCGTGCGGGTCGGTTCCGTCATGTGCGGCCTCCACTTGCTGACGTTCCGTCAGATCTGGCCGAGAGCGTAGGGGTCGGACGCTTGTCGGTCCAGGGGTGGCGGGGCTAGCTTGTTTCTGACGATCCATCAGATTGGTTGCTGCGGCAGGGGAGACGGCCATGGAGAAGGAATTGCCTCGGATCATCAGCGTCGACGACCACGTGATCGAACCGGCCCACCTCTTCGACGTGTGGCTGCCCGCCAAGTACCGGGACCGCGGCCCCAAGCCCCTCACCGCCGGGATCGGCGAACTCGCCTACACCGGCGGCAAGTACGTCATCACCATGGACCCGGACGGCCCGCCGACCGACTGGTGGATCTACGAGGACCTCAAGTTCCCGTACAAGCGGAACATCGCCGCCGTCGGCTTCGACCGCGACGACATGACCCTGGAGGGCATCACCCGCGCCGAGATGCGGCGCGGCTGCTGGGACCCCAAGGCCCGGCTCGCCGACATGGACCTCAACCACGTCGAGGCCTCCCTCTGCTTCCCCACCTTCCCCCGCTTCTGCGGCCAGACCTTCGCCGAGGCGCGCGACAAGGAGGTCGCCCTGGCCTGCGTGCGCGCCTACAACGACTGGATGGTCGAGGAGTGGTGCGGGGACAGCGGCGGCCGGCTCATCCCGCTCTGCATCATCCCGCTCTGGGACATCGACCTCGCGGTCGCCGAGATCCGCCGCAACGCCGCCCGCGGGGTCCGCGCCGTCACCTTCTCCGAGATCCCTACCCACCTGGGCCTGCCCTCGATCCACTCCGGCTACTGGGACCCCTTCTTCGCCGTCTGCCAGGAGACCGGCACCGTCGTCAACATGCACATCGGCTCCAGCTCCCAGATGCCCGCCGCCTCCCCCGACGCCCCGCCCGCCGTCCAGGCCTCGCTCAGCTTCAACAACGCCATGGCCTCGATGATGGACTTCCTCTTCAGCGGGGTCCTGGTGAAGTTCCCGACCCTCAAACTCGCCTACAGCGAAGGCCAGATGGGCTGGATCCCGTACGCCCTGGAGCGCGCCGACGACGTCTGGCAGGAGCACCGGGCCTGGGGCGGGGTCCGCGACCTGATCCCCGAGCCGCCGTCCACCTACTACTACCGGCAGATCTTCTGCTGCTTCTTCCGCGACAAGCACGGCATCGCCTCGCTCGACGTGGTCGGCCGCGACAACGCCACCTTCGAGACCGACTACCCGCACGTGGACTCGACCTTCCCGCACACCAAGGAGGTCGCCCTCGACCACGTCAAGGGACTCGACGACGAGACCGTCCACAAGCTGATGCGCGGCAACGCCATCCGGATGCTCGGCCTGGACCTGGTCTGACCCATGGACCTCACCTACACGGCCGAGGAGGAGGAGTTCCGGGCCCGGCTGCGCCGGTGGCTGGCCAAGGTCCTCCCCGAACTGCCCGCCAAGCCGTCCCCCGACGACTGGCCCGGCCGCCGTGCCTACGACCTCGGCTGGCAGCACCGGCTGTACGAGGCCGGGTACGCGGGACTGCACTGGCCGGTGGCCGCGGGCGGCCGCGGCGCCACCCCCACCCAGCACCTGATCTTCCTGGAGGAGACCGAGCGCGCCGGGGCCCCCTACGTCGGCGCCAACTTCGTCGGACTCCTGCACGCCGGCCCGACCATCGCCGCCGAGGGCACACCGGAACAGCGGGCCCGCTGGCTGCCGCCCGTGCTGCGCGGCGAGGAGGTGTGGTGCCAGGGCTTCAGCGAGCCGGGCGCCGGCTCCGACCTGGCCTCCCTGCGCACGCGCGCGGTCCGCGACGGCGACGACTACGTCATCAGCGGATCGAAGATCTGGACCTCGCACGCGGAGGTCGCCGAATGGTGCGAACTCCTCGTCCGCACCGACCCCGCGGCGCCCAAGCACCGGGGCATCAGCTGGCTGGCCATGCCGATGGACGCCCCCGGGGTCACCGTCCGGCCGCTGCGCACCCTCGCCGGCTCCACCGAGTTCGCCGAGATGTTCCTCGACGAGGTGCGGGTGCCGGTGGCCAACCGGGTGGGCGAGGAGAACGACGGCTGGCGGGTCACCATGGTCACCCTCTCCTTCGAACGCGGCACCGCCTTCGTGGGCGAGGTGGTCGCCTGCCGGCGGGTCCTCGGCGAGCTCGCCCGGGCGGCCCGCGCCAACGGCCGCTGGGACGACCCGGTGCTGCGCCGCAGGCTGGGCCGGCTGTACGCCGAGTTCGGCGCGCTGTGGCGGCTCACCCAGTGGAACGTGAGCGCGGCCGCGCGCTCCGGCGGGGTGCCCGGGGTGGGCGGCTCGGTGTTCAAGCTCCGCTACTCGCACGCCCGCCAGGAGCTCTACGACACGGCGGCGGAGGTGCTGGGCGCCGCCTCGCTGACCCTGACGGACGGCGGGACCGGGACCGGGGCCGGGTGGACCCTCGACCGGCTGTCCTCGCTCTCGTACACGATCGCGGCCGGCACCTCGCAGATCCAGCGGAACATCGTCGCCGAGCGGATCCTCGGCCTACCGAAGGGCCGGTGAGGGAGGCCGTGGACTTCCAGCTGACCGAGGACCAGCGGGCCCTGCGGGCGGGCGTACGGGAACTGCTCGCCGGGCGGTACGGGCGCGAGGCGCTCCGCGCCGCGGTGGACGCCGCCGAGGACGGCCGGCCGGTGGTGGACCGGGAGGTGTGGCGGGAGCTGGGCGAGGCCGGGTTCTTCGCCCTCCGGCTGCCGGAGGCGGCGGGCGGGGTGGGGCTGGGCCTGCCGGAGGCGGTCCTGGTCTTCGAGGAGGCCGGCCGGGCCCTGCTGCCTGGCCCTCTGGTGGCCACCTGGCTGGCGGCCGGGTCGGTGCCGGGGGCGGCCGAGGGGCGGACCCTGGTCACGGCCCACGACCTGGCGGACGGGCTGGTGCCGTACCTGGCGGAGTCCGACGCGGTCCTGGGGGCCGGGCCGACGGCGGAAGCCGGGGCGGCGGCGGGCACCGGGGCCGGGCCGGCGGCGGGGGACCGGGTGGTCCCGGTGGACCCGCTCACCCCGCTGGGCCGGGCGGCCGGCCCGGAGCCCGCACCGCCCGGGGCGGAGCGGGCGGCCGAGGGCGCGCTGCTGACCGCCGCCCTCCAGCTGGGCAGCGCGCTGCGGACGGTCGAGCTGGCCGTGGAGTACGCGGGCACCCGGGAGCAGTTCGGCCAGCCGATCGGGGGATTCCAGGCGGTCAAACACCTGTGCGCGGAGATGCTGGTGCGGGCCGAGCTGGCCCGTACGGCGGTCTACGCGGCCGCGGTCACCGGATCCCCCGGCGAGGCGGCGGCCGCCAAGCTGCTCGCCGACGAGGCCGCCGTGCGCAACGCCCGGGACTGCCTCCAGGTCCACGGAGGCATGGGTTTCACCTGGGAGGCGGACGTCCACCTGCATCTCAAGCGGGCCTGGGTGCGGGCCGAGCAGTGGCTGACGGCGGCCTGGGCCGAGGAGCTGCTCGCGGCGGAACTTCTGGTAACGGGTGGGACAGGAGAGGACGCACGTCCGATTACAGAGAGTTGATATCTCTTTGTGTCCTTCGCCGGACTCATTACGTACCGGAGTCGGGCGGCCACTCCGGTACGCTCCCGACAATGCGAGCGGTTGAGCGGCGCGAGCGCCGCACAGTATGCACCACGCCTACTCCTTCGCGCTGGAATATGCCCGAAGCGCTTGTCGCGGTGACTGTATGTCAACCAAGCTGCTCCGCAAGGGGGTCACGTTCCGTGATCCCGTCGTCCTTTCGCGAGGCGAAGTGTCCGCCGGTTCGGATGGTGTGAGCGGTGCAGGTGCTTCAGGTTCAGCTGGAAGTAGGACCCGATCCCGCCGAGGTCGGCCGGGCGCGCCGGTGGGCGCGCTCCCGGCTGGCCGGATCCGGCATAGGGGACGACGAGCCGCTCGCCGAGACGCTGCTGCTGCTGATCTCCGAACTGGTCACCAACGCGGTGGTGCACACCGGCTGCCCGGCCGTGCTGCGGATGCTGTTGGGCGGTCCCGGGGTCCGGGTGGAGGTCGCCGACGCCAGCGCCCGCCCGCCCACCCCGCGGCACGCCTCCGGCGAGGACACCGGCGGCCGCGGCCTGGAACTCGTCGACGGTCTCGCGGACCGCTGGGGCTGGCAGCCCGAGGGTGCCGGGAAACGCATCTGGTGCGAGATCGACCGGGCCGGCCGGGGGGCCGAGCCGGCCCCTGATGCCCCGGAAGAACCCGGTGGAAACTTTGCCCGGGGACGGGAACCGCGCGTGTACCTCTAACGAGGTGTTGACGGTTCGTCACGCGTTGATCACCCTGGTGTGAGCGATTCGACGCGAGGGGACGCCAAGGTTCAGCCTTGGCGAGTGCGGGTCGTGGGGTGGCGGCTCGCCGTGCCGCGCTCGGGGCGTACACGAATGTGCGCCGCCACCCTCAACGCTCCCCGCCCCTCGACGCCGCCGGGCGGCGGCGGTGGTTCAGGACGGTTCGGCGGGGCGGCCCTCGCCCGCCATGAACCGCCAGACCAGGGCGTGCCCGAGGACGATCAGGGTGATCAGCATCAGCGCCTCGGCCTGGATCGGCCGCAGACCGGTGCCGCGCACGAGTTCGGGGAACGAGCCGACCACCGCGATCAGGGCGTACAGCACGGCCGCCGCGGCCTGCTGCCAGATCAGCGGGCGGTCGCCGCGCGCCCCGGACAGCAGCCGGACCGTGCAGAAGCAGCCGATCACGGCGAGGACGATGAAGGCGCCGCGCCAGATCTGCGGCTGCTCGGTCCCGCCGACCTGGGCGAACAGCCCCATCAGGGCCGGCAGCAGGAAGGAGAGGTAGATCCCGCCGACGGTCCGCCGGAGCCGGGAGTCGCGCATCCACTCCGGATGGCCCTGCACCACGTTCCACCACAGGCCGACCAGGGTGAAGCAGGTGGCGGAGAACAGGGCGTAGAAGGTGCTGACATCCATGCCTGCCGAGGGTGGCACCCCCGCCGCCGCCACCCCGGCCCACACGCCCGGGGGGCCGCCGTACGGTGCCCGATCAGCGGTGTGCGGCCCGTCGGCGCGCCGGTCCGCGACCTCTCAGGCGCCGGCGCCGCTCGCGATCAGTGCGGCGGCGATGCCGTTCAGCACCAGCCCGGTCACCACGCAGCCGGCCGTGAAGCGCTTGGCGATCCGGACGTTCTGCTCGCGGACCTTCCGTTCTGCGGTGACGTCCTCCCGGGTGCCCAGGTGGACCTGGGTGGGGAACTGGGGGTGGCGGACCAGCGGGTAGGTGCTGCCGACCGCCATCTCCGGGGTGGCGGTGACCCCCTGGCTGACCCGGGTGGTGGTCGCCCCCGGCCCCTCGAACTCGTAGACGGCGCTGGCCCAGTTCCGCCGGGACGGGCCGAACGGGACCAGCTCGGTGAGCAGCGCCTGGACGGAGACCCCGCGCTCCTCCAGGACGGATATCTGGTGGAGCCCGTCGCGCTCGCCCTTGACCCATCGGGCTCCGAACACGACGGAGGAGCTCAGCGCGACGAACCCGAGGAAGATGAGGACGCAGTTGAGGAGGACGATCATGGACCGGACGGTACGGGAGGAACCCGCCGCCCGGTATCCCGTCGGACCGGCGTCTCAGAGGATGGCCACCGGGGCGACCGGGGTGCCGGTGCCGCCGACGAAGGGTTCGGGCATGGCGGAGAGGAAGAAGCTGTAGCTCGAATCTTCTGCACAGGCTGTGGACAACTTTTCGAGGTTCCAGTTCTGGCCCTGGTGCATGCCCATCTCGACCAGGTGCAGGGCGTGCACCGGGAGCCACAGGTTCTCGATCTCCGGGGGGAAGATCTCGAAGGTCAGGGTGTCGTTGGCGACCGCCGCCACGTCCCGGGCGTGGAACCACTCGGGGGTGTGCACCGAGAGGCCCGGGGACGGGAAGCCGTAGCCGTGCTTGTCGCCCGCGAGGTACGTCTGGATCTGGCCGGTGCGGACCAGCACGATGTCCCCGGCCCGCACGGTGACCCCGCCGAACTCCTCGGCCTCGGCCAGGTCCGCCGAGGTGACCGCGTGGTCCCCGGGCAGCCGGTCCAGGCCCTTGGCGCGGGCCACGTCGAGCAGCACCCCGCGGGAGACGATCGGGGTGGCCTTGTCGATCCCGCTGTACTGGGCGCGGGTGTGCGGGGTGATCGAGCCGGCCGGGCGGCCGTTGTAGATCCGGCCGGAGTGCGAGACGTGCGTCAGGGCGTCCCAGTGGGTGGCGGACTGCAGGCCCATGGTCACCGCGTCGTCGCTGCACGCCACCGTGCCGGGCCCGAACAGCTCCTGGTTGATCTGCACCATGGTGTGCAGCGGGTTGACCCGGCCGGGGATCAGGCCGGCCTGCACCCCGTCCTCCTTCAGGGGCAGCGCGAGGGGGATCCGGCGGCCGGTCCGGATCTCGCCGGCGGCCGCGCGCAGCACCTCGCCGGTGATCAGGTTGAGGGTGCCGATCTCGTCGTCGGTGCCCCAGCGGCCCCAGTTGTTGACCCGTTTGGCGATGGCGTGGAACTCGGCGGGGAGGCTCATGGCTTCGTTCACTCCTGACTGACGGGGGCTTGTGCGTGTGCGTCCGCGTGGCCAAGAATCTAACGGTCCGTCAGAAACCGTGGAAGGGGCCGGGCGTGGGGAACTTCTTGGCAGGGAAGGTGGTCGCCGTCACCGGCGCCGGACGGGGCATCGGACGGGCCGTCGCGCTCGCCGCCGCCGCCCAGGGCGCCCGGGTGGTCGTCAACGACTACGGGGTCTCCATCGAGGGCGGGGAGCCCGCCAGCGAGATCGCCGAGGCCGTGGTGAAGGAGATCGCCGCGGCCGGCGGGCAGGCCGTGGCCGTCGCCGACGACATCTCCACCATGGCGGGCGGACAACGCGTCGTGGACACCGCGCTCGCCGAGTACGGACGCCTCGACGGGGTGGTCTGCGTGGCCGGCATCCTGCGCGAGCGGATGCTGTTCAACATGGCCGAGGAGGAGTGGGACCCGGTCCTCGCCACCCACCTCAAGGGCACCTTCACCGTCTTCCGGGCCGCCTCCGCCGTCATGCGCAAACAGGGCACCGGCACCCTCATCGGCTTCACCAGCGGCAACCACCAGGGCAGCGTGTCCCAGGCCAACTACTCGGCGGCCAAGGGCGGGATCATCTCGCTGGTCCGCTCCGCCGCCCTCGGCCTCAACAAGTACGGGGTGACCGCCAACGCCGTCGCCCCCGTCGCCCGCACCCGGATGTCGGCCAACGTCCCGATGGAGCTCAAGGAGATCGGCGAACCGGAGGACGTGGCCGCCCTGGTCACCTACCTGCTCAGCGACCGGGCCCGCGAGGAGGGGATCACCGGGCAGGTGTACACCATCGCCGGCCCCAAGATCGCCGTATGGGCGCAGCCGCGCGAACTGCGCGCCGGATACGCCGAGGGTGCCTGGACCCCCGAGAAGATCGCCGACTTCCTGCCCGGCACGGTCGGCACCGACCCCATGCCGATGCTCGCCCAGCTGGAGGCCATGGCCCGCGCGGCCGCCGCCAAGGACCGGCCCAACGCCTGAGGGGTGACCGTGGAGTTCGGCTTCGACACGGCGGACGGCGCCTTCCGGGCCGCCGCGCGGGAATGGCTCGGCGGACACCTGACCGGCCCGTACGCCGATGCGGCCGGGCTCGGCGGACCCGGCAGCGAACACCAGGGGGTGGCCGCCCGCCGCGCCTGGGAACGCGAACTGGGCGCGGGCGGCTGGATCGGGCTGGGCTGGCAGGCGCCCCCCGGCGCCTACGGCCAGCGGTCCGCCACCCTCACCCAGCAGGTGGTGTGGGCCGAGGAGTACGCCCGGCTGCGGGCCCCCGGCCGGGTCGGCCACATCGGCGAGAACCTCCTCGCCCCCACCCTGATCGCCTACGGCAGCCCGGAGCAGCGGGACCGCTTCCTGCCCGCCATCGCCCGCGGCGAGGAACTGTGGTGCCAGGGCTACAGCGAACCGGGCGCCGGCTCCGACCTGGCCGCGGTCCGCACCACGGCCGTCCGCGAGGGCCCGTCCGGCGGCCGGCCCGCCGGGCACCGGGTCACCGGCCAGAAGATCTGGACCTCGCTCGCCCGGGAGGCGGACCGCTGCTTCGTACTGGCCCGCACCGAGGCCGGCTCGCGCGGACACCGCGGGCTGTCCTTCCTCCTCGTACCGATGGACCAGCCCGGCCGGATCGAGGTCCGGCCGATCCGCCAGCTCTCCGGCACCAGCGAGTTCAACGAGGTGTTCTTCGACGGGGCCCACGCCGACGAGGTCGTCGGCGGCGAGGGCGAGGGCTGGACCGTCGCCATGGGCCTGCTCGCCCTGGAACGCGGGGTGTCCACCCTGGTCCAGCAGATCGGCTTCGCGGCCGAGCTGGAACGGGTGGTCGGCGAGTTCCTCGGCTCCCCGACCGCCGCCGACCCCGTCCTTCGGGACCGCCTCGTCCGGCAGTGGGCGGAACTGCGCACCATGCGCTGGAACGCCCTGCGCACCCTGGGCGGCACCGGGGACCCGGGCGCGCCCAGCGTCGCCAAACTGCTGTGGGGCGGCTGGCACCGGCGGCTGGGCGAACTCGCGGTCGCGGTCCGGGGCGCGGCGGCCGCCGCCGGAGTCCGGGACTGGGAGCCGGGCCAGGCCTACGAGGACGGCCTGGACGAGGCGCAGCGGCTGTTCCTGTTCACCCGGGCCGACACCATCTACGGCGGCTCGGACGAGATCCAGCGGAACATCATCGCCGAGCGGGTGCTCGGCCTGCCTAAGGAGTCCAGGTGAGAGGCGTCGTGTTCGACGGCAAGCAGGCCCGGGTGGTCGACGATCTGGAGATCCGCGATCCCGCACCCGGCGAGGTGCTGGTCGCGGTGAAGGCGGCCGGGCTGTGCCACAGCGACCTGTCGGTGATCGACGGGACGATCCCGTTCCCGCCACCGGTGGTCCTGGGCCACGAGGGCGCCGGGGTGGTCGAGGCGGTCGGCACCGGGGTCACCCATGTGGTGCCCGGGGACCACGTCTCGCTGTCCACCCTCGCCAACTGCGGGGCCTGCGCGGACTGCGACCGGGGCCGGCCCACCATGTGCCGCAAGGCCATCGGGATGCCGGGCCGGCCCTTCTCCCGGGGCGGCAAGCCGCTGTTCCAGTTCGCCTCCAACTCGGCGTTCGCGGAGCGGACCCTGGTGAAGGCGGTGCAGGCCGTGAAGATCCCGGAGGACATACCACTGACCAGCGCGGCCCTGATCGGCTGCGGGGTGCTGACCGGCGTCGGCGCCGTACTGAACCGGGCCAAGGTGGACCGGGGCGAGACGGTGGTGGTCATCGGCACCGGCGGGATCGGCCTCAACGTCCTCCAGGGCGCCCGGATCGCGGGAGCCTCCACGATCGTCGCGGTGGACGCCAACCCGGCGAAGGAGTCGGTGGCCCGGCAGTTCGGCGCCACCCACTTCGTGGACGCCTCCGCGGTCGCGGACAGCGTGGCCGCGGTGAGGGAGATCCTGCCGACCGGGGCCGACCACGCCTTCGAGTGCGTGGGCAACGTGAAACTGATCCGGCAGGCCGTCGACCTGCTGGACCGGCACGGACAGGCCGTGCTGCTGGGAGTCCCCGGGTTCGCGGAGGAGGCGTCCTTCCAGGTCTCCTCGATGTACCTGGACAAGACCATCATGGGCTGCCGCTACGGATCCTCGCGCCCGCAGCGCGACATCGTCCTCTACGCCCGGCTGTACCAGGAGGGCCGGCTGCTGCTGGACGAACTGGTCACCGAGGTCTACCCGGTGGAGGACTTCGCCAAGGCGGCCGACGACGCGCACCACGGGCGGGTGGCGCGGGGGGTGCTGACGTTCTAGGGGAGCGCGCGGTGGGGGCGGGCGGTGGGGGCGGGCCGGGCAGGGTCGGCCCGTCTGGCCCGTCTGGCCCGTCTGGCCCGTCCGGGCCGCCCGCTCAGTCGGCGAGGCGGCCGAACTTCCCGCGGTGGAAGAGCAGGGGGCCGTCCTCGCCGTCGGCGCCCATCGCCTCGACCCGTCCGACCACGATCAGGTGGTCGCCGCCCGTGTGGACGGCATGGATCCGGCAGTCGATCCAGGCCGGTACGTCGGCCAGCTGCGGGGACCCGGTCACGGGGGCCGGCCGGTGGTCGACCCCGGCGAACTTGTCCGCCCCGCTGACCGCGAAGGCCCGGCAGAGCCCGCCCTGTTCGGCGCCGAGGATGTTCACGCAGAACACCCCGGCTCGGGCGATCCGCGGCCAGGTGGTCGAGGTGCGGCCGACCATGAAGGTGACCAGCGGCGGATCCAGGGACAGCGCGGCGAAGGACTGGCAGGCGAAACCGGCCGGCCCGTCCGTTCCGTGCTCCCCGGCGCCCCCGGGCGCCGTGATGATCGTGACCCCGCTGGCGAAGTTGCCCAGTACGGCCCGGAAGTCGGCCGGGCTCACCGGGGCGCGTTCGTCCTCGCCGACGGCGCGGAGGTCGGGACGCGGATGCGCGTCGACGGGCATGGGCTCCGCCGCGGTGGGGGAGCCGGCTGATCTGAGGTATCGGACGACGGTGGCCGCCATCCCTGCGTGTCCCATCACATCACGGATTCAAGCTGACGGATCGTCAGATTGGAAGGGGTGGGCGGCCCAGGTGTGGGTCGGGGGTGGGCTGCGGTGCCATTGAACGCGTTCAACTGTGTCGTGGGGGGCATCCGTGAAGCGTGGGACGGGGATACCGGCCGAACGGTACGGCTGGGTGGCGGCCGTACCGCTCCTGCTCGTATCGGCGCTGTGGGCAGCGGCGGCGCTGCTCGGGCCCGCACGGGGCATCCGGTCGCTGCCCGGGCCGGGTGGCCGGTAGGGGATGCGCCGGGAGGGTGAAACCGGGGGGACGGCGGGGCCGGGGGCGGAGCCGGGGCGCCGGGGGTCGGCATCGTGGCCGGGGTCGTCGTAACGGACCCGGACCCCGGAGGACCTCCATGCTCGGCACCGATTTCCGCACCGGATCGCCCAACTGGCTCGACCTCGGCAGCACCGACATCCCCCGCACCGCCGCCTTCTACCAGGCCGTCCTCGGCTGGGAATTCGCCTCCGCCGGCCCGGAGGCCGGCGGCTACGGCTTCTTCACGTACGAAGGCCGCACCGTGGCCGCCGTAGGCGATCTCGACCCGGCGGACGAAGGGGCCCAGCCGGCCTGGATGGTGTACTTCAAGACCACCGACATCCAGGCCACCGCCCGGGCCGTGGTCGAGGGCGGGGGCCGGGTCCGGGCCGAACCCATGGACGTCATGGGGGAGGGCTGGCTCGCCCAGTTCACCGACCCGCAGGGCGCCGAGTTCGCCGTCTGGCAGGCGGACAACACCAGGGGCCTGGAGGCCACCTCCCGGGACAACACCCTGTGCTGGGTCGAACTCCACGTCGGAGACCCGCTCGCGGCCCTCTCCTTCTACGGAGACCTGTTCGGCTGGCGCTCCCAGGAGATGGACCCGCCCGGCATGACCTACCGGGTGCTGAGCATCGGCGAAGGCGACCTGGAGGACGGCTCCTTCGGCGGGGTGGCCCCGCTCCAGGACGGGCAGGAGGCGGCGCGCTGGGTGCCGTACTTCGCGGTCGCGGACGTGGACCGGGTCGCCGAGGCGGCCGCCGCGAACGGCGGGGCGGTCCTGATGCCGGGGGCCGACGTCCCCGACGTCGGCCGCATCGCCTGGCTGACCGACCCCACGGGCGCCGTCTTCGCCCTACTGACCCCCCAGCCCCGCCAGCCCTGACCCACCACCCGGTCGCGCCCGCCCGGCGGCCACCTGGCGGGCGCGGGGCGGCCGTGGCCCGGGCGGGCGGGCCGGGCGGTCCCGCGACCGGGCCCGGCGCAGCCGGGGTCCCGCGTCCGCCCGCGTGGGCGGTGCCGGGGCCCGGTGGCCTGGCCGCCCTGCGTGGTCAGCAGCCTCGGTATTTGGGGGTGCGGCGTTCCACGAAGGAGGCGACGCCCTCGTTGGCGTCCGCCGTGGTCATGTTGATCTCCTGGGCGGTGGCCTCGGCGGCGAACGCCGTCGCCCGGTCGGACTCCAGCGAGGCGTTGACGAGCTGCTTGGTCAGGGCCAGGGCCCGGGTCGGGCCCTGCGCCAGCCGCTCCGCCCAGGCGGTCGCCGTGTCCGCCAGCTCCGCCGCCGGGACCACCGCGTTGACCAGCCCGAGGCGCTCCGCGTCGGCGGCGGTCAGCGCGTCGCCGAAGAACATCAGCTCCTTGGCCTTCTGCGGTCCGACCAGCCGCGGCAGCAGATAGGCGCCGCCGCCGTCCGGGACCAGCCCCCGGCGTACGAACACCTCGATGAACCGCGCCGAATCGGCGGCGAGCACCAGATCGCAGGCCAGGGCGAGATGGGCGCCGATACCGGCGGCGGTGCCGTTGACCGCGGCGATCACCGGCTTCTCGCAGTCGAGGACCGCGGAGATCAGCCGCTGGGCGCCCTGCCGGATCATCCGGGCCACATCGCCCGCGACCCGCTCCCCGGCCGTCGGGGTACTGCCCCGGAGGTCCGCGCCGGCGCAGAACCCCTTGCCGGTGGCGGTGATCACCACCGCCCGGACGGCGGGGTCGGCGGTCGCCGCGGCCAGCAACGCGATGATCTCCTCACGCTGGTCCCAGGTGACGGCGTTCATCGCCTCCGGGCGGTTGAGGGTGATCCAGGAGACCTGGTTCTCGGTGCGGTGCAGCAGGTGTTGTGCGTTCGTGCCGGACACGGTGCTCCTCGGTTGTCGGCGTGCGGTGGCCTCCGGCCGGGTGGCCGGCACCTTGGCCCGGGCCGGGGCCCGGGGGGCCGTGCGCGGGCTCGTTCCCCCACCCCGCCCCTCCCCGAAACCGGGGCTCCGCCCCGGCCCCCGGGCGGTACGGGCCCCCGGGCCGGGCCCCGGCCACGGGCCCGCCGGGGCCCGGCCCCGTACCCCGGGTCGAGCGACGACCCGGGCCTCCGGGCCCGTACGGCCCGGGGGGCCGCTGCGCGGGCTTGTTCCCCCACCCCGCCCCTCCCCGAAACCGGGGCTCCGCCCCGGCCCCGTACCAGCCGGGCCGAAGGCCGCCCCGGGCCTCCGGCCCGCAGCCGGCCCCGGGCCCGTAGCACGGTCCCTTGGGCCCGAGGCCCGGTCGGTCGCCGGCTCCTGCGCGGCCTTCTCGGGCCATGCAGGGCCCGAGCCCGTCGGGCCGGGAGCCGGACCGGGCCCGAAGCCGGCCCCGGGCCGGTCGGGCCGGGCCCCACGGCCCGGCCGAAGCCGGCCCAGCCCCCGCCCCCCCCGGGCCGTACGGGTCCCCGGCCCCGGACACGGGCTCGACGGGCCGGACCCGTCGGCCCTGGCCCCTGGCCCTGGCCCGTACGCCGGACCCGTCGGCCCTGGCCCTGGCCCGTACGCCGGGCCCGTCGGCCCGGGCCCGGGCGGGCCGGGCCCCTGGCCCGTACGCCCGGCCGCGCCCCGGCCCGGCCGAAGCCGGCCCCTTGGCCCGGCCGCGCTGCGCGTGGTCAGCGGCAGATGGCCAAGGCGTCCAGGGCGACGGCGCCTTGGCCTCGGGGGAGGACCATCAGGGGGTTGATGTCGAGTTCGGAGAGTTCGTCGCCGAGTTCCAGGGCCATCCGCTGGATGCGGAGGACCACTTCGACCAGGGCGTCGACATCGGCGGGCGGTGCTCCGCGGACGCCTTCCAGGAGGGCGTGGCCGCGGAGTTCGGTGAGCATGGCGCGGGCCTGGTCCTCGCCGAACGGCGGGACGCGGACCGCCGCGTCGTGGAGGACCTCGACGAGGACCCCGCCCAGGCCCACCGTCACGGTGGGGCCGAACAGGTCGTCCTGGGTGACGCCGACGACCATCTCCACTCCCCGTTCCACCATCTGACAGACCAGGATCCCGTCGAGCGGGATGCCCTCGTAGCGGGCGATGTCGGTGAGTTCCCGGTAGGCGTCGCGGATCTGGCTGGCGGAGGTGAGGCCGATCTTGACCAGGCCCAGCTCGGTCTTGTGGCCCAGTTGCGGGCCCGAGGCCTTCATCACCACCGGGTAGCCGACCAGTCCGGCGGCCCGGACCGCCGCCGCCGCGCTGGTGACCAGCTGTTCGCGCGGCACCCGGATCCCGTACGCCCGCAGCAGCTGCTTCGCCGCGTGCTCGCTGAGCTGCTGTCCGGGACGCATCAGCGCCTGCGCCTTGCGGTACGAGGGGGAGGGCGTGCGCGGGGCGTCGTCGAAGGGGGAGCGGTAGGAGGCGGTGAAGCGGTGGTGGTGGAGGTAGGCGCGGACGGCGGTGATGCAGTTGCCGAAGGTGCGGAAGGTGGCCACCCGGGAGGAGCCCAGCAGCGTGTGGCGGTAGGCGTCCTCGGTGCCGACCGGGGAACCCCAGATCACGCAGATCAGTTTGTCGGTCTGCTCGGCCGCGTCCACCAGGTCCTGGGCGAGCTTGTCGCTCATCGGCGGGAACGGGCCGGTGATCGGACAGATCAGGACGCCCACGGAGGGGTCGGCGAGGATCGCGTCGATGATCTTCCGGCCGCGCCAGTCGCCGACCGGGTGACCGCCGTTGTCCACCGGGTTGGCGACGCCCAGGTACTCCGGTATCCACTGGTGGAGCTCGGTCTGCTTGGCCTCCGAGAGGGTGGGCAGGCTCAGCCCGGCCTCGGTGGCCAGGTCGGAGAAGTGGGCCCCGGTGCCGCCGGAGATGGAGTAGACGACCACCCCGTCGGCCTTCGGGGGCCGGGCGCGGGCCAGCAGGGCCGCGGTGTCCTGGAGTTCGTCCAGGCCGTCGACCCGGATCACCCCGAACTGGCGCATGGCGGCGTCGACCACCGTGTCGGCCCCGGTGAGCTTCCCGGTGTGGGAGGCGGCCATCCGGGCGCCGGTCTCGGTGCGGCCGACCTTGACGGCGACCACCGGGACGCCGTTGCGGGCGGCCCGGTCGGCGGCCAGCAGGAAGGCGCGGCCGTCCTTGAGGCCCTCCACGTAGCAGGCGATGGCTCCGACCTCGGGCCGTTCGGCGAAGTAGGAGATGAAGTCGGAGGTCTCCAGGTCGGCCTCGTTGCCGGTCGGCGCCCAGTGGGACAGCCGGATGCCCAGGTCCTGGAGGGTGTAGACGGGCCGGCCCTGGTGGCCGGACTGGGTGATCAGGGCGATGGCCGGGCCGTCGAGGTCCTCGCGGAACTCCTCGAAGGCGTTGAGGTTGGTGTTGGGTCCGAGCAGGCGCAGTCCGGAGCCGGCCACCGCGGCGGCGAGCCGGGTCTGGGCGGCCTTGCCCTCCTCGCCGGTCTCGGCGAATCCGGAGGCGAAGGCCACCGCGAACTTCACCTTGGCCTCGGAGAGCTCCCCGACGAGCGGCAGCGGGTCGGCGACCAGGAGGACGGCCAGGTCCACCTGTTCGGGGAGTT
Source organism: Streptomyces sp. NPDC033845 (assembly GCF_055576225.1). Taxonomy (NCBI): domain Bacteria; kingdom Bacillati; phylum Actinomycetota; class Actinomycetes; order Kitasatosporales; family Streptomycetaceae; genus Streptomyces; species Streptomyces sp. NPDC033845. The sequence continues at coordinate 324,777 of NZ_JBVIRI010000005.1, read as the reverse complement.
CGGCCACCGAGGTGAAGCAGGGGCGCCCGAAGACGGCCGGCCGGGTGGGGTGCACCGGGTGGACGCGGGCGCCGACCCGGTCCGCCCAGGCGAAGAGCTGGCGGGTGATGCCGGTGTTCGGCCTGCCGTCGGCGTCGGAGGCGCCGATGACGGCCACCGACTCGGGCCGGAAGAACCGGTCCAGATCGGGGACGTCGGCGTGCAGGGGCCGCCCGCTGACGTCCAGCTCGACCGCGTCGGTGCCGTCCGCGGACCGGGCCGTCGTGGAATGGACGGCCATCCGGGGGTGTTCCCCGCAGGCCTCGACGCGTGCGCGGAAGTCGGTGGTGAGGGTGCCGTGAGTAGATCCAAGCATCGTTCCGCCCGCTCCTGCTCGAAGACGACTCGTACTAACTGACGCGTAGTCAGATTACTTAACTGACGCGTCGTCAGGAACAGTGCTGCGGCAAGAATCGGCGACGGTGACGCCCGGAATCAGCTGCGGGCCTCCCCGGAGGTCCGGGAAGCCCGAGCCACGGCCCGGGCGATCCGCTCGGCGTCCAGGGCCATCTCCCGGAACATTCCGCTGATCGGGTTGCTGAAACCCGTGAAGTGCAGTCCGGGCGCCGAGGGATCCGTCCGGGCCCCGTGCACCACCGGCCTGCCGCGCCCGTCCAGCAGGCCCAGATGCCCCACCAGGCCCTCCAGCGACCGCCGGTAGCCGGTGGCCGCGATCACCGCGTCCGGGGTGATCCGCGAACCGTCGGCGAGCACCACCTCCCGGCCCTCGAACCCGGCCACGGCCGCCACCGGCTCCACCGTGCCCGCCCGCACGGCGGCGATCAGGCCCACGTCCTGCACCGGGATCGCCCCCTCCGCCACCCTGCTGTACAGGCCGGTGGACGGCCGGGGCAGCCCGTACCCGCTCAGATCCGGGACCGCCTTCGCCTGCACGGCGCTGATCCGGTCCACCAGCCGCACCGGCAGCCGGCGGACCAGGATCCCGGACCGCTGGGCGGGCCAGCCCAGGGTGGTCCGGCGCACGATGTGCGGGGCCGTACGGACCGCCAGCCGCACCCGGGACGCCCCGCCCGCCGCCAGGTCCGCGGCGATCTCGGCCCCCGTGTTGCCGACACCGACGACGAGGACGTCCCGTCCGGCGTACGGCGCCGGGTTCCGGTACTCCCGGGCGTGCAGCAGCTCCCCCGGCCAGTCGGCCGCGCCCGGCCAGTCGGGCAGCGAGGGGGTGTGGTTGTAGCCGGTGGCGACCACCACGGCCGCCGCCGCGAGCTCCCGGCCACCGCTGGCGTGCAGCACCCAGCCGGCCCCGTCGGCGGCCCGCTCGATCCGGGTGACCTCCACCCCGGTCACCAGCTCCAGCTGGTGGAACTCCGCGTACTTCTCCAGATAGCGCACCACGTTGTCCCGCGAGACCCAGCGGCCGAAGCGGCGCGGCATGGGCAGCCCGGGCAGCCCGGACAGCCGGCGGGTGGTGTGCAGGCGCAGCCGGTCGTAGTGGCGGCGCCAGGACGCTCCGACCGCGCCGGACTTCTCCACGACGACCGCGCGCACCCCGCGGGAGCGCAAGGCCGCGGCCGCGGCGAGCCCGCCGGGGCCGCCGCCGATCACGTACACGGGGCGGGGTTCGGTGCTCATGTCAGGCGCTTCGGGCATGAGGTGTGAGCGTATCGCCACGCAGCGTTGATGGGTCTCGGTCGGGCGGGGAATCGGTTGCGGATCGATCACGGGGTGGGGGATCTCCCTCGGTCGACCGTGCCGGCATGGGTCCTGACCCTTGCGCGGGGGCGGTGGATCCGCTGAACTGACGTACCGTCAGATAGAGGAAGAGGAGGGCAGGCCGCATGCAGACGCAGAGCATCTGGCTCGACACCGCCCAGTGGCTCGCCGTGCTCCGGATCGGCCTCGGCCTGTGGTGGCTGGAGAGCTGGCGGCACAAGGACAAGAAGGGCTGGTTCGAACGCGGCACGGGCATCGCCTGGGCCGCCGACGTGGCCGGCAAACACCGCTGGCCGGTGGTGCGGCGCGGCTTCGCCACGGTGGTGCAGCCACGGCCGCGCCTGATGGCGTACGTCGTCGTCTACGCCGAACTCGCCCTGGGCCTCGGCCTGGTCTTCGGCTTCCTGACCCCCGTCGCCCTGATCGGCGGCCTGCTCCTCAACCTGCTCTACCTGGTCCTGATGATCCACGACTGGGCCGAGCAGGGCCAGAACGCCATGATGGCGCTGATCTCACTGGTCGCCCTCTTCGCCATGAGCTGGCAGACCTGGTCCCTCGACGAGGCGATCGGACTGTTCCTGTGACGGCGGCGGCGAGCGGGGCGGGCGCGCCCGCGAATGGGGGCACGGGTGGGGGTGCGGGGGGCGTACGGTTCGACCTCCCCGAGCCCGACGACTTCACCCGGCCGTTCTGGGAGGCCGCCGCCGAAGGCCGGCTGCTGCTGCGCCGCTGCGCCGACTGCGGGCGGGCCCACCACTACCCGCGCGAGTTCTGCCCGTACTGCTGGGCGGGCGAGGACCGGGTCGGCTGGGAGCGGGCGGAGGGCCGGGCGGTGCTGTACACCTGGTCCGTGGTCCACCGGAACGACCTGCCGCCCTTCGGCGCCAGGGTCCCGTACGTGGCCGCCGTGGTGGACCTGGCCGAAGGCCCCCGGATGATGACCGAGATCGTGGACTGCCCCCACGAGGACCTCCGCATCGGCATGCCCCTGGAAGTCACCTTCCGCCCCGACCCCACCCCGTCCCCCGCGCCCCCGGTCTTCCGCCCGGCCCCGTCCTGACCACCCGCCTCCGGCGGCCCGGCCCGGCCCGGTCCGGTCCGGGGGCCGGGCCCGGGCCGGGCGGCGGTCCCCGCGCGGGCCTGGTCGCCCCCGCGCGGGAGCGCTAGTGGCGTAGGGCTGTGGCCGGTTGGATGGTGGCGGCCCGCCAGGCGGGGTAGAGGCCGGCCAGGAGGCCGGTGGCCAGGCCGATGGTGGGGGCGGCCGCGAGCGTCATCGGGTGGATCACCGGGGTCCAGTCCCGGAGCAGGGCCACCGCCAGGACGGTGAGCACTCCGAGGCTGGTGCCGACCAGGCCGCCGAGGGCGCCCAGTGCCCCCGACTCGGTGAGGAACTGGAGGGTGACATGGCGGCCCCGGGCGCCCAGCGCCCGGCGCAGGCCGATCTCCCCGGTCCGTTCCAGCACCGCGACCAGGGTGGTGTTGGCGATCCCCACCGCCCCGATGGCCAGGCAGAGCCCGGCCAGCAGCAGGAACAGCTGGCTCAGGTCCGAAGTGACCGAGGTGCGGAGCGACTTGGGGTCGGGCGGCGGGACGGCCTTCAGGTACTCGGGATGGTCGGGCCGCAGCGCGAGCGGTGCCTCCGCCGCGATCTGGGTGGCGGCCCCGGGCCGGGTGGCGACGAGCATCCGCGCCCCGCCCCCGGTCGGCGCCCCCCAGATCCGTTCGGCGGTGGTGTGCGGTACGACCACGCTCAGCAGCAGGTCCGCCTTGCGGCGGACGTCCTCGACGATGCCGATCACGGTGAACGGCTCCCCGTCGATGAACACGGCCGGCTGGGTCTCCAGCGTGCCGATCCCGAGCCGGGCGGCGGTCCCCGAGCCGAGCAGTGCCACCGGCGCGGCGGTTCCCGACAGGTACTCGTCGTAGAGGCGGCCCTGGGCGAGCGTGGGGACGGCGGCCTCCAGGACGCCGGGGGAGGCGGCCAGGACCTGGGCCCGTTCCCCGCCCGGGGAGCCGCCGAGGGGGCCGCCGAGCGGGCCGCCGAGGGGAGCACCACCGGGGCCGGTGCCCGGGGTGGCGCTGACCGTGCCGGGGCCCTCCAGGCGCACCTCCCAGTACACGCCCGCGTGTTCCACGCCGTTCAGTGCCTCGATCCGCCGGTCGGCGTCCTTCGGGAAGCCGAGGCCCGCGAACTCGTCGTGTTCCCGGCCCACGTCCTCGATGGTCACCTCGGTGGCGGCGAGCAGGCTGAACCGGGAGTCGATCTGTGAGGAGGCGGTGGCCGTCAGCCCGAGGACGGCGACGAAGGCGCCCACCCCGAGGACCGTGCCCAGGGCGGTGAGGGCGGACCGGGCAGGGCGTTGCAGCGTTCCGGCCAGGGCCTCGGAGAGCAGGTCGCGGGCGGACATCCGGGACTGTTCGACGGCCGGGGCATGCCTCCGGCGGAGGTTCAGCATCCGGGGGTCGTCTCGCGGAGTTCGCCGTCGCGGATGGCGATCGTGCGCCGCCCGTGGGCCGCGACCGCCGGATCGTGGGTGATGACGAGCACCGTCATGCCGTCCGCGTTGAGTTCGTCGAGCAGGGCGAGCACGCTCCCGGCCGTCGCGCTGTCCAGATTGCCGGTCGGCTCGTCGCACAGCAGCAGGGAGGGCCGGGCCACGAGGGCGCGGGCCACCGCCACCCGCTGCCGTTCGCCCCCGGACAGCCGGGTGGGCAGGGCGTCGGTACGGTGCCCGAGGCCGACCCGGACCAGCGCGGCCCGGGCCCGGTCCGCGCGTTCGGCGCGCGGGGACCGGTTGTAGACCATCGACAGCATCACGTTCTCCAGCGCGCTGCGGTGCGGCAGCAGATGGAAGGCCTGGAACACGAAGCCGATGCGGCGGCCGCGCAGTGCGGCCCGGTCGGCCTCGCCGACACGGGCCACGTCGATCCCGTCGAGGAGGTACGAGCCCTCCGTCGGGGCGTCCAGCAGCCCGGCGACGTTGAGGAAGGTGGACTTCCCGGATCCGGAGGGCCCGACGACGGCGACGAACTCGCCGCGCCGCACCACCAGATCGCAGGGCAGCAGCGCGCGCACGGGCGGCGGTCCGGGATAGGTCAGTCCGACTCCCCGGAACTCCATCACCGCCGCCGCCGCCGTCGCCGTCAGTGGCCCTGTGGTTTCCGGGGCGGTCACGGGGTGCCCGGGGAGGTGGGGAGGGCGGCGACGGCGGGGTCGCGGAGGCCGATCAGTACGCGGTCCTCGGCGGCGAGCGGCGCGCCGCCGACCGGGACCACCTCGGCATAGCCGTCCCCCTGGGTGCCGGGGCGGACCTCCACCCGGCGGCGGGACCCGTCCGCGGTGACCACGGTGACCGACGTACGCCCGTCCGCTCCCGCGGAGATCGCCGCCAGCGGCACCACGAGCGCCTCCCCGCCGGTGGAGGCGGCCTCGACGGTGAGGCGTACGTCCTGGCCGGAGAGCCGCGGGTCGAGCGGGGTGTCCGGTTCCACCACCAGGAGATAGCCCTGCGGGGCGGCCGGGGCACCGCCGTCGGGACCGGCACCGGCACCGGCTCCCGCTCCGGTGTCGGCCCGGGGCTGGTCCGGGGTGGCGGCCACGGACTTCACCGTGGCACGGGCGGTGGCCCCGGTGCGTTCCGCGAGGATCTCCACCGGGCGGCCGGGGGCGACCAGGCCGTGCTGGTGCTCCTGGAGGTAGCCCTGGACGAGGAGCTTTCCGGCGGACACGGTCATGGCGGTACCGGACACCCGGGCGCCCACCGCGGTGGACACCGAGTCCACGCGGGCGGGGAACCCGGCGAGGAAGACCACCTCGCCGGCCGGCAGCATCGGGCCGGACGCGGCCCGGGCACCGGCGAGTTCGGCGCGGGCGGCCGCCAGGTCCTCCCGGGCCCGCGCCACCGCGCGCCGGGCCTCGGCCAGCCCGCGCTCCGCCTCCCCGTCCCCGCCGGTTCCCTTCCCCGAGCCGCTCTCCGGGATGTCCGGGTCGGCCGTGTCGTCCGGTTCGTCGTCCGGTTCGTCGTCCAGTTCGTTGTCCGGCTCGTCGTCCGCCCCGGAGCCGGTCTCCCCGGCCGTCGCCTCGGCCGTCTCGGCGTCCTGGAGGGCGCGTTCGGCGTCCCGTACGGTGATGCGGGCGGCGGCCACGGCGGCGCCGTCGTCGGCGAGGGCGGGCCTCGGGTCGTAGCCCGCTGCCGAGTAGAAGGAGTGCAGGGCCTTCTTGGTGCCCTCGCCGAAGGTGCCCGTGGCGTCCCGGCCGGTGCCGTGCCCGAGTTCCCTCAACGCCCGCTGCACCTGGGCGACATCGTCGCCCTCGGCCCCGGGCCTGAGGTCCCGGTAGACCGGGAGCGAGCCCCGCAGGGCGAGGACCGGGCGGCCGGAGACCTCCAGCAGCAGTTGACCGGCCCGGACGGTGCCGCCGGGGGCGAGCGGGAGTTTGGTCACCACCGGGGCCAGGGAGTCCTCGTCGCCGCCCGTCACGGGGGCCACGGCCGTCGACTGCCCGGCCACCACGGTGCCGCGCAGCATCACGGTCTCCTTGAGGACCCGCCGCTCCACGACCGCGGTCAGCACGTCCGGGGCCGGGGCCCCGGTGTCGGCCGCCGCCTGTGCGGGGGACCTGACCAGTTGGGTGGCGGCGAACCCGCCGGCGGTCAGCAGCACCGCACCGGCCGCCACGGCCGTCAACCAGCGGCGCCGCACCGCCAGACCGCGCTGCGACCGGTCCGGCCGCCGCGGCGCTTCCGCCCGCTCCGCCCCTTCGGCCGCCTCCGCCCCCTCCACCACTTCCGCCACCTCCGGTGTTCGGGAGCCCGGGAGGCCTCAGCCGTCGCCTCCCGCGGAACATCACGCAAGGTACGACCCTCGAAACGCTCGGCGATATACAGGCTCCGGCCACGGGAGGGCCGGCTGTGGCCGAAACGCGCTGGAGCGCCCGTCCGGGAGAGGGAGGGAAGAGGGAGAGAGAAGGGGGAGAGAGGGAGCGGGCGGCGGGGCGGAGGCCGCGTACCGCTAGCGGCCCAGGACGACCGTGCCGGAGGAGCAGAACCAGCCGCCCGTGCCGGAGGCCAGGGCGACCTCGGGGAGCCGGCCGCCGGACTTGCGGACCTGGCCCTCGCCCGCCTCGCCGCGGAGCTGGCGTACCGCCTCGACCAGCAGGAACAGGCCCCGCATCCCGGGATGGCAGGCGGACAGGCCGCCGCCGTCGGTGTTGACCGGGAGGGCGCCGTCGCGCAGCAGCCGGCCCTTCTCGACGAAGGCCCCGCCCTCGCCCTTGGCGCAGAACCCGAGGTCCTCCAGGGTCACCAGGGTCATGTAGGTGAAGGCGTCGTAGATCTCGGCGACATCGACGTCGGCGGGGCGCAGTCCGGCCCGTTCGAAGGCCAGCCGGCCGGACCGTGCGGCGGGGGAGACGGTGAAGTCCTCCCATTCGGACATGGTGGTGTGCGAGACGGAGGTGCCGGTGCCGAGGATCCACACGGGGGCCTTGGCGGTGTCGGCGACGTACTCCTCCGCGGTCAGCAGTACGGCGCAGCCGCCGTCCGAGCGGATGCAGCAGTGCAGCTTGGTGAACGGGTCCGCGATCATCTCCCCGGACAGCACCTCGTCCACGGTGACCGGGGTCCGGAACATGGCGTCCGGGTTGGTGGCGGCGTTGGCGCGGGCCTGTACGGCGACCTCGGCCAGCTGCTCCAGGGTGGTGCCGTACTCGTGCATGTGGCGGCGCGCGGCCATGGCGTACTTGGCGACCAGGGTGTGTCCGTACGGCACCTCGAACTGGAGCGGTCCGCGGGCGCCGAAGGAGAGGTTCGAGGTGCGGCGGCGGGCCTTGATGTCGGCGCGCGCGGTGGACCCGTAGACCAGCAGGACGGCGTTGGCGTGCCCGGCGGCGATGGCCTCGGCCGCGTGGGCGGCCATCACCTCCCAGGTGGCGCCGCCCACCGAGGTGGAGTCCACCCAGGTGGGGCGCAGGCCCAGGTATTCGGCCACTTCGATCGGGGCCAGGGCGCCCAGCCCGGCGGAGGCGAACCCGTCGATGACCGACCGGTCCAGGCCGGAGTCGGCGAGTGCGCGGCGGGCGGCCTGGGCGTGCAGGGCGTAGGGGGTGGGTCCGTCCACCCGCCCGCAGTCCGAGAGGGCCACGCCGACGACGGCGACCCTGCGGCGGCCGGTTCCGTTGACCTTGCCGTTGACCATCACCATGAATCTGACGGTACATCAGATATGGAGGTCGGTACATCCCCGGCCCCGGCGTGCGGGGCCGCGTACCGCGCCGGTCCCCCGCCCCTGTCCATCTCCGCTCCCGGGCCCTAACATGACGCGCCGTCAGATACGGGGAGGAGCCCGCCGATGGACGCCGCCTTCACCGCGGAGCAGGACGAGATCCGCCGGACCCTGCGCGAGATCCTGGGCAAACGCTGTGGGCCGGACGAGGTCAAGGCCGCCGCCCGGACCGCCGAGGGGTATGACCCCGAGCTGTGGCAGCAGCTCGCCGGGCAGCTGGGGCTGCCGGGGATAGCCCTGCCCGAGGAGTACGGAGGGGCCGGCTGCACCCCCGCCGATCTGGTCCTGGCCTGCGAGGAGACCGGGCGGGTGCTGCTGCCCTCACCGCTGCTGGCCACCGCCGTGCTGGCCGCGCCGCTGATCTCGGCGCTGGGCACCGAGGCCCAGCGGGCCGCCCTGCTGCCGCCGCTGGCGGCGGGCGGGCTGACCGCCGCCCTGGCCGTGCCCGGTGCCGCGCTCGCCACCGCCCTCGCGCTGACCGGAGACAACACGGAGGACGACTGGGCCGGCGGGGGCCGGGCCGGCGGGGTGCAGGCCCGCCGCGCGCACCCCGGGCCGCCGGGCGGGGGACCGGCTGCCGGACCGGGCGCCGCCCAGGGGCCGGACGGGGGCGCCGATCCCGGCTGGCGGCTGTACGGGGAGGCGGCGCAGGTCCTGGACGGCCACAGCGCCGGACTGCTGCTGGTCGCCGCGCACACCGGCGGTTTCGCCCGCAGCCGGGTGCTGCTGTTCCTGGTCCGGGCCGACGCCCCGGGGCTGGTACGGGCCCGGCAGGCGGGTCTGGACGAGACCCGCCCGCAGGGCCGGGTGCAGCTGAGGGACACCCCGGCGGAGCTGCTGGGCGAGGACGGCGGCGGGGAGTCGGGCAGCACCGGTGACGCGGCCCGGGTGGCGGCCGCGCTGGCCGCGACCGGCCGGGCCGCCGCGGCGGTGCTCGCCGCCGAGGCGGTCGGGGCGGCGGGGCAGGCGCTGGCCCGCACCGTGGCGTACGTCCGGGAGCGGGAGCAGTTCGGCCGGGCCGTCGGCTCCTTCCAGGCCGTCAAGCACCGGCTGGCCGACCTCTACGTCCAGGTCCAGGCGGCCCGCTCGGCCGCCTACTACGCGTCCTGGGACCCGGAGCAGGGCGGTCTGGCCCTGGCCCAGGCCCTGGAGGCGCTCCGGATCACCGCCGGGGAGGCCATCCAGCTGCACGGCGGGATCGGCTTCACCTGGGAACACGACGCGCACCTGTACTTCAAGCGGGCCGCGGCCGACGAACTGCTCTTCGGCCCGGTCCACCGGCTGCGCGCCAGGGCGGCCCAGCGCGCCGGACTGTTCGGCCCGGAACCGGGCCGGGAAGCCGGCGGCGGCCCCAACGCCGACCTGGTGCCCGGCACCGAAACCGGCTCCGGAGGCCCCGGCGCGGGCGGGGCCGGACCGGGCTCCCGCGCCGCCTCCGGCCCCGGAGCGGGACCCGACCGCACCACCGCCGGCGGCAGTGATCCCGTCCGCGGTGCCGAACCCCAGGAAAGGGTGGGCGTCTGATGCCTCCCGGAACCAGACTGATGCAGAAGGTCTCCTCGACCATGCTGTTCGCGAAGATCGCCCCGCACTTCATCCCGGCCATGGACAAGGCGGTGCACAAGCTCACCCGGGGCAGGGTGATCCTGAGCGCCCAGATGCTGCCCGGGGTGATCCTCACCGCCAAGGGGGCCAGGAGCGGCGAACCGCGCACCACCCCGCTGGCCTGCATGCCGGAGGAGAGCGCGGGCAGCTGGCTGCTGATCGGCTCCAACTTCGGGCGTCCCGGGCATCCGGCCTGGACCGGGAACCTGCTCAAGCACCCGGACGCGGACATCAGCTGGAAGGGCCGGGACATCGCCGTCCGGGCCCGGCTGCTGACCGGTGAGGAGAGGGCCGCCGCCTGGCAGGCGGTGCTGAAGTTCTGGCCGCCGTACGCGACGTACCAGGCGCGCATCGAGCGCGAGATCCGGCTGTTCCGGCTGGAGCGGCGCTGATCGCAGCCGTACCGCCCGGAGCGCGGGCGGACCGGTGGGCCAGGCGGCGGACCCTGGCGGGTCCGCCGCCTACTTGGTCGGCTTCTTGCCGGTGATGCCCAGGTGGACCAGCAGCGCCAGGTTGGGCTTGAGCTCGGCCTGCTTCACGCCCCAGGTCTGGAACCCCTTCTGGTGCGAGGCCACCGCGGCCAGCATGGCCACCAGTGAGCCGGCCATCGCCGCCGGGCTGACGTCCTTGTCGACCTTGCCCTTGGCCTGGAGCTCCTTCACCGATTCGGTGAGGGAGTTGGTGACCGAGTTCAGGATCTTCATGCGGATCTTGTAGAACCGTTTGTCCCCCTCGGCCGCGCCGAGGTCGACGACCCGCAGGATCGCGTCGTTGCTCCGCCAGAACTCCAGGAACCCGTCCACGAGTTCCTCGGCGGCCTGCCAGCCGGACTTGCCCACCCAGGAACGCCCCTCGACCAGCGAGGTCAACTGGGCTCCCTCGGAGGCCATTTGTTCGGCGATCTCCAGGACGGCGCCCTCGACGTCCGGGAAGTACTGGTAGAAGGTCGCGGGCGAGGTGCCGGCCTTGCGGGCGACGTCGATCACCTTCACGTCGCGGTACGGCGAGCTGCTGAGCATCTCGCTGAGGCAGTCGAGCAGCTTCTGCCGCGTCGCCTGACCGCGCCGGCCGGCAACGCGGCCGTCGACGGTGCGTACTTGTCCTGTCATGCCGTCAGCTTACCGAGGGGTGATCGGCGCGCGATTCGGCCGCCTGCAAATGGGGTTACGGGGTCCCTGGCCTGGGCCTGAACGGTTCCGCGCAGGCTGCCGGAGCGGTCCGGGACCGGCCCGGGAGCGGCCCGGAAAAGGCCCGGTAAGGGCCTGATCGGGCCGCGGCCGGGGCTCCGTACCGGCCCCGCGCGCCCTTCGGCGGTATCCGGTTCGCCCGAATAGTCTTGTCAACAGGCTGTGGACAAGTGTGCGGCCCCATCATGGTGAAACCGCATGGAAACGGAAGGAAACGGGCCCATGGCCGCATTCGCAGAGGGCACTCCCTGCTGGGTGGACGCCTCGCTTCCGGACGTCGAGGCGGGCAAGCGCTTCTACGGTGAGCTCTTCGGGTGGACCTTCGGCGACGCGTCCGGCCAGTACGGCGGCTACACCCAGGCCTACCGGCGCGGCCGCAACGTCGCCGCCCTCGCCCCGAAGCCGGACGGCCGGATGCCCACCGTCTGGGGGGTCTACCTGTACACCTCCGACGCCTACGCCGCCGCCGCCCGGATCCGCGCCGCCGGCGGCCAGATGGTGATGGAGCCCATGCCGGTCGGCCCGTACGGCACCGCGGCCATGGCCGCGGACCCCGGCGGCGCCGTCTTCGGCCTCTGGCAGCCCGGCACCCACCACGGCTTCGAGTCCAGCATGCAGCCGTACACCTACTGCTGGACCGAGGTCTACACCCGGGCCCGGGACTCCGTGGACACCTTCTACGCCCAGGTCTTCGGCTACGTGGCGGAGGACCAGAGCGACGCCGGCACCGACTACCGGGTGTGGTCCCCGCCCGGCAGCGGGCCCGGCCCGGACACCGCGGTGGTCGGCCGCACCCTGCTCACCGAGGCCTTCCCCGAGTACCTGCCGGCCCACTTCCTGGTCTATTTCGCCGTCCCGGACACCGACGCGGCGGTCGCCACCGTGCGGCGGCTGGGCGGCCGGGTCAGCGCCGAGCCCTTCGACACGCCGTACGGCCGGATCGCCGTCGTCACGGACAATCAGGGCGCCGCCTTCGCGCTGCTGGCCGAGCCCGGCCCGGGCCCCGGCCCGGACACGGAGCCACTGCCGGCCGGGGCCTGACAGAATCGGGGGGCGCGGGCCCGGACCTGGGCCCGTACGGGGAGGTGTGAGGCGAGTGGTGGAGCAGCTGACGCAGCACGACCCGAGACGTATCGGCCCCTTCGAGGTGCTCGGCCGGCTCGGTGCCGGCGGCATGGGGCTGGTCTATCTCGCGCGGTCGGCGTCCGGCCGCCGGGTCGCGATCAAGACGGTACGGACCGAGCTCGCCGAGGACCAGCTGTTCCGGGTGCGCTTCACCCGCGAGGTCGAGGCGGCCCGGGCCGTCTCCGGCTTCTACACGGCCGCCGTGGTGGACGCGGACCCCCGGGCCGCGGTGCCCTGGCTGGCCACCGCCTACGTCCCGGCGCCCTCCCTGGAGGAGATCGTCAACGAGTGCGGGCCGATGCCCGCGCAGGCCGTCCGCTGGCTGGCCGCCGGCATCGCCGAGGCCCTCCAGTCCATCCACCAGGCCGGACTGGTCCACCGCGACCTCAAGCCGTCCAACGTGCTGGTGGTCGAGGACGGCCCCCGGGTGATCGACTTCGGTATCGCCAGCGGGGTCTCCAACACCCGGCTCACCATGACCAACGTGGCCGTCGGCACCCCCGCCTACATGTCCCCCGAGCAGGCCAAGGACTCGCGCAGCGTCAAGGGCGCCAGCGACGTCTTCTCGCTCGGCTCCACCCTGGTCTTCGCCGCCACCGGCCATCCGCCCTACCACGGGGCCAATCCGGTGGAGACCGTGTTCATGCTGCTGCGGGAGGGCCCGAACCTGGAGGGCCTGCCGGACGAGCTCCGGCCGCTGATCGACTCCTGCATGCAGATGGACGCCACCCTGCGGCCCACCCCGGCCGACCTCCAGGCCCAGCTGGCCCCCCACCTCTTCGCCGCCGGCGACGACAGCGGCACCGCCTCCGCCTGGCTGCCCGGCCGCGCCGTCGCCATGATCGAGACCCGGCGGGCCGGCCAGCGGACCCCGCAGCCGCAGTCCCCCGGACCGGGCGGCGGCCGCCCGGGCGCCCCCCAGGACACCCACCGCCGCGACCAGCGGGACCACCGCGACCACGGCGGGCAGCGCGACCACGGCGGGCAGCGGGACCAGGGCGGCCACCGCGGCCGTCCGGCCGCCCCCCGGCCCGCCGACCCGTGGGCCGACCCCCGGACCGGCCACGCGGCGCCCCCGCGCCCCCAGCACCCCCCGCTCACCCCGCCGCCCGGCCGCGCCCCCGCGGGCGGCGGCGAGCCGGTCCGGCTGGGCGCCTCCCCGGTGCCGATCGGGCCGGGCCCCCGGGTCTCCGCCGCCGGAGCCGCCGCCCCCGCCGCCGACTCCGCCACCGGTTGGGTCCGCCCGCCCGGCGGCTCCCCGGCGGCCGAGGGCGCCGTCGCGCACCCCGCCCCGGCCTCCGCCGCCGCCTCGCTGCCCCGGCCCGGCCCCGCGCCGGACAGCGGCCGCTGGCGGCCCTGGCGGTTCCGGATGTCCAACGAGGTGTGGGGCACCCCCACCGTGGCCGGCGAGCTCCTCTACGTCACCTCCTTCGAGGTGCACGCCCTGGACGTGGGGTCCGGCCGCCGCCAGTTCAAGACCCGGGACGTGGCCTGGGCCATGGCCGTCACCGACGGCCGCATCCACGCCTCCGACGGCCCCTCCCTGTACGCCCTGGACGCCCTGGAGGGCACCGAGCGGTGGCGGCTGTCCACCGAGGCCTGGGTGTACGCCCTGCGCGCCGACCGGGGCACCGTGGTCACCGCCACCCGCGGCGGCGGGATCCAGGCGTACGAGGCCGTCGACGGCCGCCGGCTGTGGCAGCTGACCGGGGCCCAGACCGACTTCGAGACCGCCGATGCCGCCCCGGTGCTGCACGACGGCACCGTCTACGTCTGGCAGGACGCCCGGCTCCGCGCCCTCGACGCCCGCACCGGCCGGGAGAGCTGGTCCTACCCGGTGGGCGACGCCGCCGCCTGCGGGAACGTGCCCGTCCGGGTCACCTCGGCCCCCGACGGCAACGCCTACGTCACGGCCGGCACCCGGGTGATCTGCGTGGACCGGGCCTCCGGCCGGGTCCGCTGGCACTTCGAGGCCCCGGCCGTCTTCCTGGCCCCGCCCGCCTTCGCCCCCGGCCCGGCGGTCACCGGCGGCGGGGTCTACCTCGCGGACTACCTGGGCACCGTCTACGCCATCGACGCCGCCACCGGAGCCGACCGCTGGCGGATCGCCACCGAGCCCCGCCAGTCCCCGGACCCGGTGGTGGTCGCCGACGGCAACGTCCACCTGGCCTCCGGCAGCGCCCTGTACACCCTGGACGCGGTCACCGGCACACCCAAGTGGCGGTTCGCGGCCGGAGCCGAGATCACCGGCGCCCCGGCGGTCGCCGACGGCCGGGTCCACTTCGGCTCGGCCGACCACTGCCTCTACACCCTGGACGCGGGCGGCGGCCAGCTCCGCTGGAAGCTGGCCACCGGCGGGGAGATCGCCGGCTCCCCGGTCGCCCAGGCGGGCGTGGTGTACGCGTGCAGCAAGGACCGCTGCGTGTACGCCCTGGACGCCGCCAAGGGCACCGGCACCCGCACCACGCCCTGAGCGGGGTGTTCGGCCCCGCCGGGGCGGGCATGGCACCGGGAGTGACAGGATGGGATCCATGAGCAACGAAAACGTCTACTTCGACATCTCCATCGACGGCGCCGACGCGGGCCGCATCGAGTTCAAGCTCTTCGACGACGTCGTCCCGAAGACCGCCCAGAACTTCCGCGAGCTGGCCACCGGCCAGCACGGCTTCGGCTACGCCGGCTCCCCGTTCCACCGCGTCATCCCGAACTTCATGCTCCAGGGCGGTGACTTCACCAACCAGAACGGCACCGGCGGCAAGAGCATCTACGGCGAGAAGTTCGCCGACGAGAACTTCACCCTGAAGCACGACCGCCCGTTCCTGCTGTCGATGGCGAACGCCGGCCGCAACACCAACGGCTCGCAGTTCTTCATCACCACCATCGTCACCGACTGGCTGGACGGCAAGCACGTCGTCTTCGGCGAGGTCGTGAACGGCTCCGACCTGGTCAAGAAGATCGAGGCCCTCGGCTCCGGCTCCGGCCGCACCTCCGCCAAGATCGAGGTCAAGGCCTCCGGCATCGTCGAGGCCTGATCCGCCTCCCCGCGCACCCCGCGGCCCCCGTCCCCACCAGGACGGGGGCCGCACCCGCATTCCCCGGCGCCCGGCCACCCCCTAGGGTCCCCGTATGGCGAGGTACGTGAGGTTCCAGGCGACCGTCCGCAGCCCGCGCGGGCACTTCCCCGGGGTGTTCGCCCTGGCCAACGGACTGGCCCGGGAGGGCCGGCTCAGCGCGGCGGAGCACCGGTTCTGGCGGGCGGGCAACGACTGGTACGACGCCGCCTACCCCGACCCCTCGGCCACCGATCCGACGGTCTACGACCCGGAGCGGAACCCGGGCGCCGTCGCCTGGTTCAAGGCCGGCGCGGGCCATCTGCTGGAGCGGGTCCCCGGCTATCTGGACCTGCTGGCCGCCCACGGGGTCGGCTGCGAGCGGGTGGAGTCCGACGACCCGGGCCGGATCGTCTACGAGGACGAGGTACAGGTCGTCGCCGTCCCGGCGGACCGGACGGACCGGACGGACCGGACGGGCCGAACGGGCCGGAGCGGCTCGGCCTAGGCCGGGGGGTCCTGGGGGCGTGGCGGCCAGGGCTGGTCCAGTGGGGGGACCGAGGGGTCCGAGACCGGGGGCGGGGCGGGGGCCAGGGTGTGGCTGGGGCGGGGGCGGCCGGACATCAGGGCGGCCCCGAGGAGCAGCAGCGCGCCGCTGCCGAAGGCGCTCGCCACGCCGTCGCCGAGGCCGGTGCCGTCCCCGCCGACCGAGAGGCCGGCGGGGGACTGCCCCTGCCGGACCATCCACAGCACGGCGAAGCCGAGCACCACCACCCCGGCCAGTGCCATCAGCAGCCGGGAGCGGAGCAGGACGGCGACCACCGCCAGCAGTGCGGCGAACAGGAACGGCAGCAGCATCGAGGTCATCACTGCCGCGCCGCGGTCGGTGATGCCGGTGCCGGTGAAGAGTTCGTCGACGCGGTAGTCGCGCCCGTGACGGCCGTCGTACCAGGCACGGAAGGGGCTCCAGACGGCGGCCGTCGCTCCGGCCAGACCCAGCAGGGAGCCGAGAACGTTGCGGATCATGCCCGGCCTCCTGCGTCGGGGTCTCGGCTCGAACCTACGTCCGCGAGCGGGCCCCCGCACCCCGGGAGCCGTCCGGGCCCGCGGTCTCCAGGCGCTTGCGGAGGGCGTCGTTCAGGGCGGTGAAGTCCCGCTGGGTGCCGTCCAGGAGCTTCCCCAGCAGGGGGACCAGCAGCCCGCGGAAGTTCTCCCCGTGCTCCAGCCGGGTGGCCCGTCCGGGCGCCTCGGACAGCCGGAACCAGTGCTCGCCGTCGAACAGCCCGGGCACCAGGAAGCGGCCCAGCCAGCGCAGCTCCCGGCCCGGCTCGGCGCGCAGCACCTTCGGGCGGAAGGTGGTGGGACGCCCGCCGGAGCCGGGGAACATCCGCAGGGTGAGCCGCCCGCCGGGGACGAGCTCCCCGGCGGCCTCCCGGATGAAGGGGTTCCAGTCCGGGTAGCGGTCCAGGTCGGTGAGGACCGCCCAGACCTCCTCCGGGGCGGCGTCGATGACGGTCTCGGTCGCGATGGTGCGCATGGCTGTGCGTGCTCCTTCGGTCGGGTTCCACCGAAGGGACGCGGAGAGGTTCCGTGCGGGGCTGCCGCCGGGTTCGGTGCCGGGCCCGTCGCCGGGCCGGATGGGGATGCAACCACGTTTGGCTGTCTGCGTGCCTGGTCAGAGGCCTGTCTTCGCCTCAGGCGAAGCGAGCGGAGGGAGGCGTTCCGGCCATTGGCCCGCGAATGGCGGCAATCCGCCGCCAGCCGCCGGGGGGGGGGGGGGGGGGGCGGGGGGGGGGGCCCCCCCGGGGGGGGGGGGGCGCGGGGGGGGGGGGGGGGGGGGGGGGGGGGGGGCGGGGGGGGGGGGGGGGGGGCGGGGGGGGGGGGGGGGGGGGGGGCGCGGGGGGGGGGGGGGGGGGGGGGGGGGGGGGGCCTGCGGCCGCCGGGGGGGGGGGCCCCCCCCGGGGCCCCCCCCCCCCCCCGGGGCCCCCCCCGCCCGGCGGCTGGTAGCGTGGCCGGCCGTTGGCCCGGGGGAGGGGTTCCACCGTCATGACCGTCCGAACCATGCGCACCGCCCGTACCGTTCGTACCGCCCGCACCGTCACGGGGGCCCGGGCGACCGCCGTCCTGCTGGCCGCCGCGCTGGTGCTCACCGGCTGCGGCGGTGGCAAGGGCAAGAAGTCCAAGTCCTCCTCGCGGAGCGGCGGCAAGAGCACGAGCCGGGACCACGGCGGCACGGGCTCCGGCGGCTCCGGCTCCGGCGGCTCCGGGAGCTCCGGGGGTTCGGGGAGCACGGCGGCGCCGGGGTCGGCGGTGGTCGGCACCGGCCTGGTGACCGGCTGTCCGGACGCCGCGCGGCCGTCCGTGGCGGTGTCGGTGACCTCCCGGCTGGACCGGGCGGAGACCTTCGTGGTGACGGTCCGGATGACGGACTCGGCCGGTCTGCACGTGGAGACCTTCACCGGCCGGCAGCGGCTGGAGGCCCGGGACAGCCGGGTGCTGACCGGCCGGATGCGGGCTCCGGAGCGGGCCGCCGAGGTGCGGAACTGCCGGGTGGAGTCCGTCGGCCTCGCCTCCCGGTCCACCACCGGCGGCTCCACCACCTCCGGGAGCGGCACCGGGGGCGCCTACGGGGGCACCTCCGGCGGGTCGGTCTCCCGCCCGAGGACCGGTCCGACGACCGGCCCGAAGACCGCGTCCAAGGGCCCCTCCAAGAGCACGAGGAGCACGTCGAAGGGCGGCTCGCGGTCCTCCGGCTCGAAGGGCCGCCGCTGACCGTCGTCGTCGCCCCCCGCCCGGCGGTCAGCGCAGCCGGTACTCCCGGCCGGGGCGGCGGTCGGCGAAGAGCGCGGCCTGCCGGTCCGGGGGCAGGTTGCCGAGGGCGATCAGCTGGGGGGCCTGGGCCAGCGCCTGCTGGAGGGCGGCCTGTTTCGCCGACCACAGGGCCCGTACGGTGCCCTGCACGGCCCCGGTCGGGAAGCCGGCCAGGGTCTCGGCGGCCCGCAGGGCGGCGGGCAGCAGCCCGGCCGGTGCGGTGAGCTCGGAGACCAGTCCGATCTCGTGGGCCCGCTGGGCGGAGAGCCGCTCGGCGGTGCCCATCAGGGACATCCGGGCGGCTTCCCCGAAGGGCATCCGCTGGGCCATGTAGACCGCCTCGTAGGCGCTGACCATGCCGTAGGCGGTGTGCGGGTCGAAGAAGCTGGCGGTGTCGGCGGCGATCAGGAACTCCGACTCCCCGAGCAGGTAGAAGGCCCCGCCGCAGGCCATGCCGTTGACGGCCGCGACCACCGGTTTCCAGAGGTCGTTGGCCTTGGGGCCGACGGTGAGCAGCGGGTCGTCCACCGAGTAGGGGGAGCCGGGCTGCGGGACCTCCGCCGACCGGTCGATGCCGGTGCAGAAGGCGGCCGTCCCGGCGCCGGTGAGGACCACCGCCCGGACCGTGTCGTCGAAGCGGAACTCCTGCCAGGCGGTGGTGAGTTCGGCGGCGGTGTCCAGGTCGATGGCGTTGTGCCGGTGTTCCCGGTCCAGGGTGAGGACGGCGACCCCGGTGGTCTTGTCCCGTTCGACGGACAGGCTCATGGCTTCTCCGCCGTCCAGCGGGGGACGCTCATCCCGCCGATCTCGGTGAAGACGACCTGCACCCGGGCGCCGATCCGGAGCCGGGAGGGGTCCACCGAGTCCAGTGGGGCGTCCGGGGCGGTCACCAGGTTGCCGGCCAGCCGGATGCCGGGGGCGTCGGCGAGTTCCACCAGGATCACGTTGTACGGGGCCTGTGCGGCGTACGCGGGCAGCAGCGGCGGGTGCGGCAGGACGTACGACCAGATGCGGCCGCGGCCGCTCATGGCCCGCCACTCGGAGGCGAAGGACTGGCAGTGCGGGCAGCAGGGGCGGGGCGGGAACCGGAGTCGGCCGCAGTCGGCGCAGGCCTGGATCCGGAGTTCGCCGCGGGCGGCGTAGTCCCAGAAGGGCTGCCCGTCCTCATCGGGGACGGGCAGCAGCAGTCCCTCGCCGGTGGTGCCGCCGGTACCGGCGGAGGTGCTCGGGGACACGGTCACGGGGGCTCCTCAGGCTCGGAGAAGGATCGCGGAGGTGGGCACGCCCTCGCCCGCCGTGACCAGGCAGGTCGCGGCGTCGGGGACCTGGGCGGTGGAGATGCCGCGGAGCTGCTTGACGCCCTCGTTGATCAGGTTGAAGCCGTGGACGTAGGCCTCGCTGAGTCCGCCCCCGCCGGTGTTGACCGGGAGCCGGCCGCCGATCTCCAGGGCGCCGCCCTCGGTGAACGCGGCGCCCTCGCCGCGCCCGCAGAAGCCGTAGCCCTCCAGGGAGAGCGGGATCAGCGGGGTGAAGGCGTCGTAGATCTGGGCCACGTCCACGTCCTGGGGGCCGAAGTCGGCCTGCTTCCACAGGTGCCGGGCGGCGGTCCAGGCGGGGCCGGAGAGCGGGTCGTCGTTCCAGTAGTTGACCATGCCGTGGTGCTGGGCGGGCAGGCCCTGGGCGACCGAGTGGACGTAGACGGGCTTCTGGCGGCAGTCCCGGGCCCGTTCGGCGGAGACGATCACGCAGGCCAGGGCCCCGTCGGTCTCCAGGCAGTTGTCGAAGAGGCAGAGCGGGTCGCTGATCCAGCGGGCGGTCATGTACATCTCGCGGGTCAGCGGGCGCTCGTACATCATCGCGGCCGGGTTCTGGTTGGCCCGGTTGCGGCAGGCCAGGGCCACGTTGAAGAGGTGGTCGCGGGTGGCGCCGTACTCGTGCATGTAGCGGCGGGCCAGCATGCCGATCTCGTCGGCCGGGCGGAGCAGCCCGAAGGGCCGGGTCCACTGGCCGGGGGTGGGCAGTTGTACCGCGGTGTTCTTCCAGGGGCGCGGGCCGCTGCCGCGTTTGCGGGAGCGCCAGGCGACTCCGACGGTGGCCTGTCCGGTGGCGACCGCGGCGGCGAGGTGTCCGACGGTGGCGCAGGAACCGCCGCCGCCGTAGCCGACCTTGGAGAAGAAGGTGACGTCGCCGGCGCCGATGGCCTTGGCGACCTCGACCTCGTCGGTCTCCTCCATGGTGTAGGAGGCGAAGGCGTCGACCTCGGCGGGCGCGATCCCCGCGTCCTCCAGCGCCGCCAGGATGGCCCGGCAGGCCAGTTCCTTCTCGCTCTGCGGGAGTCGTTTGGCAAAGGCGGTCTGGCCTATGCCGACGATCGCCGTGGCGTCCTTGAGCGTTGCCGCCATCGCCCCACCTCCGGGTGTGCGCGGGTGTGCACCAGTGCTGACAGCCGCGAAGGCTACAGCTAATCTGACGGATAGTCAGCTAGCTGGAGGGTGGGCGATGCGCGAAGACGAGCGGGGCGATCTGCGCTGGGGCAGCATTCCCGGTCTGGTCCGGGCGGCCGCGGAGCGGTACCCGGACCACGAGGCGGTGGTCGACGGCCGGGTCCGGATCGGCTACGCGGAACTCGGCGAGCGGGTCGAGCGGGCCGCCGCCGCCTGTATCGCCTCCGGGGTGGAACCCGGGGACCGGGTGGCCGTCTGGGCCCCCAACACCCTGGACTGGATCGTCTCCGCCCTGGGCGCGGTCACCGCCGGGGCCGTCCTGGTCCCGCTCAACACCCGGTTCAAGGGCACCGAGGCCGCCTACGTGCTGCGCCGCAGCCGGGCCCGGCTGCTCTTCGTCACCGGCACCTTCCTCGGCACCTCCTACGTGGCCTCGCTGCGCCGGGCGGCCGACGACGGCCCCGGGGACGGCCCGCTGCCCGGGCTGCCGCACCTGCGCGAGGTCGTGGTCCTCGCCGAGGACGCCCCGGAGTCCTTCCGCACCTGGAAGGAGTTCCTCAAGGGCGGCGAGGGGGTCGGGCCGGACACCGTCCGGGCCCGCGCGGACTCCATCGCCCCGGACGCCCCCTCCGACATCATCTTCACCTCGGGCACCACCGGCAGCCCCAAGGGGGCGGTGATCAGCCACGCCCAGACGCTCCGCTGCTACCAGGTGTGGAGCGAGCTCGCCGGGCTCCGCGAGGGCGACCGCTATCTGATCGTGAACCCGTTCTTCCACACCTTCGGCTACAAGGCCGGGATCATCGCCTGCCTGATGCGCGGGGCCACCATGGTCCCGCAGCCGGTGTTCAACGTGGAGACCGTCCTCGCCAACGTGGCCGCCGAGCGGATCTCCGTCCTCCCCGGCCCGCCCACCCTGCACCAGTCGCTGCTCGACCACCCGGCCCGCGACCACCACGACCTCTCCGCCCTGCGGCTGGTGGTCACCGGCGCGGCGGTGGTCCCGCTCCGGCTGGTCGAGCGGCTCCGCGCCGAGCTGAAGATCGCCACCGTGCTCACCGCGTACGGCCTCTCCGAGGCCAGCGGCATCGTCACCATGTGCCGGCGCGGGGACCCGGCCGAGACCGTGGCCGCCACCTCCGGCCGGGCCATCCCCGGCACCGAGGTCCGGATCACCGGCCCCGAGGGGCAGGTGCTGCCGCCCGGTGAGGCGGGCGAGGTCCAGGTCCGCGGCCACCACGTGATGCGCGGCTACTACGAGGACCCCGAGGAGACCGCCCGCGCCATCACCCCGGAGGGCTGGCTGCGGACCGGGGACATCGGGGTGCTGGACCCGGCCGGCAACCTGCGGATCACCGACCGGATCAAGGACATGTTCATCGTCGGCGGGTTCAACGCCTATCCGGCCGAGATCGAACAGCTCCTCGGACTGCACCCGGACATCGCCGACGTGGCCGTGGTCGGCGTCCCCGACCCCCGCCTCGGCGAGGTCGGCAAGGCCTACGCGGTCCGCCGCCCCGGCGCCACCCTCACCTCGGACGACCTGATCGCCTGGTCCCGCCGGGAGATGGCCAACTACAAGGTGCCGCGCCAGGTCGAGTTCGTCCCCGAACTCCCGCGCAACGCCAGCGGCAAGGTCCTCAAGACCGAGCTCCGGGCCCGGCCGCACGCCCCGTCCTGACGGGCCGCCGGGGGACGACCCCGGGCGGAGGCCGAGGTGTTCACCCGTTCGGGCTAGCCTGCACGGGTGACCAGGCAAAGATCAGTCATCCGGTTCCGCTGGGAGGGTCCCGTCCTGGGGGCCATCGTGGCCCTCGCCGTGCTCATCGTGGGCATCGTCGTGCTGCTGCCCGAGGACGGCGGGGACAAGCCGCCGGCCGCCACCGAGGCGGTGCGGACCGGACCGCTGCCCGCGGAGCTCTCCGCGCCCTTCACCGCGTTCACCGAGGGCTACGACTGCTTCCGGATCCCCACCCTGACCACCACCACGACCGGCCAGCTGCTGGCCATCGCCGAAGCCCGCACCAAGGGCTGCGCCGACATCGGCGACATCGACCTGGTCATGAAGCGGTCCACCGACCACGGACGCACCTGGGGCCCGCTCCAGGTGATCCGCGGCGCCGACGACTCCGGCGGCTTCGGCAACCCGGTCCCCATGGTCGACTCCGAGTCCGGCCGGCTCACCCTCATGTACGCGTACAACGACTGGAGCGCCGGCCCCAAGGGCGACCGGGTCCGGGCCCCGCGGGAACTCCGGATGGCGCACAGCACCGACGACGGGGCCACCTGGACCGCCGCCCTCACCTCCCTCGGCCAGCTCAAGCGGGCGGACTGGGAGTGGGTGTCGGTGGGCCCCGGGCATGGCATCCAGCTGCGCTCCGAGGAGAGCGGCAAGCCCGGCCGGATGGTCGTCACCGGTGACTACCGCAAGCGCGGCAACGCCCACGGGGCGATGCTCTACTACAGCGACGACGGCGGCCTGTCCTGGGAGCTCGGCGCCAGCTGGGACGCCCCCGAGGGCAGCCCGGCCCCCGGCGAGCCGGCCCTGACCGAGCTGCCCGACGGCCGCATCTACATCAACGCCCGGTCCACCCAGACCTGCGGCACCACCGACCACCGGGTGTCCGCGGTCATCGAGGACGTCACCGCCGCCGAGTTCCCCGAACCCGGCTTCCGGCCGGTCCCCAACCTGGCGGCCCCGCCGGTCTCCGGCTCCCTGCTCCAGGTCCCCGGCGGCCCGCTGCTGTTCTCCTCCCCGACCCGCCCCGGCGCCGAGTTCTCCGACCGCTGGACGCTCGCCGTGCGCACCTCCCGGGACGGCGGCGCCACCTGGTCCTCCAAGGGGGCCGTGGTCGCCCGGGAACGCGCCGGGTACTCGGAGATGGCGCTGATGCGCAACGGCGAGGTCGGCCTGCTCTACGAGACCGGCACCACCAACTCCACCGGCTCGCTGAAGTTCACCGCCTTCGACCCCTCCTGGGTGGGCCCGGCCGCCGAGGACCTCACCCCCCGCCGCACCAGCGACGACACCCCGAACAAGAACCACGCCCTGGTCCACGGCCGCCCGGGGATCATCGCCCGCGAGTCCGGCAAGGCGCTGTACCTCAACGGCACCACCGACTACCTGCGGCTGGTCAACTGCACCGACTCGCTGCGGCTGGGCGGGGACTTCGCGGTCGCCGCCTGGGTGCGGTTCGACGGCGGCACCGGCCGGCAGCCGCTGCTGTGGGCCTCCGGGCAGAACGCCCCCAACCGGCAGCTGGTCGTCGAGACCGTCGACGGCCGGATCGAGGCGCGGATCAACGGCGGCGGCCGGAAGCCGGCCACCGTGGCCACCCAGGGCCGCTTCCACGGGGAACGCTGGCGGCATGTGGTCGTCCAGCGGGTGGGCCGCCAGCTCCAGCTGTCCGTGGACGGCGGCCCGGCCCAGGTCACCGACCTGGAGGACGGCCACATGGCCTTCCAGCCGGAGGACGCCTTCACCGTCTACATCGGCACCCAGCCCGACCACAAGGCCTACTACCGGGGCGCCCTGGACGACCTGCGGATCTACGGCCGGGCGCTGACCACGGAGGACCTGACCGCCCTGCGGACCGGCCGCGAGGTCCGGCCCGACCAGGAACGGGTCCGGCTCAGCATGTCCAGCGTCTGGTGAGCCCGCCGGGCCCGGCCCGGTTCAGGCCGGGCGGCGGGCCAGCAGGAGCCGCCAGTTCGGGGTGCCGTCCGGGCGTCGGCCGAACCGGTCCAGCGGCAGGGTCTCCACGCCGAACCCGGCCCGCTCCAGATCGGCCCGGACCGCCCCGAACGGGAAGGTCCGGTAGTACATGACGAAGCTCGGCCGCCACACCGCGTTCCGCACCCGCATCGCCGCGTCGAACCCGGCCGCCGCCCAGTAGAGCGGGGAGCCGGCCGGCAGCGGGGCCCCGATCGGGAACGCGAACACCCCGCCCGGCCGCAGCGCCCCGTGCACCCCGCGGAACAGGGCGGGCCGCTCGGCGGGCAGGAAGTGGCCGAAGGCCCCGAAGCTGACCGCCAGGTCGTAGCGGCCGGTCAGGTCGTACGCCCGGTCCGGGCCGCCCGGCAGCTCCCGGGCGTCGGCCCGGACGAAGTCCACGGCCGGACCGCCGCCCGGCCCGTACCCGTCGCCGCGGTCGCCGTCCGGCCCGTGGCGGCGCCCGGCCTCCGCGAGCATGCCGGCGCTGATGTCCACCCCGGTCACCCGCTCCCGGCACAGCCGCCGCAGCAGGCCCGTACCGGCACCGGTGCCGCAGCACAGGTCCAGCCCGGCCGGGACCGTGCCCACCTCCGCGGCGAGGGCCTCCTCCACGGCGTCGAGCATCCGGTCCGGGGTCCGGAACGGGGTGTGGTCGAACTTGGGGGCGAGCAGGTCGTAGCCCCGCTCGACGGAGGACAGGGCCTGGACGGCCAGTTCACGCACGCTGGGACCCGAGGGAGCGAACATGCCCCCCACCCTAGGGTGTCCTCCCCGGCCGCCCGGTCCGGTCCCGCTACCTTCCGCCGCATGACAGAAGAGCCCACGGTCGTCCTGGTCCACGGATTCTGGGGCGGCGCCGCCCACTGGTCGAAGGTCATCACCGAGCTGGACCGGCGCGGCCTCGGCGAGCTGCGCGCCGTCGAGCTGCCGCTGACCTCCCTCGCGGAGGACGCGGAGCGGACCCGCCGGATGGTCCGGCAGGTCGACGGACCGGTCCTGCTGGTGGGCCATTCCTACGGCGGGGCGGTGATCACCGAGGCCGGGGACCTGCCGAACGTCACCGGGCTCGTCTACATCGCCGCCTTCGCGCCCGACGCGGGCGAGAGCCCCGGGCAGATCAGCGAGCAGAACCCGCCGGCGGCCTTCCCGAACCTGGCCCCGGACTCCGACGGCTATCTGTGGCTCCGGCAGGACAAGTTCCACGAGAGCTTCTGCCAGGACCTGGCCGCCGAGGAGGCCCGGGTGATGGCGGTGACCCAGAAGGCCCCGCTGGCCGGCACCTTCGGGGACACCGTCACGGCCCCGGCCTGGCGGGCCAAGCCCACCTGGTACCAGCTGTCCCGGGAGGACCGGATGATCCACCCGGCCAACCAGCGGATGATGGCGGACCGGATGGCCCCCCGCGAGTTCGTCGAACTCGACGCCGGACACGCCTCGCTGGCCTCCCGGCCCGGCCCGGTGTCCGACCTGATCGAGGCCGCCGCCCGCGCTTAGCCCGCCGGGCGGTCCGGGCCGTCCGGACGCACGTGTGCGGCGGCCCCGATGGCTCCCCCTCCGGGCCACCGCGACCGCCGCACACCCCCCGTACGTCCCCCGTACGTTCCCCCGTGCCCCCCGTGGTTCCCCCGTGCCGGCCGGTCCGGGTTACGGACGCGGGCCGGTCGCGTGGTTGTCGAGCGTCTGGAGCTCCTCGCCGGTGGCGTGGTTGTCCAGCGGGCCGGCCCCCGGCTTGGTGCCCGGCTTGACCACCGGCTTGGTGGGGTCGGGCTTGATCTCGATGCCGGTGGCGTGGTTGTCCAGCGAGATGATGTCGCCCTCGCCCGGAATCGCGTTCTCAGTCGTCATCGTCCACTCCTGAAGGTTGGCCGTCCCGTTCGGCGATTCCCCCGTGGACCGCCGAACGGGTCTTTCCTGTCCGACCCGCATGCCCCCCGGCGCCTCGGGTCGATGAACCCATCATGTCGGACCGGGATAAACGAACGATGAACGCCCCCGCGGCGCCCGTTCAGGCGGCCAGTTCCGAGGACAGCAGGGCGCGCACCTCGGCGAGTTCGGCGGATCCCAGCTGCTCGAACACCGCCTGGGCGTCCTTCCAGCAGGCCCGCGCCCGGTCGATCTGCCCGATCCGGTACAGCGCCCGGCCCAGCACCATCACCACGCAGGCCCGCCGCCACTCCCCGCCCATCACCCGCAGGGCGATGGCCTGTTCGGCGTGCGAGGCCGCCATGGTGGCCCGTCCGGAGGCCAGGTGGACCTCGGCGAGCCGGTAGTGGGTGATGCCCTCCCACAGCGGCTGCCGGTTGTCGTGGAACAGCGACCGGGCCTCGGACAGCTGCTCCAGGGCCTCCTTGAGCCGGCCCGCCTGGATCAGCACGGTGCCCAGCGCGTACCGCCCGTTGGCCAGCCGCAGGGTGAGCCCCATCCGGTCGTAGATGGCGATGCCCTCCTCGGCCAGCTCGATGGCGGAGGGCAGCCGGCCCAGGTTGGCCCGGATCCGGGACAGGTTGCACAGGGCGCTGGCCTCGCCGACCTTGTTGCCGTCGGCGCGGAAGTTGCCGATGGCTTCCAGGAGGTGGCGTTCGCCGTCCTCGTTGCGGCCCTCGTAGAGCGCGATGATGCCCCGGTCGTTGGGCGCCCAGCAACTGGGCAGCGGGTCCCCGGCGGCCCGGGCCAGCGCGGTGGCCTGCCGGGCCTCGTCGTCGGCCTCGGCGAACCGGCCGGCCACCAGGTGCACGTTGGTGAGGATGGTCCGGGCCCGGCCCTCGGCGTGCGGGTCGCGGGCGTTCTCCGCGGCCTCGCGCAGCGCGATGGCGGCGGACTCGTACTGCTTGGAGTTGGCCCCCGATTCCAGGAGGTCCTTCCCGGCCCACAGCAGGTCCACGGCCCGGCGCAGCGGGCCGGGGGTGTCGTGCTGCCGGGCGGCGGTCTGCCGTACGCAGGCCAGCAGCGGGTTCGCCTCCGCGTACAGCCAGTCCAGGGCGGCGTGCCGGTCGGCGAACGCCGGGCCGGGGTGGGCGGTCGGGGCCAGGTGGCCGACCAGCCGGTCACCGGGCCGCTCCAGCGCGTACACGGCGGCCACGCTGGCCAGGTAGAAGTCCAGCAGCCGGGAGAGCGCGTCCCGGCCTCCGGACTCGGGCCGCTCGTCGCGTTCGGCGCAGGCCCGGGCGTAGAGGCGTACGAGGTCGTGGAAGCGGTAGCGGCCGGGCGCGGCCGATTCCAGCAGGGAGCAGTCGACCAGGGCTTCGAGGAGGTCCTCGGTGGTGTGCTCGGGCAGGTCCAGCAGCGCGGCGGCCGCGCCGAGGGAGATGTCCGGGCCGTCGGCGAGGCCCAGCAGCCGGAAGGCCCGCTGCTGGCCGGGCTCCAGCTGGCCGTAGCCGAGTTCGAAGGTGGCCTTCACGGCGAGGTCGCCGGTCTGGAGCTCGTCCAGTCGGCGGCGCTCGTCGGCGAGCTTGGCGGCCAGCACCGACACCGTCCAGGTGCGGCGGGCGGCCAGCCGGGAGGCGGCGATCCGGATGGCCAGCGGCAGGAACCCGCAGGCGCCGACCACGTCCAGGGCGGCCTGCCGTTCGGCGCCGACCCGTTCCGCGCCGACGATCCGGGTGAACAGCTGGAGGGCCTCCTCGGGGGACATCACGTCGAGGTCGACCAGGTGTGCCCCGGCCAGTCCGGCCATCCGGACCCGGCTGGTGACCAGGGCTGCGCAGCCGGCGGTGCCGGGCAGCAGCGGGCGGACCTGGGCGGCGTCCCGGGCGTTGTCGAGGAGGACGAGGACGCGGCGGCCGTCGAGGGTGGAGCGATACAGCGCGGCCCGTTCGGCGGCGGTGTCGGGGATGGCGGTGTCGGGGGTGCCGAGGGCGCGGAGGAAGGCGCCGAGCACGGCGACGGGTTCGGCGGGGCGGGCCTCGGTGCCCTGGAGGTCCACGTACAGCTGGCCGTCGGGGAACCGGGGGCGGGCGGCGTGGGCCACGTGCACGGCCAGGGTGGTCTTGCCGACGCCGCCGATGCCGGCCAGCGCGGACACCGCCATCACCTGGCCCTCGGAGGCGGAGAGGATCTCGGAGAGCTCCTGGACGAAGGCGGTCCGGCCGGTGAAGTCGGGCACGGTGGCGGGCAGCTGGGCGGGCCGGACCGGGCGGGGCGCGGTGGCGGGTTCGGGGGCGGCGGTGCGGTCGAGTTCGCTGTCGGCGCGCAGGATCCGCTGCTGGAGGGCGGAGAGCTCGGGGCGCGGGTCCACGCCGAGCTCGTCGGCGAGCAGCCGGCGGGTGTCGGCGTAGACGGCGAGGGCCTCGGCCTGCCGGCCGCTGCGGTAGAGGGCGAGCATGAGGAGCTCGCGGAGCCGTTCGCGCAGCGGGTGGGCGGCGGTGAGGGCGGTGAGCTCGGAGACGGCCTCGGCGTGGCTGCCGAGGTCGAGGTCGAGGTCGAGCCGGGTCTCCAGGAGCTGGAGCCGCCATTCGCCGAGCCGGGTGCGTTCGGTGTCGGCGTACGGTCCGGGCACCCCGGCGAGCGGTTCGCCGTCCCACAGGTCCAGGGCGCGGCCGAGCAGGACGCGGGCGGTGGGGCGGTCGCCGGTGGTGCGTGCGGTGTCGGCGGCGGCGGCGAGTTCGCGGGCCTCCGCGAGGTCGAGGGCGACGGGGGTGCCGAGCCGGATGGCGTAGCCGCCGGACTCGCTGACCAGGGCGCCCGGGTCGAGGATCTTGCGGATCCGGGAGGCGTAGGTGCGGATGGTGGCCAGGGCCTGCGGGGGCGGGTCCTCGCCCCAGATGGCGTCGATCAGCTCGGGGGCGGTGGCGGTCCGGCCCTCGCGCAGCAGCAGGGCGGCGAGCAGGGCGCGCTGCTGGGGGCTTCCGGAAGCGAGTGGTTCGGTTCCGCGCCAGGCGCGGATGGGGCCGAGTACGGCGAAGCGGGGTCCGGGCGGGGCCTGTTCGGCGGTCCGGCCGCCCTGGGGGGCGGTGCGCTGCTGCGGAATGGCGGGTGTGCCGGCCTTGCCCTCCATCTGTCTTCCCCTCCCTCGTCGCTCCGTCGCGGCCCGTTGCGATCCGTTGCGATCCGTTGTCGAGTGCAACGGTCAGTCTGCCCTGTTTGCTGCGGGCACGTCAGCCCACCCGGGCCCCGCCCGTGTACCGAGCACGTCCCAACTAGCTGACGGTTCGTCAGATCAGCGCTACCGTAAGACCCATGGAGACCTTCCCGAAGATCATCTCGGTGGACGACCACACAGTGGAGCCCCCTCACGTCTGGCGGGACCGGCTCCCGTCCAAATACCGCGACACCGGCCCGCGCGTGGTCCGCGCCCCCCTCAAGGAAATGACCTTCCTCGGCGGCAAGTTCGCCCCGGTCATGGGAGCGCCCGGCGACGACGGCCCGATCGGCGACTGGTGGGTCTACGAGGACCTGCACCGGCCGCTGACCCGCCTCGACACCGCCGTCGGCTACGACCGGGACGAGATCAAACTGGAGGTCATCACCTACGAGCAGATGCGCCCGGGCTCCTTCTCCGTCCCGGACCGGCTCGCCGACATGGACGTCAACCACGTCCAGTCCGCCCTCTGCTTCCCCACCTTCCCGCGCTTCTGCGGCCAGACCTTCACCGAGGCCAAGGACCGCGAGCTGGGTCTGCTGGGCGTCCGCGCCTACAACGACTGGATGGTCGAGGAGTGGTGCGGCCCCGAGGCCGGCGGTCGGCTGATCCCGCTCACCCTGATCCCGCTCTGGGACGCCCGCCTGGCCGCCGCCGAGGTCCGCCGCAACGCCGCCCGCGGGGTCCGCGCCGTCGCCTTCTCCGAGATACCCCCGCACCTGGGCCTGCCGTCCGTCCACACCGACGAGTGGGACCCCTTCCTCCAGGCCTGCGACGAGACCGGCACGGTCATCGCCATGCACATCGGCTCCTCCAGCCGGATGCCCTCCACCTCCGCCGACGCCCCGCCCGCCGTGGGCTCCACCATCACCTTCGCCAACTGCTGCTTCTCCATGGTCGACTGGCTGATGAGCGGCAAGTTCGAACGCTTCCCCAACCTGAAGATCATGTACGCGGAGGGCCAGATCGGCTGGATCCCCTACATCCTGGAACGCGCCGACGTGGTCTGGGAGGAGAACCGCGGCTGGGGCGGCGTCGCCGACAAGGTCCACCGGCCGCCGTCCGAGCTGTTCACCGAGCACGTCTACGGCTGCTTCTTCGACGACGCGTTCGGTCTGAAGAACCTGGACGCCATCGGC
This sequence comes from Streptomyces sp. NPDC033845, assembly GCF_055576225.1. Classification (NCBI taxonomy): domain Bacteria; kingdom Bacillati; phylum Actinomycetota; class Actinomycetes; order Kitasatosporales; family Streptomycetaceae; genus Streptomyces; species Streptomyces sp. NPDC033845. The sequence goes on along the minus strand of NZ_JBVIRI010000005.1, from coordinate 294,626 downwards.
GTCGGCAACGTCCTCTACGAGACCGACTACCCGCACTCCGACTCCACCTGGCCCAAGTCCCGGGAGGTCGGCGAGGCCCAGATGGGCCACCTGCCCCCCGCCGACGTGGACCGCATCGTCCGCGGCAACGCCATCGACCTCCTGGGCCTCACCCCGGACGGCCTCTGGGCGGGCCCCGGCGCCTGACCCGCCCCCGGGCGCCCGCCCACCGCCCCGGCCCGCGCCCGAACGCGCAGGTCCGGGGCGGTCGGCGGAATCCGGTTGCGCAATTCCCCGACCGGTTGCGGAATGGCCGGGACCGCCCCCGTGATCACCGGGACCGATTGCCGGGGCGCCGACCCCGTGTTTGCATTCCGGTGATCGACGCGGACACCGCCTCCGTGGAAGCCCGCCCCGCTGCGGCTGCGCACGGCCACCGTCGGTCTGACCGACGCCAAGGGGGTCTTCCGCCCCTTCCCCGCCCCGACCGGCCAGGACTGCCGCAGGCCGGACCGGCAGACTCCTCGCCAAGGGCGACCACCTCGCCTGGGCCCGTCTCGACCCCGCCCCCGGCTCCCGCGCCACCTACCAGGTCACCCGCTGGAAGTGATCCGGCCGGTTCCCGGCCCGCCCCGCGTCAGGGGTTGGCCGGGGGCGGGTTGGTGGTGGGGGCCTCCAGGGTGGCCCCGGGCTTGATCTTGAAGGAGTGGATCGGAGGGCCGATCACCACGCCGCCGGGGCTCATCGGGGTGGGGTCCCAGGGTGCGCCCGAGCAGTTCTCGCCCTGGTAGATGAACACGGCCGTGGAGGTGTTGTTGCTGACGGACCCGAAGGCGCTGCCCTCGGGCGGGTCGGGGAAGACCTCGTCGAGGGTGTAGCACTTCCCGTCCGTCGGCGAGTTGATGACCTTGATCGGAGCGCCTATGAGTTTTCCCCCGTCCCCGGGGGTGCTCAGGGTGACCTGTACGGCGCCCACGGCGGCCGAGGCCCCCGTCGGGACGGTCACGGTGAGCGTCAGGGCCGTTCCCACGGCGAGGGACAGCCCGGCCCAGCGGGCGATCGGCCGACGGAGCATGGCAACCTCCAAGGTGCCGGAAGGCGCTGCGCGGGGTGCTGTCCCGGCGCTGCCCGGGTGCCGCCCCGGCTCGCGCCGGTCCCCCGCTGCCCCCTTCCGCCCCAGTATCCGCCGCCCGGGCCGGCGCCGCACACGCGGCCGCCGGCCCCGTCCGGTGGGGCTACAGGGCGGTCGGCTGGACCGAGGACCAGCCCTTGGCGGTCGGGGTGTAGACCAGGCCGCCGACCACCAGGAAGCCTTCCGGGCCCTCGCGGACCTGGCGGACCCCGCCCGGGACCTCGAACTCCTTGACCTTCTTCCGGGTGGCCAGGTCCACGACCACGCCGGAGTTCCGGCACCGCACATAGGCCAGTCCGTCCGTCACCACCACCGCGTTCGCCGCCTCCGGGCGCCGGGAGTCGGCGCAGTCCCGGGGGAGCGGGAGCCGCCAGAGGGCGCCGCCGGAGTCCTGGTTGAGCTCCATGAAGGCGGGCTCACCGCTCAGCGAGGCCGCCATCAGGTACGTCCGGCCGGCGGCCACCGCCAGTCCGGACAGCGGCTGCCCGCCGTACGGGATGTCGATCGCCTCGTCCTTCCCGGTCTCCCCGCGCAGCACGCTCGGCCCGCTGTCCCGGTTGCACAGGAACACGGCCTCCCGGCTGCCCTTCGGCAGCACCGCCATCCCGCGCGACTGGCAGGGCGCGGACATCGGGAAGATGGTGGCGTCCTCGACCCCGATGGGGATCTGCTTCCCGGTGGCCCCGTTCACGGCCGCCATGAAGGCCTGCAACCCGACGTCGGGGTTCTGCAGCCGCCCCTGCACGTACACCCGGCCGCCCGCCACCCGCAGCGCCGGATAGCCGTCGTCGGAGGGTTCCACGGTGGTCGTCCACAGGGTCTGGGCGGCCCGCGTCTCCACGGCCGTCACCGTGCCCTGGTCGTTCACCGCGTATGCCCGCCCGCCCTGCGGGTCCAGGGTCAGCCGACGGAACTTCGTGTCGGTGCGGTTCTGCCCGCGGATGCCGCCGTCGGCCATGGCGACGGCGGTGAACCCGTTGTCGCCGAGCACCACCACGGTGTCCCCGTCCACCACGGGGGCCTCGTTCCGGATGCTCATGTCCTGCGTCCACTGGACCAGGCCGGTCGCCGCGTCGTAGCGGGTGAGGGTGCCGAACCTGTCGCCGGTCGGGCTGGGCGTGCCGCACACGAGCGAGGCGTCCGCGTAGACGCAGTTGCCCGCCCCGGCCGCCCCGCTCCAGGCCCGCCAGCCGGCGGGGCGGCGGGCGGAGGAGTCGGCGTAGGCGTGGGTGCCGTCCGCGTTGCCGCCGATGGTGGGCGCGTACGCGGACAGGGTGCCGGTCACCGCGGACCGGCCGGACGCGGGCGGGGCCGACGCCGAGGGCGAGCGCTGCCCGGCCGGACTGCTCGCCGTTCCCGGGGTCTTGGGGTCGGCCCCGGGGCCGTCGTCCCGGAGGCCGAGGCCGAGGTAGGTGCCGCCGCCGGCGAGCACCGCGACCGCGAGCACCCCGGCGAGGATCCCCCGCCGCCCCCGCCGCCCCGGCCGCCCCGGCCGCCGCCCGCCGCCACCCGCGGGCCCGGTCACCGGTTCCAGGTCCGCGACGGGCCCGGTGGGCGGCCCGGACCGCCGGGTCGGACCGCCGGGCGCCGCCGCCCCGAGGAGCACCGCCCCGCCCGCGTCCCCCGTGCCGCCGGTGGCCGCCGAGCCCTCGGCCCGGGAAGGCGCCCCGGCCGCCGGACCGGAGCCCACCGGACCGGAGACGTGCTCCCAGGCGGCTGCCGGGAGCTCCGCCAGTGCGGCCAGCAGCGCGTTCGGGCCCGGCCGGGCCTCGGGCTCCTTGGCGAGGCAGGCGCCCAGCAGCGAGCGCAGCGGCTCCTCGACCTCCCCCAGCTCGGGCGGCACCGAAACCACCCGGTAGGCCGTCATGTAGTGCGAGTCCGCGTCGAACGGCCCCCGCCCGGTGGCCGCGAACACCAGCACCGACCCCAGCGAGAACACGTCCGAGGAGGGCTTCACCCGCTGCGGGGCCGACAGCTGCTCGGGCGACATGAACGGCGGGGTGCCCAGGATCTGCCCGGTGGAGGTCAGGGTCTGCTGTCCGGCGGCCCGCGAGATCCCGAAGTCGATGACCCGCGGCCCGTCGTCCGTCAGCAGCACGTTGTCCGGTTTCAGATCGCGGTGGATCACCCCGGTGGTGTGCAGCTCGCGCAGTGCCTCCACCAGCCCCAGCGCCAGGACCCGCAGTTCGTCCCCGCGCAGGGGCCCGTCGCCCTTCACCCGGGCGCCGAGCGTCCGGCCGGGAACCAGCTGGGTGGCCATCCAGGGCCGGTCGGCGTCGGGATCGGCGTCCACCACGGGCGCGGTGAAGGCGCCGCTCACCCGGCGGGCGGCCGCCACCTCCTGCCGGAACCGGGTCCGGAACTCCGGGTCGTCGGCGAACTGCTGGTGCACCACCTTCACGGCGACCAGCCGCCCGGAGGCCGCGCGCCCGGAGAAGACCGTTCCCATGCCGCCGGACCCGAGCCGGTCGATCAGGACGTAACCGCCGATCGCCCGCGGATCTCCGTCCCGCAGTGTCATGTCCCCGCCCCGCCCGCCCCGTGTCTCTTCCCGTCGGCGGCAGCCTATCCCGGCAGCCCGCCGAGCCCCCGGGCCGCCGCCCGCCAAGGGGGATTTGCCCATGGAAGAGCCCTCGGGGTCGTCGTCGGAACCCGACCACCGGCGCGCTCCGCATCCCCGCCGTCCTGGCCGCCGCGGCGGCCCTGCTGTCGGTCGCCGCCTGCGTCCCGGTCGCCGCCGGTACGGACGGCAAGGCGGCCCCGCCCGCCGCCGCGCCCACCGGCACCCCGGGCGCGTCCGCCCCCGCGAAGCCCGCCACCACCCCGTGCGGCGCTGCGGACATCTCGCTCGACACGGCCTTCTACCGCCAGGACGGCCGACGGCACGTCCTCCTGACGGCCACCAACACCGGGGACGCGCCCTGCACCCTCTACCGCTACCCGTGGGTGCGCCTCGGGGACTCCCCGGACCCCATCGGACCGCTGGAGTCCGACCACCGCGCGATCGCCACGATCGGCCCGGGGGAGAAGGGCTACGCGGGCCTGCGCCTCCACCGGATCGGCGACGAGACGGAACGGGCGACCCGGATGACCGTCGGCTTCGGCACCCGGGAGAACACCTCCGAGGCGGGCCGGCCCCTACCCGTCCCGCCGACCGCCGGGATCGGTCGCGGTCGTCCTGTCGGCGCCTGAGGGCTGTCGTCGAGGTGCGGGGACCGGGTGAGGTTCAGCGGGGTGTCTGGGAACGGAAGCTGTGGCCGAGCTCGGGGCCGAGTCCGTAGTAGTGGCGGAAGTTGTAGATCAGCGGACTCCACCTCGCGGGGTCGACGTGCTGAGAGCCGGGGACGACGATGCGCGGATCGGCGTGGACCTTGAGCACCTGGGCTTCGACGATGAGGAACACACCGGAGACGTCGGGCTGGACCCGGGCGGCTCGGGCCTCCAGTTGCAGGGGGCATTCGGCGACCCGGGGCGGCCGGACCAGCGCGGAGGGCTCAGGTCGCAGCCCGGCGGCCGTGAACTTGTCCCGCTCGGATCGGAAGGCGCCCTGCTTGTCCACGGGCACGGGGGTGCGCCCGGTGAGCGGCGCGAGCTGTTCCACCGCCGGCCACTGGGTCGGCGCGGGCAGGTTGATCACGAGCTCGGGCCGGCTGCGGAGGTTGTGCGCGGTCTGCCCCTCGACCCCCACACCCAGGACGACCACCTGGCCCAGTGCCCACGCCGAGGAGATCGGCGCGAGATTGAAGGAGCCGTCCTCGTTCTCCGTGGAGAGCAGCACGACGGGTGTTCCGAAGTACAGGATGCTCGGTGTGATGGTCACATGGTCCGCCGAGGTGTCGGCGGGCGCGCTGTCCGGCGTCAGGGTGTTCATGGGACCCGACGGTAGGGCGGAGAATCTTCGGCGCGCGCCGAAGGATCCGCGGTGGATGATGGACGGTGATGAACAACCGTGACGCGCATGCCGAAGGCCCGGACCTGGCCGCCCTGGCCGGTCTCCTGGCCGACAACACCCGCGCCGGGTTCTGCCTCGCGCTGCTGGACGGCCGGGCCTGGACCGCGACCGAGTTGGCCCGCCATGTCGGGGTGGCCGCCTCGACTGCGACTGAGCACTTGAACCTCCTTGTCGCCGGAGGATTGCTGGCACAGGAGCGTCAGGGCCGTCATCGCTACGTTCGCCTGGCCGGCCCCGCCGCGGCGGAACTGATCGAGAACCTCGCCTCGATGGCGCCTCTACGAGCCACCCCGCCCCACTCACTGCCGGCTGTCAACCGCAGCCGGGCGCTGGCCCGCGCCCGCACTTGCTACGACCACCTCGCCGGCGCCCTCGGGGTCGCGATCACCAGGGCCATGACCGATCGGGGACTGCTCGACTGGGAGCATGGACTGACGCTCACCGGAAACGGGACCGCCTGGCTGAGCGAGCTCGGCATCACCCTTCCGCCCGACAAGCGGCGTCCGCCTGTCCGCTCATGCCTGGACTGGACAGAACGCCGCCCCCACCTGGCCGGCGCCGTCGGTGCCGCCGTATGCCGGCATGCCTTCGACGCCGACTGGATCACTCAGATCGGCACCGGCCGCGCCGTCGTTGTCACCGACACCGGCCAGCGCGCCCTCCGGGACCACCTCGGCCCGTCCGACGATTGGTCCGTTACCGACCCACGCTCCTAGGCGGTGACCCCGCCCACGAAGGCGTTCCAGGCGGCGGCCGACACCCCGAACTCGGGCCCGTCCGTCACCTTGGAGTCCCGGACGTGCACGGCGTCGGCGCAGGCCGCGACCTCCACGCAGTCGTCGCCGTCGCTGCTGCTGTACGAGGACTTGTGCCAGGCCAGCGCGACCTCGACGCAGCTGTCGCCGTCACTGCTGCTGTAGCTGCTCTTGAACCAGTGCAGACCGGAGTTGCCGCTCATAACGTTCCTCGCATTCGCTTCAGCAGGCCCACGGTGTCCGCCGGATTGAGGGCCTGGATGCGAAGTTTTGCATACCGCTGGTGGAGCGCGCTGATGTCCTCGGGCTGGGTCAACACCCTCCCGTTGCGCTGTCCTTCCGCGTACCCGAGCCACTCGTGCTCGTCCGTTTCGAGGAGGCGAAACGAGCCGCCCAGTCCCGCATGTTCCGGGCAGACGGTCGGGACGATCTGGAGGTCCACGTTCGGCAGCGCCGCACATTCCAGCAGGTGGTCGATCAGCTCCCGGGTGACGTCCGGGCCACCTGTCTGCCGCTCGATGACCACCTGGTCGATGATGAAGCTGAGCGCGATGTACGGGGACCGGTGCAGCAGCTTCTGCCGGGCCAAACGGGAGGCCAGACGAGTTTCCAGCTCCTCGGGCTGTGGCAGTGGCGGTACCGACAGGATCAGCGCCCGCGCGTAGGCCTCGGTCTGCAACAGGCCCGGGATGGAGCGGCACTCGTACGTGTAGAGGCTGACCGCCGTGTCCTCCAGCCTCGCCCACTGCCGGAACCAGGACGCCAGCCCCCGCCTGGCGTTGAGCTCGCGGTGGGCGGTCATGATCACGCCGTCCGTGCGGAGCACTCCCTCCACCCGTTTGATGAAGGCCTCGGACGGGAAGCGGCGGCCCTGTTCCACGGACCCCACGTATTCGACCGAGTAGCGGACCAGGACGGCCATCTCCTCCTGGGTGATCTCGCACTTCTTGCGGAACGCCTGGATCAGCCGTCCGAAGTTCCGCAGTTCGAGCACCGGATCGCCGTGCTCCTCGCTGGGGTACTCGTCCTCGACCATGTTGTTCGTCATGGTGGTCACCTCCCGGGCTGGCCATCGTCACGGGATGTGACCCGTCCTGTACACCAATCGGAGCCGTACAGACGGATGTACGAGAGGGAGCGGGGCGGTGCTAGCGGAACAGGCCCAGGTGGACCGGGGTCTGTTCGGCGGGGCGGTCGAGGAGGACGGCCAGGCCGGGGGGCCAGACCGGTTCGGTGAGGGCGGCCAGGCTCTGCGGGTCGAGCCAGTGCCAGTCGGCCTGCGGGGTGTCGGTGGCCGGCGGGCGGTGGGGGCCGGTGGTCAGGTAGATGTACTCGTGCTGGCGGACCGGGTGCCCGGTGTGCACGAAGTCGTGCTCCCAGGTGCAGAGCAGCCGCTGCGGGGTCAGGTCGGCCCAGCCGGTCTCCTCGCGGAGTTCCCGGACGGCGCAGTCCTCGGGGGTCTCGCCGGGGTCGATCCCGCCGCCCGGGGGCAGCCAGTGGACGCCGTTCCTGTCGTGGCTCTCGCGGAAGAGGAACACCGCGCCTTCGGGGGACTGGATCACGATGCGGGCGGCCCGCCTGGGAGTTCGCATCAGATCAGGGTAAGCCTGGGGCGGGCGGAGACCGAGGGGTTTGTCCGTCCCTTGGCCTCCGCCCGTGTCCTCCGTCCGGTCGGGCCGCCGGTCAGGCCGCGGCCAGGGCCAGGGTGGGGGAGAGCCGGGCGGCGCGGACCGCCGGGTAGAGGCCCGCGACGGTGCCGATGCACAGGGTGGCGCCGAAGCCGCCGCCGACCGCCCAGGCGGGCACCACCCAGGGGAGGCCGCCGGAGTGCGCGTACACACCGGTGGCGGCGGCCCCGAGGGCGATTCCGGCGATGCCGCCGAGTCCGGACAGCAGCAGGGACTCGGTGACGAACTGGATGCGGATCTGTCCCTTGGTGGCGCCCAGGGAGCGGCGCAGCCCGATCTCGTGGCGGCGCTCCAGCACCGAGATGATCATGGTGTTGGCGACGCCGACCCCGCCGACCAGCAGGGCGATCCCGCCGAGGCCCAGCAGCAGGGTGCTGAAGGCGCCTTCGGTGGCGGCCTTGGCCTGGAGGGCCGCCGAGGGGTCGGTGACGTTCACGGCGCTGGGGGTCTGCGGGTTGGCGGTCTTGGGGATCAGTGACCGGACCTGCTGCACGGTGGCGTCCGTGGAGCGCTCGTAGACGGCGGTGGGGTGGCCGTCGAAGCCGAGGAGCGAGGTGGCCGCGTCCCAGCCGACCAGGGCCGAGCGCTCGATCTCGGGGGCGAGCGGGATCGGCCGGAGGATGCCGACGACGGTGAAGTAGCGTCCGTCGATGAACACCTGCTGGCCGGGTGCGGTGATGCCGAGACGTCGGGCGGCGACATCGCCGAGGACCACGGCCGGGTAGCGGCCGGTGGCCGCGTTCAGCCAGGTCCCCGAGGCGACCCCGGCGCGCAGGGTGCCCAGCAGGTCGTCCTTGGTGGCCTTGACGGTGATGCCGCCGGTCTCCTCCTTCGGGATGTTCTCGGTCCGCCGGACGGCCACCGGGAGGTCGGCGGTGGTGCCCACCGACTCCACCCCCTCGATCCGGGAGATCATCCCGGGGGCCTCGGCGGGAAGCTTGGTGTCCTGGCCGTCGAACATGGAGGCGCCGGGAGAGACGACCAGCATGTTGGTGCCCAGCTTGTCGAGCTCGCGCAGCAGCTTCGCCTGGCTGGAGGAGGAGATCCCGACCACCGCGATCATGGTGGCGATGCCGATGGCGATGCCCAGGGCCGACAGGAACACCCGCATGGGGCGGGAGCGCAGCCCGGCCGAGCCCACGTGCAGCACCTCGCGGGGACCCAGCCGGGCGGGGCGCAGCTTGCGGCTCATGACGCGGCCTCCGGGTCCGTCGCCCGTACGTCGGCCACGACCTCGCCGTCGCGGATGCGGACCGACCGGGGCAGGCTCGCCGCGATCTCGTGGTCGTGGGTGATCACGGCGATGGTGGCGCCGTCCCGGTTGAGTTCGTGGAGGAGTTCCATCACGGACTCGCCGGAGGCGGTGTCGAGGGCGCCGGTGGGTTCGTCGGCGAGCAGCAGGTCCGGTTCGCCGGCGACGGCGCGGGCGATGGCCACGCGCTGCTTCTGGCCGCCGGAGAGTTCGTGCGGGCGGTGGTCCATGCGGTCGCCGAGGCCGACCCGGTCCAGGGCGGTCTCGGCCCGGCGCAGCCGCTCGGCGCGCGGCAGGCCCGAGTACAGCAGGCCTTCCGCGACGTTGGCGCGGGCGCTGATCCCGGGGACCAGGTGGAAGGACTGGAAGACGAAGCCGACGTGCCGGGCGCGGAGTGCGGACAGGGCCCGGTCGGAGAGGGCGGCGACATCGTGTCCGGCGATGGCGACGCGGCCGGCGGTGGGCCGGTCCAGGGTGCCGACGATGTGCAGCAGGGTGGACTTCCCGGAGCCGGACGGGCCGACGATGGCGAGGAGTTCGCCCGCCCCGACGGTCAGGTCGACGCCGCGGAGGGCGGCGACGCCGCCGGGGTACTCCTTGGTGACCCCGGTGAGCTCGACGACGTTCCGGGCGGCGTCCTGGTGGGTTGGGGTGCGGGTGGGTGCGGGTGTGGGTGCGGGGGTGCTCATGTCCTGGGGACCCCGACCTTCATGCCCTCCCGCAGACCGCCGCCGGTGACCTCGACCCGGCCCTGGCCGAACATGCCGAGGGTCACCTTGACCTCGCGGACCGTGCCGTTCTCGACGACCTGGACGCCGAACCCGCCGCCGGAGAGGGCGAGGAGGGCGTTCACCGGCACCGAGAGAACGTTCTCGCGGACCTCGGCGGTCAGGTCCACGGAGACCGTGGACCGGTCCGGGCCCTGGGCCTTGGCGGGGTCGTCGAAGACGACCACCACCTCCAGCTCGGCCTTGCCGCCGCCCCCGCCGCCGGCTCCGCCGCCCGAGCCGCCGTTCCCGCCCTCGCCGCCGGGCGGCGGAGCGCCGACCGAGTCGATGCGGCCGGTGGCGGTACCCCCGGCGGGCAGCGTGACGGTGACCTTCTCGCCGGTCCTGGCCTGCGCGGACTGGGCGGCGTCGATCCGGAAGCGGACGATGCGCTCGGTGCCGGTGACCGTGAGGACCGGGCGGCCCGGGCCCGGCTCGTCGCCGAGGGCCGCGTCGGCCCGCTGGACCCGCTGCGGGCCGGAGGCGAAGGCGATGTCCTCCTTGCCGACCTGCCCGGTCTGCTTCACCTTGTGGGACTTCTGCCAGCGCTTGACGGCGGTCACCGTCCCCGCGGTGAACTTGCCGTCCTCCGGGTCCAGGCCGGTGCCGAAGCCGAGGGCCTGGAGGTTCCGCTTCAGCTGCTTGACGTCCTCGCCCTTGTCCCCGGACTTCAGCGGCCGGTACATGGGGGAGGACCCGTACATCAGCCGTACCGCCCGGCCGTTGACCTCGTAGAGCTTCCCGTCCCGGGCGATGCTCGCGCCGTTCTCCGCGATCCAGGTCAGCACCCCGGGACCGGCCGCGTTCAGCTTGCGTTCCTGTGCGAAGCCGAGGGTGCCCTCCACCCGCCGTCCGGAGCTGAGGTCGCCGCGCTGGACCGGGGCGGTGTCCGGGGGCAGGGCGGCGGAGTTCCGGCCCGGGCCGGAGCCCTCCTCCGGGTCGGAGGCCCGGGCGTCCAGTACGGCGTAACCGCCGCCGCCCGCGGCCAGCAGCACGGCCAGGGCCGCCGTCAGCCACACGCCGCGGCGGCGCCCGGCGGTGCGCCGGCTCACGCGTTCTCGCACTTCTTCTGGGCGTCCTGGAACGCCTGCTCCTGGCCCTTGGGTATCTCGATCCCGGACCGGGCGTTGCCGTTGTAGACCGGGTCGGGCAGGTTCACGCCGTTCTTGCGCATGCACTGGACCCACTTGAGCTCCTTGTCCTTCTCCTCCTGGGTGGGTCCGCTGCCGGTGCCCGGGGCCTGCATGCCGCAGGCCTCCATGGCCTTCTGCATCTTGGCCGGGTCCGAGCCGCCGCCCAGGGTCATCCCGCGCGGGTCCTGGCCGGGCTCCGGGTCGGGGGCGTCGATGCCGTTCTTGCGGAGGCACTGGCGGACCTTGAGCGCCCGGTCCGCGTCCTCGGCGCTCGGACCGGAGCCGCCGGAGCCACCGGAGGCGCTCGCCGAGCCGTCCGAGGCCTTGTCCTCCTTCTCGCCGCCCCCGCCGCCCGCGCCCGAGCAGGCGGTGACGAACAGGGTCAGCCCGGTCAGCAGGGCCGCCGTGGTCATGGTCATGGAAGTGGTGCCGCGAGTGCGCTGGGTTCGCTTCATGCGCCCGAGCCTGCTCCGGGAGCGGGTTTCGCTTCCCTAACGGCGGATGCTTACAACGGCGAAATGCCGGACTCGGGTAAAGAGGACGGCATGCGAGTTCTGGTGGTGGAGGACGAGGAGTTCCTCCGGGAGATGATCGCCGAAGGGCTGCGGCGCGACGCGCTGGCCGTGGACGAGGCGGCCGACGGCCCGGAGGCCCTGCGCAAGCTGCGCCTGGGCGAGTACGACGTCCTGGTCCTCGACCGCGACCTGCCCGGCCTGCACGGGGACGAGGTGTGCCGGCAGGTGGTCCGGGAGCGGCTCCTCACCCGGGTGCTGATGCTGACCGCCTCCGGGACCGTCCGGGACCGGGTCGAGGGCCTCGGCCTGGGCGCCGACGACTACCTCACCAAGCCCTTCGCCTACGACGAACTGCTCGCCCGGGTCCTCGCCCTGGCCCGCCGGGCCCGGCCCGCGCTGCCGCCGGTGCTGCGCCGGGGCGGGCTGGCCGTGGACACCGCCGGGCGGTCCGCCACCCGGGACGGGCGGCGGCTGGCGCTGTCCCGCAAGGAGTTCGCCGTGCTGGAGGCGCTGCTGCGGGCGGAGGGCGCGGTGGTCGGCAACGAGGACCTGATCGAGCAGGTCTGGGAGGAGGACACCAGCTACCGCACGAACGCCGTCCGGGTCACCCTGAGCAAGCTGCGCTCCAAACTGGGCGACCCCCCACTCATCGAAACGGTCCCCGGCGCCGGCTACCGCATCCCCACCCCGAACCCCCCGGGCCCGCCCCCGACCACCGGCTCCGCCGGTTCGGGGTCCACGTGAGCCCGGGCCGCGGGCCCGAGGACCCGGGCCCCGGGTCGTTGCGCCGCGCGCCCCGCGCGCGGCGGTGGCTGCCGCGCAGCGAGCGGGCGCGGCTGACCGCGCTCTACGGTTCGCTGCTGGTGCTCGCCGGTGGCGGTCTGGTCGCGCTGATGAACGTCCTGCTGCGCAACGGCCTCTACACCAGCATCAGCAACGCCATCACCATCACCTCGGTCGGCCCCGGTGTCTCGGTGCAGCCGGGCAACCGGCTGCCGGTTCCGGCCCAGCGGATCCCGGAGGGCGATGGCGGCAAGCTGCCCACCGCCGAGCAGCTGGCGCAGTACCGGGCCACCCAGAACCTTTCGGTCGCCGCCGAACAGGCCACCCTCCAGGACCTGCTGCTGGTCTCCCTGATCGCCTTCGGGGTGTTCGCGGTGCTGTCGGTCTGGCTGGCCTGGTGGATGGCGGGCCGGGTGCTCCGCCCGGTCGGGGTGATCACCGAGACGGCCCGCCGGCTGTCCGGGGCCAATCTGCACGAGCGGATCGGGCTGCGGGCGCCGCCGGGCGAGCTGAAGCGGCTCGCCGACACCTTCGACGGGATGCTCGACCGGATGGAGCACCTGGTGGCCGCACAAAGGCGGTTCGCCGCGAACGCGGCCCATGAGCTGCGGACCCCGCTGGCCGTGCAGCGGGCGGCGGCGGAGATCGGTCTGGCCGGCGGGCCCTCCCCGGAGCGTGTGGAGCGGATCCGGGGCAAGCTGATCGACACGGCGGTGGCCAGCGAGCGGCTCATCGACTCGCTGCTCCTCCTCGCGGTCTCCGAGGAGGGGGTGGACCCGGCGGCAGTCACGGATCTGGACCTGGCCGAGGTGGTGGCCGCGGAACTGGCCGCGGCGGGTCCCGCCGCGGACGCGCTGACCGTGCAACGCACCCTGGCCCCGCTCCCGGTGACGGGGGACCGGCTGCTGCTGGGACACCTGGTCCGGAACCTGCTCGCCAATGCGGTACGTCACAACCGGCCGGGCGGCCGGATCGTCCTCGGCACCTCCGCCGAGGGCCTGCTGACGGTCTCGAACACCGGCGCGGTCATCGGTCCGGCGGAGGTCCCGGCGCTGCTGGAACCCTTCCGCCGGCGTGCCGAACGGCAGCACACCCCAGGTGAGGGCGCCGGGTTGGGGCTTTCCATCGTCGCCTCGATCGCCCGCGCGCACGGTGCCGAGCTGACCGCGGAGGCCAATCCGGCGCCGGACGGCGGGCTGACGGTCCGGGTCCGCTTCGCCGGCCCCGGCCATCCAGAGAAGTTGATTGCTCAACAAAAATTCTGATCTTCTGTGTACGGTCGGCCGCATGAGCAAGCACGCCCGCGCCCGGTCCAGCTCCTCCCGACGGGTGGCCTTCGCCGCCACCGTCGGTCTGCTCGCGTTCACGGGCGGCTGGGTCTACGCCCTCCAGGACGGCAACACCCCCGGCTCGCGGGCCTCCGCCGCGGCCGGTGCCGAGGACGACGGCCGGCCCTCCGCCGACCGGGCCGACCGTTCCGCCGACCGGGCCGCCGACGGCACGGCCCCGGCCGGCGGGGTCGCCGGGTCCGCCGCGCGGGACCCGCGCGAACTCCCGGGCCTCAGCGCCGCCACCCGCGCCAAGGTCCCCGCCGAATCCCGGCAGGTCGTGGTGGTCGTCGGCAAGGCCGCGGACTCCTCCGTCGGCACCGCCACCCTCTACACCCGCCCCACCGCCGGCGCCCCCTGGACCGTGGCCGGCAGCTGGCCCGCCCGCAACGGCGCCAAGGGCTGGGCGACCGACCGCAAGTACGGCGACCTGTCCTCCCCCCAGGGGGTCTACTCCCTCACCGACGCCGGCGGGCTGCTCGCCGCCCCGCCCGGCACCCGGCTGCCCTACGACCGGGACCGCGCCTTCACGGCCACCGGCCGCGGGGTCGAGGGCGAGTCCCTGGCCGGCTCCTTCGACTACGTCGTCGCCATCGACTTCAACCGCGAGCGCGGCACTTCCCCGCTCGACCAGACCAAGCCCGAGGGCCCCGCCAAGGGCGGCAACATCTGGCTGCACGTGGACCACGACGGCCCCTCCCAGGGCTGTGTCGGCATTCCCAAGGAGGGCATGCGGAAGGTCCTCCAGACCCTGGACCCGGCCGCGAAGCCGGTCATCGTGATGGGCCCGGCCGGCTTCTGACCCCGGCCGGACGGCCCCGCCGCGCCCCGCCCCTTCCACCCGCCGCGCCCAACCCCTTTACTGACGAGCCGTCAGCTACGACGATGGCCCCCGGCAGCTGCCGTATGACGGACCGTCAGGTAAAGGTGGGGTCGCCCATGGCGCGGGTATTCGAAGAAGGCCGGCTGGTGTACGGGATGCAGCTCCCGGTGCAGTCGCAGAGCAGCATCTACGCCGAGCCCTGGGAGGCCACCGCCGGCGCCGCCGATCTCGCGGAGATCGCCCGGGCCGCGGACCGGGCCGGCTTCGGCTATCTGGCCTCCTGCGACCACGTGGCCATCCCGCGCCGGCTGGCCGCGGCGATGAGCACCGTCTGGTACGACCCGGTGGCCACCCTGGCCTTCATCGCCGGGGTCACCGAGCGGGTCAGGCTGCTCAGCCATGTGGCGATCGTGGCGCTGCGCCATCCGCTGATCAGCGCCAAGCAGTACGCCACCCTCGACCACCTCAGCGGCGGCCGGCTGATCCTCGGGGTCGGGGCCGGGCACGTCCAGGAGGAGTTCGAGGTCCTCGGGGTCGACTTCGAGCGGCGCGGCCCGCTGCTCGACGAGGTGCTGGACGCCCTCCGGGCCGCCCTGGGGCCGGAGGAGTTCCCCGAGTTCCAGGGGGACTTCTACCGCTTCGAGGGGCTCGGCCAGCTGCCCCGCCCGGCGCAGGCGCGGGTCCCGGTCTGGGTGGGCGGCTCCTCGCCCGCCGCCGTCCGCCGGGCCGCCGTCCGCGGCGACGGCTGGCTCCCGCAGGGCGACCCGAGGGACCGGCTGCCCGGCCAGATCGCCCGGATCCGGGAGCTGCGGGAGGCCGCCGGGATCACCGACCCGATCGAGATCGGTGCCATCACCGAGGCCCTGTACGTGGGCGAGCCCGGCTGGGAGACCGGCCGGCGCACCCTCACCGGCAAGCCGGAGGCCCTCGCCGAGTCCCTGCGCGAGTACCGGGCGCTGGGCGTGGACCAGATCCAGGTGCGGTTCCGCAGCCGGGACCGGGCCGAGCTCTGCGACCAGATCACCGCCTTCGGGGCCGAGGTCGCGCCCCACCTCGACGACTAGGGGAGTGGCCGTGGGCAAGCTGGACGGGCGCGTGGTCCTGATCACCGGGGCGGCGCGCGGCCAGGGCGAGCAGGAGGCCCGGCTGTTCGCCGCCGAGGGGGCCTCGGTGCTGCTGGGCGACGTACTGGACGAACAGGGCGGCCGGGTGGCCGCGGAGATCGCCGAGGGGGCCGGCAAGGACCGGGTCCGCTACGTCCACCTGGACGTCGGCCGGGAGGAGGACTGGACGGCGGCGGTCGCCGTGGCCGAGGAGGCCTTCGGCGGCCGGATCGACGGGCTGGTCAACAACGCCGGGATCCTGCGGTTCAACGCCCTGGTGGACACCCCGCTGGAGGAGTTCGAGCAGCTGGTGCGGGTCAACCAGGTGGGCACCTTCCTCGGGATCAGGACCGTCGCCCCGGAGATCGCGGCGGCGGGCGGTGGCACCATCGTCAACACCTCCTCCTACACCGGCCTCACCGGCATGGCGTACGTCGGCTCCTATGCCGCGACCAAGGCGGCCGTGATCGGGCTGACCCGGGTGGCCGCCCTGGAGCTCGCCGCCCAGGGCGTCCGGGTCAACGCCATGTGCCCGGGGGCGGTGGACACCCCGATGGCGAATCCGGCGCTGCTGGAGCCGGAGGGGCCCTCGCCGGAGGCCGCCGAGGCGATGGCGGCCCTCTACCGCAAGGTGGTGCCGCTGGGCCGGGCCGGGCTGCCGGCCGAGGTGGCCCGTCTGGCCCTCTTCCTGACCAGCGAGGACTCCTCGTACATCACCGGCCAGCCGTTCGTCATCGACGGCGGCTGGATGGCCGGGGTCAGCATTCTCTGACCGTTCCTGACGAGGCGTCAGGTATTGACGCGACACCCCCCGGATGGAACAGTCGAACCCATCGATCTGACGATGCGTCAGAAACCAAAGGACGGTGAACCCCCTTGGAATTCGGGCTCTTTGTGCAGGGATACGTGCCGGAGGCGCGCTCCAAGGTCGACCCCGAGGCGGAGCACAAGGCGCTGCTGGAGGAGACCGAGTACGTCATCCAGGCCGACAGGTCGGGCTTCAAGTACGCCTGGGCCTCCGAGCACCACTTCCTGGAGGAGTACTCCCACCTCTCGGCCAACGAGGTCTTCCTCGGCTACCTCGCCGCCGCCACCGAGCGCATCCACCTCGGCTCGGGCATCTTCAACCCGCTCGCCCCGGTGAACCACCCGGTGAAGGTCGCCGAGAAGGTCACCATGCTCGACCACCTCTCCAAGGGCCGCTTCGAGTTCGGCACCGGCCGCGGCGCCGGCAGCCACGAGATCCTCGGCTTCATGCCCGGCATCACGGACATGAACCACACCAAGGAGATCTGGGAGGAGACCATCGCCGAGTTCCCCAAGATGTTCCTCCAGGAGGAATACGAGGGGTTCCAGGGCAAGCACTGGTCGCTGCCGCCCCGCAAGGTGTTCCCCAAGCCCTACGGCAAGGCCCACCCGGCCATGTGGTACGCCGCCGGATCCCCCTCCTCCTACGCCATGGCGGCGAAGAAGGGCCTCGGCGTCCTGGGCTTCAGCGTCCAGAAGGTCTCCGACATGGAATGGGTCCTGGAGCAGTACAAGACCGCCATCCAGGAGGCCAAGGCCATCGGCGCCTTCGTCAACGACAACGTCATGGTCACCTCCACCGCGATCTGCGCCGAGACCCACGACAAGGCCGTCGAGATCGCCGTCAACGCCAACATGAACCGCTTCCAGTCGCTGGTCTTCCGCTACCACGACACCTTCCCGCGCCCCGAGGCCATCCCCCAGTGGCCCGAGACCCTCCCCGAGTACAACGCGGAGATCATCGAGCTGCTCATCGCCGAGGAACTCCTGATCTGCGGGGACCCCTCCGAGGTCCGCGCCCAGTGCAAGCGCTGGGAACAGGCCGGCGCCGACCAGCTGTCCTTCGGCCTGCCCACCGGCGTCGGCTACGAGGACACCCTCAACACCATCAAGCTGATCGGCGAGCACGTCATCCCGCACATCGACACCGACCCCGTGCACCGCACCACCCGCTTCCGCGAGGCCGCCGGTTCCTGACCGGCCCCCGAACCGGGGCGGCGTCTTCCCGGACCGCCGCCCCGCAACGGCCCCGGCCGGAGGCCGAGCCGAGGCCGCGGCCGGCCCGGCGGCTTCCGACCGGGGCACACGCACGCCCAACGGACCGGAGAGGGACGTCATGCTCGACCACCTGATCAAGGGCGCCACCGTCGTGGACGGCACCGGCGCCCCCGCCCGGGTCGCCGACGTCGGCATCCGCGGCGGCCGGATCGCCGTCATCGCCGACCCGGGAACCATCACCGAACCCGCCACCACCAGCGAGGACGCCACCGGCCTCGTCCTCACCCCCGGGTTCATCGACCCGCACACCCACTACGACGCCCAGCTCTTCTGGGACCCCTACGCCACCCCCTCCATGAACCACGGGGTGACCACCGTCGCCGGCGGCAACTGCGGTTTCACCCTCGCCCCGCTGCACCCCGACCGCCCCGAGGACGCCGACTACACCCGCCGGATGATGAGCAAGGTCGAGGGCATGGCCCTGGCCGCCCTGGAGGAGGGCGTCGACTGGACCTGGTCCACCTTCGGCGAGTACCTCGACGCCCTCGACGGCCGGATCGCCGTCAACGCCGGCTTCATGGTCGGCCACTGCGCCCTCCGGCGGCACGTCATGGGCGAGGACGCGGTCGGCGGCACCCCCACCGGGGAACAGCTGACCGCCATGACCGACCTGCTCCACGAGGCGATGGACGCCGGCGCCTGGGGCCTGTCCACCACCCAGTCCGCCACCCACTCCGACGGGGACGGCGCCCCGGTCGCCTCCCGGCACGCCGAACCCGCCGAACTCCTCGCACTCTCCCGGGCCGTCGGCGAACACGAGGGCACCCAGCTCGAAGCGATCGTGGCCGGCTGCCTCGACCAGTTCGCCGACGCCGAGATCGACCTCTTCGTCGAGATGAGCGCCGCCGCCGGCCGCCCCCTCAACTGGAACGTCCTCACCATCGACGCCGCCGTCCCCGAACGCGTCCCGCGCCAGCTGGTCCCCAGCGAACGCGCCCGCAAGGCCGGCGGCCGGATCGTCGCCCTCACCATGCCCATCCTCACCCCCATGAACATGTCCCTGGGGACCTTCTGCGCCCTCAACCTGATCCCCGGCTGGGGCGAGGTCCTCGGACTCCCGGTGCCCGAACGCATCGAGAGGCTCCGCGACCCCGAGGTCCGGGCCGAGATGCTGCGCCGCGCCGACAGCAAGGAGGCCGGGGTGTTCCGGCGGCTCGCCGACTTCGGCCGCTACGTCATCGGGGACACCTACAGCGAGGCCAACGCGGGCCTCTCCGGCCGGGTGGTCAACGACATCGCCGCCGAACGCGGCCAGGACCCCTTCGCCTGCCTCGTCGAGATCTGCTCCCACGACGACCTGCGGACCGTCCTGTGGCCCATGCCCACCGACAACGACCCCGCCACCTGGGCGCTGCGCGCCGAGACCTGGCAGCACGAGGACGTGATGCTCGGCGGCTCCGACGCCGGCGCCCACCTGGACCGGATGTGCGGGGCCCCCTACACCACCCGGTTCCTCGGCGACTGCCTGCGCGGCCGCAAACTGGTCCCGCTGGAACAGGCCGTACGGATGCTCACCGAGGACCCGGCCCAGCTGTTCGGGCTGCGCGAACGCGGCCGGATAGCCGAGGGCTTCCACGCCGACCTGGTCCTCTTCGACCCCGAACACATCGAGGCCGGCCCCGCCACCCTGGTCCACGACCTGCCCGGGGACAGCCCCCGCCTGGACTCCCGGGCCATCGGCATCGTCTCGGTCCGCGTCAACGGCGTGGAGACCATCCGCGAGGACCGGGTCACCGGCGCCGTCCCCGGCATCGTGCTCCGCTCCGGCCGCGACACCAGGACGGTGAGCACCCGGTGAACGACCGGTCCGCAGCCCAGCGGTTGTACATCGGCGGGGAGTGGGTGGAGCCCGAGGGGGGCCACTACGAGGTCGTGGACCCGGCCGACGAGTCCGTGGTCGGCCTGGCCCCCGAGGCCTCCCGCGCGCAGGTCGCCGAGGCCGCCCGGGCCGCCCGGGAGGCCTTCGCGTCCTGGTCCCGGACCCGGCCCGAGGAACGGGCCGCGATCCTGGACCGGGCCGCCGACATCATGCAGCGCGAGTTCGACCCCTGGACGGCGCTCGCTCAGGCGGAGACCGGCGCCCCGACCGGGATCGCCCGTGGCATGCAGGTCGGGGTGGGCGTCGCCCGGTTCCGCCGGTACGCCCGGGGCGCCCTGGAACCGGTGGAGCGGGGGCTGCCGCCCCAGGTCACCGAGGCCGGGCCGATGGGCCGGGCGGGCATCCTCGGCGCGCTGGAAGTGCGGCAGCCGGTGGGTGTGGTCAGCTGCATCACCTCCTACAACAACCCGTGGGCCAATCCGGCCGGCAAGGTGGCCCCGGCCCTCGCCATGGGCAACACGGTGCTGGTCAAACCCGCCCCGCAGGACCCGCTGTCGGTGTTCCGGATGGCCGAGGCACTGGCAGAGGCCGGGGCCCCGCCCGGGGTGGTGAACGTGGTGGGCGGCCGGGCGGTGGAGGTCGGCGAGGCCTGCGTCGACTCCCCGGACGTGGACATGGTCTCCTTCACCGGCTCCACGGCGGTCGGACAGCGCATCGCCGAGGTCTGCGGACGCGGCATGAAGCGCCAGCTGATGGAACTGGGCGGAAAGGGCGCGGCGATCGTCTTCGAGGACGCCGACCTGGACGCCGCGGTGATGGGCATCGGCACCACCTTCTCCTTCTACAGCGGCCAGATCTGCACCGCCCCGACCCGGGTGCTGGTCCACCGCTCGGCGCACGACGCGCTGGTGGAGAAGCTGACCGGCTACCTGGCCTTCATGAAGGTCGGCCACCCGGCGGCCGCGGGCACCGTGGTCGGCCCGGTCATCTCGGCGGCCCACCGCGACCGGGTGGAGTCGTACGTGGAGCTGGGCCGCAAGGAGGGCGCCCGGGTCCTCGCGGGCGGCGAGCGCCCGGTGGTGGGGGAGGGCGCGCGGCGGGGCAAGGGCTTCTACGTGGCCCCGACCCTGCTGGTCGACTGCACCAACGACATGCGGGTGGTCCGGGAGGAGATCTTCGGGCCGGTGGTCGTGGTGGTCCCCTTCGACACCGAGGAGGAGGCGGTGGCCCTGGCCAACGACTCCGACTACGGCCTCCTCTCCTACGTCTGGTCCGGCGACCCGGCCCGCGCCTTCCGGGTGGCCCGGCGGCTCCGGGCGGGCGGGGTGGGCGTCAACACCATCGGCCGGAACATGGAGGCGCCGTTCGGCGGCTTCAAACGCTCCGGGGTCGGCCGCGACGTCGGCTCGTACGCCCTGCACGCGTACAGCGAGATCCAGTCGATCGTCTGGACCACCTAGGGGTGCCGTCCCCTAGCGGGCGCTGTCCGGGGCGAGGAGGCCGAAGGCCGCCTCGCCCCGCACGCGGCCGTTGACCTGGAGCTGCAGCAGGTGCTCGCCGGAGTGGTAGCGGCGGGTGGTGATCGGTCTGAAGGAGTGCCGGCGGGTGCCGGCCAGGGTGCCGCCCGGGGGCAGCGAGCGGGTGGCGAGCTTGAAGACCTTCGGGGTGCGGCCGCCGTTCGCCTTCACATGGTGGATCACGTAGTCCACGACCAGCTCGGCCGGGCCGTCCCCGTCGTTGGTGACGGCGTAGTCGAAGACCAGGTACTCGCCGACGGTGACCTTCGGGGTGCCCAGCAGCGGTCCGCTGACGCTGACGGGGGCCTCGGGGGAGTGGCCGAGCAGGGTGAGGGCGTCCGGCCGGCCCGCCTTGACCAGGGTGCGCAGCCCGTGCCGGACCACGCGATCCGTCGTGGCGGCCGGCGGCTCCTCCGCCAGCCAGCGCCCGGCGGTCCCGACCGCGAGCTCCGGGTGGTCGCGGCTGATGTCGTTGAGGTGGTTGGAGACGGAGCGGCGGACGTACTCGGAGTCGTCCCGGTACAGCGCGTCCAGCACCGGCAGCGCCGGGCGCGGGTCCGCGACGAAGGCGGGCAGCCGCGGGGCCCAGGGCAGCCGGGGCCGGGTGCCCTCGCTGGCCAGCCGGCGGACGTGCGGGTCCGGGTCGGCGGTCCAGTCCAGGACGGCGGCCAGGGCACGGCGCGGATCGGCCCGCAGGAAGGGGCGTACGGCGGATTCGGCGGTCAGCCGGGGCGTGAGGTCGCGCAGCAGGTCCAGGGCCGGTTCGAAGACGTCGAGCTCGAAGGCGCGGACCGCCACCGCCTCGTTGACGGGGAAGGTCATCCAGCCGTCGAAGCCGGGCTCGGCGAGCGCGGTCCGCAGGACGGCCTCGAAGGCGGGCCACCGTTCGGGCAGGTCGTCGAGGACGGCGTCGCGGACGGCGGTGACGCGGTCGCGGAAGCCGAGCCCTTCAAGGGCCGCGGCGCGGGTCCGCAGTGCGGGCGAGCCGCTCCGGCCACCGGCCACGGCGAGCCGCCGGGCCAGGTTACTGACGGTATCCGCGCTGAGGAGTTCGTCTGCCGTGGGCATGCGCCCAGTCTGTCGGACGACGCCCGGGTTTGGGGCGGGCGGAAAATTGCCACGGGAAAGTTTTGAATGGGGCAAAACGGGCACGGCTGCGGTTTCCGCATTCCGGAAGATTCGGCTCGACGCCTGCCGATCCCGGGATAGATGCCTGAGTGAACCTTGTATTGCGAGCGTGTGAACGCCCCAGGTCTCGGGATCAAAGGAGTTTAGTCCTGTGAAGTACTGGACTTAAGTCTTCCGTATAGGGAAACCGCAGCATCTAACGTCCTGTCCCATGACACAGCTGGACGTCCGGCCCCGGGCCGGAGACACGGTAAGCGGCGTCGCCGACGACGGCGGCGTGCGCGGCAAGGGCCTCGGCAAGGGCTCCGTGGGGCTCATGGGCAGTGCCGTCATCGGCATCTCCACCGTGGCCCCCGTCTACTGCCTCACCTCCACCCTCGGCTCCACCGCCGGCGAGGTCGGCATGCAGATGCCGGCCATCTTCCTGGCCGGCTTCCTGCCGATGCTGCTGGTCGCCTTCGCCTACCGCGAGCTCAACAAGGCCATGCCGGACTGCGGCACCTCCTTCACCTGGACCGTGAAGGCCTTCGGCCCCCGGGTCGGCTGGATGTGCGGCTGGGGCCTGGTGATCGCCACGATCATCGTCCTCTCCAACCTGGCCGGCGTCGCCACCTCCTACTTCTGGCTGCTGGCCGGCGAGATCACCAACAACGCGTCGGTGGCCGCCCTGGACGACAACAAGCTCGTCCACATCACCACCTGCCTCACCCTGATCGCCGTCGCCACCGCCATCAGCTACCGCGGCATGACCGCCACCAAGGGCGTCCAGTACGCCCTGGTCGGACTCCAGCTCGCCGTCCTCGCGATCTTCGTGGCCATGGCCTTCCAGAAGGCCTCCGCCGGCTCCTTCGACACCGGCCTGGACTTCTCCTGGCAGTGGATGAACCCCTTCGCGGTCGAGTCCATGGCCGCCTTCACCGCCGGACTCTCGCTCTCGATCTTCATGTACTGGGGCTGGGACGCCTGCCTGGCCACCAACGAGGAGACCACCGGCTCCGCCAAGACCCCCGGTCGTGCCTCGCTCATCGCGATGGTCGTCCTCGTCGGCTCCTACCTGGCCACCGGCATCGCCGCCCAGATGGCCGTCGGCTCCGGCGAGAAGGGCCTCGGCCTCGGCAACCCGGAGACCTCCGACAACGTCTTCGCCGCCCTCGCCGGCCCGGTCATGGGCCCGATGCTCGGCATCCTGCTCTTCGTCGCGGTCCTCGCCTCGGCAGCCGCCTCGCTCCAGACCACCTTCATCCCGGTCGCCCGCACCGTCCTGGCCATGTCCACGTACGAGGCGCTGCCGCCCTCGTACGCCAAGGTCCACCCCCGGTTCAAGACCCCCGGCCGCGCCACCGTCATGGCGGGCGTCGCCACCGGAGCCTTCTACACGGTCATGACCCTGGTCAGCGAGAACGTCCTCACCGACACGATCTTCGCCCTCGGCCTGATGATCTGCTTCTACTACTCGCTGACGGCCTTCGCCTGCGCCTGGTACTTCCGCAAGGACCTGGCCCGCTCCGCCCGCGACCTGTTCTTCAAGGGCGTCTTCCCGGTGCTCGGCGGCCTGCTGCTCGCCGCGGTCTTCTGCAAGACCCTCTACGACACCTACGACCCCTCCTACGGCTCCGGCTCGGCCGTCTTCGGAGTCGGCAGCGTCTTCGTCATCGGCGTCGGCCTGCTGGCCCTCGGCATGGTCATCATGCTGGTCACCGCCCGCCGCAGCCCCGCCTTCTTCCGCGGCGAGGTCCTGACCAAGACCACCCCCGCCCTGGTGGTGGAGGACTGACCGCACCCCCCGCGCGGCGCCCCCGCCGCACCCCCGCTGTGTCTGAGCCCCGAGGGCCCCGATCGTCCTGCCGACGACCGGGGCCCCCGGGCATTCGGGGCTCCCGCCCGACCGGGGGGTGACCGGGAGCGCGACGGGGTCGTTGACGGTGCATGACGACGACTCCCAAGACGAACGCCATGAAGCGCGCCCTCGCCCTCCTCGCCCTCTCCGGCGGTGCCGCCGCCGCCCTGATCCCCGCCACCGCGGCCCACGCCGACGAGTCCCCGCTGCGCAGCACCCCGGTCACCGAACGGGTCGTGGAGATGGTCGACAACCCCTCGCAGACCGTCACCGACGCCGAGACCGCCGTCGACACCACCTCCACCGTCCTCGGCACCTCCGCCCAGGCCGCCGGATCCTCCCTCGGCACCGCCCAGGGCGCCCTCAAGACCGGCCTCCCCCAGGCCCCCTCGGTAGCCGCCACCCCCACCGCTGGCTGACCGCCGCCCCCCCTTCACCCCCCTCCCCACCCCGACTCCCATCCCGGTGCCGGGTCGTTGAGCAGCGCATGGCCCTCTGGTTGCTGAACCACCTCGACACCTTCGCCCTCGGCGTCCTGCTGGTGGGCGGCATCGTGCTGCTCGCCGCCGCCGGCAGCATCGCCGCCCGCCGCCGGTTCCCCCACCTCGCCGGCGGCGAGCACAACGAGATGGTCGGGGTCGCCCTCGGCATGTTCGGCGCCATCTACGGCATCATCCTGGCCTTCGTCGTGGTCACCCTGTGGACCCAGCTGGAGAACACCCAGACCATCGTCGCCACCGAGGCCACGGACCTGGCGCTGGTGGTCCGCAGCGCCGAGGTGTTCCCGCCCGCCGACCGGGCCCGCATCGAGAAGGCCGTCGGCGACTACGCGCACGCCGTGGTCGACGTCCAGTGGCCCCTGATGCGGGCCGGCCGCCCCAGCTACGAGGCCACCGCCCCGCAGACCGAGGCCATGTACGCGGCCCTCCAGGCCTACGAGCCCACCACCGCCCGCGCCCAGACCTTCTACGAGGAGGCCGCCGCCCGGCTCAACGACGTGGCCGCCCAACGGCGGGCCCGCGTCACCATGGCGGAGACCGCCCTGCCGGTCCTCCTCCAGGTCCTCGTCTACGGCGGCGCGCTGGTGATCCTCCCGCTCACCTTCCTGTTCGGGCTGCGGAGCCTGAAGATGCAGCTGCTGTTCGTCTCGGCGGTGGCCGGCCTGATCGGCTTCAGCCTGCTGCTGGTCATGGCCCTGGACCGGCCCTTCGCGGGCGACCTGAGCGTCAGCCCGGCCCCGTACAAGGAGGCCGCCCTGGCGAAGTTCTGGCCCGCCGACCGACCGCACCCCACCGGCCACCGGATGTGACGCAGGTCACCCCCGCCGTGTCCGCCCGGACCGATGACTTCCCCGCCCACCCCCGGTCTTCACTACGTAGGTCAACGGGACGACGAGGACGACGAGAAGGAGCGGGTTCACATGCGCATCGTCATCAGTGAGTTCATCAGCCTGGATGGTGTCGTGCAGGCGCCCGGCGGTGCCGACGAGGACCGCGACGGCGGATTCGCGCACGGCGGCTGGTCGCACCCGTTCTTCGACCCGGAGGTCGTCGGCGGCGCCATCCAGGAGGCCTCCGAGAAGACCGGCGCCCTGCTCTTCGGCCGCCGCACCTGGAAGGTCATGGCCGACGCCTGGCCGGAGCGGGCCGGCGACCCGTTCGCCGACCGGATGAACTCCTTCGAGAAGTACGTGGTCTCCGACAGCCTCCGCGAGGAGGACCTGACCTGGAACACCCGCCTGATCCGCGGGGAGAAGGCCGTCGAGGAGATCCGCGCACTGCGCGAGGCCGAGGGCGGCGACCTGTCCGTGATGGGCAGCCCCACCCTCTCCCGGACCCTGCTGGCGGAAGGGCTGGTGGACGAACTCCGCCTCCTCACCATGCCGGTCCTGCTCGGCGGCGGAAAGTCCATCTTCCCCACCGACGGAACCAAGCACACCTTCGACCTGGTCTCCTCCACCGCCGGCCCGCTGGGCACGGTCGTCTCGATCTACCGCCCGAAGCCCTGACGCGGGGGCGGGCGGAGGCTCAGAGGGCGGGGGCGCGTCGCGACGCGGCCACGCCTCCGGCCCGTACCCCGCGGGTGTACGGGCCGGAGGCGGCTGCGGTCAGGTGCCCGCCTTGCACTTGAGCGTGAAGCTGAGGGTGTCGGAGGCGTCACCCGCGGTCAGGGAGACGGACACGGTCGGAGCCGGGTTCGCCGGCGCCGCCTTGGCCGGGGCCCGCACGGTGAAGGGAGCCGTGGCCGTCGAGGGTTCGGCGAACTTGACCGTGGGGGTGCTGGTCTTGCCCGCACCGGACCACCTGTACTTCACGTTCCCCGTGCCCGATCCGGTCAACTTCCCCTGGAAGGTGACGTTCTGCGGAACCGAGCAGTCGACATCGGTCGCGGGGGTGGTGGCCGCGCCCGTGACCTCCGCATCGGAGATGTCGGCGACCGGGGTGGCAGGAGTCCTGGGCGGCTTCCCACAGCCGACCGGTCCACCTCCGCCGCCTCCGCCCCCACCGCCTCCACCGGCCCTCGCGGTGTAGGAACCCTTCTTGACGTCCTCCTCGGTGAAGGCCCCCTGCTGGTTGACCGTGCGGGTGAAGTTCTCCGGCCCGGTGACCCGGACCTGCTGCCCCGGTTTGAAGTCGGTCAGGACGAGGTCGAATTCCACGGGATTGGTCCCGGGAGCCGCGACGAGCTTGCAGGTGGCCTGCGGAACCACGGTGGGCGCCGCCCCGGTCACGGCGTGCGCCGCCATCACGGGCGTCAGCGCGACCGCGGAGACCACGAGCGGGGTGAGCAGTGCGATACGAGCGTGCCGTTTCATGCGTTCCCTCCTAGCCGGGAAAGCATTGAAGAAGAGTTGAGTCCGGCCCACACGGGCCGACCGGACGACGCCCACGGCGACTCAGCGGGACCATGCTCCCCATGCCGCACACACACGCCCGTCCTCCTCCACCGTAACCCCACCCCTCCACCACGTCGCGCCGAACAAAACCCCAGGTGGCGGCCGGGATACGGCTCACCGGGAGGCGCGCAGCCGGCGGCCGTCGTGGCTGCGGACGTGCGGGCCGTTTCCGTCGAGGGCGTCCAGCAGCCTGATCGCGTAGACCTCGGACATCAGCTCCGACACCTCCTCGGGTGTGAGCCAACGGATCGCCTCGGTCTCCTCGGACGTACGCTCCGTGCCGCCCGAGGGCTCGCAGCGGAACACCAGCGCGACCACGCCCGCGGCGAGGTTCTTGTAGACGCCGGTCAGCCCGCCCACCTCGACGTGGATTCCGGTCTCTTCCAGAACCTCCCGCCGGACCCCGTCCGCGGGTGTCTCCGACAACTCCAGCACTCCGCCGGGCAACTCCCATGTCCCGTTGTCCGCCCGCCGGATCGCCAGCAGCCGTCCATCCTCCCGCACCACCACCCCGGCCACCGACACGGAGTGCCTGGGCGTGGCTTCCCGGCTCAACGGACGACGGGCCCGGCAGCAGCCCGCCAGTCGGCGAGGCGTTTGCGAATGCCGGCCACCATCGGCAGGGCGTCGATCTGGTCCGGGGTGAACCAGGCGACCTCCACGGACTCTTCGGAGACGCGCGGTGTCCCGCCGGTGGGGCGGGCGAGGAGACAGACGGAGAACTCCTGCCGGACTTCGCCGTCGTCGTAGGCGAAGACGTGACGCGGGTTGGTGTAGGTCCCGACGATGCCGGTGATCTCGACGGTGACGCCGGTCTCCTCGAACGTCTCCCGGACGGCGCAATCCCCGATGGACTCGCCCAGTTCCATCCTCCCGCCGGGCAGCGCCCACATCCCGTTGTCCGCCCGCCGTTGCAGCAGCACCCGGCCGGAGTCGTCCACGACGACCGCCGAAGCGGCCGGCACCAGACTGTTGGCGGCGGGCGCGGCCGGGTCGTCCTCGTAGTCGCGCCTAGGCATCGAACTCGTACTCCAGGACGTACGAGGCGGAGTCCAGGGTCATCTCGTTCACCTCGACGGCCAGTCCTTCGGCGGTGAACGCGGTGCGGACGATCCGGATGACGGGGGTGCCCAGCGCGAGCGCGAGCCGGTCGGCCTCGCCGGCCGACGGCATCCCCGAGCGGACCTCCTCCCGGAAACGCGCCGGCCCGTGGCCCAGTTCGGCCAGCCGCGCGTACGTCCCGCCGGGGCCCGTGCCGGGCCGGGTGATCGGGGAGTCCGCGACGAGGGCGGACGGCAGGCACGAGGTCGCGACCGCCACCGGCTTCCCGTCGAGCACGAACCGCCGCTCCCGGACCCAGACGCCCGAACCGGCTTCGATGCCGAGGGCGTCGGCGATCCGCCCGTCCGCCTCCGCCTCCGCCTCCCGGACCTCGACCTGGTCGACGACCAGCTCCCGTCCGTCGGTATCGGCGTCCCAGACGGACCGCCCCGCTCCCCACCCCTCACGCGCCAACCGCCGCACACCATGCCGCCGCAGCGGCTCGAAGTCACTTCCCGCACCGTCCACCGAACAGGGTCCTCCTCGCCGAGTCACGCGCACGGGCGGCCGTCGGCCGGGTTCAGTCCAGCGGAATGGCCTGGTGCGCGGCCACGATCTCGTCGATCCGGCGCGCGAGGTCGAAGTCCGCGAGGGTCAGGCGGTGGCCGGCGTCGTGGGTGGTGATGCTGGCCCGCAGGTGATCGATGCGCAGGTCCAGGTCGGCGTGGTGCTGGACCCGCCGGGACCGGTCGGCGATCGTCACGATCGCGGCCACCGCCGCGTGGTAGCGGATCGGGTACACGCGGGTGATCGCATCGCCCTCACGCACCCACCCCGGCAGCCCCGCCAGCGCCCGCGCGACGTCCTCGTCGCCCATCGGTTCAGGTACGCCCACGGTCAGGTCCCCTCGTGTACAGGCGCCAGCACCTCGGCAAGATCCCGGCCTACCGGGGCATCGTGCCACGGCCTCATGGCCTGCTCCAGATGGCCGAGTTCGCGGAGCAAGCGTGCGGAGCGGGTCTCCGAGGCGATGACGCAGGCTTCCCGAGCGATCTGCAGGGCCTGATCCGGTTCGCGCGCGGCTGCCGATGCGGTGGCGTGCCGTGCGAGGTACACCCCGAGGTCCCGCCGGGCTGTCGCCGGTGTCGACGCGAGTACCTGGCTCCAGAGGTCGCCGGCCTCACGGCCAAGACCGAGTCGGCCGTAGCAGGTGGCTCGTTGTACTTCCAGGTAGCCGGGTGTGCGGCGGCAGGCGTTTCCCCACGGCAGGCCGTCGTCGACCAGGCCCAGCAACCCGTCCGCGCCGTCGAGCAGTCGATCGACGGCGGACCGGTCCCCCGTCAGGCTGGCGCCGTGTGCCTGCTGCTGCATCGCCATGACCCGCACCTTCGGCAGGAGGCGTTTGGAGTCCTCCAAGGTCGCCTCGCACAAGTCGATGGCGCCGTGGCCGTCACCGAGGTCCGTCCGTACCTGTGCCAGATTGACGAGGCTGTATCCGATGAGGTGCGGATTTCGGGAGCGCACGGCGATCTCCTGGGTGATGCCCCGCCAGAACGAGGCCGCTCCGAGGTCACCCGCGTCCTGGTAGAGCCAGCCGACGAGCGCCGCGTATGCGGCGCCCACGCGGAGCAGGCCACTCCGTGTCTCGCCCTTCGCCGACCGGATGAGCTTGTCGATGAGCTGGTACTGGGCTGCCACGGTGGCGATCAGGTCATGAGGGCCGAGGAACATGTCAGCCCGGTAGTGGCCTTCCAACTGTTGCTCGAAATAGTCGATGAGGGCGGGATCGACGTGCTGCGGGACAGTAGGTCCGGGCACGAGCGCGGCAGCGGTCACGGAAACGAACGTCCTGCGTCTCATACTGTCCTCTCGGTGCAGCTGGGGCCGGATCCATCCTGCCGGTGCGGTGAATCCCAGGTCTTCCGGCCACAGGCCGAACGCATCGTGCAGCACGATCGCGGTCTCCTCCGCCGGCCAGCCGGGCCGAGTTCCTTCCCAGCGTCGCCACGTACGCGGGGACACGGTGAAGTGGCGGTCATCCAGGAGCTGGCGTCCATGGCGGGTGAGCTGCATCGCGGAAGTTTCCGCGCTGCGCCAGCCCTTGCGGAGCCGGGCAGCCCTGAGCGCGTCGTTTCGGTGGCTCATGAGGACACTCTGACGGATCGAGGGGACCGCTCCTGCCCGTGGCCGCTCAGTGGCCGCCCTTGGCCGCGCGATGACCTATCCGCCGGTTCGCCCCCCTACGCATCATCTCCCCATGAGCACAGATCACGGGTGGATTCCACCCGCTCGGGGCGGACTGGGCCGGGGAGTTCGCCTGACGGTGGACGCAGGACGGAACAGTGTGGCGGACGGGGGCGGGGGCCGGACAGGGGGGTTGGCGGTACTGGGGGCGTGTACGGGTCGTTGTGGTGCCGTCGGGGGTGGGGGGTGCGGGAGCGTGGCGGCATGAACCTGAATAGTCAGCTTGACCGGGTGCCGGTGCGGACCTTCGCGCAGCAGTTCAGCTCCACCCGGCGGGGTGCTCGGCTCGCCCGGCATCTGGCGGTGATCCAACTCGCGGACTGGGCACTGCCGATCGGCAGTGAGAGGTCCGACGCGGCGGCGCTGCTGGTGTCCGAGATGGTGACCAACGCGGTGACCCACGGGCGGGTCGACGGGCGGGACTTCGAACTGCGGATGGTCCTGCTGGAGGGAGTGCTGAGGGTGGAGGTGTCGGACGCGCGGCGGGAGCGGCGGCCGCAGGTGCTGGAGTGGGGTGGGGAGGGCGGCTACGGGATGCGGATCGTGGACGCGCTCACCTCCGGGTGGGGGGTGCACGACCGGCAGGTCGGGAAGACCGTGTGGGCCGAGCTGGCCGTCGTCCCGACCTGAGGCCACCTGAGGCGACCTGAGGCGACCTGAGCGCCCGCCATGCCCGGCCCCGGCCGCGCCCGCCTCCCGCCGCGGCCCTCCCCGCCGCGCCCGCCCCCGTCAGGGCCAGGTGCGGGAGCTGAGGACCAGGTGGTAGCCGTCGGGGTCGGTGATGGTGACGCCGAACTTGTCCCAGTAGGGGTTGTGGGCCGGGACGCGGGTGCCGCCGTGTTCGGTCAGGCGCTCGACGAGGGAGTCGTCGGGCGCCTGACCGAGGTAGATCACGAAGAGGTCCTCCGGCGTGGGCGCGGGGGTGACCGGGGCCGCCGGGTCCAGGGCGAGCTCGATGTGCCAGGCGCCGTCCTTCGGGCCGACCATCAGCAGGTCGTACTCTCCGGGAACGCGCTCCGTGGTGCGCCACAGGACGTCGAGGCCGAGGCCGTCCACGTAGAAGCGTTCGGCGGCGGCCAGGTCCAGGGAGGGGCGGGCGATGCGGACATGGGCATGGGGATCGATCATGGTCGGATCCTATGGCGGACCCCCCCCCGTGGGCCCCGGTGGGCCCCGGTGGACCCCCGATCAACCCCGGTGGCGCACGCTCAGAGATATTGGGCGTACTCGTCCAGGGTGCGCAGGACCTCCGGTTCGGCGGCCGAGGGGAGTTGCACCACGACCTCCTCCACGCCCAGGTCCGCGTAGTGGGCGAGCTTCCCCGGGGTGGGGTGCACCGCGTACGGGATCACCCGGAGGGCCTTCGGGTCGCGGCCCGCCCGCTCCCAGGAGGCGCGCAGCACCGGCAGGGACTCGGTCAGGCCGCGCCCGCCGATCGGCATCCAGCCGTCCGCGTACTCGGCGATGTGCGCGAACAGCTTGGGACCGGCCGCCCCGCCGATCATGGTGCGCGGGCCGTGCAGCGGTGCGCCGCCCGCCAGCTCCCGGGTCGGCTGCACCGGCTTGGGGTGCGCGTGGCTGGCCCGGACCGACCCGAACTCCCCGATGTACGCCTCGGGTTGCGGTGCCCACAGGGCCCGCATCAGGGCCATCCGGTCCCGGACCAGTTCGCGGCGGGTCCGCCAGTCGACCCCGTGGTCGGCGGCCTCCTCCACGTTCCAGCCGTAGCCGATGCCCAGGGTGAAGCGGCCGCCGGACAGCAGGTCCAGGGTGGCGATCTGCTTGGCGAGGTCCACCGGGTCGTGCTGGGCGACCAGGGTGATGCCGGTGCCCAGATGCAGCCGCTCGGTGACGGCCGAGGCCTGTCCGAGGGCCACGAAGGGGTCCAGGGTGCGCCCGTACTCCGCCGGCAGGTCGCCGCCCATCGGGGCGGGGGACTCCCGGGAGACCGGGATGTGGGTGTGCTCGGGCAGGTACAGGCCGCTGAAACCGCGCTGCTCCAGGGTCCGGGCGAGCCGGACGGGGGACACGGTCCGGTCCGTCAGGAAGATGGTGGCGGCGATCCTCATGTGATGGCACCTCCGTCGAGTGGGGGACCCAAGGTACGGTCTGGGCCTCCAATTGCCGAGGGGGCGCAGGCGGTTGTCCGCGCCTCCCCACCGGACGGGTCCCGGTCAGCCGCGCGGGTAGCGGGCCAGCCAGCCGGAGGAGGGGACCGCGGGGCCGTGCAGGGACGGGCCCTGGGTCATCTCCAGCGCGAAGTCGTCGGACAGCTCCAGGATCGTCGCCCGGCCCTCCAGCTCGGCCAGCCAGGGCGCCGGCAGCGCGGTCTCCCCGTGCAGCGCCCCCAGCAGCGCACCGCAGAGGGCGCCGGTTGCGGTGGAGTCGCCGCCGTGGTTCACGGCGAGCCGGAGGCCGTGCCGGACGTCCTCGGCGACCAACGCGCAGTAGACGGCCACCGCGAGGGCGTCCTCGGCGTCCCGGCCGTCACCCGGGGACAGGGACTCCACCACCTTCGGGGAGGGCGGTCCGGAGGTCACGGCCTGAAGGGCGCGCTGGAGGGCGTCGGTCACCGGCTGCTGGCCGGGCCGGGAACCGAGCAGCCCCAGCGCCCGCTGGACGGCCGAGTCCAGGGAGTCGCCGCGGGTCAGCCCGTGCACGATCACCGCGAAGGCGCCCGCCGACAGATAGGCGATGGGGTGGCCGTGGCTCTGGGCCGCGCACTCCACGGCCAGCTGGAGCACCAGGGCGGGCTCCCAGCCGACGAGCAGCCCGAACGGGGAGGAGCGGACCGTGGCGGCGGCGTCGCGGGCGGTCGGGTTCTTCGGCTTGTCCAGGGTGCCGAGCATCTCGTCCCCGAACCCGGTCAGGCAGGCCCGGTCCGGGCCGCGCCGGGCGTAGAGCCATTCCTCGTGGGCAAGCCAGCCGTTGTCCTCGCGGCGCTCGTCCGGGCCCCAGTCGTGCTGGGTGGCGGCCCACCGCAGATAGGCGCGGTGGATGTCGGTCGGCGGGTGCCAGGCCCCGGTGTCCCGGCGGACATGGGCGCGTATCAGCCCGTCCACGGTGAACAGGGTGAGCTGGGTGGAGGCGGTGACGGAGCCCCGGCGGCCGTAGGCCGGGGCGGGTTCGACCAGGCCCTCCAGGCCGTGGGTCTCCCGGATCCCGTCGAGGGAGAGCCCGGCGACGGGGGCGCCGAGGGCGTCGCCGATGGCCGCGCCCAGCAGGGTGCCGCGGACCCGGCTGCGGAAGTCCTGCTGCTCGGAGCGGCCCCAGAGCGCGGCGCCCGGTCCGGGGGCGGGGGCGGGGCCGGCGGCCGCGCCCGCGGTGCCCGTGGCGCCCGTTCCCGCGCCCGTAACGCCACCCGCACCGGCGCCCGTCGTGTCCCCCGCCGATGCCGTGGTTTCTGCCACCAGGTCCATCCGTCTCCCCGCCCGCCCCTTGTTCTGGCGCGCACTGTAGTGGACATGTTCGGTCGAAAACGGAAGCCAGGCGTCAAGTAGCCCGTAAGTAACCGGAGAAAGGCCGGAAACCGAACAGTTCAGGCCGCCTCCGCCCGGTGGCACGTTTTGCCACTTGACTTCGGGGCGGCCGGTTTCGGCCACGTCTCGTTCATGCGCGGTTCTCCCCGGCCGCCCAGCCTCGGGGGCATGAAGAAGGCAACCCTCGCCGCGACCGCCGTCGCCGCCGCTCTCACCCTCTCCGCGACCGTCGCCCCCGCCGCCCTCGCCCACCCCCACGACCACGGCCGCGGCCACGGCTCCGCCCGGGCCGTCCCCTTCACCGAGGCCACCGTCACGGCCGGCGCCGACGGCTCGTACACCCTGGCCTGGAAGGCGCGGGGCACCGAGCGGGTCACGATCAAGGCGAACGGCAAGGTGGTCGCCCGGGGCGGCGCCACCGGCCGGGCCGTGGTCACCGGGCTGCCCGCAGCCGACCGCCAGTGGTTCGACTTCGACCCGAGCCGCGGCCAGGGGCTGCGACTGGCCGACCGGCTGATCAAGCTGGAGGGCACCGCCAACTTCCGTGACGCGGGCGGCTACCGCACCACCGGCGGCCAGTGGGTCAAGATGGGCGAGATCTACCGCTCGGACGCGCTGAACAAGCTCACCGAGGCCGACCTCGCCAAGCTCCAGCGGCTCCGGTTCAGGACCGTGTTCGACCTCCGCATGGAGGACGAGCGCACCAAGGACGCGGACAAGGTCCCGGCCGGCGCCCGCTACGTGGTCGCCGACGTCTTCGCCGGCTCCGGCTCCTTCCAGACCCTGCCCAGGACCCCCGAGGAAGCCGTCAACAGCATGATCGAGGCCGAGAAGGCCATGGTCGGCGGGGACGGCGGCAAGAAGGCCTACACCCGGGTCTTCGAGGGCATCCAACAGGACCGCGGCCGGTCCGTCCTGTTCCACTGCACCGCCGGGAAGGACCGCACGGGCTGGGCCAACGCCACCCTGCTGACCGCCCTCGGCGTCCCCCGGGAGACCGTGCTCGCCGACTACCTGGCCAGCAACGACTACCGCAAGGCCGCCAACGACGCGATCCTCTCCCACCTCCCGGCCGCCCAGGCCGCCGTGTACAAGCCGCTCCTCGACGTCCGCCCCGAGTACCTCAACTCCGGCTACGCCGAGGTCGAGGCCCGGTTCGGCAGCTTCGACCGCTACCTGAAGCAGGGCCTCGGCATCGACTCCCGCGAGCTGCGCCAGCTGAAGGACGACCTGCTCGTCGGCTGACCCGGCGAACCGGCCGGTCGGCCGGGCGACCGGGTCACCCGGCCGACCGGGCCGGTCAGTCCAGGACCGGCAGCAGCGGCGGCAGGTGCCCGTCCGAGGCGGCCGCCGCCCGCTGCCGCTCCTCGGGCACCTCCCCGTACAGGGTGGTCCGCGCCCGGGCCGGACGGCCGGCCGACTCGGCCACCGCCACCAGGTCGCGGACCGACTTGTACGAGCCGTAACCCGACCCAGCCATCCGGGAGATGGTCTCCTCCATCAGGGTGCCGCCCAGGTCGTTGGCCCCCGACCGCAGCATCTCCGCCGCACCCTCCGAGCCCAGCTTCACCCAGCTGGTCTGGATGTTGGTGATGTGCGGGTGCAGCAGCAGCCGGGCCATCGCCGTCACCGCCCGGTTGTCCCGCACCGTGGGGCCGGGCCGGGCGATGCCCGCCAGGTACACCGGCGCGTTGGTGTGGATGAACGGGAGCGTCACGAACTCCGTGAACCCGCCGGTCTCCTGCTGGATCCGGGACAGCGTCCGGAAGTGCCCGAGCCAGTGCCGGGGCTGGTCCACGTGCCCGTACATCATGGTGGACGAGGAGCGGATGCCCAGCCGGTGGGCGGTGGTGACCACCTCGATCCAGTCGGCGGCCGGGAGCTTGCCCTTGGTGAGGACCCAGCGGACCTCGTCGTCCAGGATCTCCGCCGCCGTGCCCGGGATGGAGTCCAGCCCGGCCTCCTTGGCGGCGGTCAGCCAGTCCCGTACCGACATCCCGGTACGGGTGGCCCCGTTGACCACCTCCATCGGCGAGAACGCGTGCACGTGGATGCCCGGCACCCGCTCCTTCACCGCCCGCGCGATGTCGAAGTACGCCGTCCCCGGCAGGTCCGGGTGGATCCCGCCCTGCATGCACACCTCCACCGCGCCGACCTCCCAGGCCTGCTCGGCCCGGTCGGCCACCTGGTCCAGGGAGAGGGTGTAGGCGTCGGCGTCGGTGCGACGCTGCGCGAAGGCGCAGAACCGGCAGCCGGTGTAGCAGACATTGGTGAAATTGATGTTCCGGGTGACCACATATGTCACCTCGTCGCCCACCACGTCCCGGCGCAGCTCGTCGGCGATCCGGCACAGGGCGTCCAGCGCCGGGCCGTCCGCGTGCAGCAGCGCCAGCGCCTCGGCGTCGGTGAGCCGGGTGGGGTCGTCGGCTGCGGTGGCCAGCGCCGAGCGCACGTCGGTGTCGATCCGCTGCGGCACCATCCCGGGGGCGGCGGCCTCGCGGAGCGCCTCCCAGTCCCCGTAGACGTGGTCGAAGTCCTCCCGGCGGTCCCCGGTGCGGCCCTCGGTGTCGACGGCGGTGTGCAGATCGGTCCGCCCGTACGCCGTGAACGCCTCGTCGGGCTCCTGCCAGGGGCGGCCCTCGACCACCGCCTCCTCGTCGGCCAGTCCGGTCTCCGGATCGGCCAGCGCGCGGACGTGCGGGAGCAGCCGGGGGTCCAGCCAGGGTTCGCCGCGGCGGAGGAACTCGGGGTAGATGGTGAGGCGTTCGCGGAGCGTGAAGCCGGCGGCCGCGGTGCGGGCCGACAGCTCCTCGATGTGCGGCCAGGGCCGCTCCGGGTTGACGTGGTCCGGGGT
The DNA here is from genome assembly GCF_055576225.1 of Streptomyces sp. NPDC033845. Taxonomy (NCBI): domain Bacteria; kingdom Bacillati; phylum Actinomycetota; class Actinomycetes; order Kitasatosporales; family Streptomycetaceae; genus Streptomyces; species Streptomyces sp. NPDC033845. The sequence goes on along the minus strand of NZ_JBVIRI010000005.1, from coordinate 258,516 downwards.
CAGCGGGGAGACCCCGCCCCAGTCGTCGATGCCCGCGCCGATGAGCAGCGCGTACTCCTCGTCCACCAGGTTCGGCGGCGCCTGGATACGGGCCGAGGGCCCCAGCAGGTGCCGGGCGACCGCGATGGCGGCGGCCAGCTCCTCCAGCTCCGCGTCCGGCATGCCGCGCATGGCGGTGTCCGGCTTGGCGCGGAAGTTCTGGACGATGACCTCCTGCACGCCCTGGTAGGCGCGCTGGATCCGGCGGAGTTCGAAGAAGGCCTCGGCCCGTTCCTCGTGGGTCTCGCCGATGCCGATCAGCACCCCGGTGGTGAAGGGGACGTTGGAGCGCCCGGCGTCCTCCAGCACCCGGAGGCGGACCGCCGGCTCCTTGTCGGGCGAGCCGTGGTGCGGGCCGCCCGGCTCCGACCACAGCCGGGTGGCGGTGGTCTCCAGCATCATGCCCATGCTCGGCGCCACCGGCTTGAGCCGCTGGAGCTCGGACCAGCTCATCACCCCCGGGTTCAGGTGCGGCAGCAGGCCGGTCTCCTCCAGCACCCGGACGGCCATGGCCCGGACATAGGCGAGGGTGTCGTCGTATCCGTGCGCGTCCAGCCATTCGCGGGCCTCGGGCCAGCGGTCCTCGGGGCGGTCGCCGAGGGTGAACAGGGCTTCCTTGCAGCCGAGCGCGGCACCCTTGCGGGCGATGTCGAGGACCTCGTCGGGGGACAGGTACATCCCGTGGCCGTCCCGCCGCAGCTTGCCGGGGACGGTGACGAAGGTGCAGTAGTGGCACTTGTCCCGGCAGAGCCGGGTCAGCGGGATGAACACCTTGCGCGAATAGGTGATGACGCCCGGCCGGCCGGCCGCCGCGAGCCCGGCGTCCCGGACCCGGGCGGCGGAGGCGGCGAGGTCCTTGAGGTCCTCGCCGCGGGCCCGGAGCAGCACCGCGGCCTCGGTCACATCGAGCGCGACACCGTCGCGGGCCCGCCGCAACGCTCGGCGCATGGCGTTCTCGGTCGGAGCGGCGGCACTACCCGTAGTGGTCATGAGGGGAGCATACGATCCGAAGTTCGGCCGTCGTCCGCCCTCATCGCATCAGTTCACCGGCGTTGACCAGCAGCGATTGGCCGGTTATCGCCCGTGCCCGGTCGGAGGCGAGGAAGGCGGCGGCATCCGCCACGTCCCCGTCGGTGGCCAGCTCCGGCAGCGCCATCCGTTCGGTGAGCCGGCCCAGCACCTCCTCCTCGCTGGTCTGCTCCCCGTGCGCGGTGAAGGTGACGAAGGCCTGCACCGGCGGACCCCACATCCAGCCGGGCAGCACGGTGTTGACCCGGATCCGGTCCGGGCCCAGTTCCCGGGCCATGGAGTACATGGCGGAGGTCAGCGCGCCCTTGGAGGCGGCGTAGGCGGCCTGCTGCACCTGGGAGGGGGCCGCCACCGCGGACTGGGTGCCGATGATGACCACCGAGCCGCCGCGTTCCCTGAGCGCGGGCAGACAGGCCCGGGTCATCCGCAGGGTGCCGAGCAGGTTGACGTCCATGATCTGCTGCCAGGTCCCGAAGTCGGCGTCCTGGAGGCCCCCGAAGTAGGAGTCCCAGGCCGCGACGTGCACCACCGCGTCGATCCCGCCGAACCGCTCCACGGCGAGGGCGGCCAGCGCCTCGCACTGCGCCTCGTCGGTGATGTCGGTGGTGCGGTGGGCGGTGTGGGCGCCGTCGGGGTCGATCTCGGCGGCGGACTTGGCCAGGTTGGCGGCGGTCCGCGCGCCGAGCACGGCGTTCCCGCCGTCCCGTACGACGGTGGCGGCGACCTGGTGGCCGAGTCCGGCGCCGACGCCGGAGACGATGACGGTCTTCCCTTGCAGCAGCATGAGCGTGGCCTCCCGGAGGGCACCGAATCCCGACGCAGGTTTCCCGGCACCGGTTTCTTGACGGTGCGTCAGATTAGGCGGCCGGGCCCGGGAAGGAAAGGGCCGTGCGCGGGCTCAGGCGGCGGTCCCGGGGGTCCCGGCGACCGCGGCGGCCAGCCGGCTCAGGCCTTCGGTGATCTCGGCGGGGGTGTGGGTGGTGAACGACAGCCGCAGGGTGCGGTGGTCGGGGGTGCCGGTGAAGAACGGCGCACCCGGCACGAAGGCCACGTCGTGGGCGACCGCGGACTTCAGCAGCGCCCCGGCGTCCGCGCCCTCGGGGAGCCGCGCCCAGACGAACATCCCGCCCTCCGGCCGGTTCCAGGAGGACCCCTCCGGCAGCGCCCCGGCCAGCCCGTCGAGGAGGGCGTCCCGGCGGATCCGGTAGGCCGCCCGTATCCGGTCCAGGTGCCCGTCGAGGTCGGCCGTCGTCAGGTAGTGCGCGGCGGCCAGCTGGTCCACGGTGGAGGTGTGCAGATCGGCCGCCTGCTTGGCCACCACGGCGGCCCGGCGCAGGGCGGCCGGCGCCCGCAGCCAGCCCAGCCGCAGCCCCGGGGCCATGGTCTTGGAGAAGCTGCCGAGCAGCGCGGTGCGGTCCGCCGCCGCCGGGTGCGCGGCGATCCAGGGGACTTCGGCGCCCTCGTAGCGGAGCTCCCCGTAGGGGTCGTCCTCCACCAGCCACAGACCCAGCCGGGCCGCTGTCCCGGCGACGGCCGCCCGGCGGTCGGCCGGCAGGGTCCGGCCGGTGGGGTTCTGGAAGGTCGGCACCGAATAGAAGAGTTTGGGCCGCTCGCGGATTACGGCCGCCTCCAGGGCCTCCGGGAGCACCCCGTCCGCGTCGCAGTCCACCGGGACCACCCGTGCCCCGGCGAGTCCGAAGCACTGGAGGGCGGCGAGGTAGGTGGGGTTCTCCACCAGCACCACGTCGCCGGGCTCCACCAGGGTGGCGGTGACCAGGGCGAGTGCCTGCTGGGAGCCGGTGGTCACCAGGAGGTCCTCGGGGCCGGTGGCCGGTCCGCGGGCGGCCACCCGGGCGGCCACCGCGGCGCGCAGCTCGGGTGCGCCCTCGGTGGTGGAGTACTGGAGGGCGCGGCGGGGCGTGGCGGTGAGGGCGGCCTGGTAGGCGGTGCGCAGGCCCTCGGTGTCGAACAGCTCGGGTGCGGGGAGGCCGCCGGCGAAGGAGATCACCCCGGGGCGTTCGGTGAGCGCCAGGATCTCGCGTACCGGCGAACCGCCGACGGTGGTCGCGCGGGCGGCGAACGAGGGTGGCGGCTGGGTGCGCATGGGGGCTCCTCGGTGACGGGTGGCCGCCACCCTAGTGAAGGAACATGTATCCGCCAACTAGTTTCCCGGAACTCGGACTCCCGTCCCGCGGGCCATGGTCGGGGCCGCCGACCCCTCCCCATCTGATGCGCCATCAGTTACACCGGTGCCATGACCACTGACGGACAAGAGGACACCAGGGCCGGGGACTACGCGGAGCTGGCGGCGGTCGGCCCCTACGGGGTCCGGCCCGGCCACGCCCTGATCACCATGGTGGAGCCGCACCCGGGCCACGAGTACGCCTACAACCGCTGGTACGAGGACGACCACTACTACGCCGGGGCCATGGCCATGCCGTGGATGTACGCCGGCCGCCGCTGGGTGGCCACCCGGGACCTCCAGGAGCTGCGCTACCCCGAGAAGTCGGCGGTGGCCCAGCCGGTCACCGCGGGCTGCTACCTCTCCACCTACTGGGTGACCCGGGGCCGCTACGACGAGCACATGAAGTGGACCGTCGGCATCAACAAGCGGCTCAACCGGGACGGCCGGGTCTACCAGGACCGCACCCACGTGTTCACGGCCTTCCAGGACCACCAGGCCACCGTCTACCGGGACGGGGCCGCCGGCCCCCGCGACTTCCACGCCCTCGACCACCCCTACGCCGGGCTGGTCCTGACCGTCATCGACGCCGAGGGCCCCGAGCGGCGGGCCGAGCTCCTGGAGTGGCTGCGGTCCCGGTGCCTGCCCCAGCGGCTGGCGGGCGGCCCGGCCGCGCTGGTGACGGTGTTCCGGCCGACCCCGCTGCCCGGGGACCGGATGACCTATGTGAAGCAGGTCGAGGGGGTCGACACCCGGCTGACCCTGCTGTGGTTCCTGGAGGCCGACCCCCGGGACTGCTGGGACCGCTTCCGGGGCCTCGACGAGGAGGTCGCCGGGACCGGACTGGGCCGGGTGGAGCTGGTCGCCCCGTTCGTCCCCACCGTCCCCGGCACCGACCGGTACGTGGACCAGTTGCGCTGACGGGCGTGGCCGAGCCCCCTCGGCCGGGACGGCGGACCAGTCGAGAGGGCTCTTTCGATGTGCGGAACGAAATCGGGGTGTGCGCCTCGTGGTTCAGACGAGGCGTCCCAGCCCACCCTCGGTGACTCCGTTGACGAAGGAGGTCCAGGAGGCCGGCGCGAAGGCGACGGACGGGCCGTCCTGCACCTTCGAGTCGCGGACCGCGACGGTCTCCATGACGGGGGACTTGACTTCGATGCACGCACCGTTGCCGGTGGAGTAGGAGGACTTGGTCCAGTTGGTCGTGGCGCCCTGGCGAATGGCCATTGTTCTCTCCGGTTCAGCGAGTCCTGTCGGCACGTCAGATTGGGGTGACGTGTCGCCGGCCTTCTCTCGACCGACGTGATCGACGCTACTCGCCCCGCCCGATGGGTGAAGAGGTCATTCACTCGACCGGGTGGCATATTCCATTCAGGCCTTCTACGGCCGGGAGGTGACGGTGTACCGTACCGGCCCCCCGGCCGCCGGGGCCGCGAATCAGGCCTTGTGTTGGTATTGGTCGATGATGTCGGAAATGAAGTCCCGGGTCTGTTCCACATTGAGGGCCTGGGCGCGCAGATGCTCGTACATCACGCTGTACTTCTGCACGTCGTTGGCCTTTTCCAGGTACAGGTCGCTCGTCACGCCCTCGATGTAGACCACGGTCGAATCGGAGGTGTCCGGGAATTCGAGAATGGCGTACTGCCCGTTCACCCCCGGGTGGGCGCCCATCGAGAACGGCATCACCTGGACCGTGACATGCGGCAGTTCCGACTGGTCTATCAGGTGCTCCAGCTGCCGGACCATCACCTCCCGGTCGCCCACCTCCCGGCGCAGCGCCGCCTCGTCGATGACCGCCCACAGCCGCAGCGGGCCGAGCTCAGGATTGCTGTTCACGGCCGCCGACAGCCGGTCCTGGCGCCGCATCCGCACCTGCATCCGCTTGTCGATGTCCACCGGGGCGGTCTCCGGAAGCGCGCCGCGGATGATGGCCTGCGCGTACTCCGGGGTCTGCAACAGCCCCGGCACCACCTGCGGTTCGTAGACCCGCAGACTGGCCGCGTCGGTCTCCAGGCCGATGTAGACGCTGTACGGGATGTCGCCGAAGGCGTGCCACCAGCCCTGCTGGCGGGAGTCCTTGGCCATCTGCATCAGCGAGTCCACCAGCCGGCGGTCGTCGACCTCGTACACCTCGCAGAGGTCGCGGACGTCCCGCTGGCTGATCGAGCGGCGGCCGTTCTCCAGCCTGCTGATCTTCGACTGGGAGACCAGCAGGCGCTCGGCGACCTGCTCGGCAGTCATGCCCTTGTCCTCGCGGAGCTTGCGCAGCTCCATGCCGAGTCGGCGCCGTCGGACGGTCGGGTTGACATTGGACGCCACGGGATCGGCACCTCCGCCTTCTGTCTGTCTCTGTGCGCTACGTGTCTGGTAGGGAGCAGAGTGCCACCGAACAGCGTGTCACCGCTGGTGAATGGCAGGGAAAACAGATGCGCGCGGGGTGCCGGGGCCGGCGGACCGGCCTCGGCACCCCGCGCGCACTGGCGGCGGTGACGCTGCGATGGATCTGATGGATCTGCTGGTGCTGGGGTTGCTACGCCCACCGCCGGGGGCGGCGGGTCAGTGTGCGACCCCCACGCCGGCTCCGGCGCGGGCCATCGGCGCACCGCGCCGCGGCTGCGAGGGAACCCCGCCCGCCGTGGGGCGGGCACCCGGTACCGGCGCGGACGCCGGTGCCGCGGCACGCTCCCGGCGCGGCTGTGCGGCCACACCGTTCTGGACGTCCATCACGGCGTGCGCCACGAGTCCGCCCATGGGGTCGTGCCGGATCAGGTCCCGCAGCCGGGACCTGGAGGAACGACCCTCGTTGCCGGGGTACAGGTGCTTGCCGAGTCCGACCGCGTGGGCCAGTGCGGCGAGCGCCGCGGTCCGCGGGTCCGGGGGTACCCCGGTGCGGATCGCACTGTCGAGCCGGGCACGGATCTCCCGGCTGATCGCCGTATCGGTCGCCTGGTAGCGAGTCGTCGGCAGCACCCCGCACATCTGGCCCGCGACGGCATGGACCATGCCGCAGCGCTCCAGGTGCGCGAGGTAGATCTGACGGAGCCCCAGCCGGGGTCCGCCTATCCAGTGGACGGCCCGGACCGGGCTGCCGCGACGGCGCAGCAGCTCCAGTGCGGAGTCCAGAGTCGGATCTCCTGTCGGCCGTGGCATCACCACGGCGATACGATCCCCGTCAGGGGCTATCCGTCCTGCCAGAGCCAGCTCCACTAGCTGTGCCCCGGCCAGGCCGAGGTCGAGCGACTGCGGCTGCGCCGTGGTACCCGTCGTCGGGTCCAAGGCGAGCAGCAGAAGCTCCTCCGGAATTGTTCTGCGGCTCTTGCCCATCCATGCCTCCCCGCGTGGATGAGTGACAGGGTGACCCCTCTCACATTCATCTGTCGAGAGTGCGTGTCTTCTTTGTGGGGGAACCGGCGGCTATGTCGTTCTCGTCTAGCACGGGGGCGATGCCCCCTAGACGGGACACTGGTAGACGGTTCGGACAGCGATGGAGGAGGAACTGGTGGCGGGCGAGTCCCCCGACAAGTCGGTAGAGCAGGGTTCGTCGGGGGCGGCGGCCCCCCTGGACGACGAGCGCGACCCCAAGGGTCCCTCCACCCCGCCTGAACGCGACCCCCGCCTATCGGTCCTCCGCCCGCGCGACCCCGAACCCCAGGACCCCCTCCGCGCGGCCGTAGCCGCCTGGGTGGCCACCTCCGACCCGGACAGTGCCCCGGACTCCGGCACGGGCTCCGGTACGGCTTCCGGCGGCGCGGCCTCCGCAGCGCCGGCCCCGGCCCCGACGGGCCGCGACTCCTCCGACGCCTCCGGCTCCGGTTCTGGTTCTGGTTCCGATGGCCCCGACGCGGGCGCCCCCGCGTCGGGTTCGAGCCGCGCGGGCGCGGGCGCCGCCGGGTCGTCGCCTAAGGCGGAGCCCGCCGGCTCCGACGACTCGGCCGCGTCTGGGCGGGAGCGGGGCTCCACCGAGCCCGCCGACCCCGAGCGCACCGCGGTCTTCCGCGCCATCCGCCCGCCGGCGGCCGACGCACCCGCCCCGGCGGAGCCGAAGGGCGACGCGGGGGCGGAGCCGGCCGGGGCCGAAGGCTCCGCCGACGCGGCGGTGCGGGAGCGGAGCTCCGCGGAGCCCGCCGCCCCGGCCGACGCGGAACGTACGGCGGTCTTCCGCGCCATCCGCCCGCCGGCGGCCGACGCACCCGCCCCGGCGGAGCCGAAGGGCGACGCGGGGGCGGAGCCCGGCACCGGCACCGGCACCGGTTCTGCTTCCGGTTCGGGTTCCGGTTCGGGTTCCCGTTCGAGCGGAGGCGAGGGTGGCGACCCGGAGCGGACGGCTGTCTTCCGGGCGGTCCGGCCGCCCGTGGAGGGCGACCGCCCGGAGTCCGGCAAGGCCGGTTCCGGCGCGGGCGAAGCCCGCCGCGGGGAGCCCGCCGAGCCCGACGCTTCCGAGCGCACCGCCGTGTTCCGCACGGTCAAGCCGCCCGTCGCCCCGGCCTCGGCCGATGGCGCGGGGGACACCGAGCGCACCGCGGTGTTCCGGGCCGTCAAGCCGGGCCGTCCGGACGGTGACCCCGCGCTTCGCGGTGCCGTTCAGCCGGGCATGCGCGAGGACTCCGCACCCACCCCGAAGGATTCCGCTTCCGACTCCGCTCCGGCCGCCGAGGACAGCGAGCGGACGGCCGTCTTCCGCGCCGTACGCGCCGATGTCCCGGCCGCCCCCGCCCCCGCCGGGGACAAGGGCTGGTTCGGCCCGGCCGCCGACCCGAAGCCCGCCCGCCCCACCCCCGAGCGCGCGACCCCGCCCCCCGCCGCCGACGCCGGCCCCGCCAGTCGCGGTACGGACTCCGCGCCCGGTACCGAGCGTGCCCAGGCCGGCCCCGCCGCCGACGCCAAGCCCGCCGCGTCCGCCGAAGGCAAGCCCGCCGGCGCCACGGCCCCGCGCGAGCGCGCCAGTACCTTCGTACCGCTGCGCACCGACGAGGACCTGCCCAGGTCCACCCCGGCCCCCCGGCCCGCGGCCGACACCCGGACGGCCGGGGCGGCGGCGGCCGCCGCCAAGCCCGCCGCCGGACCCGGCAAGGTCCACGCGAGCGGAACGCCCCAGGGCCAGGGCCAGGGCCAGGCCCAGGGCCAGGGCAATGCCCAGCCCCGGGACCCGGACCGTTCCGGTCCCGTGCTGGAGCGGACCACGCAGCAGCCGCTGCCGCCCCGCCCGCCGCTGGACATGCTCGCCGAGCTGACCAACAACCCGCCGCCCCCGCCGAGCGCGCTCCGCACCACGGTCCGCCGGGTCAAGATCTACGCGCCGCTGCTGGTGCTGCTCGCCGTGATCCTCGGGATCGTCCAGCTGGTCCGCCCGCTGCCCGATCCGCGGCTGGTGATGACGGCCGAGGGCTCCTACACCTTCCCCGGCGGGAAGCCGGAGCTGCCCACCCCCTCCGAGGGCCAGTCCTTCATGGCGGCCGCCGGCATCGGCCCGGTCGGCTCCTCGGGCGAGCAGAAGCCCGTGCCGATCGCCAGCGTGACCAAGGCCATGACGGCGTACATCATCCTGCGCGACCACCCCATGAAGAAGGGGGAGGAGGGCCCGATGATCCCCATCGACCGGCTCGCGGAGGAAGAGGGCGGCAAGGACAAGTCCGACAACGAGTCCACCCTGAACACGGTGAAGGAGGGCGAGCAGATCTCCCAGTACGACGCCATCGCCGCCCTCATGATCCCGTCCGCGAACAACATCGCGCGGCTGCTGGCCCGCTGGGACAGCGGCGGCGACCAGGCGGCGTTCGTCAAGAAGATGAACGACACCGCCAAGGAACTCGGCATGACCAACACCACGTACACCGACCCGTCGGGTCTGGACGCGACCACGGTCAGCACCGCCGAGGACCAGGTCAAGCTCGGCCTCAAGATCGTCGAGATGGAAGCCCTGATCGCGATCACCAAGCTGCCGGAGTGGGTCGACGACTCGGGCAAGAAGTGGCGCAACTGGAACGACCTCGTTCCCTTCAACGGCTCGCTCGGCATCAAGACCGGCTCCACCACCAAGGGCGGCGGCAACCTGCTCTTCGCCGCCGAGAAGAAGGTCGGCAAGACCAACCAGCTGATCGTCGGAGCCGTCCTTGGCCAGCACAAGACGCCGATCCTGGGCACCGCCATCGCGGCCAGCAAGAAGATGATGCTGGCCACCCAGAAGATGCTGACGGACGCGCCGGTGGTGAAGAAGGGCGATGTCGTCGGCCATGTGGACGACGGGCTCGGCGGCCGGACCCCGGTGGTGGCCACCGCCGACGTCCAGGCAATCGGCTGGCCTTCGGTGACGGTGGACGTCAAGCTGGAGGACGGCGGCACCCTGCCTCAGTCGGCGAAGGCCGGCACCGAGGTCGGCGTGCTGACCGTCGGTGAGGGGGCCAGCCAGGTGAAGGTGCCGGTGGCCCTTCAGAACGACCTGGTCGCGCCCGGTATCGGGAGCAAGCTCACCCGGGTCGGCTGACCGCCGGACGGGACGCATATGACGATCGCCGGCGCCCCGGGCAACCCCGGGGCGCCGGTGCGCGTCTTCGGGGCCAGCACCCGGGACGCAGGCATGGGGAGTAGCACGCAGTGACCACCGCCGAGCAGAAGCAGGGGCCGCAGCCGCCGGCCGGCCCGGGCGCACCCGCTGCCCCGGAGATACGTCCCCCCGCGCCCCCGGCCGTCCCGACCCCTCCGGCGGAGGACGGCCACGCGCACACGGGCGTGACCGCGCACGCGACCGCGCACGCGACCGCGCACGCGGACGGGGTCACGGACGTGGTCCGGTGGCGGCCGCTGGCCTTCGCCCACCGGCACCCCATCCCGGTGGCCACCGCCGTCGCCGCCGTCCTCCACCTCGTCTGGTTCTTCGTCTTCGCCAACAGCGGCGGGGACCTCGCCGCCCAGGACGCCTGGGCCGAGTTCGTCGGCCGCCACCCGGACTCCGCGTACAACCTCGCCTGGTTCGGCGGCATGCACCCGGTGTCCTACAGCGTGGTCTCCCCGTACCTGATGCACGTCCTCGGCGTCCGGACCACGATGATGATCGCCGGCACCGTCTCGGCGGCCCTGTTCGCGCTGATCCTGACCCGCTGCCGGAACACCGTCCGCCGCCCGCTGTGGCCCGCCCTCGCCGGGGTGTACGGCCTCTTCTGCAACGCCCTCTCCGGCCGGGTCACCTTCGGTCTCGGCGCGATGTTCGCCCTCTGCGCCATCGCCGCCGTCTTCTGCTGGCCCCGCAAGTGGGCCGCCCGGCGCTGGGCCAAGGCGGCCGCCGCCGCACCCCTGGCCGGGCTGGCCACGGCGTGCAGCCCGGTGGCCGGGCTGTTCCTGGGGGTGACCGCGGCCGCGCTGTTCCTGAGCCGCCGCCGCCCCGGCGCGTACGCCCTGGGCCTGGCCCCGGTGGCCGTGGTCGGACTCTCCTCCTGGCTGTTCCCGTTCTCCGGCACCCAGCCGATGAACCTGAGCTCCACCGTGCTGCCGCTCGGCGTGGGGCTCTCCGTCCTCTTCCTGGTCCCGAAGCGCTGGAAGACGGTCCGGATCGCCGCGGCCGTCTACTCCCTCGGTGTGATCCTGACCTGGGCCGTCGACTCCCAGGTCGGCTCGAACGTGACCCGGCTGCCGATGCTGTTCGGCGCCGCGGTGCTGCTCACCGTCCTCCCCTTCACCGTCGTGCGCTCCCGCCGCTGGTACGCGGTGCTCCTCGCCTTCCTCGGCACCATCGCCTGGATCACCTCCAACAGCGTCCTGGACATCGTCCGCACCACCCCGGTCGCCGCCTGGAACCGCGAGCTCGCCCCGCTGGTCGACCAGCTGCAGAAGGCGGGCGCGGACCGGGGCCGGGTCGAGGTCGTGCCGGCCAGCAGCCACCGCGAGTCCTCCGCCTTCCCGGCGTACGTGAACCTGGCGCGCGGCTGGAACCGGCAGGCCGACCTGGAGCGCAACCCGCTGTTCTACGACGACACCCTCACCGCCGAGAACTACCGGGAGTGGCTGGACCGCTGGTCCGTGCACTACGTGGTGCTGCCCGCCGACAAACCCGACTCGGGCGGTGAGGACGAGGCGGTCCTGGTCCGCGAGGGTCTGCCGTACCTCCAGCAGGTGTGGGGGGACGCGAACTGGCAGCTCTTCAAGGTGGACCGGCCGGCCCAGCTGGTCAGCGGCCCCGCCGAGGTGGTGCGGGCCGGCGCCGACCAGATGGTGATCGAGGTGAAGGCGGCCGGCCGGGTGCTGGTGAAGGTCCCGCACTCGCCCTGGCTGGGCCTGGTCGACACGGCCGGCGAGCCGGTGGAGAACCCGCGCGAGACGGAGCTGTCGAAGAGCGGCGGGACCGTGGCCGAGGAGTACGAGAACCCGTCCGGGTGCCTGTTCAAGTCCGAGCCCGACCTCCAGGGCGACGTCTGGACGGAACTGCTCGCCCCGGCCCCCGGCGAGTACCGGCTGGCCGCCAAGTACCAGCTGCCCCGCGGCACCCCGTGCCCCGAGGAACTGGTCCGGCAGACCCTCGGCACCCCGGACCGCGACCAGGACGCGGAACCTTCCCGTCCCTAGCGGGTGCGTTCATCCGGGTTGTCTGCTTACGATCCCAGTAGTCCGATTGGGTGCTTTCCCGAAGGAGTGACCACGGGATGAGTGAAGAGCAGAAGCGGCGCGACCTTCCGGCAGCCGTCCGGAGCGGCGGGGACCAGGGCCCCGTGCCCCGGATGCCGGTGCACGGGCACGGTTTCGAGGGTCCGGTACGGACCAAGATCAAGGGCGGAGCGCACACGAAGGCGGCCCTCAAGCGGGCCGGCACTCCACAGGGTGACCGCATCGGCGAACGCAGCCCGGGCCTCAGCTGACCTGGCCCGGCCGGCCCCGGCCCTCCCGGGACGGGTGAGCGGAACACGGGAGAGGGGCCCCGACCGGATCCGGTCGGGGCCCCTCTCGCGCACCGTGCCCTCGGCAGGATTCGAACCTGCGACACCGGCTTTAGGAGAGCCGTGCTCTATCCCCTGAGCTACGAAGGCGGGGGGCTGTCGGAGCAGCCCAGGACAGGGTAGCGGATCAGGGCGGGTCCGGGTCAGTGCCGGGTGCGGGGGAGGGGTGGGCTCAGCGGTCCAGGGGGTTGGCGCGGACGCGTTCGGCGAGGCCGCCGCGGACGGAGGCGGCGGGGGAGCTGTCCGGCTTGCGGGCGGCCTGGTCCAGGAAGCAGGCCAGGAACTCCTTCGCGAGGCCTTCGCGCGGGTGGCGGGCCAGGACCTCGGCCCGGAAGGCGGGGGTGAAGTCCTCCGCGTTGCGCCCGGAGATGTCCACGCCGGTGGCCCGCTCCAGCAGGTGCCCCTCCGGGTCCTCCGTCACGTCCACGGTGTCCCACATGTGCCGCACGATGACCTCGGACAGCCGACGGCGGCGTGCCTCGGGCCAGCCGGCCCCGGCCGCGAACACCCAGGCCACGTGCCCGCCGGCCAGGTCGAAGGGGACGGTGTGGCTGTCGAACTCCGGGACCAGGCCGATGTCGTGCAGCACCGCCGCCACGTAGAGGAGCTCGGCGTCGTAGGCGATCCCCTGCTGCTCGGCGTACCCGACGGCCCAGACGTAGGACCGCAGGGAATGGTTCAGCAGGGCCGGGGTGCAGTACGCGGTCGCCACTTCGAGGGCGGCGGCGCAGGCGGCCGTGTCGGGGGCGGCGGGTACGGCCGGCGTCTGGTGCGAGGCGGGGAGGGTCATGGGGACGAGTATGCCGAAACCCCCTGGTCCGGACGGGGGATGACCGACCTGCGGACGCGGGGCCGGGGAGGCCCGGCGCCCGCGGGGGCCGGGCTACCGGGCCGGGACGGGGGCGGGGGCGGGCAGTTCGCCGGTGACCAGGAAGCGTTCCACCCGCTCCCGGTAGGGGGCGATGTCGATGCCCTGCTCCGCCAGCCAGTCGTCGGAGTAGTACTTGTCCAGGTAGCGCTCGCCCGGGTCGCAGAGCAGGGTGACCACGCTGCCCCGCTCCCCGCGCGCCCGCAGCTCGGACACCAGCTTGAACGCGGCCCACACCCCGGTGCCGGTGGACGCCCCGCACTTGCGGCCCAGCAGCCGCTCCAGCACCCGGATCGTGGCGATGGAGGCCGCGTCCGGGACCCGCATCATGCGGTCCACCGCGCCCATGATGAAGCTCGGCTCCACCCGCTGCCGGCCGATGCCCTCGATCCGCGAGCCGGTGGCGGTGGTCAGCGCCGGGTCCTGCTGCCGCCAGCCCTCCAGGAACGCCGAGTTCTCCGGGTCGGCCACGCAGATGCCGGTGGCCCGCTGGGTGTAGTGCACGTACCGGGCCAGGGTCGCGGAGGTGCCGCCGGTGCCCGCGGTGGCCACGATCCAGGCCGGTTCGGGGTGCGGCTCCTGCGCCAGCTGCCGGAAGATCGAGTCGGCGATGTTGTTGTTGCCGCGCCAGTCGGTGGCCCGCTCGGCGTAGGTGAACTGGTCCATGTAGTGGCCGCCGGTCTCGGCCGCCAGCCGCGCCGACACCTCGTAGACCTCGCAGGGGTCGTCGACCAGGTGACAGGTGCCGCCGTGGAAGCTGATCAGGTCGATCTTCGAGCGGGCCGTGGAGCGGGCCATCACGGCGATGAAGGGCACCCCGATGAGCTGGGCGAAGTACGCCTCGGACACGGCGGTGGAGCCGGAGGAGGACTCGATCACCGGGCGGCCGGGCCGGATCCAGCCGTTGCACAGGGCGTACAGGAACAGGGACCGGGCGAGCCGGTGCTTGAGCGAGCCGGTGGGGTGGGTGGACTCGTCCTTCAGATAGAGGTCGATGCCCCACTCGCGCGGCAGCGGCACGGTCAGCAGGTGCGTGTCCGCGGACCGGTTGCCGTCCGCCTGCACCTTGCGGACGGCTTCCCGCAGCCAGGCCCGGTAGGCGGGGTCGTGCCGGTCGATGTCCGTTTCCGCCGCGGTGTCCATTCGCTTCCTTTTCCTTGAATTCCTTGGTTCCCCGTCCTCTCATGCTCACATATAAGCGTTTCCGCTATTTCCCTAAAGGAATTCTTTGATCCGGGTTCAGGGGCGGGTGATGCGGACCTGGTAACTGCCGTTGCGGAGTTCGCCGACCACCGAGATGCTCAGCCCGGCCTCCTCGTCGTCGAAGGTCTCGCCGGGCGCGAACGGCGCGTCCGAGAGCTCCGCGTGCACGTTGGGTCGCCGGGTGCAGCCGCCGCTGGCCCGGGTGCTGTCGGACACGGTGACCGGCCCCTGGCCGGTGTCCACGGCCGAGTCCACCTTGTAGATGAGCACGCCCGGTTTGCACACCGCCTCGTCGTTTCCGGCCGTGGTGCGGACCTCGACGGCGTATCCGGAGTTCTCCGACAGCGGGACGAAGGCCAGCTTGGTGCCGCCTTTCACGGCGAGCGGGGAGAGCGTGTGGTCGCTGGTGCCGGATGTGGAGGCGCAGCTGATCTGCGAACTGTCGAGCCAGCCGAGTTTCCATTTGTGCCAGCCGAGGAGGTCGTTGTTGGCTCCCCAGTCCTCGCTCATGATGTCCCAGTGGCCGACCGATCCGCCGCCGTCCGCGGTGTAGAGGTCGGGCAGCCCGAAGACGTGCCCGTTCTCGTGCGGCAGCACCCGGTAGCCGGTCTCCTGGTAGGTGCCCGAGCCGTCGTCCTGGCGGCTGTAGACGAACGAGGTGTTCGCCAGCGGCACCCCGTCGGCGACCGGGGCCTCGCCGTTGCCGGAGAAGGTGACGGACAGCACCGTGTCCAGCGCGGAGGGGCCGGCGTTCGGCGTGACCAGGATGTTGACCAGGTCGTAGCGGCTGAAGTCGACCTCGGCGTCGGCGGCCTTGGCGATGTGCTCGACCAGCTGCCGGTAGCCCGGGTCGTAGGCCGAGCCGCGTTCGATGCCGTACGCCGCGAACGGCATCGGCATCCGCAGCCAGGTCGCTATCGGGGCGTCCGCCTTGTAGTCGAGCCGTCCGTAGGAACTGGTGCGGAACCAGTTCGCGGTCTGCGGGAAGAACTCGGCCAGCCGGTCGCGGGCGGTGCCCTCGCCCTTGGCGTCCGGGAAGTCGATCATCAGGTTGAGGGCGCGGACCTGGCCGGTGCTGCGCGCGTACCCGGGTGCCGTCGGCAGCCCCTCCGACATCTGGACGCCCACGGCGCCGGCGATCCGGCAGGGCGCCAGCGCGGCCTCTCCGGCCGCCGCGGCCGAGGAGGCCGGGCCGGCCGCCGACTGGGTCCGGCTCACCATGCCGGCGCTGGCGGTCGCCGTCACGCCGAGGGCCAGCGCGGTGATGCCGATGTACGCGCGGGTGCGGCGGGGTGTGCGTATCCGCTGGCGGGTCCACTCCATGAGAGACGCCTTCGGGTCCGCGGCAGCCGGCCGGGCCCGGACTGCGCTCTGTGGGTTCACCCTCTGCCGGGCGCGTCGCGCCCGCGCGTCGGGAGCGTCCGAACGGGGCGGACCCACCCCTCGCCGGCCCTGTGATCCAGGTCACCTTCGAGCGGGAAATAAGCGGGGATCGAGTCCCCGTTTAGCCCTGTGTGCATCACAACCGGGGAGCTGGTCCCCGGTTGCGGCGGAAGCGGAAGAGGAGCGGGCGTGGAGACGGTGCGGACGGCGCGGGACGGCGGCCGGGCGGCGGAGGGGACCACCAGGGTCCCCAAGCCCCGGGCGGACGCCCAGCGCAACCGCGAGCGGATCCTGGCGGCCGCCCGGGAGACCCTCGTCGAGCACGGCGCGCACGCGCCCTTCGACGAGATCGCCCGCCGCGCCGGAGTCGGCAACGCCACGCTCTACCGGCACTTCCCGGACCGCGCCACCCTGGTGCACCACGTGGTCGTGTACGTCATGGACCGGGTCACCGCCGAGGCCGGGACGGCCCACGCGCAGGAGCCGGACGCCTTCGCCGCCCTCGTGCGCTTCACCCACGCCGCGGCCGACGAACGGATCGGGGCCCTGTGCCCCATGCTCTCCGGGGACTTCGACCACGAGCACCCCGAACTCCTCGCCGCCCGCACCACGCTGGAGGGGGCCGTCGACGTCATGGTGGCCGCCGCCCAGCGGGACGGGCTGCTGCGCACGGACGTGGCCGTGGGCGACCTGATGGTGGCCCTGGCCCAGCTCAGCCGGCCGCTGCCGGGCATCGGCTGCCCGGACGCGGACCGCTTCGTCCACCGCCACCTCCAGGTCTTCCTGGACGGGCTGCGGGCCCCGGCCCGCTCCGAACTGCCCGGCAGCGCGGCCACCCTCGACGACCTGAGGCGGAAAACCATGTGACGCCGCCGGGTCGCGCCCCCTAGCTTCGATTGCCGTACATCTCTCGCAAATCAGTATTTCTCGTACAACCGCACCGTGAAGTGGGTACCCCCATGTCCGAAACCGCCCCGCCGACGCTCGCGCAGCAGGCGGACCCCAGTCGCTGGAAGGCCCTGGTCTTCATAGCCCTGGCCCAGCTGATGGTGGTCCTCGACGCCACCATCGTGAACATCGCCCTGCCCTCGGCCCAGCAGGACCTCGGGATCTCCGACGGCAACCGGCAGTGGGTCATCACCGCCTACGCCCTGGCCTTCGGCGGTCTGCTCCTCTTCGGTGGCCGCATCGCCGACAAGTGGGGCCGCAAGCGCGCCTTCATCATCGGCCTGATCGGCTTCGCCGTGGCCTCCGCGCTCGGCGGTGCCGCCACCGGAGAGGCCACCATGCTGGGCGCCCGCGCCCTCCAGGGAGCCTTCGGCGCCCTGCTGGCCCCCGCCGCCCTCTCCCTGCTCGCGGTGATGTTCACCGACGGCAAGGAGCGGGCCAAGGCCTTCGGCATCTACGGCGCCATCGCCGGCGGTGGCGGTGCGGTCGGCCTGATCCTCGGCGGCTTCCTCACCGAGTACCTGAACTGGCGCTGGACCTTCTTCGTCAACATCCCGTTCGCGGTGGTCGCCGCCGTCGGCGCCTACCTGGTCATCCGCGAGCCGGCCGGCACCCGCAACCGCGCCCCGCTGGACATCCCCGGCGTGATCCTCTCCACCCTCGGCCTGGTCGCCCTGGTGTACGGCTTCACCCGCGCCGAGTCCGAGGGCTGGTCCGACCCGGTCACCATCGGCCTGTTCATCGGCTCCGTGGTGCTGCTCGGCGCCTTCGTCCTCACCGAGTCCAAGGTCCGCTCCCCGCTGCTGCCGCTGCGCGTCCTGCTGGAGCGCAACCGGGGCGGGGTCTACCTCTCCCTCGGTCTGGCCGTCATCTCCATGTTCGGCCTCTTCCTGTTCCTCACCTACTACCTCCAGATCGTCAAGGGCTACTCCCCGGTCATGACCGGGTTCGCCTTCCTCCCGATGATCGCGGGCATGATCACCGGCTCCACCCAGATCGGCGCCCGGCTGATGACCCGGGTGCCCCCGCGCCTGCTGATGGGCCCCGGCTTCCTGGTCGCCGCGACCGGCATGCTGCTGCTCACCCAGCTGGAGGTCGGCTCCTCCTACCCGGCGCTGATCCTGCCCGCCCAGCTCCTCCTGGGCCTCGGCATGGGCACCGCGTTCATGCCGGCCATGTCCCTGTCCACCCACGGGGTGAACCCGGCCGACGCCGGTGTGGCCTCCGCCATGGTCAACACCTCGCAGCAGGTCGGCGGCGCCATCGGCACCGCGCTGCTGAACACCATCGCCGCCTCGGCGACCACCTCGTACCTGACCTCGCACGCGGCGCAGGCCGCGGCGGGCGGCCCGGCCGCGAAGCTGGTCCAGGCCGAGGCCATGGTGCACGGCTACTCCTCCGCCATCTGGTGGGCGGTCGGCATCCTGGTGGCCAGTGCGGTGATCGCGCTGACCATGATCGACACGGGTCGGCCGGGCGGTCCGGCGGCCGGTGCCGAGGGCGCCGAGGAAGCCGAGTTCAAGATCCCGGTGGTCGCGCACTGACCCGCGCCACAGGGCGCTGACGAGCGACCCGCTTTCACGGCCGGACGGGCCGCCCCCACACCGCGGGGGCGGCCCGTCCGGCGTTTCCGGGCGTCCTGTGCGGCCGCCGAGGCAACCGGGAGGGCCCGGGTGCCGTCTTCCCGGGCGGAAGCCGGCAGGACACCGGGCTCACCGGGCTCACAGGGTGTGACACCGGTCTCACCGGGCAGACGCGGGAGCGGCCCCCGAGGCCCCCGGAGTGCCCTTCGGGGCCCGTCTGACCTGCGGCTCCATGGATCCGGCGGACCCGAACCCCTTCGGTGGCGGGGCAGGATACTGCAAGATCTCGAAATTCGGCGAGAGGTGTGGGAATTCTGTCCCGATTCCAGTCGTTGTTTCCTTCGGATGCAGCCACTCGGGAGAGTGTTCCGGCACCACCCGCAAGACCGCCACACCGCGACCGAACTCATCGCAAGGGAGCAAGCATGGCAACCCGCGCCGTCGCCCGTCGCCAGTCCACCGGCAGCAGTCGCGCCGCCGGCGGCGAGATCGCCGACCGCGACCTCGTCGGGATGTATCTGGACGAGATCGCGCGCACCCCGCTGCTCGACGCCGCCCGGGAAGTGGAGCTGTCGCAGATCATCGAGGCCGGGGTGTACGCCCAGCAGATCCTCGACGGCGCGATCCCCGACCACCAGGGCGCCGGGATCTCCCGCGAGGAGCTGGAGGCGGTCGCCGCCGAGGGCGAGCGGGCCAAGGAGATCTTCATCCGCTCCAACCTCCGGCTGGTCGTCGCCGTCGCCCGCCGCTACCCGCGCTCCGGGCTCCCGCTCCTCGACCTGATCCAGGAGGGGAACGCCGGCCTGGTCCGCGCGGTCGAGAAGTTCGACTACGCCAAGGGCTTCAAGTTCTCCACGTACGCCACCTGGTGGATCCGGCAGGCCATCACCCGCTCCATCGCCGACCAGTCCCGCACCATCCGCCTCCCCGTCCACCTGGTCGAGGAGCTCGGCCGGATCCGCCGGGTGCAGCGGGAGTTCAACCGGGAGAACGGCCGCGACCCGGAGCACGCCGAGATCGCCGCCGAGCTCGACTCCACCGAGCGCCGGGTGGGCGACGTCCTGGACTGGGCCCGAGACCCGGTCAGCCTGAACATGTCGGTGGACGACGAGGGCGACACCCAGTTCGGCGACCTCCTGGAGGACACCTCGGCGATCTCCCCCGAGCAGTCGGTGCTCTCGCTGCTCCGCAGCGAGGAGCTGGAGGACCTGATCGGCAAGCTCGACCAGCGGACCGCCTCGATCATCAAGATGCGCTACGGCATCGACGACGGCCGGGAGCGTACGCTGACAGAGGTGGGCAAGCAGCACGGCCTCACCCGCGAGCGGATCCGGCAGATCGAGAAGCACGCCCTGCTGGAACTGAAGCGGATGGCGCGCGACACCGGCTTCGACGCCGTAGCCTGAGCCGACCGGCCCCGTCCGGCGGACAGGACACGGCGGGCCGCACACGGCGTCCACGACACCGCGCGGTGGCCTCCACGGCGCAGTGGCCGCCCCGGCGGGCAGCACACCGCCCGGTGACACCGGGCCCCAGAACGCCCCGGCACCCAACCCCCCCCGGGTGCCGGGGCTCTCCCGTACCCCCTCAGCCCACCCCCGCCGCCGCCCGGGTCAGCGAGGCCCCCAGGGCGGCCGCGCTCGCCGCCAGCACGGCCGGCGCCCGCACCGTGAACTCCAGCCCGGTCAGCGCCAGCCGGGCCGCCAGCCACTCCGGGGCGTCCGCCGTCTCGAACCGCGCCCGGCAGCCGCCCCCCGGCTCCGGCTCCGCCGGGCCCAGCCAGGACGGCAGCTCCTCCGGGGCCGCCGCGAAGGCCACCTCCGCCAGATAGGCCGTCCCGCCCGCCAGCCCGTGTCGTACGAACGCGGCCGCGTCCCCCATCGGCAGCTCCCGGGCCGCGAACCGCACCCCGGTGGGGAACGGCTCCGCCACCCGGTCCACCCGGAAGGTCCGCCAGTCCTCCCGGTCCAGGTCGTACGCCACCAGGTACCAGCGCCGACCGGTGCTCACCAGCCGGTACGGCTCCACCAGCCGCCGCGAGTCGGCCCCGTCCCCCGCCCGGTAGCCGAACCGCAGCCGCTCCTGTCCCGCCACCGCCCCCGCGATCGCCGTCAGGGTCCGCGGATCGATCCGCGCGCCGTCCCCCCGGGTCAGCGCCTCGGTCGCCGACTGGAGGGCGTTCACCCGGTGCCGCAGCCGGGACGGCAGCACCTGTTCCAGCTTGGCGAGCGCCCGCACGGAGGCCTCCTCGACCCCGTCGATGGCGTGCCCGGCCCCGGCCCGCAGCCCGACCGCGATGGCCACCGCCTCCTCGTCGTCCAGCAGCAGCGGAGGCATCGCCGCCCCCGCCACCAGCCGGTACCCGCCCTCCGCGCCCAGCGTGGCCTCCACCGGGTAGCCGAGCTCCCGCAGCCGCTCGATGTCACGCCGGATGGTCCGCGCGCTGACCGCCAGCCGCGCCGCCAGTTCACGCCCCGGCCACTCGCGGGGGGTCTGGAGCAGGGACAGCAGGGTCAGCAGCCGGGCCGGGGTGTCGTTCATGATTCAAGACTGCCAGCCAAATAGGACACCATCTGACCTACATGCCGTCTAGGTTTCTCCTCATGAGCACCGAGACGTCGAAGACACCGCCCGCGAACGAGACCGGGCCCGCACCAGCCGGAGCGCCGGACGCTCCGCGGAACACCCCGCCGGACGCCCCGCTGGACACCGCCGCGGACCGGCGCCGCTGGCTGGCCCTGGCCATCGTGATGACCGCCGCCTTCATGGACCTGGTCGACGTCACCATCGTCAACATCGCCATCCCCAGCATGAAGGCCGACCTCGGCGCCTCCACCAGCGCCATCCAGTGGATATCCGCCGGCTACGCCCTCGCCTTCGCGGCGGGCCTCATCACCGGCGGCCGCCTCGGCGACATCTACGGCCGCAGGAAGCTGTTCCTCATCGGCATGACCGGCTTCACCGCCGCCTCGCTGCTCTGCGGGATCGCCGCCGACCCGGGCATGCTCGTCGCCTCCCGACTGCTCCAGGGCTCGATGGCCGCCATGATGGTCCCCCAGGTGCTGGCGATCATCCACGTGACCTTCCCGGCGCACGAGCGCGGCAAGGTCTTCGGGCTGTTCGGCGCGATCATCGGTCTCGGCGCGGTGATGGGCCCGCTGCTGGGCGCGCTGCTCACCGAGTGGAACCTCTTCGGTCTGGAATGGCGCCCGATCTTCCTGATCAACCTGCCGGTCGGCATCGCCGGGGTGATCCTCGGCCGCAAGTTCATCACCGAGTCCAAGGCCCCCCGGGCGCTGCGCCTGGACCTGGTCGGCGTGGTGCTCGCCACCCTCGCCATGGTGATGCTGATCTACCCGCTGACCCAGGGCCGGGAGAACGGCTGGCCGCTGTGGGGCTTCCTGTGCATGGGCGCGGTGCCGCTGGTGGCCGCCGGGTTCATCGCCTACGAGAAGTACAAGACCCGCAAGGACGGCTCCCCGCTGGTCGAGCTCTCGCTGTTCCGGATCAAGAGCTTCGCGGGCGGTATCGCGGTGCAGCTGACCTTCGGTCTGGCCAGCGGCATCTTCTTCATGGTGTGGACCCTGATGATGCAGATGGGTCTGGGCTGGGGCGCCCTGAAGTCGGGTCTCACCGGTATCCCGTTCTCCATCGCGGTCTCGGTGTCCGCGGGCATGTCCGTGCAGAAGCTGGTGCCCCGCTTCGGCCGCAAGGTGCTCCAGGCGGGCGCCCTGATCATGGCCACCGGTCTGCTGGTCTACATCTGGACCTCGCGCCACTACGGCATGGGGATCACCCCCTGGGAGATGATCCCGTCGCTGGTGCTGCTCGGTGTGGGCATGGGCCTGATCGTCGCCCCGCTGACCGACGCGGTGCTGTCGGAGGTGCCCCGGGAGGACGCCGGCTCGGCCTCCGGTCTGATCAACACCACCCAGCAGATGGGCAACGCGATCGGTCTGGGTCTGACCTCGGTGGTCTACTTCGGGGTGATCGAGGACGACCGGATCCTCGGTCCGGCCTATGTGGACGCGTTCCGGTTCGCCATGTGGTGGGTGATCGCGATCATGGTGGTGATCTTCGTGGTGATGTTCGCGCTGCCGCGCCGGCAGATCGTGGTGGGCGCCGGCCACGAGGCCGAGGCGGGGGCTTCGGCCGAACCCGGCCCCGCGCTGGAGAAGACCCCGGCGGTCTGATCCCACGAGCTCATCCCACGAGCTGATCCCACGAGCTGATCCACGGGCATGTCCGCTTCTCCGAGCGGACATGCCCGTTTCGTTTGTTATCGCCCGGATCTGGACGTATTCTCGGGGTGCACTGGCACGGTCGGGCCCCAAACGGAAGTAAACCCACATGTATGCACCGGAGCGTCAGCAGGAGATCCTGCGGCTCGCCCGCGAGGCGGGCCGGGTGGAGGTGCTCGCCCTGGCCGAGCGGTTCCAGGTGACCGCCGAGACCGTCCGCCGCGACCTCAAGGCACTGGACCGGGCCGGACTGGTCCGCCGGGTGCACGGCGGGGCCATGCCGGCCGGCCGGCTCGACTTCGAGCCCGACCTCACCGAACGCGAGGCCACCGCCGCCGACCAGAAGGACCGGATCGCCCGCGCCGCCCTCGCCGAACTCCCCGACGGCGGAAGCGTCATCCTGGACGCCGGCAGCACCGTCGCCCGGCTGGCCGCCGCCCTGCCGGTGGACAGCGACCTCACCGTGGTCACCCACGCCCTGCCGGTCGCCGCCCGGCTGGCCGGCCACGCCGGGATCGAGCTCCACCTGGCCGGCGGCCGGGTGCGCCACCGCACCCGGGCCGCCGTCGACGCCTGGGCCCTGCGCGCCTACGCGGAGGTCCGCGCCGATGTGGCCTTCCTCGCCGCCAACGGCTTCTCCGCCGACGCCGGCCTCAGCACCCCCGACCTCGCCGAGGCGGCCGTGAAGCGGGCCGTGGTCGCGGCCGCCCGCCGGGTGGTGCTGCTCGCCGACTCCGCGAAGGCGGGCCAGGAACACTTCGCCCGGTTCGCCTCCTTCGCCGAGGTGGACCTGCTCGTCACGGACAGCGGGCTCGGCCCGGCGGAACGGGCGGCCATCGAGGCCGCCGGTACGGAAGTCGTGCTCGTATGATCCTCACCGTCACCCCGAACCCCGCGCTGGACCGGACCTACGAGATCGGCTCCCTGGGCCGCGGCGAGCTGCTCCGGGCCTCCGGCGACCGGCTCGACCCCGGCGGCAAGGGGGTCAACGTCTCCCGTGCGGTGGCCGCGGCCGGGGTCCGCACCACCGCCGTGCTCCCGCTGGGCGGCTCGCCCGGTGCCCTGATCGCCGAACTCCTCGGCGCGCAGGGGGTGGACGTGACGGTGGTGGCCATCGCCGGCCTCACCCGCTCCAACGTCTCGCTCGCCGAACCGGACGGCACCCTCACGAAGATCAACTCGGCCGGGCCGGAACTCACCCCGGCCGAGGCCCTGCTGCTGCTCGACACCGTCCGCGAGCACCGCGGCGGCGCCGACTGGATCGCCTGCTGCGGCAGCCTGCCCCGGGGCCTGGACCCCGGCTGGTACGGCGAACTCGTCGCCGGGGCCCGCGCGGCCGACCACCGGACCGCCCTGGACACCACCGGACCGGCCCTGCTCGCCGCCCTGCCCGCCCGCCCCGACGTGGTCAAGCCGAACACCGCGGAGCTCGCCGAGGCGGTCTCCCGGCCGCTGACCACCCTGGGCGAGGTGGCGAAGGCCGCCGAGGAGCTCCGCGACCGCGGGGCCGGGGCCGTACTGGCCAGCCTGGGCGCCGACGGCCAGCTGCTGGTGGAGGAGTCCGGAATCCACTACGGCCGGGCCGCGGCCACCACGGTCCGCAGCACCGTGGGCGCCGGCGACGCCGCGCTGGCCGGATTCCTGATCGCCGGCGGCTCCGGCCCGGCCGCCCTCGCCTCGGCGCTGGCGCACGGGACGGCCGCCGTCGCCCTGGCCGGCAGCCGGATGCCCACCCCCGCCGACCTCCGGCCCGACACGGTCACGGTGACCGGGGACATCCCCGTGGACTTGCCGCTGTCCGCCCCGGGCGTCCCGGCCGGCTGACCGGGCCCGGACCGGGGCTCAGCGGACCCGCGAGCGGAACTCCATGGCCGCCCGGGCCGCGGCCTCGCTCTCGTACACCTCGCACATGTGCCGGCCGTCCGGGGTGGCCGTGTGCTCGACCTCCCAGAGGCTGAGCTCGCCCCCGTCCAGCAGCACGAAGGCGTGCTCGTAGAGGCTGAACCCGGCGTTCCGCCCGTCCGTGCCGCAGGGCCGGCCGCCGAAGGCCTGGGTGATCCGGTGCGCGTACGCCGACCGCAGCCGCAGCGCCGTCGCCTCGCCCGGCCGGTCCGGGTTCTCCGCCCGGCGCAGCACCCGGCGCGCGTGGTCGGCCGACTCCTCCACCGCGTACTCCCGGTGCTGCCGGAGCGGGCCGTCGGAGGACCCGGAGAACAGCACGCTCAGCAGGGCCGCCTCGGCCGGCTCCGGCACCGCGCCGTCCGGATCCTCCGGCGGCGGGGTGTACTCCACGCGCTCCGCCCCCTCCGTGGCGCCGAACAGCCGGTCCACCGCGAGCATCATCCGGCCCCGGTCGGCGAACAGTTCATGACGCACCACCCGGTCCGGATCCCGCCGGTAGACCAGCTCCCACAGGGACACCGAGGAGCCGTCGGCCAGCAGACAGGTGTGCCGGTGGGTCTCCCGCCACCGGTCCGAGGACGGGCCGTGGTGCGTGGTGTGCAGCGAAGAGCTGTGGGCGATCGCCGTGCGCAGGCGCTCCACCAGCGGGTCGGGCAGCTCGAAGGAGTTGAGGGCGCGGCCCAGGAGTCGGTCGAGGTGGGCCTCGGTTGTCTCGTACGGATCGCTCAAGGTGGGTCTCCAGGCCGTTGCAGCTTGTCACTTCGCGGGAGCTCAACGTAACCCCTGGGTCTGACATCACGTCCGGGGTTCGGTAAAACGTCCGGGAAGCGTCAGGGGTTCCCGCCACACCTTCAGGTCAACTTCCCTATGGATAGGCATGGTTCGGCACCCTCTGGGAGGGATCGGTGGAGTATGGGCCGCATGGCAACGAATACCGCGAACACCGTGGGCCTCCCCCGCCAGCAGGGCCCCGACCTGCCCCGGCAGGACCCCGAAACCCCAGGAGCATCAAAGGCGTTGGCCTGGCTCCTGGCACTCACCGGCGCCGCCGGGGTGCTGGCCTCCTGGGTGATCGTCCTGGACAAGTTCCACCTGCTGGAGGACCCGTCCTTCAAGCCGGCCTGCAGCCTCAACCCGGTCGTCTCCTGCGGCAGCGTGATGAAGAGCGACCAGGCCGCCGTCTTCGGCTTCCCCAACCCGATGCTGGGGCTGGCCGCCTACGCGGTGGTGGTGTGCGTCGGCGCGGGCCTGCTGGCCGGCGCCCGCTACCGGGGCTGGTTCTGGCTGGGACTGAACGCCGGGACCGCCTTCGGCACCGCCTTCTGCGCCTGGCTGATGGTCCAGTCCCTCTACGAGATCAACGCGCTCTGCCTCTGGTGCTGCCTCGCCTGGGTGGCGACCCTGCTGATGTTCTGGGCGGTCACCGCGCACAACGTCCGCACCGGGGTGCTGCCCGCGCCCGCGCCCCTGAAGGTCTTCTTCACCGAGTTCGGCTGGGCCCCGCCCGCCCTGCACATCGGGGTGATCGGGATGCTGGTCCTCACCCGCTGGTGGGAGTTCTGGACCGGGTGACCGTCCGGCGGCGGACACCGCGCGAGGGCCCCGGCAGCTGGTGGCTGCCGGGGCCCTCGTCACATCACCGCATCGCTCCACGGGCGTCGGGGGCCCGGACCGGAAGGGGGGAGCGGGATCAGCTGCCGGCGGAGACGTTGCCGGAGAGGACCGGGATGTTGCTGAGGATGTGCGACAGCGGCTCGTCACCCTTGGCCTGGGTGGAGTTCTCGGCGCACTGCTGGTTCTGCGGGTTGGACAGGACGTTGATGTCCTGGACACCGACGTTGACCAGGGCGACCAGCGACTGGGCGTTGATCTTCGCGGGCAGGCCGATGCAGGGCTTGTTGGCGGTGCCCTGGACCAGGCTGAGCTGCGGGCTCATGTCACCGGCGGTCTTCTGGTTGCCGTAGATCTGCTGGGCGCCGTTGCCGTTGACGGTGTTGATGCCGTTGTCGTTGCCGATGGCCATCGCCGGGGCGGCGATGGCGGCACCCGCGCCGACCACGGCGGCGGTGGCGGCGGCGGTGGCCATGATCTTCTTGAGCATTTCGGTCCTTTGATTAGCACGGGTGCCCGCTGATGGAGCGCCCTGGTCAACTGCCCGGTCCGGGGGTTGGTTCCGCTGCTTCACTCAAACGGCCTGCCGGACCGGGCCTTTTCGCCGCACCGGGTGAGCCCGCCCCGGACGCCTGCCCGAAGCCCGTACGCAGCGCCCAGCGTCCGGCGGGGCCCCGCCGGGGGTCCTCGGGGCCGCCGGGTTCCTGTTGCACTCCGTACAAGGTGTTCGCACGGTGGGTGAGGAGACGGATCGCCGTGGTCCGCCGCCGCACGTTCACGAGAAGGAACGCCCATGCACCTCAAGAAGGCGACTCGCGCACTCGTCCCCTCGGCCCTCGCCGCCGCCATACTCTTCGGCGCGTCCGCCCCCGCGAGCGCCCTCGACTCCGAGCGGGCCGCGGCCCCCCGGGCGGCCGCGGCCGCCGGCCCGGTGGACGACCTGCTGAACGGCATCCTGGCGGCGCTCAAGGGCCTGCTGCCGGCCGGGGTGGCACTGCCGCCGATCAGCATCCCAGACATCAAGCTCCCCGAGATCAAGCTGCCGGACCTGAAGCTGCCGGAGATCAAGCTGCCGGAGATCCCCGGGGTCGAACTGCCGGAGCTGCCGCCGCTGACCCCGCCGGCGCTGCCCGAACTGCCCGCCCCGGCGGTCCCGGCGGTGCCCGCGCTGCCGCCCGCCCCGGAACTCCCCGCGAACCCCGCGCTGCCGCCCGCCCCGGAGCTCCCGGCGGCCCCGGAGCTCCCGGCCGCGCCGGAACTCCCGGCGGTGCCCGGGGGAGCGGTGCCCGACCTGCCGGTGGCGGTGCCGGAGCTCCCGGCCCCGGCCGCCCCGGCGCTCCCCGCGGCCCCGGCCCTGCCGGTCAAGGGGAGCGGCACTCCGTAACGTCCGGGACCCGGGCTCCGGTTACGACTATTGGGCTGAACAGGTCGGATCGGGGCCCGGGCCGTGTCGTCCCGGGTGCTGGGACGTTTCGCTCGGTGTGAGCCCCGGAAGGGGCGGCCCGAAAGAAACACAGAACGAAGGTGCACTTCCCATGAACACTGCCAAGAAGGCCGCCGTAGCCCTGGCCGGTGCCGGTCTCGCTGTCGCGGGTGCCGCGGGTGCCGCTGTCGCCGACTCCTCCGCCGAGGGTGCGGCCGTCGGTTCTCCCGGTGTCCTCTCGGGCAACCTGGGACAGGTCCCGGTCCACGTGCCGGTCAACGTCTGCGGCAACTCCGTGAACGTCATCGGCGCCCTGAACCCGGCGTTCGGCAACGTCTGCGTCAACGACTGATCTTCTTCACACACACTGTGGGCGCCCCCGGCATCGCCGGGGGCGCCCACAGTCGTTTCGGGGGTCCGGGCGGCGGGTCAGCCCTGACCGCCGTTGACGTTGATCCCGCCGAGCATCGGGGCGACCTGGCCGGCCAGGTTGGTGGTCTCCAGGGCCTTGCCGGGGAGGTCGTTGCGGGCCTTGTTCAGCTGCTGCACGGTGCCGACCACCTTGTCGCCCTCCTGGCCGATGCCGTTGCCCACGTGCATGGGGAGCTCCTGGACCACCGGGTTGGCGGCGTTGATGGTCTCGGTCACCCCGCCGGTCAGGCTCATCGGGGGCATCGCGGGGGCGTCGGCGGCGAAGGCGGAACCGGCGGCTGACGCGGTGAGCGCGGCGACGGATCCGGCGAGCACGGCGGCGACCTTTGAATACTTCATTATCGGAATCCTTTTCCCGTGACGGCTGTCGCGTCACTATCGCCCTGGCTAACGATCCCGTGCGGCTCCGGAAACTCGTACGGCCGGAGAATCCCCGGGGGGCGTTCTCCGGCCGTACGAGTTCTTCCGCTTTTCCGACGGGCCGGCGGAATCAGCCGACGCGCGACCTCCGGTAGAGGATCGAACCGCCGAGCAGCAGCGCGGTGGCCAGCGCGGCCAGGGCCTCCGGGGACCCGGCACCGGTCTCGGCCAGGGTGGGCACGTCGGTCACCGGGGCCGGCATCGGAGTGGGCGCGGGCGCCGCCTCCGGTCCGGGCGCGGGCGCCGGGGCTTCGGGGGCCGGGGCGGGCGCCGGAGCCGGCGCCGGGGCCGGGGCCGGGGGAAGGTGGACCGGGAGGTCCCCGGCGGGGGCGGCCGGCGGCTGGTCGGCGGGCGGAGCGACCGGCGGGGCCGCGGGGGGCGCCACGGGCGGGGCGACCGGCGGTGCCACGGGCGGGGCCGGCGGGTGCTCGATCAGCTGGCTGCCGTGCGGCGGCATGGGCGCGGGGTTCTCGGGCTGCGGGGCCGGCGCGGGCAGCGGCTGCGGCGCCGGGTACAGCACCTCGGGCGCCGGGACCGGCTCGGGCTTCGGCTCCGGCACGGGTTCCGGCTTCGGCTCGGGCCTGGGCTCGGGCTTGGACTCCGGGGCCGGGGGCGCCGGCGGCACGGGCGGTGCCGGGGGAGTGTTCTGCCACTGCGGCGGGGGCGCCGGGTGGTCCTCGTCGCACTCCTCCTCGGCGGGCCCGCCGTAGCCGCCCTGCCGGGGCTCCTCGTGCTCCCCGTAGCCTCCGTGCCGGGGGCCCTGGTGTTCGCCGTAGCCCTCGTGGACGCGGTCGCGCTCCTGCAGGTACCGCTCGACGGCCTCGGCCTGCTCGGGGCTCAGATAGCGCGCGTACCCGGGGGCGGAGTCCCCGCCCGTGTCGGTGACGCAGTTGTTGCCGAAGGCCGGGTTCATGGCCCCGGCCGGATCCACCGTGTTGCCGCAGACGTTCGGCGAGAAGGTGATCGGTACCGAGACGCTGTTGCCCGCCAGCACCCCCGGTGAATGGGAGGCCTCGGCGGTCGCTCCCGGGTACGCGTACGCCGCGCCGCCCGCGAGCGACAGCAGACCGGAGGCGGCCGCGGCCGTGAGCACGCCCTTGCCGAGTACCTGTCGGCTCAGTACCTGTCGCATGGGTCCTTCCCTGTCTACCGGCGCTGCGCCGGTGCTGAATCGAAGGTGGCCCCGGAGTGCACCGCCGTGCACTCCGAGGCCACCTTCGAGGAGGTCCGCCCTGGCGGGCGCGGGCGCTGTGCGCGCGCCGGGTCAGGCGTTGACGCAGGTGTTGCCGAAGGCGGGGTTCAGCAGGGCGATCACGTTCACGGTGTTGCCGCAGACGTTGACCGGGACGTTGACCGGGACCTGGAGGAGGTTGCCGGAGGCGACACCGGGGGAGTGGGCGGCGCTGCCGGCGGCGTCGGCGTCGGCCATCGCGGGGGCGGCGGAACCGGCGGCCATCAGGATGCCCGCACCGACGACCACTGCCTTCTTGTACTTCATTTTGATTTCGTTCCTTCCCGCAGTGGCCTTTGCCGCTGCAGAAATAACAACGAGCTGTGCCCGGAAAAGAAACCGAGCATTTCCGCGTTAATTCGCAATTACGCGGCGAGGCCGCCGCGCCCGGGGGGTGCGGCGGCCTCGACCGTGGTGCGCGATCAGCTGCCGACGGAGCCGTTGCCGGAGAGCACCGGGATGTTGTTGAGGATGTGCGACAGGGCCTCGTCGCCCTTGGCCTGGGTGGAGTTCTCGGTGCACTGCTGGTTCTGCGGGCTGGACAGGACCGGGATGTCCTGGACACCGACGTTGACCAGCGCCAGCACCGACTGCACGTTGGCCTTGGCGGGCAGGGCGACACAGGGCTTGTTCAGGGAGCCCTGGATCAGCGCCATCTGCGGGCTCATGTTGCCGTAGGTGGCCTGGTTGCCGTAGATCTGCGAGGCGCCGTTGCCGTTCACGGTGTTGATGCCGTTGTCGTTGCCGATAGCCATCGCCTGGGCGGAGCCCAAGCCCACGACGCTGGCTGCGACTGCTGCGGTGGCCATCATCTTCTTGATCACTGTCGTCCCTTTTCTGCAGGATTGCCCGGTACAAGAGCAACCGGATCAACTGCCCGGACACGGTTTGGGTTGCGTGCCTTCACCCGGATGCCGCTATCGCGGGTCCTCGTTGACGGCCGGGTGTTCCAGCGGCTCGAACGCCCGCCGGATGGTCCCGGGTCCGGTGGTGTGAACCCCGTAACGACTTCGGGCCGCAGAGGATACGCACCGTCCCCCAAAAGGCCGTACGAGCGAGTCCGACGTGATTTCGAGCGCGATTTCTGACAAAGTGCGGAACCGGTTTCCTCCCAATGATCGAAAATGGTGACGGGGTCATGGGTTCCTCCCGCAGAATCCTCTGCGCTCTCGGTCTTGTATCGTCCCTCGGTCTTTCCCTGAGCGTGTCGCCGACCAGTGCGGCAGTCACCCCCGGGTCGAAGGAATTGGCCCGCATCCCGTTCACCCAGCGTTATCAGGCGGTGCAGCACGGAGGGCTGGTCCGGGCCTCGAACTCGGGGATCGGATGCCGTCGGGTGGAGACGGAGGGGGCCGCGCCCTGTGCGGAGATCGCCAAGGGGGCCGCAGGGGTCAACGGCGACTACGAGATGTTCTACAGCGAGGTCGACAAGGACCCGGACACCTACAACTCCACCCGGGCCGAGCTGCGGATCCCGGAGGGTGCCAAGGTCTCCTACGCGCGGCTCTACTGGGGCGGGAACCTCCGGGTCGGCGAGCAGAAGCCGCCGGAGGACAACGGCCGGGTGCTGGTCGCCGAACCGGGCGGCGCGTACAAGGCCGTACTGGCCGACACCGTGATCGGGCACCGCACCGACCGGGGCAGCGACGCCTACCAGGCCTCGGCGGACATCACCCCGCTGGTCCGCAGGGCCGGGGCCGGGATGTGGACGGTCGCCCAGCTGAACATCGCCATGGGGCACTCCGAGGTGGGTGCCTGGGGCGGCTGGACGCTGGTGGCCGCCTACGAGCACCCGGACGAGCCGCTGCGCCGGGTCTCGCTCTGGGACGGGTTCGAGGCCCCGGCGGCCGGGGCCCCGGAGGCGGCCCTGCCCACCGTGCAGATCGAGGGCCTGGACGTGCCGGCCCGGGGGGCCGGGAAGGTCGGGGTGGTCGGCTACGACGGGGACCGCGGGGTCCTGGGGGACTCACTCACCGTCACGGCCGACAGTGGTCGCCGGGTGGATCTCAGTGATCAGGAAAACCCCTTCAACGATGTGATGAATTCTACGATCACGGAATTCGGACGTCCCCCGTTCGGGCGACAGCCCGAACATATGAATAACCTTGGATATGACGCGGATGTGTTCGATCTGAGCCCCGCACTGTCCAGTGGCGCCCGTAGCCTGAGGTTCTCCTTCGCGGGCGAAAGCCAGGGCCATTTCCTCGGCGTGCTCTTCGTGCAGACGGACGCCCGCCGCTGAAACGTACGAAAGCCACGGAGGCCTCTTCGTCGTGTTGACCGTCTTCCATCTCGTCCAGCCCGTCGAGGGCGGCGTCGCCCGGGTCGTCACCGACCTGGTCCGCGCCCAGACCGCCGCCGGACACCGCACCGTCGTGGCCTGCCCCCGGGAGGGCCGGCTCACCGAGGACGCCCGAGCCGCCGGAGCCGAGGTACTGCCCTGGCGGGCGGGCCGCGCACCCGGCCCCGGGCTGGCCCTCGAAACCCTCACCGCCGCCCGGCTGATCCGCCGGACCGGCCCCGACGTCCTGCACGCGCACAGCGCCAAGGCCGGGCTGGCCGGCCGGCTCGCCGTCCGCGGCACCCTGCCCACCGTCTTCCAGCCGCACGCCTGGTCCTTCGACGCCGTCGGCGGCACCACCGCCGCACTCGCCCTCAGATGGGAGCGGTTCGGGGCCCGTTGGGCCGACCGGGTGCTCTGCGTCAGCGAGGCCGAACGGCAGGCCGGGGACTCCGCCGGGATCCGCGCCCCCTGGACCGTCATCCGCAACGGCGTGGACCTGGAGCACTTCCGGCCCCACAGCCCCGACCCGGCGGCCGACCGGGCCGCCGCCCGCGCCGAACTCCCGCTGCCCGAAGGCTTCCCCGGCGACGGACCGCTCGCCGTCTGCCTGGGCCGGCTCTGCCAGCAGAAGGGCCAGGACGTGCTGCTGCGGGCCTGGCCGGAGGTCCTCGGCACGGTCCCCGGCGCCCGCCTCGCCCTGGTCGGCGACGGCCCCGACACCGACCGGCTGCGCCGCACCGCACCCCCCGGGGTGCACTTCGCCGGAGCGGCCGCCGACGCCCGGCCGTGGCTTCGGGCCGCCGATCTCGTTGTACTGCCGTCGCGGTGGGAAGGCATGGCGCTCGCCCCCCTCGAAGCCATGGCCTGTGGCCGGCCGGTCCTGGTCTCCGATGTCAGCGGGGCCCGGGAAAGCCTGCCGCCCGGCCAGGGACGGCACTGCCTGGTACCGCCGGAGCAGCCGACGGCCCTGGCCAAGGCCCTGGGCCGGCTGCTCGCCGACCCGGACCTCCTCGACGAACTGGGGCGCCAGGCCGGACAGCACGCCCGGACCGACCTCGACGTGCGGCGGACCACGGACGCGGTCACCGGCCTGTACCACGAACTGCTGGGCAGGCCCCGGCCCTTGAACCAGGAGCGCAACAGCCGATGACGATGGACAGCGCACACGCACCGCACTCGGGGCGTGGCGGGACACGACCCGCCACCGCCGTCCGCCGGTCGGTGACCGCCATCCACCCGCCGCGCGGGCCCGAGGCCGACCGCGACCGGGCCCGCCCGGCCGTCCGGCCCCGACGGGTCCGCCGGCACGACGGGGTCGCCCCGCTGCTCACCGCCGACGCGCTGACCGCCGCCCTGACCGCCCTCGCGGTCCCCGGGCCGGTGCTGCCCGCCGGAACCGCCCTCCCGCTCGCGCTGCTGGCCGCCGTCTCGGCCGCCGCCCTCAACGCCCAGGCCGGCCTCTACCGCCCGCGGCTCGCTCCCTCCGCACTCCTGGAACTGCCCGCGCTGGCCGGCCGGACCGCGGTGCTCTGGTGCGCCGTCGGGGCCGCCGTCGCCGCCGCCGAGCCGGGCACCGCCATCGGCTGGCCCGCGCTGCTCACCGCCGTGTGCCTGCAGACCGTACTGGCCTGTGCCGCCCGCGGCACCGTGCACCGGCTGCGCCGCCGCACCGCCCTGCGCCGCCCGGCCTCCACCCTGGTGGTCGGACCGGGCGAGGGGGCCGGCGCGATCGCGGCCGCCCTGCACGGCCGCCCCGAGTACGGGCTCCTCCCGGTCGGCCTCGCCGACACCGCGGCCCTCCCCGCCGAGGACGAGACCACCGGGGCCCTGCCCCGGCTCGCCACCCACGAGGACATCCGGCGCGCCGTCATCCAGAACTCCGTCCGGCACGCGGTGTTCACCCGGCCCCCGGAGGCCGACGAGCGCACCGCCTCACTGGTCCGGCTGTTCCACGACCACGGCTGCCGGCTCTGGCTCGCCGACCCGGCCGGCACCGCCAAGCTCACCGGCATGCGGGTGGCCCAGCCCGCCGACCAGCTCTGGGGCCACGCCGTGCAGCCGCTGCTGCCGCGCCCGTCCCGCCCGGTGGAACGCTGGGTCAAGCGGGCCGTGGACACCGCCCTCGCCGCCCTCGCCCTGCTCGCCGCCGCACCCGTGATGGGGCTCTGCGCCCTCGCCGTCCGGCTCTCCGACGGCCCCGGGGTCATCTTCCGGCAGGAGCGGGTCGGCCTCTACGGCCGCTCCTTCACCCTGCTCAAGTTCCGCACGCTGCGCGCCGACGCCCACGAGTCCGCCACCCGCTGGACGGTGGCCGGCGACGTCCGGATGAGCCCGGTCGGCTCCTTCCTCCGCAAGTCCTCCCTGGACGAGCTGCCGCAGCTGTGGAACGTGGTCCGGGGCGATATGAGCCTGGTCGGCCCGCGCCCCGAACGCCCCTTCTTCGTCGCCAAGTTCTCCTCCCTGCACCCCGGATACGAGGCCCGGCACCGGATGCCCGTCGGGATCACCGGACTGGCCCAGATCAACGGGCTGCGCGGGGACACCTCCATCGAGGACCGGGCCCGCTTCGACAACCACTACATCGACACCTGGTCGCTGTGGCAGGACCTGTGGATCCTCGCCCGCACCGCCGCCTCGTTCTTCCGCTTCCGGCTGGGGGGAAGTTGACCATGAGTATCGCGCTGAGAGCCGGCCGGTCCGGGCCCGCGCTGCCGGGCCTGCTGCACCGCCACTGGCCGCTGCTGCCGCTGGCCGCCACCGTCCTGCTGCTCGCCGTCCCGCTGCCCGCCGGGGACGCCACCGCCTCCGGCAAGGTCACCCCCGCCGACGCCGCCTCGCTGCTGCTGGTCGCCGTGTGCGCGGTAAGGGCCCTGCGCGGCGAGACCAACCGGATCAGCCGGACCGCCGCCCTGGTGCTGGGCCTGCCCGCCGCGGGTCTGGCCGTCGCCACCGTCACGGCCGGCGACCCCTACGCCGCGCTCCCCGGGTTCGTCCGGTACCTCCAGGTGTTCGTGCTGGTGCCGGCCGCCGTGGTGCTGCTGGTCCGGGACGCCCGGGAGTTCCGGCTGGCGGCCGGCTGCTTCGTGATGCTGGCCCTGGTCCAGGGAACCGTCGGCGTCGTCCAGTACGCCACCCACACCGGCGCCTCCTACCAGGGCGAGGACATCCGGGCCGTCGGCACCTTCGGCCCGGGCGACGTCATGGGCATGGCCACCGTGGTGGCCTACGGGCTGGTCATCGCCACCGCCGTCGCCCTGGGGAGCGCCCCCGGCACCGGGCGGCGGACCCGCCGGGCCGCCGCCGCGGCCGCCCTGCTGCTGGTGGTCCCGCTGGTGCTGTCCTTCAGCCGCGGCGCCTGGATCGCCACCACCGCCGCCGCCCTGGTCGTGATGCTGCTCGCCGGGATCCGCCGGGCCCTGAAGGTCCTCACCGCGCTGACCGCCGCCGCGGTGGTGCTGGTCGGCGGCCTCGGCGTCGGCACCGAGATGGTCGGCGAACGCCTCGCCTCCATCACCCAGGTCTCCAGCGCCCCCGACCAGTCCGTCACCGACCGGTACACCATGTGGGCCGCCGCCACCTCCATGTGGCGGGAGAGCCCGGCCACCGGGGTCGGCCTCAAGGGCTTCCCCGCCCACCGGGACGGCCACTCCAGCCTCGGACTCTCCTCCGGCAGCGACACCGCCGGGGCCGGCCAGGGATACGTCCGCCAGCCGCTGCTCTCCCCGCACAACATGTACCTGCTGATCCTCAGCGAGCAGGGCCTGATCGGGCTGACCGCGCTGGTCGGCGGCTGGGCGGCACTGCTGGTGGCCGGCATCCGCCGGGTCGCCGCCCCCGACCCGGCGGCCCGCCGGATCCGGGACTGCGGACTCGTCGCCGTCGGCCTCTTCGTCTGGCAGACCACCGACTTCCTCTACGCCGACATCGGCGGCCCGTCCACCGTGCTCACCGGAGTGATCATCGGTCTCGCCGCCTGGTGGGCCCTGGGCACGGCGGGCACCCTGTCCCGCGCGGGTGCGGCCGGCCGGTGACGGATACCACGCCCTGGCGGCCCGCGGCCGCGGCGACCGACCTCGCCGCGGCCGCGGGCCGTCCGCCGCACCCGGGCAGCGCGGTGGACGCCCCGGCCCGGGCGGCACGGGCGGCCGGCCCCGACCGGCCCGGGGTCCCCGGCGGCCCGGACACCCCCGGCGGGACGGACTCCGCGGGCGGGACGGACGGCCCGGACGGCCGCACCGACGCACCGGAGGACCCGCAGCGGCCCGCGCCGCTCGGCCGTTTCCTCGCCAAGGCCGCCGCGGTCACCGCCGGACTCACCGCCGCCGGAGCCGTCCTCGGCCTCCTCCGCGACCAGACCATCGCCCACCTCTTCGGGGCCGGCCCGGACAGCGACGCCTTCCTGATCGCCTGGACCGTCCCCGAGATGGCCTCCACGCTCCTCATCGAGGACGCCATGGCCCTGCTGATGGTGCCCGCCTTCAGCCACGCCCTGGCCCGCCGGTCGGCCAGCCGGGCCGGGCTCACCCGCAAGGAGGCCCGCGCCCAGGACCCGGTGCGGCTGCTCGTCGCGGCCACCCTGCCGCGGCTGGTGGTCTTCCTCGCCGCCATCGCCTCCCTGATGATCGTGGCCGCCCCCCTGGTGGTGGGGATCCTCGCCCCCGGCCTGCCCGACCCCGGACTCGCCGTGGAGTGCACCCGGCTGACCGCCCTGACGGTCCTCACCTTCGGGGTCGCCGGATACTTCAGCGCCGCCCTGCGCGCCCACCGGTCCTTCCTGCCACCGGCCGCGATCTACGTCTCGTACAACATCGGGATCATCGCCGCCATGCTCGCCCTGCACCGGTTCTGGGGCGTCCGGGCCGCCGCCCTCGGGGTGGCCTGCGGCGGACTGCTGATGGTCCTCGTCCAACTCCCCGCATTCATCCGGAACGTGGGCTTCCGGCCGTCCCGGGCCAAGCGCGCCAGCCGCGCCCAACGGGACCGCGACCGGCCCACCCTGATCGCCTTCGGGATGATCGCCCCGGTCGTCTTCTTCGCCGTCTTCCGGCAGTCCCAGGTCCTCGTCGAACGCTTCCTCGCCGCCTCCCTCCCGGCCGGCGCCATCTCGCACCTCAACTACGCGCAGAAGGTCGCGCAGATGCCGATGGTGCTCTCCCTGATGATCTGCACCGTCACCTTCCCGGTGGTCGCCCAGGCGATGGCCGGCGGCGAACGGGAGAAGGCCCGCCGCCGGGTCGAACAGGACCTCGCCCTCGCCTCCCTCGTGGTCCTCATGGGCACCGCCCTGGTCATCGGCTACGCCCCGCAGATCATCCAGGTGCTCTTCGAACGCGGCGCGTTCACCCACCAGGACACCCTCGCCACCGCCTCCGTGATGCGGGTCTACGGACTCGGCCTGCTCGGCCACTGCCTGGTCGGCGCCCTCTCCCGGCCCTTCTTCTCGGCCGCCCGGCCCACCTGGTTCCCGGCCCTGGCCATGGCCGCCGGACTGGCCGTCAACATCGTCGCCGGGATCTTCACCGCCGGCTGGTGGGGCACCTACGGCATCGCCGCCGCCAACGCCGCCGGCATCTCCACCACCGCCGCGCTCCTCCTCACCGGCCTCGGCTCCCGGATCATCTCCATCCAGGTCCGCCGGGTCGCCATCAGCCTCGGCCGGCTCTCGGTGGCCGCCGGAGCCGCCTGCGGCACCGGCTGGCTGGCCGGCCCGATGATCCCCGACCCACTGGTCAGCGCCGCCCTCGGCTGCCTGCTGATCCCCGCCATGTTCGCCGCCACCGGCACCGCCATACGGGCACTCGAAGTGACCACCCTGTCCGCCCAGCTCGCCCAGTTCTCCCAGAGGTTCCGTCATGTCCGCTGATACCGACACGGCCGCCCTCGCCGCGCCGGACCGCCCCGGCCGCCGCACCGCCGCGCCCTGGGTGCTGATGTACCACTCGGTCGCCGAGTTCACCGACCCGGCCGAGGACCCGTACGGCATCACCGTCAACCCCGCTGCCCTGGACGCCCAGCTGCGCTGGCTGCGCGCCCGCGGTCTGCGCGGGGTGTCCGTCGGCGAACTCCGGCGGGCCCGGGCCGCCGGCCGGGGCGCCGGGCTCGTCGGACTCACCTTCGACGACGGCTACACCGACTTCCTCACCCACGCCCTGCCGCTGCTCCGCCGGCACGAGTGCACGGCCACCCTGTTCGTCCTCCCCGGCCGCCTCGGCTCCGACAACGAGTGGGACCCGCTGGGCCCCCGCAAGACCCTGCTGTCCGCCGAGGGGATCCGCGCGGTCGCCGAGGCCGGCCAGGAGATCGGCTCGCACGGACTCCTCCACCAGCACCTGACGGAATGCTCCGACGAGGCCCTCGGACACGAACTGCGCGGCAGCCGCGAACGCCTGCGGGACCTCACCGGCACCCTCCCCGAAGGGTTCTGCTACCCCTACGGCTCCCTCGACCCCCGGGTGCTCGCCGCCACCCGGGCGGCCGGATACGCCTACGCCTGCGCCATCGGCCCCGGCCGGCTCGCCGGCCCGCACGCCATGCCCCGCACCCACGTCAGCCAGGCGGACGGCCCAGGCCGGCTGCGGATCAAACGGCTCCGGCACCAGGTCCGCGAACTGCGCCGGGCGGTGCTCCGGTGACCCCCGCCCCGCCGGTCCTCCCGGCCCAGGCCGCCCGCCCCGCCAAGGTGCTGCA
The DNA here is from genome assembly GCF_055576225.1 of Streptomyces sp. NPDC033845. Taxonomy (NCBI): domain Bacteria; kingdom Bacillati; phylum Actinomycetota; class Actinomycetes; order Kitasatosporales; family Streptomycetaceae; genus Streptomyces; species Streptomyces sp. NPDC033845. The sequence continues at coordinate 220,129 of NZ_JBVIRI010000005.1, read as the reverse complement.
CATCATCACCGGACTCGGCATCGGCGGCGCCGAACAGCAGCTGCGGCTGCTGCTGCGCCACCTCCCCCTGCACTGCGAGGTCCTCACCCTCACCAATCCCGGCCCGGTCGCCGAGGGCCTGCGCGCCGACGGCGTCCGGGTCGTCCACCTGGGCATGAGCGGCAACCGGGACCTGGCGACCCTGCCCCGGCTCGTCCGGTTCATCCGGCGCGGCCGCTACGACCTGGTGCACACCCACCTCTACCGGGCCTGCCTCTACGGCCGGCTGGCCGCCCGGCTCGCCGGAACCCCGGCCACCGTCGCCACCGAGCACTCGCTGGGCGACGCCGAGATCGAGGGCCGCCCGCTGTCCCGCGGGGTCCGGGGGCTCTACCTGGCCGGCGAACGCCTCGGCGACGCCACCGTCGCCGTCTCCGACACCGTCGCGGACCGGCTGCGCGCCTGGGGGGTGCCCGCCGACCGGGTCCACGTGGTGCCCAACGGCATCGAGGCGGCCCGCTTCCGCTTCGACCCGGCCGTCCGCCGGACCACCCGGGCCCGCACCGGCCTCCCCGAACGGGCCTTCGTGATCGGCGGGGTGGGCCGGCTGGTGCCCGGCAAACGCTTCGACGCACTGGTCCGCGCGGTGGCCGCGCTGCCCGGCGCCCATCTGCTGCTGGTCGGCGACGGCCCCGAACGCCCCGCCCTGCGCCGGCTCGCGGCCGAACTCGGCGCCCAGGGCCGGGTCCACCTCCTCGGCGAACGCGACCCCCTCGGCGACAGCTCCGACGGCCGCACCCCCGGCATCCCGGCCCTCCTCGCCGCCATGGACGTGTTCGTCTCCCCGTCCCGCGAGGAGGCCTTCGGACTGGCCGTGGTCGAGGCGCTCGCCGCCGGACTGCGGGTGCTCCACGTGACCTGCCCGGCCATCGACGACCTGCCCGCCGCCGAGGCCCCCGGCGCCCGCCGGATCGGCACCGGGGCCGAGGAACTCCTCGCCGCCCTCCGCGGCCACATGGAGGCCGGCGCCACCCGCCTCCCGGCGCCTCCGGTGGTCCGCCGCTACGACATCAGCCGCACCGCGGAGCAGCTCCTCGCGGTCTACACCCGGGCCCTGCGCCGCCCGGCGGCCCCCGCCCCGCTGCCGGCGGGCGGCCCGGAACCGGCCCGGCCCGGCACCGGACCGGGCGTCCCCGTCCCCGGCCCGGCCGGAACACGGGTCCCGCCCGGCGGCACCGGGCCCGGCTGAGACCGACACCGAACCCCACGTACGTACGCCCGAAACCCCTCCACGAGGAAGCGAGCACGCAGATGGCCGACACCTCCGACCACAAGAAGGCCGACCCGCAGGCCGAGGCCGGGCCCGGCTCCCGGGCAGAGCGGCGCGGCGGGCGCGCCGAATCCCCCCAGCCCAAGGCCGGCGGTCCGCGGCGGCCGCGCGGCCGCCGCGGACCGCTGCCCCGCTGGTGGCCGCTGCCCGCCTGCGCCCTGATCGGACTCGCCGCCGGAGGCGCGTACGGGCTGCTGAAGACCCCCGAGTACGTGGCCACCAGCTTCGTCGTCGCCGTCCCCGACGAGAGCACCGAACCGGCCACCGCCCTCGGCTTCGCCCAGGCCTACGCCCGGATCGCCACCAGCAACGCCACCCTCGCCTACGCCCAGCCGAGGGCCGGGCTGACCGCCCGCGAGCTCCGCTCCCAGGTCCGCGCGGAGACCTCCCCGGAATCCCCGATGATCGCCATCACCGGCAGCTCGCACAGCCCCGCCGAGGCCGCCGACATCGCCAACGCCGTCGCGGACGCGCTGTCCCTCAGCAGCAACCAGGCCGCCAAGAACACCGGCGTCCAGCTGCTGCTGTTCAACCAGGCCGTGGCCCCCACCGAGGCGGCCTCCCCGTCCGCCGCGATCAGCGCCGCCGTCGGCCTCTGCGCCGGCGGACTGCTCGGCGGGCTGGGTCTGCTGGCCCGCCCGGCCGGCCGGCGCCGGGCCGAGGGCGCACCGGAGGCGGGCGGCCCCGCCGGACCGGACTCCCCCGAGGTCTACGTGACCTCGCTGCCCGCCCAGGGCGAGGCCGCCGACCCGGTCGCCGGCCCGGTGAAGGAGAAGGAGTCCGCCCGATGAGCGAGGGCTCCACCGGGGGCCTGACGGTGACGCTGTGCCGTGACCCGCGGCAGTTCGCCGCCCTGGAACAGCCCTGGAACCGGCTTGTCCGGAACTGCCCCACCGCCACCCCCTTCCAGAGCCACGCCTGGCTGCACTCCTGGTGGCTCTCCTACGGGCGGGACGGCCGGCTGCGCACCCTGCTGGTCCGGCGGGACGGCGAACTGGTCGGCGCCGCCGCGCTGATGCTCGTCCACCGGCCGCTGCCGCTGCTGGTGCCGCTCGGCGGCGGCATCACCGACTACTCGGACGTCCTGGTGCACGCCGCGCACACCGCGGAGGTGCTGCCCGCGCTCGCCCGGGGTCTGCACCGGGCGGCCCGCGGGGCGGTGGTGGACCTCCGGGAGGTCCGGCCGGGGGCCGCCGCCGAGCAGCTGTTCGACCAGTGGGCGGGGGCGCGGAGCCGGCTGTCCGACTCGGCCTGCATGGAACTGCCCGTGCTGCCCTTCGACGAGCTGGTGAAGCGGATGCCGACCGCGGGGGCGCAGCGGGTCCGGGCCAAGCTGCGGAAGGTGGACGCGGCCGGCATCGAGGAGCACGAGGTCACCGAGCAGGAGGTGCCCCGGGCCGTACGGTCCCTGCTGCGGCTGCACGAGAAGCAGTGGCGCGGCCGCGGCGTGACCCCGGAGCACCTGCGGCCCCGGTTCGCCGAGCACCTCACCCGGGCGACCCGGCGGATGGTGCGCAGCGGCCACGGCCGGCTCACCGAGTTCCGGCTGGACGGGAAGGTGGTCGCGGCCAATGTGACCCTGCTGTCCGCGGGGTTCAGCGGCGGCTACCTCTACGGGGCCGATCCCGAACTCCGGGTGCGGAAGGTGGACGTGGGCACGCTGCTGCTGCGCCACGAGGCGCGCCGGGCGCTGGCGGACGGCCGGGAGGTGGTCAGCTTCCTGCGCGGCACCGAGCCGTACAAGAACCACTGGCGGCCGGAGGTGGTGGTCAACCAGCGGCTGCTGCTGGCCACCGCGCCGCTGGCGCCCCTGCTGCGGCTGCACGAGTCGCAGGTGACGGGGCGCGAGCGGGCGGTGGACGCGCTGCGGGAGGCGCTGCCGGCCGCCCGGGACTGGCGGGCCCGGCTGAACGAGCTCCGGGTCCGGTGACGGTGACGCTAGAAGGGCCAGCGCCAGTCCACCTTCACACAGACGCTCTGCTTGCCGACCAGCTTGCCCAGCCACTCGCCGAAGTTCAGCGGTACGCACCACTGCTTGCTGTTGAGGGGCGGCGGGGGCGGGGTGGGCGGGGCGACGGGCGAGGGCACCGGCGAGGGCGAGGCCGGCACCGGCACGGGCACCGGCCCGACGGGGCTGGGCGCGACAGGGCTGGGTGCGACCGGGCTGGGTGCCACGGGGCTCGGGACGACCGGGCTGGGTGCCACGGGGCTGGGTGCGACCGGGCTGGGGGCCACCGGGCCGGGCTCGGGGAGCTCGGGGACCTCCGGGCTGGGTGCCACCGGCGACGGCTCCGGGCTCGGCGCGACGGGGCTCGGCTCGACCGGGCTCGGCACCTCCGGGCCCGGCTCGACCGGGGAGGGCTTCGGGCTTGGGAGTTCCGGGCCGGGGCCGACCGGGGAGGGCTTGGGGCTCGGCACCTCGGGCGTGGGCACGGGCAGTGTGGGCAGGGGCGGGGTGGGCACCGGCGGGGTGGGCACCTGGGGCGTGGGGACCTGCGGGCTGGGCGGGACCGGGGTCGGCACCTGCGGGCTCGGCACCTGTGGGGTCGGGACCACCGGGGTCGGGACCACGGGCGGCGTGGGCACCACCGGGGTCGGCACCGGGCCCGGACGCTGGGCCATCAGCTCCCGGAACACCTTGCTGGCCTTCGGGTTGTCCTTGCACTGCCACACGCCGTGCGGGCAGTAGTCGGTGATCGTGTGGTAGACCGGTTTCTGCTCCTCGATCCACTCCAGCATCCGCCGCATGTAGTCCGGGTTGTCCCCGTGACGGAACAGCCCCCACTCCGGGAACGAGATCGGTTTCCCGTGTGCCTTCGCGAAGTCCACGTGCTGCTGGAGTCCGTACGGCTGGCTGATGTGCTCGTCGAAGGTGCGGCCCGGACCCTGGTCGTAGGTGTCCATGCCGATGATGTCCACGTACGCGTCGCCCGGGTAGCAGCGGGTCCATGCGATGGCGTCGGTGCCCCGGTTCGGGTTGAAGTCGAACCGGAACTTCTGGCCGGGCACCGACCGCATCGCGGTCACCACCCGCCGCCAGTACACCTTCCAGTTCTCCGGGTCGGGGGCGCACCGGTGGGTGTAGGTGATGCCGTTCATCTCCCAGCCGGGCACGATCACCGTGTCCGGCACGCCCAGGTCCACCAGCCGGCGCGCCAGCTTCTCGAAGTGCCGGTCGAACTCGCCCTGGGCGCCCGCCCGGATCAGCCGGGCGACCTCGCGGTCCGGAACCCGGCCCTCGTTGCGCTCCTGCATGGGCACGTTGAGGACGAACATCCGGCGGGGATCGGCGCGCCGCCACTGCGCCCAGGACTCCAGGAAGCTGGGCGCGCCCTCGATGTTCGACCAGACGTCCCCGGGCAGGTAGGTGTGACCGACCCGGATGTCCCGGCCGCCCAGCCAGAGCGACAGGTTCCGGATCCGCTGCACCCCGGAGGGCCCGTAGTCCAGGTAGGCGCCCATCGCGGTGCCGGAGTCCCCGGCCGTCCCCCCGTCCGGTGCGGCGAGCGCGGCACCGGTGGCGAGCATCCCGGCCGTGACCGTACCGATGCAGGCGCTCGCCAGTCTGTGGCGTGGTCTGGCCATGGCGTTCTCCCGGGGCTTTCCGAATGGCTGGTCCTGAAAAGACGTTAGGCATCAGATCCGATGAACGGCCTGCCCGGTGACGGATCGGTAGGCCATTCGCAGCTGCGCACCACTTCCGCTTGGTCCGACTAGGTGAAAGACACCGTTCCCATGCACGCCTTCGCCACTCATGTGCCCGCGGTTCTGCTCAGACTCGACCGGAACCCCTTCCACCACGGCACCCTCGGCGCCGTCCGCTCGCTGGGCCGCCGGGGCGTGGAGGTCCACGCGGTGGTCGCCGACGGCGGTGGGCCGATGGCCCGTTCCCGTTACCTGCGCACGGTCCATGCCGGACCGTCAGGTCCCGAGGGGCTGGCGGAGTGCCTGACCGGGGTCTCCGAGCGGATCGGCCGTCAGGCGGTGCTGATCGCCATGGACGACCTGAGCGCGATCACCGTCGCCCGGCTCGCCCCCGGGCTGACCGACCGCTTCCGGATCCCCCACCAGCCCGACGGGCTGCCGGAGCGGGTCGCCGACAAGGCGGAGCTGGCCCGGCTCTGCGCCCGCTGGGACATCCCGCACCCCGAGACCGTGGTCCCGGAGGACGGTGCCGGGGCCGCCGACGCGGCCTGGCGGCTGGGACTGCCGGTGGTCGCCAAGTGGAGCCGGCCCTGGCTGCTGCCCGCCGGCAGCGGACTGCGCAGCACCACCCTGCTGCACACCGCCGCCGAGGCCCGCCGGCTGTACGAGCGGTCGGCGGAGGCGGGCAGCCGGCTGCTGCTCCAGCGGTTCCTGCCGGCCGGCCCGGACACCGACTGGTTCTTCCACGGCTGCTTCACCCGCTCCGGGCGGCCGCTGCTCACCGGCTCCGGCCGCAAGGAGCTGTCCTGGCCGGTCCGGACCGGGCTGACCGCGATGGGCCGCTGGCTGCCCGACCCCGCGGTGGAGGAGGCGGGCCTGCGGCTCGCCGAACGCCTGGGCTACCAGGGCATCCTGGACCTCGACTTCCGCCGCGACGAGGACGGCTGCCTCCGGCTGGTGGACTTCAACCCGCGGCCCGGCGCCCAGTTCCGGCTGTTCACCGAACCCTCCGGCCTCGACGTGGTCCAGGCGATGTACCTGGACCTGACCGGGCAGGGAGCCCTCGCCCCGGAGCCGGCCGGTGCCGCCGGGCGGCTGTTCCTCGCGGAGAACTACGCCCTGCTGGCCGCCCTGCGCGGGGCCCGGCCGCCGGCCGGCGGCCGGGCGGAGCACACCGGCGGGGGCGGCGGGTTCGAGGCCGCCTGGTTCGCCGCCGACGATCCGCTGCCGTTCCTGGGGATGGTCTCCGCCTTCCTCGGACGCGGAGCGGGCAAGGGCACCCGGCGGCTGGGCGCCGCGCTGCGCGAGCTCCCGGCCCGCGGCCGGGGCACCGGGGGCGCCCAGGCCCGTACGCCCCGCCAGCGCGGGGGCGGACTGCCCGCGCAGCACAGCTCCTCGCAGGCGCCGCCGCAGAGTCCGGCCGAGCCCGACGAACTGGTGACCCGCTGATCCCGGCCGGGGCCCGGCCGGGATCGCACGGAGGAAGAAGAGAGCGAGTGAACCGCATGGACGATCTGGTGGTGGTGGGCGCCGGGCCGTACGGGCTGTCGGTCGCCGCGCACGCCGCGGCCGCCGGGCTGAGCGTCCGGGTCCTGGGCCGCCCGATGGCCTCCTGGCGCGACCACATGCCCGAGGGCATGTACCTGAAATCGGAGCCCTGGGCCTCCAGCCTGTCCGCCCCGGGCGGCCGCCACGGCCTGCCCGAGTACTGCGCGGGCCTGGGCATCGGGGCGGCGCACGGCAGCCCGCTGCCGATCGGCACCTTCAGCGCGTACGGCCAGTGGTTCGCCGACCGGGCCGGGCCCGGCGTGGAGGAGCACACCGTCACCGCCGTCGCCCCGCACGGCCGGGGCTTCCGGGTCGACACCGCCGGGGGGCCCCGGCTGCTGGCCCGGACCGTGGCGCTGGCCGTCGGGGTGATGCCCTTCGTGAACCTGCCCGCCGTGCTCGACGGGCTGCCGCCCGGGCACGTCTCGCACAGCAGCTCGCACCGGGACCTGGGAGCCTTCGCCGGGCAGGAGGTGGCCGTGCTGGGCGCCGGACAGGCCGCCCTGGAGACCGCCGCGCTGCTCGCCGAGTCCGGGGCCCGCCCGGTGCTGGTGGCCCGCCGGCACCGGCTGAACTGGAACACCGTCCCGCAGGCCCTGGAGCGGCCGCTGCCGCGCGCCCTGCGCGAACCGCACAGCGGGCTGGGCACCGGCTGGCGCAGCTGGGCCTGGGCCGAGCTGCCCTGGGCGGTGCGCCGGCTGCCCGGCCGGACCCGGGAGCGGATCGTGGCCACGGCGCTGGGACCGGCCGGGGCCTGGTGGCTGCGCGAGCGCTTCGAGCGCCAGGTGCCCGCCCTGCTGGGGCACGAACTGCGCCGGGCGCTGCCGGTGGGCGGCCGGACCCGGCTGGGACTGACCGGGCCGGCCGGGGAGCCGGTGGAGCTGGAGGTGGACCATGTGGTCGCGGCCACCGGGTTCACCCCGGACCTGGCCCGGCTGGACCTGCTGGACGCCGGGCTGCGGGCCGGCCTGGCGACCGTCTCGGAGGGCCGCACCCCCCGGCTGACCGGTTCCTTCGAGTCCTCCTGCCCGGGACTGTTCTTCGCCGGGCTGCTCACCGCTCCCTCATTCGGCCCTTCCATGCGATTTGTACACGGCGCGGGCTTCACTGCGGGGAAACTGGTGGCAGGAGTCCGCAGGCGTCTGGGCCCGCGGATCCCGCTGCCCGGCGCGGCCGGGCGGCGGGCTGCCGACGAGCAGGGCGACCGGTCCGCGGTCAACCGGTGAGAGGGGTCCGTGATGAGCCGGGAGCGAGCACAGGGGCGGGGCTGGGTCCGCATTCCCGCGAGCCGTGCGGAACAGCAGCCCGCTGGCCCGGCCCCGACGATCTACATGTCCCTGGTCAAGCGCTGGCGGGAGGCCGGGCGCACCCTTCCGGGGCATCCTGACGAGGAGTGGGAACGGCTGGTCTCCCAGCCGTGCTGGCCCGGCCCTTAGGTGGTGTGTCCCATGGCAGCGGAGCGGGGTCAGGGGCGGGAACCGGAGCGGGAGTGGCGGTCGGCCGCGGTGACCGGGCCGGGGGAGCGGCTCGCGCTCAACGGGATGGGCAGTTTCGAGTGGGACCTGGACGCCGGGACCCTGGACATCGACCCGGCCGGAATGGTGGTCTTCGACCTCGCCGAGGGCGGTTTCGACGGCACCCCGGAGGGCCTGGGGGTGCGGATCCCGCCCGAGGACTCGGTCCGGCTGGGCGAGGTGGTGCTCGCCGCGATCGAGGCCGGGGAGTCGACGTACGGCTCGTACTTCACGGTGCGCCGGCGCAACGGCACCGAGCAGTGGACCCACACCCAGGGCCGGATCCTGCGGGACGCGGGCGGGTCGCCCCGGCGGATCGTCGGGGTGGTCCGGGACGCCACCGCCGAGCTGGCCCACTCCGAGCTGCTGCGGAAGCTGGAGGCGGCCCGGGCCAAGCAGACCACGATCGTGCAGCGGACCACCGAGGCGCTGTCCCGGGCGGTCACCGTGGACGATGTCACGGCGGTGCTGACCGGGGCGGGGGCGCTGGAGCGGCTGGGTGCGGACGGGCTGGCGCTGGGCCTGGTGGAGAACGGTTCCATCAAGATCATCGCATTGAGCGGGGAATCCCTGGAGATCCTCAACGAACGCCGGTTCACCCGGCTGGACGGGGACGTCCCGCTGGCCAAGGCGGTCCGCAGCCGCAAGGCCCGGTTCGTCACCTCGATGGACGAGCTGGCCGGGGAGTTCCCCGACATCGGCCGCTATCTGCGGGCCATCGCCTACGACGCGGCCGCCTATCTGCCGCTGATCGCCCAGGCCAAGGCCATCGGCGGACTGGTGCTGTTCTACCGGCGCCGCGAGGAGTTCACCCCGGAGGAGCGCAACCTCACCCTGGGCCTGGCGGGCATCGTCGCCCAGTCCCTGATGCGGGCGCTGCTCTTCGACCAGGAGCGCGAGTTCGCCACCGGGCTCCAGGCCGCCATGCTGCCGCGCCGGATCCCGGAGATCACCGGCGGGGAGATCGCCGTCCGCTACCACTCCGCGTGGAGCGGCCGGGAGGTCGGCGGGGACTGGTACGACGTGATCGCGCTGCCCCGGGACCGGGTCGGCATCGTGGTCGGCGACGTCCAGGGCCACGACACCCACGCGGCCGCCATCATGGGCCAGCTGCGGATCGCGCTCCGCGCCTACGCCGGGGAGGGCCATCCGCCGTCCACCGTGCTGGCCCGGGCCTCCCGGTTCCTCGCCGAACTCGACACCGAGCGCTTCGCCACCTGCACCTACGCCCAGGTCGACCTGGAGACCGGCGGGGTCCGCGCGGTCCGGGCCGGCCATCTGGGACCCCTGATCCGGCACACCGACGGCCGCACCGGCTGGCCCAACCTGCGCGGCGGCCTGCCGCTCGGCCTGGCCTCCGTCTTCGAGCAGGAGGAGTTCCCGGAGACCAGGCTCGACCTGGTCCCCGGCGAGACCCTGGTGCTGTGCACGGACGGCCTGGTGGAGGAGCCCGGCACCACCATCACCACCGGCATGGACGCCCTCGCCCAGGCGGTCCGCAGCGGCCCCCAGGAGGCCGGGGCGCTCGCCGACCACCTGCTGGACCGGCTGTGGGAACGCTGGGGCTCCGGCGACGACGTGGCCCTGCTGGTGCTGCGCCGCGCCCCCGACCCCGGCACCCACCGGGCCCCCCGGATCCACCAGTACGTCCACCAGGCCGACCCCGAGGGCCTCTCCGAGGCCCGCTACGCGCTGCGCCAGGCCCTGCGCGACTGGGGCATGCCGGCGCTGGCCGACGATGTGGAGCTGGCCGCCGGGGAACTCCTGGTCAACGCGCTGCTGCACACGGACGGCGGGGCGGTGCTCACCATGGAGGTGCTGCCCGAACCGGTCCGCAAGGTCCGGCTCTGGGTCAAGGACCGGTCCAGCGTCTGGCCGCGCCGCCGCACCCCGGGGGAGTCCGCCACCACCGGCCGCGGACTGCTGCTGGTGGACGCGCTGGCCGCGCACTGGGGCGTGGAGTCCCGGGGCGACGGCAAGGCCGTCTGGTGCGAGTTCGACGCCCCCGCCGAACCCTGAACGGCTGCGCTGGGTGACCGGATGGACGCACCGGGTTGTGGACCGGGCCGGCCGGGGTGAGGATCGCCGCATGAGAAGGATTCGGCCGTGAGTCGGCGGGTGAAGGGCGGTCTGCCGACCGCCCTGGTCGCCCTGGTGCTGCTCCTGCCGGCCGGCTGGGCGGCGACCCGCCCGGCCGCCGCCGACCACCCGGCCCCGGACCGGCCCTGCCGGCCGGTGGCCTACATGTCGATGGTCGGCCTGGAGCGGGACTGCCCGTAGCGGGACCGCCGGTAGCGGGACCGCCCGGAGCGGGCCCCCGGAGGGCGGTCCCCTAACCGCGCTCCACCAGCTCGATGTCGCGGTGCTCCTCGGCGAGGTGGGTGATCCGCGGGATCAGTCCCCGGCCCGGACGCGCCGAGGTCAGCCGCACCTCCGCACCGGCCCCGCCGGGGTGGACGTCCGGGGTCATCCGCAGGGTCCCGGTGGCGGACCACTTGCGCTGCTCCCCGTCACAGACGGCCTCGTCCCCGCCGAAGCCCAGCCGGGTGCCGTCCTGGACCAGGGTGGCCGCCACCCGAACCCCTCCAGAGGGTGACGGCGCGCTGCACCGGTAGGTCCCGGAAAGAGTGACGGTCCCGTCCCGGGAGATGTGCCCGGTGGGGTGCACGGAAATGTCGTTGCCGTAGGTCCCGGCGCTCGCCGGGGCGGTGAGGGCGAGGGCCGCCGCGGCCGCGGAGACCGCCGCCAGGGCCAGTCGGGGAGTGCTGATGCGCATGAATCCTCCGGATGTCAGGAAGTGGCTCGTGGGATGTGCCGCGGGATTTTTCACGGGATGTGCCGCGGGATGTTCCAGGGCGTGGTGAAACCGCCGGAACGCATTGTGCTGGCCGGGCCGCGGCAACTCGCCCGGCGCGCTCGTGTCGGTGTGTGCAATTGCCCGCTCGGCCGCGTGAGACTGACCGGAATACATCCCCCGAAGGGATCCCCATGCGCCGCTCGGTCACCCCCGCCTGTCTCGCCCTGCTCCCGCTGCTGCTGCTCTCCGCGACCGGCTGCGCCGACTCGCCGCCGGACGCCACCCTGGCCCCCGCCGCCATGCCCGCCGTACCGGTGGACGACAACGCCCCCGGCGCCGAGGAGGACCTGCCGCCCGACGGGCCCCCGGCCGGCCGCCGGGCCGCCGCGCACGTCGGGGACCCGCTGCGGGTGCACGGACGGCAGATGGGCCGCCATCTCCAGGCCGTCCTCGACGCCTACGCGGACCCGGCGGTCAGCGTGGACCGGGCCTACGCGCCGCCGGCCGGCAAGCGCTGGGTGGGCGCCCGGATGTCCTTCGTCAACGTGGGCGGTGCCACCTACGGGGCACTCGGGCGCATGTGGGCGCACGACAGCGCGGGAGGGCGTCATCCGGCGATCCGCACCGGGGAGCTCACCACGGGCAAACCGCTGGTCTTCGATTCCCTTTCGGTCGGCGACCGGGCCGAGGGATGGGTGGTGTTCGAAATTCCGGAAAACGCGCGCATTGTGCGCCTCCAGTACGCGGACGCGAACATCCAGGCGAATTCCGGAGAAGGATTCTGGGAGGTATAGCCCGCCCGGGTGAAGGGCCGGAAAGCACTCGGGGAAACACCACTAGGGTGCGGCGCATGACTTCAACTCACGCGGAAATCGACCGGTCCCAGCTGGGCACGCTCTCCGTGCTCGCCTGGATCGGCGACCCCGAGGACGGCCACGACATCCCCTACCTCCTCGCCTACACCCTGGGCGACGGCCCGGGCGGCGCGGAGAAGGGCGAGGAGGCCGCCCGGGCGCTGCTGGAGGAGATGGGCCTGCCGATCGGCGACGTGGTCCTCGACGGGACGGCCAACGCCTCCACCTTCCCGATCCAGGTGCTCCTGGAGGGCGACCAGATCGCCCTCACCCTGCCCGGGCTGAACGCCCGCTGCACCGCCCCGCCGGAGTGGGTCGAGGCGGCCAACGACAGCGAGCAGGTCTACTTCCTCTTCGGCACCCGCGCCTGGCCGGAGGCCGTCCCGGGCCGCCCGGTGACCGCCGAGATGCTCCAGGCCTACGCCGGCGACGAGGCCATCCTCACCGCCAGCGTGCACTGCGTCCTGCGCGTCCGGCGGCTCCAGAAGTAGCCGCGCCGAGCAGCACCAACGGGGGCCGTGCACGGCCGGCCGCCGGGCTCCCAGCCTGCCCGGTGGCCGGCTCCCTCCGCCGTACCGCCCGCTCAGTGCTCGAAGGCGAACTTCAGCGACCGGACCCGGTTGTCGAAGTTCGAGCCCGCGAGGTCCGGCAGACCCACCGCACGCAACTCCTTGGGCCGGGTGAGAAGTTCCCGGAACAGGGCCTTCATCTCCACCCGGGCCAGATGCGCGCCCAGGCAGAAGTGCGGGCCGCCGCCGCCGAACCCGAGGTGCGGATTGGGCGAGCGGGTGATGTCGAAGGCGTCGGGATCGGGGAACACCGCCTCGTCCCGGTTGGCGGAGGCGTAGTACAGCACCACCTTGTCCCCGGGCCGGAACAGGTGCCCGCCCAGGCTGTGCTCGGCCGTCACCGTCCGCCGGAACTGGATGATCGGCGTGGAGTGCCGGATCATCTCGTCCACCGCACCGTCCGCCCGGCCCTCGAAGTCGGCCAGTAGCAGCTCCCGCTGCTCCGGGTGATCGGTGAGCAGGCTCAGCCCGTGCGTGATCGCGTTCCGGGTGGTCTCCACCCCGGCCACCATCAGCAGCGAGAAGAACGCCCCCAACTGCCGGGCGCCCAGCGCCTGCCCGTCCACGTCCGCGCACACCAGGGCCGAGATCAGGTCGTCGGCGGGGTTCCGGCGGCGCTCCCGGCCGATCCCGGCCACCATCCGCTGCATCCGGCCCAGGGCCCGCAGCCCGCGCCCCGGGATCCGCAGCCGGTCCGCCAGCCCGCGCTCCACCCCGATGTTCTCGGAGGCGTGGTTGACCCGGGCGGCGATCTCCGCCCGGTACCGCTCGGGGATCCCCATCATGTTGCAGATGACCTCCAGCGGCAGGCGGGAGGCGACGGACTCGACGAACTCCTCGGGCCGCCGCTCCAGCACCTCGTCCACGATCCTGGCCGCCACCGCGTGGATGTCCGCCTCGGCGGCGGCCAGCAGGCGCGGGGTGAAGGCCCGTTGGACGATCTTCCGGAGGCGGGCGTGCTCGGAACCGTCCAGATTGACCATCGAGTCCCCGAACAGCGCCCGCACCCAGCGGGCCGGTTCCGGAGTGGTCACCCCCGGCGCGCTGGCGAACACCTTCGGGTTCCGGCTGGCCTCCTGGACGTCCGCGTGCCGGACCAGCGCCCAGTGTCCGCGCCCGCGCCCCTCCGGGAAGTAGCGGGGGCCGTCCAGGGCCCGCAGGCGGGCGAAGGCGGCCAGCCGGGCGGCCGGCGGCTGCTGCCAGAACGCCGGGTCGGCCAGGTCCCGCCGCTGTGCGGGAACCACCGGGTCTGTGTTCATGCGTGACGCCTCTCTGGAGTTCTCACGCTCCAGAACGCGTCCGTACGGCGAGGGTTACGCCGACCGCCACGGCCGCGGCGGCCACCAGCCCGGCCCACAGCACCGCGTAGGAACCCGTCCAGGCGCAGGCCAGTACGGCCACCGCGGCGACCGGCAGCACCAGCTGCTGGGCGGTGCCCCGCTTGAAGTGCCGGGAGTGCAGCAGCCAGGTGAACAGCAGGAACAGGGCGGCCGGCACGGCCACCGCCAGGTTCGCGGCGAGGGTGGACACGTGCGCCTTGCCCACCGCGTGCTCCACGGCCACCTCGATGCCCGCGCCGATCGCGGCCGCCGAGGCCAGGATCACGAAGTGCCCGTAACCCCACGGGATGGCCTCCCGGTTGCTCCGCAGCCGGTCGTGCGCCGGCACCGCGAAGTAGATCCACCAGGCCGCGAACACCAGCAGCAGACCACCCGCCGCGATCGGCAGCAGCACGTCCAGCGCCTCGTGCTCGTCCAGCGCGGACTGCACCGCGACGGTGGAGGCGGCGATGGTCTCACCCAGCACGATGATGGTGAACAGGCCGTACCGCTCGGCGATGTGGTGCGGGTGCCAGGGTGTCTGGTGGCCCCGCTCGGCGATCACCGGCACCAGCAGCTCGGCCGCCACCAGCACCAGGAACAGCCACCGCTTGGCGCCGTCCGGCGCCCACAGCAGCGCGATCCAGCCCAGCTGGCAGACCACCAGCCCGGCCGCGTAGGTGAGCGCGCAGCGGCGGGCACTGCCGGTCTCGGAGGCCGCCGCCCGCAGCCACTGTTCGGTGAGCGCCACCCGCATCACCAGATAGCCGATGACGGCCACGGTCCAGTCGCCGTCGTTGAAGGCGCGCGGGATCCCGGCCGAGTAGACGAGCACACCGGAGATCTGCACCAGGGCCGAGATCCGGTAGGGCACGTCGTCGATGTCGTAGGCGGAGGCGAACCAGGTGAAGTTCATCCAGGCCCACCACACACCGAAGAACACGAACAGGTAGCCGGTGATCCCGGCCCCCACATGGTCCTCGGCCAGCGCGTGCACCAGCTGGCGGCCGGCCTGCGCCACCGCCACCACGAAGCACAGGTCGAAGAACAGTTCCAGCGGGGTCGCCGCCCGATGGGCCTCGTCGCGGCTCCGGGCGGTCATCGGTACGTACGCCATGCCGCCATCCCAGCAGCGCGACGCCCCCCGACACCCGAGGCGCGCGGCCCGCGCCCCCCGCGTCAGCCGTCCGCGCGAACCGCCCCCACCAGCAGCGACCACGCCTCGGCCGACACCGCGAGGACCGGCCCCTCGTGCTGCTTGCTGTCACGGACCAGGACGGTGGAGACGGCGGAGGGGTTGATCTCCAGGCACGAGTCGTTGACACCACCGCTGTACGAGGACTTGAACCAACCCGGCATTCCGTGGGAGTTCATCTCATGCGCTCCAGTGCTGTTCGGATCATGTCCAGCGAACGGGCGGGCCGTTCAGCCTCTTCTGACAACCGATCATAGACCCGCTGGAACTCGGCTACCTCGGCTGGCTCTTCAGTATGAGCACCACACGCATGGCCCTCTGTATAGGCGGCACGCCCGGCCCCCCGGTCGAACGTGAGCAACGTCAGCATGCCCACGATGACCGGCGCGGAGTAGGGCAGGATGCGCACGCTGATGTTCGGCAGGGCAGCCACCTTCAGCAGGTATCCGAGTTGGTCGGCGACAGCCGGCTGGTCCCCGATCTCCGCATGCAGCACCCCCTCGTACAGGATGAGGGTCACGTGGGGCGGGGTGTCGCGCGTCAGTATCTCCTGGGCGCGCTCCCACCGCTCGTGGGCCAGGGCCCGGATGTCCTCCTGGCGCGCGCCGACCATGCCGGAGGCCATCAGCGCGGCCGTGTAGCGCTCGGTCTGGAGGGTGCCCGGTACCGCCGCCATGCCCACGTGGTAGATCGCCTCCGCGACGAACAGCCGACGCATGTACGGCTGGGCGTAGTCCCTGACCTTGGTGTCGCGCATCTGCCGGACCACGGCGACGAGGGCGTCCGGGGGAAGGTCGAGCGCGCGCTCCAGCTCGCGTGCGAGCGGGACGTCCGGCGGGGCGAGGCCGCGTTCCAGTTCGCTGATCCGGGTCTGGTTGGTCCTGGCCTTCGTGGCCAGTGCGGCCTGAGAGAGCGTCCGCCCGCTCTCCCTGCGGGACTTGCTCGTACGTGACTGCTGTACCACGTACCCGATCCAGTGGGCGGGGCTGTGGAACGGGTCGGCTTCCTGCTTGCCTGGCATATGCGGCCCAGTCCCTTCAACTGCACTAGGTGACTCATGGTCAGACTAGTTACACGGAGCCATAGTCGAGCCACGTTCGGTGAAACTCCGAGGTGGCGGGCGAAGGGCGGACGACCATGACCGGAAGCGGGAAAGCGGCGTGGGAGCAGATGTTCAGCGGTACCGAGCGCGGAGCCAGGCTGGCCCGCCGGCAGGCCGTCGTACGGCTCCGTGACTGGGGGTTGCCACCGGACGGGGAGGCCTCCGGGACGGCCGCCCTGGTGATCGGGGAACTGGTCGCCAACGCGGTGGTGCACGGCCGGGTCCCGGGGCGCCGGTTCCGGATCCGGCTGGAGCTGGCCGGGGGCACGCTCCGGGTGGCCGTCACCGACGCCCGATGGGAGCGGAAGCCGGAGATCCGGCCCGCGGCGGACGGCGCCGGCGGCAACGGCATGGTGCTCGTCGACGCGCTCACCGCCGCGTGGGGAGTCGACGTACAGCGGATCAGCAAGACCGTCTGGGCCGAACTGGAGCTCCGGGCGTGAACTGGGAAGTCCTGGCGGGCGGACTGGCGGACGGCCTGGAGGCATCGGGGGACCTGGGGTCCGCCGCTCTCGGCCGGGCGGTCAGGGGTACGCCGCGCCATGTGTTCGTCCCGCGCTACTTCGAGAACGCGGGTGGGGCGCCCACCCTGTGGCGGGAGCGGGGCCGGTCGGACGGGGACGGCTGGCTGGCCCCGGTCTATGCGAACAGGACCCTCGTCACGGAGCTCGGCGAGGCCAGACGTGCCGAGGGCGGCTGGTACGGCGTACCCACCTCGTCCAGCACCCAGCCGAGCGTGACCGTGCGGATGATCGAGGCACTGGACGTGCAGCCGGACGACGAGGTCCTGGACGGCGGGCTCGGCACCGGCTATCAGGCGGCGCTGATCCTGGGCCTTCTCGACGGGTCCTCCCGGATGGTGGCGTCGGCCTCACGGTCACGGCCGGCTCGCACCGCCTCCGGTACCTGAGCCCCGAGGGGGAGTCCTGGGAGCTGGCCCCGCTCTGAGGTCCGGTAGTGGCACCCGCTAGCTGGCGAGGCGGGCGGTGCGGAGGGTGCGGGGGCCGTGGGCCGGGGTGGCGGTGGCGTAGCGGGAGAGGACCAGGCGGGCCAGGCGGGGGTGGTCGGCGAGCGGGGCGGAGACCGTCCAGGCGCCGCAGCCCTCCAGGGCGCGGGTGAAGCGGCCGGGGGCCAGCAGGTGGGCGGCCACCGCGATCCGCCGGTGGCCCTCGTCCCGCAGCCGCGCCAGGGCCTCCTCCACGGTGGGCGCGGCCGAGGTCAGATAGGCGGTCCGGACCGGGACCGGGGTCCCGGACGCCGGGTCGGCCGGGTCGGCGGCCAGCAGCTCCGCCAGCCGGGCCGCGCAGGCCTCGGTGCCGGTGTTCCCGCCGGGCCGGGAGGAGCCGGCGCCGGCCACCACCACCGCGTCGGCCCGGGCGAACGGCCCGCGTCGGCGTTCCGCCTCGCGCAGCCGCCCGTACAGGGCCGTGCCCACCTCCGGCTCGCCGGCCAGGCCGGCGGTCAGCCGGGCCCCGGGGGCGTTCGCGGCGATCACGGCGGGCAGGTCCACCCGCCGGTGGTAGCCGTCGCCGAGCAGCAGCGGCACCACCACCGAGTCCGGGTGGGCCCGCAGCACCTCCGCCAGCGACGGGTGCTGCACGTCGAGGTGGCCGACCAGGGCCCGGACCCCGCTCAGCGACTCCACGGCGGCGGTCAGCCGGTCGATGGTCGCGGCGGCGGCCGGGACGGCGCTGCCGTGCACGGCGAGTACGAGCATGCTTCCACGCTAGGCCCCCCGGACGGTCCGCGCAGGGGCCGGGCGGCGGTCGCGGCCGGGCCGCAGGTCCCGCCCCGAGGGGGACCTGCGGCCGCCCGCTTCGGGCCCTTCACGGCCGGTCGGGGCGGGGGCGGAGACCTACCGTCGAAGGAGGTGGCGGCCGCATCCCCGCGGCCCCGCGCGACCCGGAGTGAGCCCCATGACGCAGACGCTGGTTGTCATCGGCCACGGCATGGTGGGACACCGCCTGCTGGAAGCCCTCGCCGAGCGGGACGCGCTCGCCGGACCCGGCCGGGCCGGGGACACCGGCTGGCAGGTCACCGTGCTCGCCGAGGAGACCCGCCCCGCCTACGACCGGGTCCACCTGTCGGCCGCCTTCACCGGCGCCACCGGCGAGGAGCTCGGCCTGGTCGCCCCCGGGTTCACCGAACGCCACGGCATCGACCTGCGGCTGGGCGATCCGGCGGTGGCCCTGGACACCGCCGCCCGGACGGTGACGGCCGCCTCCGGCGCCGTCCTCCGCTACGACGCGCTGGTCCTGGCCACCGGCTCCTACCCCTTCGTCCCCCCGATCGAGGGCGCCGACGCGCAGGGCTGCTTCACCTACCGCACCCTCGACGACGTGGCGGCCCTCACCGGCTACGCGAAGACCGCCCGCACCGGAGTGGTCATCGGCGGCGGACTCCTCGGCCTGGAAGCGGCCGGCGCCCTGCGCACCCTCGGACTGACCACCCACGTGGTGGAGTTCGCGCCCCGGCTGATGCCCCTCCAGGTGGACGACGGCGGGGCCGCCGCGCTCCGCGCCACCATCGAGTCCATGGGCGTGGCCGTGCACACCGGGGTCGGCGCGGCCGGGGTGCGCACCGACGCCGACGGGCGGGCCGCGGGCCTGCGGATGACGGACGGCCGGGAGATCAGCGCCGACGTGGTGGTGTTCTCCGCCGGGGTCCGGCCGCGCGACCGGCTGGCCCGCGAGTCGGGGCTGGCCGTCGGCGACCGCGGCGGGGTGGTCGTGGACGCGCACTGCCGCACCAGCGACCCGTACGTCTACGCGGTCGGCGAGTGCGCGCAGACCGTGGACGGCAAGGTCTACGGGCTGGTCGCGCCCGGCTACCAGATGGCCGAGACGGTCGCCGACGCCCTCGCCGGCGACGGCCGGACCGTGTTCACCGGCGCCGACACCTCCACCAAGCTGAAGCTGATGGGCGCCGACGTGGCCTCCTTCGGCGACCCCTTCGCCCCCGAGGGCCGCGACGCCGCCGTCTCCGTGGTGTTCTCCGACGCCCGCGAGGGCGTGTACAAGAAGCTGCTGCTCGGCCCCGACGGCTCCCTCCTCGGCGGCATCCTGGTCGGGGACGCGGAGGCCTACGGTTCGCTGAAGCCGCACGCCGGCCGACAGCTGCCCGCCCCGCCGGAGGCGTTCATCCTGCCCAGCACCGAGGGCGCGGCACCGCCCGGCGCGGACGCCCTGCCCGACGACGCGGTGGTCTGCTCCTGCCACAACGTCACCAAGGGGCAGGTCCGGACTGCCGTCACCGAGCAGTCCCTCACCGATGTCGGCGGGATCAAGCAGTGCACCAAGGCCGGCACCGGCTGCGGCGGCTGCCTGGGCACCCTCCAGGCGGTCCTGGACGCGGAGCTGGCGGCGGCCGGGATCGAGAAGCCGCGCGGACTGTGCGAGCACTTCGCGCTGACCCGGGCCGAGATCTACGAGAAGGTGCGCACCGAGCGGATCCGCGGGTTCTCCGAGCTGCTGGAGCGGTACGGGCAGGGCGGCGAGGGCTGCGCCGTCTGCAAGCCGGTGGTGGCCAACGTGCTGGGCACCCTCGCCCCCGACCTGGGGCTGCGGCACATCCTGGACGGGGAGCAGGCGGCCCTCCAGGACTCCAACGACCTGTTCCTCGCCAACCTCCAGAAGGACGGCACCTATTCGGTGGTGCCCCGGGTGGCGGGCGGGGAGATCACCGCCGACCAGGTGGTGGCGCTCGGCGAGGTGGCCCGCGACTACGGCCTCTACACGAAGATCACCGGTGCCCAGCGGATCGGCCTGTTCGGTGCCCGCAAGGAGCAGCTGCCCGACATCTGGCGGCGGCTGGGCGGGGCCGGCTTCGAGTCCGGCCAGGCGTACGGCAAGTCCCTGCGGGCCGTGAAGTCCTGCGTCGGGGCCCGGTTCTGCCGGTTCGGGCAGGGCGACTCCATCCAGCTGGCCATCGACCTGGAGCTCCGCTACCGGGGCCTGCGCACCCCGCACAAGTTCAAGGGCGGGGTCTCCGGCTGTCTGCGCGAGTGCGCCGAGGCCCGCGGCAAGGACATCGGGGTCATCGCCACCGCCAACGGCTGGAACCTCTACGTCGGCGGCAACGGCGGGGCGGTCCCGCGCCACGCGGACCTGCTGGCCGCGGACCTGTCCACGGGTGAACTCCTCGTCCTGACCGACCGGTTCCTCATGTACTACATCCGCACCGGGGAGCGCCTGGAGCGGACGGCGGCCTGGGTGGAGCGGCTGGGCGGCAGCACCGGCGGGCTGGACCACCTGCGGGAGGTGCTGATCGAGGACTCGCTGGGCATCTGCGCCGAGCTGGAGGCCCAGATGGAGCGGCACGTGGCCGCCTACCAGGACGAGTGGCAGGCGGTCCTGGAGGACCCGGCGGCCCTGGACCGCTTCGGCACGGTGGACTTCGGGGCGGCGGCCTCCGGGGAGGCCGTCCTCGAAGCGGGCCGCGGGCGCAGCGCGGTCCTGCCGGACGGCTCGACGGCGGCGGTGTTCAAGGACCGGGCGGGCGAGGTGTACGCGGTGGGCGGCCGGGACCCCTTCTCCGGGGCCGAGGTGATCGCGGACGGGATCATGGGGTCGCGGGACGGGGTGCCGGTGGTGGCCTCGCCGATGCACAAGCAGGTCTTCGACCTGCGGACCGGTGTCTGCCTGGACGACCCGGAGGTCTCGCTGCCGGTGCTGCCGCTGCCGTAGGGCTCGCCGCGGGGGAGTCGAACGCCTGGTGGGCGGTGGGACAAGGTCCCGCCGCCCACAGTGCGTTCTCCTCTGCCGGGGGCCGGGTCCCGGGGCGGAACCTGGATAGGCAAGGACACCTCTCGACGTTTGAGGACACGCCATGAGCTCCGCCACGAAGGACGCGGTACGGCAGCCGCTCGCCGCCGACCCGGCGCAGTACCGGCCCGGCCGGACCATCACCGACTGGACCCCGGAGGACCCGTCCTTCTGGCGGACCACCGGCAAGAGGGTGGCCACCCGCAACCTGTGGATCGCGGTCCCGGCCCTGCTGGTCGCCTTCGTGGTGTGGCAGGTCTGGAGCATCACGGCCACCAACCTCAAGGACGTCGGCTTCGGGTTCAGCCAGTCCCAGCTGTTCTGGCTGACCGCCGTCCCGGGCATCACCGGCGGCACCGCCCGGATCTTCTACACCTTCCTCGGCCCGATGGTCGGCCAGCGCCGCTTCACCGCCCTCTCCACCGTGGTGCTGATCGTGCCGCTGCTGTGGCTGGGCTTCGCGGTGCAGAACCCGGACACCCCGTACGGGGTGATGATCGCCATCGCCGCGCTGTGCGGCATCGGCGGCGCCAACTTCTCCTCCTCGCTGGCGAACATCGGCTTCTTCTACCCCAAGCAGGAGAAGGGCAACGCGACCGGCATCAACGGCGGCCTGGGCAACCTGGGCGTCTCGGTGGTCCAGCTGCTCACCCCGATCCTGATCACCTCCTCGGTGCTGGCCATCGGCGCGGGCCAGAAGAAGGCCAACGGCTCGGAGATCTACCTCCAGAACGCGGCCTTCGTCTGGGTGCCGGTCCTGATCGTCCTCGCGGTGATCGCCTGGTTCGGCCAGAACGACCTCAAGGTCGCCTCCACCCCCTTCAGCCAGCAGAAGGTCATCTTCAAGCGCAAGCACAACTGGCTGATGACCTGGCTGTACGTCGGCACCTTCGGCTCCTTCATCGGCTTCGCGGCGGCCCTGCCGCTGCTGATCAAGACCACCTTCCCGGCGTACTCGGTCGCCACCTACGCCTGGATGGGCCCGGCCCTGGGCGCGCTCGCCCGCTGGGCCGGCGGCTGGATCGCCGACAAGCTGGGCGGGGCCCGGGTGACGATCCTGTCCTTCGTCGGAATGGCGATCTCCATCATCGGAGTGATCAACTTCCTGCCGTCCGGCTCCGACCAGGGCTCGTTCTACGGCTTCTTCTTCTGCTTCCTGTCGGCCTTCTTCTTCTCCGGCATCGGCAACGGCTCGACCTTCCGGCAGATCCCGGTGATCTTCCGGAGCCAGCACCTGAAGGGCCTCACCGAGGGCACCCCCGAGTACACGGCCGCCCTGAAGCAGTCGGAGATCGAGTCCGGCGCCGTCACCGGCTTCACCGCCGCCATCGCCGCCTACGGCTTCTTCTTCATCCCGGCGATGTTCGCGAACTTCGCGGTCACCAGCGCGATGTGGGGCTTCGTGGGCTTCTACGCCTCCTGCATCGTCGTCGCCTGGTGGTTCTACGCCCGCCCCGGCGCCGAAGCCCCCAGCTAGAGCGCGCAGCACCCGACGCCCCGCCCCCGCGCGGGGCGTCCTGGCGTCCTGGCGTCCTGGCGTCCACAGGGGGGCACGCACCGTCGGAAAGGTCACGCAGTGTTCGGGATGGTCCTGCAGCTCGGCGTCATGGTGGGGGCCATCGCCCTCGGGTCCCGCAAGGGCGGGGTGGCGATGGGCCTCTGGGGAGCGGTGGGCGTCTTCGTGCTCGCCACGGTCTTCGGCGTCGCCCCCGCCGACACCTCCGGCATCGTGGACGTGATGCTGATCATCCTTGCGGTGATCATGGCCGCGGCGGCCATGGAGGCGGCCGGCGGCATCGACCACCTGGTCGGGGTGGCGGAGCGGGCGATCCGCCGGAACCCGCGCCGGGTCACCTACATCGCCCCGCTGGTCTCCTGGGCCTTCACCCTGGGGGCCGGCACGGCCCACGTGTTCTACCCCCTGCTGCCGGTCATCCACGACGTGGCCCGGGAGGGCGGCATCCGTCCGGAGCGGCCGATCGCCGTCTCCTCGGTGGCCGCCACCGTGGGCATCACCGCCTCCCCGGTGTCGGCGGCGATGGCCGCGATGATCGTGATGTTCGACGGGGACGGCTGGAACCTGCCCAGGATCATGGCGGTGGCCGTTCCCTCCACCCTGCTGGGGGTGCTGGTGGCGGCCACCGTGCAGTCCAGGGTGGGCCGGGAGCTGGACCGGGACCCGGAGTACCTGCGCCGACTGGCCGCCGGGGAGCTCGACCCGCCGTCCCCGTCCCCGGCCGCCGCCCCGGCTTCGGCTCCGGCCGCCACCCCGGCCGGGCCGGCGGGGCCCCGCCCCCGGGCGGCCTGGTCGGCGTACCTCTTCCTGGCCGGGACGGCCGCGGTGGTGCTCAGCGGGCTGTTCCCCTCGCTCCGCCCGGACACCGGCGAGGGTCCGCTGGGCATGCCGGCCACCATCGAGATCCTGATGATGGCCGTGGCGGCGCTGATCCTGCTGTGCTGCCGGGTGGACGCCCGCCGGGTCCCGGGGACGGACGTGGCCCGCTCGGGTCTGGTGGCCGTGATCGGGGTGTTCGGGCTCTCCTGGCTGGGCCTGTCCTTCATCGGCGCCAACGAGCAGCGGATCACCGCGGCCCTGGGCGGGATCGCGCAGGGCCACCCCTGGTTCTTCGCGGTGATGCTGCTCCTGCTGTCGGCGCTGCTGTTCAGCCAGGCGACCACCACCAAGGCGCTGATGCCGCTGGGCGTGGCCCTGGGCATCCCGGCGCCGCTGCTGATCGCCATGTGGCCGGCCGTGAACGGCTACTTCCTGCTGCCCACCTACGGAACCTTCATCGCGGCGATCAACTTCGACCGGACCGGCACCACCCGGGTGGGCCGGTTCGTGGTGAATCACTCCTTCATGCTGCCCGGCCTGGTGACCACGGCGGTTGCCGTGGGGACCGGATTCGCCCTGGTGACGGTGGTCTGAGCAGGTTCTTGTGAAAGTTTTCACAAGCGAACTAAGGCCTTTGGTCCCGGGTGAAGCCCCAGGTCAGGACCCCTACCTCCCCCCTGGGCCGGTCCGGGGCGGGACCTTCGGGCCGCAGGAGGGGACCAACGCGGGCCCAAATGATCGATCAAAGGGCGTGCAATGGAGACAAGCAAAGACGCGAACTCGGAAGGTGTGCGGGCCATGACTGCCACTCCTGCGGAAATCACCACCAACGGCGAGGCCTGGAAGGGCTTCAAGGGCGGGCTGTGGCGCGACGCCATCGACGTCCGCGACTTCATCCAGCAGAACTACACCCCCTACGAGGGTGACGACGGCTTCCTGGCCGGCCCGACCGAGCGCACCACCGCCGTGTGGAAGGCGATCACGGACAAGTTCCCCGAGGAGCGCGAGAAGGGCGTCTACGACGTCTCCTTCGACATCCCCTCGGGCATCACCGCCCACGCCCCCGGCTACATCGACCGGGACAAGGACCTCATCGTCGGCCTCCAGACGGACGCCCCGCTGAAGCGCGCGATCATGCCCTACGGCGGCTGGCGGATGGTGGCCGGCGCCCTGGAGACGTACGGCTACCCGGTCTCCGAGGACCTGGAGAAGGTCTTCACCGAGTACCGCAAGACCCACAACGCCGGTGTCTTCGACGCCTACACCCCCGAGATCCGCGCCGCCCGCAAGGCCGGCATCGTCACCGGACTCCCGGACGCCTACGGCCGCGGCCGCATCATCGGCGACTACCGCCGGGTCGCCCTCTACGGCGTGGACCGCCTGATCTCCTTCAAGAAGGAGGAGAAGGAGGAGCTCAACACCCTCCCGGCCGGCCCCCGCGGACTGGAGGAGACCATCCGGCTGCGCGAGGAGCTCTCCGAGCAGATCCGCGCCCTCGCCGAGCTCAAGGCCATGGCCGCCTCCTACGGCCACGACATCTCCCGCCCCGCCGCCACCGGCCGCGAGGCGATCCAGTGGCTGTACTTCGCCTACCTGGCGGCCGTGAAGGAGCAGAACGGCGCGGCCATGTCGCTGGGCCGCACCTCCACCTTCGTCGACGTCTACCTCCAGCGGGACATCGAGGCCGGCCTCCTCACCGAGGAGCAGGCCCAGGAACTCGTCGACGACTTCATCATCAAGCTCCGCATCGTCCGCTTCCTGCGCACCCCGGAGTACGACGAGCTGTTCTCCGGCGACCCCACCTGGGTCACCGAGTCCATCGCCGGCATGGGCGAGGACGGCCGCCCGCTGGTCACCCGGACCTCCTTCCGCTACCTCCAGACCCTCTACAACCTCGGCCCGGCCCCCGAGCCGAACATGACCGTCTTCTGGTCCCCGCAGCTGCCCCAGGGCTTCAAGGAGTTCTGCGCCCGGGTCTCCATCGACACCTCCTCCGTGCAGTACGAGTCGGACGAGCTGATGCGCCCCCGGTTCGGCGACGACACCGCCATCGCCTGCTGCGTCTCGGCCATGCCGGTCGGCAAGCAGATGCAGTTCTTCGGCGCCCGGGTCAACCTCGCCAAGACCCTGCTCTACGCGATCAACGGCGGCCGGGACGAGAAGTCCGGCGCCCAGGTCGGCCCGGAGACCGGCGCGGTCACCGCCGAGGTCCTCGACTACGACGAGGTCCTGGCCAAGTTCGACGCCCAGATGGAATGGCTCGCGAACGTCTACGTGCACGCCCTGAACGTCATCCACTACATGCACGACCGGTACGCCTACGAGCGCATCGAGATGGCCCTGCACGACCGCGACGTCCGACGCACCATGGCCTGCGGCATCGCCGGCCTCTCGGTCGCCGCCGACTCCCTCGCCGCCATCAAGTACGCCAAGGTCACCGCCCTGCGCGACGAGACCGGCCTGGCCACCGACTACACCATCGAGGGCGACTACCCGGCCTACGGCAACAACGACGACCGGGTCGACGACATCGCCGTCTGGCTGGTCGAGGAGTTCATGAAGAAGGTCCGCAAGCACGAGACCTACCGCGGCGCCGAGCACACCCAGTCGGTCCTGACGATCACCTCCAACGTGGTCTACGGCAAGAAGACCGGCAACACCCCCGACGGCCGCCGGGCCGGCGAGCCGTTCTCCCCGGGCGCCAACCCGATGAACGGCCGCGACACCCACGGCTACGTCACCTCCGCCCTCTCGGTCGCCAAGCTGCCCTACGAGGACGCCGAGGACGGCATCTCGCTGACCAACACGGTCACCCCCGACGGCCTGGGCCGCACCCCCGAGGAGCGGATCAAGAACCTGGCGGGCGTGCTCGACGGCTACATGGCCAGCGACGGCTTCCACATGAACGTCAACGTCCTCAACCGGGACACCCTGATGGACGCCATGGAGCACCCGGAGAACTACCCGCAGCTGACCATCCGGGTCAGCGGGTACGCGGTCAACTTCGTCCGCCTCACCCGCGCCCAGCAGCTGGACGTCCTGAACCGCACCTTCCACGGCTCCCTGTAAGGGAAGCCCCACCGACCGCGCGGCTCCGGGGCCGGGCCCTCACCCCCGCCCCGGACCGCGCGCCTCCTCCTCCCCTCTCTCCCCTCCCTCCCTCCCCGCCCGGATCCGTCCCGACAGGAGCGCCTGCCATGACCGTCCTCCTCGGCTCGACCATCCCCGTCGGCCCGACCGCCGCCTCCTGCGGCGGCTCCGGCACCGGATCCGGTACCGGCCCCGCGCAGACCCCGGCCGCCGCGGCGACCCACCGGCCCAGCGAGGGGTCCGTGCACTCCTGGGACCTGTCGACCGGGGTCGACGGCCCCGGCACCCGCTTCGTCACCTTCCTCGCCGGCTGCCCGCTCAGCTGCCTCTACTGCCACAACCCCGACACCATGCGGATGCGCAACGGCAAGCGGACCTCCGCCGACGACGTGATCGCCGAGGCGCGCAAGTACGTCCGCTTCATCACCGCCTCCGGCGGCGGGGCCACCGTCTCGGGCGGCGAGCCCCTGCTCCAGCCGGTCTTCGCCGGCGAACTGCTGCACCGGCTGAAGAAGGACCTCGGCCTGCACACCGCCCTGGACACCTCCGGCTTCCTCGGCGCCCGCGCCACCGACGCCCTGCTCCGGGACGTGGACCTGGTCCTGCTGGACATCAAGTCCTGGGACCGCGAGACCTACCGCTCGCTGACCGGCCGCCCGCTGGAGCCCACCCTGGACTTCGCCCGCCGCCTCGCGGACCTCGGCAAGGAGGTCCACCTGCGCTTCGTGCTGGTCCCCGGCCTCACCGACGCCCCCGACAACATCGCCGGGGTCGCCCGCTTCGCCGCCGGCCTCGGCAACGTCTCCCGGGTGGACGTCCTCCCCTTCCACAAGCTCGGCGAGAGCAAGTGGGAGGCCCTGGACATGCCCTTCACCCTGCACGACACGCCCACCCCGACCCCGGAACAGGTGGCCGCGGCCAAGGCCGTGTTCGCCGCCGAAGGTCTCCTCGCGGTCTGACCCCCACCCGAGATCCCCCGAACGGCCCACCCGCAGGGCCCTCATAACGGGCTGAAACGGTCTATACCGCCTAGCGTGGTGCTGTGCCCGAGCCCACAGAAGCAGTCGCCGCCGCGCCGCCTCCCCCGGAGGCGGCGCCCCCGCAGGAGCCCACCGGGACGGGTCTGTCCGTCGCCGCGCGCGCCACCCTCGCGGGCGCCGTCACCTCCCTCCTCCTGATCGTCGCGATCGTGCTGGGCAGCCGCTTCCTCCGGGACTTCGACTCGGCACTGCTGCCCTACGCCGTGGCCATCGTCTTCCTCGCCTTCGGCGTGGCCTACCGCTACACCGTGTGGGTCTCGGCCCCCGGAGCCCGCCGGCTCTTCAAACGGGGCTTCGGCAGCTTCTTCTCCGCCGAGAACTTCAAGAAGGCCCCCACCGCCCTGCCGAAGATGATCGCCACCTATCTCGGCTTCCAGAAGTTCCTCGGCGCCCGCTCCCGCGGCCGCTGGATCGCCCACCAGCTGATCTTCTGGGGCTGTCTGCTCGCCGCGGCCATCACCTTCCCGCTGACCTGGGGCTGGTTCACCTTCACCGCCGACTCCGGAGCCGGACCCGGCTACGACATGCGGATCTGGGGCATCAAGGTCCTCGGCTTCGACTCCCTCAACATCATCGGCTGGCTGATGTTCCACGGCCTGGACATCGCCGCCGTCCTGGTCATCCCCGGCGCCTCCTACTTCCTCTGGCGGCGCATGAGGGACCGGGGAGCCATCACCGGCCAGCGCTTCGCCTACGACCTGCTCCCGCTGATCTGCCTGATCGTCATCTCCGTGACGGGCCTGCTCCTCACCTTCTCCTCGATCTTCCTGCACGGCGGCGGCTACGAGTTCCTGGCGATCCTCCACATGGTCTCGGTGGTCTTCACCCTCATCTACATCCCCTTCGGGAAGTTCTTCCACATCGTCCAGCGCCCCGCCGCGGTCGGCATGCAGCTGTTCAAGTACACGACCCGCGAGGACGAGCAGGTCTTCGCCTGCAAGCGCTGCGGCGAACCCGTGGACACCGCCCCCTACGTGGAGAACCTGCGCGGCACCATGCGCGACCTCAAGCTCGGCTTCGACGCCTGGGCCGAGTACTGCCCCCGCTGCAAGCGGGTCCTGCGCGGCAACGCCTACCTCACCCACGTCAAGAAGGGCTACAAGTGACCCGGCAGCACATCCCGCTGGACCCCGCGATCGCCCCGCCCGGAACCCGCAACTTCCGGGACGCCGGCGGCATCCCCGCCGACCAGTGGCACGCGGACCAGAACGGGGAGACCCTGGTCCCCACCCACTGCTGCTTCTGCGGGGTCCAGTGCGGCATGTACCTCCGGGTCGACCAGGGCGGCAAGGTCTTCGGAGTGGAACCGCGCAACCACGACATCAACCGGATGCGGCTGTGTCCCAAGGGCATCAACGCCTACCAGCAGGTCAACCACCCCGACCGGCTGACCGCACCCCTGATGCGCCGCTCCCGCGACGAGGAGTTCCGCGAAGCCTCCTGGGAGGAGGCCCTGGACTTCACCGTCTCCGAGATCCGACGCATCCAGCAGACCTACGGCAACGACGCCTTCGGACTGCTCGGCGGCGCCAGTCTGTTCTCCGAGAAGACCTATCTGGTGGGCAAGTTCGCCCGGGTCGCCCTGAAGACCAAGCACGTGGACTACAACGGACGGCTCTGCATGGTCAGCGCCGCCGGCGCCAACAAACTCGCCTTCGGCATCGACCGCGCCGGCAACCCCTTCTCCGACATCCTCCTCTCCGACTGCCTGCTCATCGCCGGGTCCAACGTGGGGGAGTGCTTCCCCGTGATGACCCAGTACCTGTGGGGCGCCCGGGACCGCGGCGCCACCCTGATCGTGGTCGACCCGCGGGAGACCGCCATCGCCCGCACCGCCGACATCCACGTGGCCCTCAAACCGGGCACCGACTCGGCCTTCTTCAACTCCGTCCTCCATGTGGTGATCAGGGAAGAACTCGACGACGAGGCCTTCGTCGGCGCCCACACCACCGGCTGGGAAGAGGTCCGCGACACCGTCGCCGACTACCCGCCGGAGCGCGCCGCCGAGATCTGCGGCATCCCCGCCGAGCAGATCGTCCAGGTCGCCCGCACCTTCGCCGGAGCCGACCGCGCCATGGCCTGGCACGCCCGCGGCATCGAACACCACTCCCAGGGCGTCGAGAACTGCCTCTCCGTGATCAACCTCTGCGTGGCCACCGGGAACATCGGCAAACCCGGAGCGGGCTACGGCACCATCACCGGCCAGGGCAACGGCCAGGGCGGCCGCGAACACGGCCAGAAGTCCGACCTCCTCCCCGGCGGCCGCTCCATCACCAACCCCGAGCACCGCCGCCAGATCTGCGAGATCTGGGGAATCGAGGAGTCCGAACTCCCCGCCGCCGGGACCTCGATGATGGAAATGGTCTGGCAGATGCAGCGGAAGGAGATCCGCGGCCTGATCGGCATCTGCAACAACCCCTTCGTCTCCCTCCCCAACTACGCGGTGGTGAAGGAGGGCTACGACACGGCCGAGTTCCACGCACAGTTCGACTTCTTCCTCTCCGAGACCGCCGCCAACGCCCATGTGGTCTTCCCCGTCACCACCTGGGCCGAGGACGAGGGCGTGATGGCCAACGCCGAAGCCCGGGTGGTCAAGCACAACAAGGCCCAGGAGCCCCCGCCCGGGGTCCGCACCGACACCTGGGTGATCTGCGAACTCGCCCGCCGGCTGGGAGCCGGCGACAAGTTCGAGTTCCCCGGCTCCCGCGAGGTCTTCGAAGAGCTCCGGATCGCCTCCGCGGGCACCGTCAACGACTACTACGGCATCACCTACGAACGGCTGGAGGAGACCGGAGGCATCGCCTGGCCCTGCCCCTCCACCGAGCACCCGGGCACCCCCCGGCTGTTCGAGGACGGCCGCACCTACCACCCCGACGGCAAGATCCACATGCAGGTCGTGGAATGGCATCCCCCCATGGACGCCTACACCGAGGAATTCCCCCTCTCGCTCACAACCGGCCGCACCGTCGCCCACTTCCTCTCCGGCAACCAGACCCGCAGGCTGGGCGCCCTGGTCGAACAGACCCCCCGCCCCTGGGTCGAGGTCCACCCCTCGCACGGCTTCGCCAACGGCGACCCGGTCCGCGTGGTCACCCGCCGCGGCAGCGAGGTCTTCCCCGCCCTGGTCACCGAGGCCATCCGCCCCGACACCGTCTTCATCCCCTACCACTGGCCGGTCCCCACGGCCGCGAACGCCCTCACCATCGACGCCCTCGACCCCCGCTCCAAGATCCCCGAGTACAAGGTCTGCGCCGCCCGGATCGAGTCCGCGGAACGGGTCGACGAGGTACCCGCCCCGCCCACCGCTCCCGGCCACGAGGCCTATCCGGAGGCCCAGGCCTCCCGCACCGACCCGCTGCCCCCCACGTCCCCGCAGGGCCGTGGCACGGCCGAGAGGAGCTGAGCCCCGCCATGATGGGCCGCACGATCTTCATCGACCCGGGCCGCTGCATCGGCTGCCAGGCCTGTGTCTCGGCCTGCCGCGAATGCGATTCGCACCGCGGCAAATCGATGATCCACCTGGACTACACCGAACCCGGCCAGTCCGTCGCCTCCCTCCCCACCGTCTGCATGCACTGCGAGGACCCGGTCGCCCCCTGCGCCGAGGTCTGCCCCGCCGACGCCATCCTGATCACCGCCGACGGAGTGGTGCAGCAGGCCGACACCACCCGCTGCATCGGCTGCGCCAACTGCGTCAACGCCTGCCCCTTCGGAGTCCCGAAGATCGACCTCCAGGCCAAGCTCCAGATGAAGTGCAACCTCTGCTACGACCGCACCGCCTACGGACTGGCCCCCATGTGCGCCACCGTCTGCCCCACCGGAGCCCTCTTCTACGGAACCCTCGAAGAGCTCCAGGCCGAACGCCCCGGCGTCCAGGTCGCCGACTCCTTCGCCTTCGGCGACGTGATGGTCAGCACCGGTGTCGCCATGGTCGTCCCCGCCGACAAGGTCCAGTGGCCGGTGCCCGGCGGCCTGCCGGTCGTCGAGGTGAACGGAGTCGATGTCCGATGAGCGTCACCGAACAGCCCGGCCCCGGCTCCGGCAGCGGACCCGGCTCCGAGACCGGAACCGATCTGGCACAGGAACAGCTCCACGACCGGATCAGCGCCGACTCCCTCACCACCCGCCGCGACTACCTGCGGATCGTCGCCACCGTCTCCGGCGGCCTGGCCGTCGGCGGGATCGGCGTGGCCGCCGGCATGCTGCACCGGCACGGCGACAGCGAGGAAGCCCCCGAACCCCGCAAGGTCGCCGACCAACTGGCCCCCGGCCAGTCCGTGGCCTTCCGCTACCCCGGGGACGAGGACCGGGCGCTGGCCGTCCGGCTCTCCGACGGCACCCTGGTCGGCTACTCCGCCGTCTGCACCCACCTCGCCTGCGGAGTCCTCTGGCGCGAGGACCGGGGACCCGACGGCGAGCTCTACTGCCCCTGCCACGAGGGCGTCTTCGACGCCCGCAGCGGCGAGGTGACGGCCGGACCGCCGCCCCGGCCGCTCCCCAGGATCTTCCTGACCGAGCAGGTGGACGGCAGCGTCTGGGCCATCGCCACAGCCCGGTCCGGAGAGCCGGCCAAGGACGCCCTGTGCCGGCAGTTCGGCGGATCCCGGCCCGAAGTGGCCCAGCGACTGGGCTGCCCCGGAGCGGACCGCACCACCGAGACCAGGCGGACCTGATGAGCGACACCCCCCTGCCTCCCGAGCCCCCCGAACCCTCCGGGCGCCCCGCGCGGGAACTGCCGCCCCGGCCGGAGTACCGGCCCGGCAGCGCCCAGCCCCGGCTCAACCGGCCGGTCCGGGAGCGCTACCCGCAGCTCCGCCCCACCAGCGGCTACGGAGACCCGCGGGTCCGGCACACCGGCCCCGGCCCGGGCGCCGGCTCCGAACAGGAACCCGAGCGCTCGGCCCGCCTCAACGCCCGCATCGCCCTGGCCCTGACCGTGGTGATCGGACAGCTCTGGGGCCTGACCGTGCTCGTCAACGAGTGGATGAAGGGCAATACCGGCACGGCCTGGTGGGGGGCGGGATTCATGATCCTGTCCTTCCTGGTCGTGCTCGGACTGTGGCGCCTCGACCCGAAGGACCGATGACCATGTCCATACCCACCCCCACACCGCCCGCGCGGCGATCCCACCGGGCGGAGACCTACCGCCCGGGCGCCACCATCGGGGACTGGCGCCCCGAGGACGACGGCTTCTGGCAGTCCACCGGCCACCGGGTCGCCCAGCGCAACCTGTGGGTCTCTATCCCCGCGCTGATGCTCGGGTTCGTGGTGTGGCAGGTCTGGTCGGTCACCGTGGTCCGGCTCAACGACGTCGGCTTCGGATTCACCGCCTCGCAGCTGTTCTGGCTGACCGCCATCCCCGGAATCACCGGCGGCACCTTCCGGATCCTCTACACCTTCATCGGCCCGATCTTCGGCGAGCGGAAGTTCACCGCCTTCTCGACGCTGATCCTGGTGATCCCGATGCTGTGGCTCGGCTTCGCCCTCCAGGACAACGGCACCCCCTACTGGGAACTGGCCCTGATCGCGGCCGTCTGCGGGATCGGCGGCGCCAACTTCGCCTCCTCCATGGCCAACATCGGCTTCTTCTTCCCCAAGCGGGAGAAGGGCAGCGCCAACGGCCTCAACGGCGGACTCGGCAACCTCGGCGTGAGCGTGGTCCAGCTGGTCGCCCCGCTGGTGGTCACCGCCGCCATCCTCGGCGCCCCGGCCGGCGGACCGCAGCGCGACACCAAGAACGACACCGACATCTGGCTGCAGAACGGCGCCTTCCTGTGGGTGCCGCTGCTGGTCATCATGGCCCTGCTGGCCTGGTTCCTGATGAACGACCTCAAGGTGGCCGCCGCCCCCTTCAGCCAGCAGAAGATCATCTTCAAGCGCAAGCACAACTGGCTGATGACCTGGCTCTACGTCGGAACCTTCGGCTCCTTCATCGGATTCGCCGCCGGCCTGCCCCTGCTGATCAAGAACAACTTCGAGTCCCAGGGCTACCAGGCCACCACCTACGCCTGGATCGGCCCCTTCATCGGCGCGCTGATGCGCTGGGCCGGCGGCTGGCTCTCCGACAGGATCGGCGGAGCCAGGGTCACCATGCTCTCCTTCGTCGGCATGGCGGCCTCGCTGGTGGTGGTGATCTACGCCCTGCCGAGCGCGGGGGACCAGGGCAGCTTCTGGACCTTCTTCATCGGCTTCCTGGCCGCCTTCTTCTTCTCCGGCCTCGGCAACGGCTCCACCTTCCGGCAGATCCCGGTCATCTTCCGGGACCAGCACACGAAGGCGGCCGCAGGCCAGGGCCCCGAAGTACAGGCCGCGGCCCTGAAGCAGTCGGAGATGGAGGCCGGCGCCGTCACCGGATTCTCCTCCGCCATCGCCGCCTACGGCTTCTTCTTCATCCCCGCGATGTTCGCGAACCTGGCCGTGACCACCGCACTGTGGATGTTCATCGGCTTCTACGCCACCTGCCTGGTGGTCTGCTGGTGGTTCTACGCCCGCAAGGGCGCCGAGGCTCCCAGCTGAGCCCGGGCCGCGGGGGCGGCCGTACCCTGGATGCATGAGCACCGCCCCCGCCCCCGGCTCCGAGCCCGGGACCCAGACCACGCCCCAGGCCGCCCCCGCAGCCCGGCCGAAGCCGGCCCTGGTCTTCGACGACCCCCTGGACCGGCCCTCGGCGGACGACACCGACGGGGGCTGGGGCGAGCGCCCCACCTCCTCCGGCAGCGCCGCCGACCTGGCCCGCTTCCTCGACGAGAAGCCGCCGCACCACCTCTGAACCGGACCGGTCAGACCGATCCGTCGCCGCGCAGCGGGCCGGCACCCCCGGTGCCGGAGGCGGAGCCGCCGGTGCCGCTGCCGCCGGTGCGCTGGGCGACCAGGTTGTCCCGGATCTCCTTCAGCACCTCCAGCTCGGTGATCTCCACGATCTCCTGGACGCCCTCCTTCGCCTTCCGGCGGGCCTCCACCTTCGCGAGGTACTTCGCCATCGGCAGCACCATCAGGAAGTACACCACCGCCGCGGTGATCACGAAGGTGAGAGCGGCGTTGAGCACCGAGCCCCAGAGCAGGTTCACTCCGACCGGGTCCCCGGTCTTCGGGTCGACCGAGCAGGGGCCCTTGAGGCAGGAGGTGTAGCCGTCCAGGTTCTTGGTGCCGATCGCGCCGACCAGCGGGCCGATGATCCCCTTCACCAGGGAGTTCACGATGTTCGTGAACGCGGCACCGATGACCACGGCGATCGCCAGGTCGACCACGTTGCCGCGCATCAGGAAGGCCTTGAAGCCTGCCAGCACGCTCTCCTTCTTCTCGCTCACCACTGAGCCTTTCGTCGTTCGAACAGGACGCGGAGCCAACGGTTCCGAAAACTACGGCAGTCCAGGCATGGCGTGTCCAATCGAGGCTCACCGCCGGGGGACTTGACTGCTCGCCTGTGCGATTCAGCACAGCGTCACCGCCAGCCGCGCCGTGGTCCCCGCTCCCACGAGTTCCCGCGCGGTCTCCCTCGGCACCGACAACACCACCAGCGCCCCGCCGTCCCCGACACCCTTGTCCGTCAAGGGCACTTCGGCAACCCGGGCCCCCGCCGCCAGCACCCGCACCGGCCCGCCCCGGTCCGCCGCCACCACGTCCACCCGGTCTCCGGGCCGCAGCAGCCGGACCGTCTCCCCGTCCGCGATCCGCACCGGCGCCGACACCGTCCGCACCGGTTCCGCCCGCGGCCCCGCCGACCCCGCCGGCCGCTCCGGCGGCTCGGCACGGGCCGGCCGGGCCTCGGCCCCACCGCTCAGCGCCAGCGCCGCCACGGCGGCCATGGCGAGCCCGGCTCCCGCCACCCGCCGTCGCCGCCGCACGGCCCGCCGGAGCCGCCCGGCGCCCCGCCGCACCCGCAGCGGGGCGAAATCGGGCACGGCACGCGGCGGCGGACACATGGAAGAGGAGGACGCAGAGAGGCCGGCAGAGAGGTCAGTGGAGAGGCCGTTGGAGAGGTCGGACATGCCGAACACCACCCGTCATGAGGAAGCGGACACCGGGCCGACTGCCCGGACCCCCCATACGATCCGCCGTCCCCGCCCGCCCCGCTCAGCCCTGTGGACAGCCCTCGCGCCTGTGGACAGCCCTGTCACTCCCAGGAGTTAGCCTCCGACCGGCACCGGGCCCGGATCCGGTCCGATCCCGCCGTCACCGTCCGCACGGTCCAGGAGGACGCCCGCACCCGCGGCGGGAAGGTCGACGTGGTTCACCTGGTCCTGACCTGAGCCCGCTCGTCCCCGCCCGGGCCCGCTCGTCCCCGCCCGGGCCCGCCCGAGGCCCGTCCCGCCCGCCGGGCTACGGCAGCTCGATCCCGAGGTCCCAGCCGTCGTGGGCGTGCGTGCACAGGCAGTCCCGGTCGGCGGTCGCCGGCAGCCCGGCCACCGCGTCGAAGAGCACCTCGCGCAGCCGGCCGACGTTCTCCCCGAACACCTTGAGGACCTCGGTGTGGGAGACTCCCTCGCCGGTCTCGGCCCCCGCGTCCAGGTCCGTGACCAGCGCCATCGAGGTGTAGCAGAGCCCCAGCTCGCGGGCGAGCACGGCCTCCGGGTGCCCGGTCATGCCGACCACCGACCAGCCCATGGCGGCGTGCCACCGGGACTCCGCCCGGGTGGAGAACCGGGGGCCCTCGATGACGACCATGGTGCCGCCGTCCACCGGCTCCCAGGACCGTCCGCGGGCCGCCGCCAGCGCCACCGCCCGGCCGGCCGGGCAGTAGGGGTCGGCGAAGGTCGTGTGCACCACGTTGGGGATGCTGCCGTCGGGCAGCGGGTGCCCGTCGAAGTAGGTCTGGGCCCGGGCCTTCGTCCGGTCCACGAGCTGGTCGGGGACCAGCAGGGTGCCCGGACCGTACTCGCCGCGCAGTCCGCCCACCGCGCAGGGCCCCAGCACCTGCCGGACGCCCACCGAACGCAGCGCCCAGAGGTTGGCCCGGTAGTTGATCCGGTGCGGCGGGAGGTGGTGGCCGCGGCCGTGGCGGGGGAGGAAGGCGACCTGCCGCCCGGCCAGCTCGCCGAGGTAGAGGGAGTCGCTGGGGGCCCCGTAGGGGGTGTCCACCCGGATCTCGGAGACGTCCTCCAGGAAGGAGTAGAAGCCCGAGCCGCCGATTACGCCGATCTCTGCGTTCACCATGGGCCCCACACTAGTCCTGACGTGCGGAAGCCCCCCGCCGCAGGGGGCGGGGGGCTTCCGGCACGAAAGCACGAAGCGTTGTGGAGCGTGTGGAGCCTGGGGCGGGCAGCCCGGGGTCAGGCCGCCGGGGTGCTCGGCGCGGACGCCGGGGCGGCCGGCGCGGACGCCGCCGGAGCCGTGGACGCGGCGGGCTTCGCGGCGCCGGTGGACGCCGGGGAGCTGCTCGACGAGGCGCCTCGGCTGTCGTTCCGGTAGAAACCGGAACCCTTGAAGACGATGCCGACCGCGGAGAACACCTTCTTCAGGCGTCCCTTGCAGCTCGGGCACTCGGTCAGGGCGTCGTCCGTGAACTTCTGCACGGCCTCAAGGCCCTCGCCGCACTCGGTGCACTGGTACTGGTAGGTCGGCACGAAATCTTCCTCCTGGCACTCTGACTCAATGAGTGCTAACGACGCTCCATGGTGACGTATTCCGGCGGATCAGTCCACCGTCACCGGCACGCGGTGACCCAGACCACGCTCGTTCACCCGCGCGGCAGGCTTCACGGCGACGGTGCCGGCGGCCTTCGCGGTGGGCTGCGGGGCGGTCTTCGCCGCGGGCTTGGCCGAGGTGGTCACGATCCGGCTGGGTGCCTTGGGCGCCAGCTTGGAGCGCAGGGCCAGCAGGGTGACCAGGGCCAGCGCGGTGGCGCCCAGCGGCACCAGGAACCCGAAGGCGGATCCGTGCGCGTCGGTCAGCCGGCCGGCCAGGGTGACGGCTCCGGCCTGGCCGAAGGCGACCGCGCCGGTCAGCCAGGTGAAGGCCTCGGTCCGGGACGCGGC
The DNA here is from genome assembly GCF_055576225.1 of Streptomyces sp. NPDC033845. Taxonomy (NCBI): domain Bacteria; kingdom Bacillati; phylum Actinomycetota; class Actinomycetes; order Kitasatosporales; family Streptomycetaceae; genus Streptomyces; species Streptomyces sp. NPDC033845. The sequence continues at coordinate 183,075 of NZ_JBVIRI010000005.1, read as the reverse complement.
CGGGACCAGGCTCTCGACCATGGTGTAGCCGGTGATCAGGGCCGGGGCGATGCACAGGCCGACGACCAGGCCGATGGCGCCGAGCAGGATCGCGGAGTCCGCGGCCCACAGGACGGACGCGGCGGCGGTGAGGCCGATGTAGCCGAGCAGCAGCCGGCGGCGCGGGCCGATCTTCCAGGCGATGGCGCCGCAGGCGATGCCCGCGATCATGTTGCCGGCCGCGAAGACCCCGTAGAGGAGGCCGTTGGCGCCCGGGTTGCCGATCTCGTTGGAGAAGGCGGCCAGGGAGACCTGCATGCCGCCGAAGACGGCGCCGATGCCGATGAAGGCGACGATCAGGACCCGCAGGCCCGGGAAGGACAGCGCGGAGGCGTGCTTCTCGGTGCCGGCGGTCAGGCCGTGGGCCTTGGGCTGGGTGGCGCGCTGCGCGGCGAAGAGCAGGCCGCCGAGCAGGCTCAGTCCGGCCTCGGCGATCAGACCGGCGGCCGGGTGGATCCCGGTGCACAGGGCGGTCGCCAGCACCGGGCCCACCACGAAGGTGAACTCGTCGGTGACGGACTCGAAGGCGGCGGCCGTCGGCAGCAGCGGGGAGCCCTCCAGTCGGGCCGCCCAGCGGGCCCGGACCATGGGGCCGACCTGCGGGACGCTCGCACCGGCCGGGACGGCGGCCAGTGCGAGGGCCCAGAGCGGGGCACCGAGCAGCGCGAGCGCGGTCAGCGCGCTCACGGCGGTGGTGTGGGTGAGGACGACCGGGACCAGGACGGCGCCCTGGCCGTGGCGGTCGGTGAGCTTGCCTATCACGGGGGCGAAGAGGGCCATCGAGACGCCGGTGACGGCGGCGATGACGCCCGCGTTGGCGTAGGACCCGGTGGTGTGCTGGACGAGCAGCAGGATGCTGATGGTCAGCATGCCGAACGGCAGGCGTGCGGCGAAGCCGGGGAGCAGGAAGCTCAGGGCGCCGGGGGTGCGCAGCAGTGCGCCGTAGCCGGGGCGGGAGGCAGTCGAGGAGTTCTCGGACTTGTCGGTGGTGACCGCGGATGCCACGGTCCTTGCCTTTCTACCGCCTGGTAGAGCGTCCCCGTCTGCGGACGGTGCGTGTGCCTCGTGGGCGGCCGCACCCGTACGTTGGGAGCTCCGAGAGCTGTCCTCTTGCGCAGGACCGAGTGATACCTGGGGCGCCCACTGCGAGGGTGCCACGGCCGCCGAGCGGTCGCGCCAGCTCTGCGTCAGGCAGAGTTGGTTCGTCTGTGTTCCTTCATCATACAGGCAAAGCGCTCGGGACGCCCTGTGATTACGCTGGCAAGACGTGCCTTAACCTGCGATTAACCCGCACTTCACTGTTTCACGCCATGGAAACGGTCGCGAAACGATCGGATTTCCTGGGGAAGTATGAGTGGAATCCGTCAGATGATCCTCCGGGGAGGCCCCCGGAGGATCGTGTGATCGTCGGATGGTCCACCAGGGGCGGCTCAGTGCAGTGAGCCGCCGGTGCCCAGCCAGCCCGCCAGCTTGCCCCCGCGGGCCACCGCCCGCAGCCGCGCCTCGGCCGCGTCCCGCACCGGGTCGGTGGCCACCACCAGCAGTTCGTCCCCGCGCCGCAGCACGGTGGAGGGGGCCGGTACGAAGCTCTTGGCGTCCCGGACGACCAGGGTCACGGCCGCGCCGGCCGGCAGCCGCAGCTCGCCGACCTCCACCCCGTGCATCCGCGAGGCCCCGGGGATGGAGAAGGACAGCAGATGGCCGCGCAGCCGCTCCAGCGGGGCGGATTCGATGCCCAGGTCGGCGGCGGCCTCGTCGGAGTCCCGGAGGTTCAGCTTCCGGGCCAGCCAGGGCAGGGTCGGCCCCTGCACCAGGGTGTAGACGACGACCAGCACGAAGACGATGTTGAAGACCCGCTCGCTGCCCTCGATCCCGGACACCATCGGGATGGTGGCCAGGATGATGGGGACCGCGCCGCGCAGTCCGGCCCAGGACATCAGGGCCTTCTCCTGCCAGGGCAGCCGGAAGGGCAGCAGGCTGACGAAGACCTCCAGCGGCCGGGCCACCATGGTCAGCACCAGTCCGATGACCACCGCGGGCCAGATGTCGTTGCCCAGCTCGTGCGGGGTGACCAGCAGGCCGAGCAGCACGAACATGCCGATCTGGGCGATCCAGCCGAGCCCGTCGGCGAACCCCCGGGTGGCCGGCCAGTGCGGCAGCTTGGCGTTCCCCAGCACCATCGCCGCCAGGTAGACCGCGAGGAAGCCGGAGCCGTGCGCCATCGCGCCCGCCGCGTACGCCGACACCGCGATGGCCATCACGGCGATCGGATAGAGGCCGGAGGCGGGCAGGGCCACGTGCCGCAGTCCGTACGCGCCGAGGAAGCCGACCGCGAGGCCGACCGCGGTGCCGATCGCCAGCTCCAGGGCGATCTTCCCGATCAGCAGGTACCAGTCGTCGATCGGGCCGACGGTGGCGAAGGCCACCACCAGGATGACCACCGGGGCGTCGTTGAACCCCGACTCGGCCTCCAGCACACCGGTGACCCGGGAGGGCAGCGGCACCTTCCGGAGCACCGAGAACACCGCCGCCGCGTCGGTCGAGGAGACCACCGCGCCGATCAGCAGGGCCTGCCGCCAGTCCAGCCCGACCAGGTAGTGGGCGCCCGCCGCCGTCACGCCCACGCTGATCGCGACGCCCAGCAGGGACAGCACGATCGCGGCGGGCAGGGCCGGCCTGATCTCTTTCCACTTCGTGCCCAGACCGCCCTCGGCGAGGATCACGACCAGGGCCGCGTAGCCGATGACCTGGGTCAGTTCCGCATTGTCGAAGACGACGTTGCCGATGCCGTCCTGACCTATCGCGATGCCTATGCCGAGATAGATCAGCAGGCTGGGCAGGCCGCTGCGGGAGGAGACGCGCACCGCCGCCACGGCGATGAGCAGCACGAGCGAACAGACCAGCAGGAGCTCGTTGAGCTGGTGGACAGTCAGGGGGCGGCCCTTTCTCGCGCGTGCCTGCCGGATCGATCCTCCGGCGGCAGGTACTTCGTTACCTTACCTAATCTTTGACGCTTTCTTGACGCGATAGTCACATTGTGAAACGCCAGTTCGACGCAGTCCCTGACACCGCGTCCGAATGGGCGCGGTGCTGCGCCTATGGTTGCTCCCAGCACTCAGGACCACCCTGCCCCTCGAAGGACAGCGATGCCCGCCAACGAATCCGCCCCCGCCCCCAAGAAGAAGGGGCGACGCGCCCGTCTGATCGTGCTCATCCTGGTGCTGGCGCTCGTCGCGGGCCTCGGTTACGGGGCGTACTGGAGCGTGGACAGTGTGCGCGCATCCTTCCCGCAGACGACCGGCTCCCTGGAGGTCCCCGGCCTGACCGGGACCGTCGAGGTGAAGCGCGACGCCCACGGGATCCCCCAGCTCTACGCGGACAACGACCAGGACCTGTTCCGCGCGCAGGGCTTCACGCACGCGCAGGACCGCTTCTGGGAGATGGACGTCCGACGCCACATGACCTCCGGCCGTCTCTCGGAGATGTTCGGCAGCGGCCAGGTCGAGACCGACGCCTTCCTGCGGACCCTGGGCTGGCGGAAGGTCGCGCAGACCGAGTTCGACACCAAGCTCTCACCCGAGACCAAGCGGAACCTCCAGGCCTACGCCGACGGGGTCAACGCCTACCTCGACGGGAAGTCCGGCAAGGACCTCTCGGTGGAGCACGCGGCCCTCAAGCTGAGCGACGACTACACCCCCGAGCGCTGGGACCCGGTGGACTCGGTGGCCTGGCTCAAGGCCATGGCCTGGGACCTGCGCGGCAACATGACGGAGGAGATCGACCGGGCGCTGATGTCCGGCACCTTCTCCAAGGAGCAGATCGACCAGCTCTACCCGCCCTACCCCTTCGACCGGAACCGTCCGATCGTCGAGGGCGGCAAGGTCGACGAGGACGAGAAGGAGTACGTCCCGCAGGGCGCCTCGGCCAAGGGCTCCGGCAACGGCTCCGGCTCGGGCAGCGGCCCGGACTCCGGCTCCGGCAGCGACCCGGGCTCCGGCACCACCTCCCCGGCCGGCTCCACCGAGGGTCTGCGCAGCCAGCTGACCGCGCTGTCCCGCAGCATGGACCAGATCCCCGCCCTGCTCGGCCCCAACGGCAGCGGCATCGGATCGAACTCCTGGGTGGTCGCCGGACGGCACACCACCACCGGCAAGCCGCTGCTGGCCAACGACCCGCACCTGGCCCCGCAGCTGCCCTCGGTCTGGTACCAGATGGGCCTGCACTGCCGGAAGACCTCCCCGGACTGCAAGTACCAGGTGGCCGGCTACACCTTCGCCGGCACCCCCGGTGTGATCATCGGCCACAACCAGGACATCTCCTGGGGCATGACCAACCTGGGCGCCGACGTCACCGACCTCTACCTGGAGCAGCTGCGCCCCGAGGGCTACGTCTACGACGGCAAGGTGCTCCCCTTCGCCACCCGCGAAGAGGTCATCAAGGTGGCCGGCGGCGAGAGCAAGACCATCACCGTCCGCACCACCAACAACGGGCCCCTGGTGTCCGACCGCAGCGACGAGCTCGGCACCGTGGGCGCCCGCGCCCCCGTCGCCAGCTCCGCCCCCGACCGGGGCAACGGCTACGGGGTGGCCCTGCGCTGGACCGCCCTGGACCCGGGCAAGTCCATGGACGCGGTGTTCAAACTGAACCGCGCCAAGGACTTCAAGGACTTCCGGGCCGCCGCCCGCGACTTCGAGGTGCCCTCGCAGAACCTGATCTACGCGGACGGCAAGGGCGCCTCCGGCAACATCGGCTACCAGGCCCCGGGCCGGATCCCGGTCCGCACCAGCGGCGACGGCCGGATGCCGGCCCCCGGCTGGGACTCCAGGTACTCCTGGAAGGGCAAGCCGGGCGGCACCGCCGGCTGGATCCCGCAGGACGAGATGCCCTGGGACTACAACCCCAAGCGCGGGTTCATCGTCACCGCCAACCAGGCCGTGATCCGGTCCGGCGAGGGCAGGTACCCGTACACCCTGACCAGCGACTGGGGTTACGGCGCCCGCAGCCAGCGGATCAACGACCTCATCGAGGCGAAGACCAAGGACGGCGGCAAGGTCTCCACGGACGACATGCGGACCATGCAGATGGACAACAGCAGCGAGATCGCCACGCTGCTGACGCCCATCCTGTCCCGGATCCACGTCTCCGACCCGGACGTCCGCGCCGCCCAGAAGCTCCTGGAGGGCTGGAACTACACCCAGGAGCCCGACTCCGCCGCGGCCGCCTACTTCAACGCGGTCTGGCGGAACATCCTCAAGCTGGCCTTCGGCGACAAGATGCCCAAGGAGCTGCGGGTCGAGGGCAGCTGCATGAACATCCGCAAGGCCGCCACCGGGCTCGACGACGACCTCACCGAGGAGGTCCGCGAGTGCGGCGAGCGCTCGGCGGACTCGGCCCAGCCGGACGGCGGCGACCGCTGGTTCGAGGTGGTCCGCCGGCTGCTCAAGGACGAGGACTCCTCCTGGTGGACCTCGCCCGCGAGCCGGAACGAGAAGGCCACCGCCACCCGGGACCAGCTCTTCGCCCGGGCCATGGAGGACGCCCAGTGGGAGCTGACGGCCAAGCTGGGCAAGGACCGCACCAGCTGGAGCTGGGGCCGGCTGCACCAGCTGATGCTGCGCAACCAGACCATCGGCACCGAGGGCCCCGGCGCGCTCCAGTGGCTGCTCAACCGGGGTCCCTGGAACCTGGGCGGCGGCGAGGCCACGGTCAACGCCACCGGCTGGAACGCGGCCGGCGGCTACCAGGTCACCTGGGTGCCGTCCATGCGGATGGTGGTCAACCTCAACGACCTCGACAAGTCCCGCTGGATCAACCTCACCGGGGCCTCGGGCCACGCCTACCACCCGAACTACACGGACCAGGCCGACCTGTGGGCCAAGGGCGAACTGCTGGACTGGCCGTTCGGCCCGGAGGCGGTCGCCAAGGCCACCGAGGAGACGCTGACCCTCAGGCCGGCCGGCGGCTCATGAGCTGAACCGGCGCACCCCCGAGGGGGTGGCCACCGCGCGCACGGGGTGGTCGTGCGGTTCCTCCGGGACCCGCGCGACCACCTCGCCGTCGTAGAGGAGCACCACCAGCGCCGGATCCGCCGAGGCCCGCTCCAGCCGGGCCAGCACCCGGTCGTAGCTCCCGCCGCCGCGTCCCAGCCGCATCCCCCGGCCGTCCACCGCGAGCCCGGGCAGCAGGACCGCGTCCGCCCCGGTCACCGCCTCCGGGCCGAGCCGCGGGCCGGCCGGCTCCAGCAGCCGCATCTTCCCCGGGCGGGCCGCCTCGGCCAGTGAGCCGGGGCCCTCGTAGCCGGCCCAGTCCAGATCGTCGTCGGGCAGCAGCACCGGCAGCAGCACCCGCTTGCCGGCCGCCCGCAGCGCGTCGAGCAGCTCCCGGGTCCCCGGTTCGGTGCCCACCGAGACGTACGCGGCCACCGTGCCGGCCGCCGCCAGCTCCGGGAGCTCCAGCGCCCGCCGGGCCAGGGCGGCCGCCGCCGCGTCCACCTCGGCCGCCGACAACGCGCGGCGGGCCGCCAGCAGTTCGCGCCGGAGCCGGGACTTCTCGGTTGCGGAATCATTAACTCCGGCTTTGTTCTCTACCACAGTGCTTCCAAAATCCCTTCATATATGCGGGCAAAGGCGGAAGTGTTCCCAGGAATCCGGCCTCGGCTCCTCCTCCACCGACTATCGTTCGGCCCATGACTCAGTTGCACCCCGTGATCAAAAAGGCCGTCATCCCGGCCGCGGGCCTCGGCACTCGCTTCCTCCCGGCGACCAAGGCCACTCCGAAGGAAATGCTCCCCGTCGTGGACAAGCCGGCCATCCAGTACGTGGTCGAGGAAGCCGTGTCCGCCGGGCTGGACGACGTCCTCATGATCACGGGGCGTAACAAGCGCGCGCTGGAAGACCACTTCGACCGCAACTACGAGCTGGAGTCGGCCCTGGTCGCCAAGGGCGACGACGACCGGCTGAAGAAGGTCCAGGAGTCCAGCGACCTGGCCACCCTGCACTACGTCCGGCAGGGCGACCCCCGGGGCCTCGGCCACGCCGTGCTGTGCGCCGCCCCGCACGTGGGCCACGAGCCCTTCGCCGTCCTGCTCGGCGACGACCTCATCGACCCGCGCGACCCGCTGCTCCAGACCATGGTCAACCTCCAGCACCGCACCGGCGGCACCGTCATCGCCCTGATGGAGGTCCCCCCGGAGAACGTGCACCTCTACGGCTGCGCCGCCGTCGAGGCCGACCCCGGCGAGGAGGACGAGGACATCGTCCGCATCACCGGCCTGGTCGAGAAGCCCGACACGGCGGACGCGCCGAGCAACTACGCGGTCATCGGACGCTATGTCCTGAACCCCGCGATCTTCGACATACTGCGGGAGACCCAGCCGGGCCGCGGTGGGGAGATCCAGCTCACCGACGCCCTGCAGAAGCTGGCCGCCGACGAGACCGTGGGCGGCCCGGTGCACGGCGTGGTCTTCCGGGGCCGCCGCTACGACACCGGAGACCGTGCCGACTACCTGCGCGCCATCGTCCGCCTCGCCTGCGAGCGGGAGGACCTCGGCCCGGAGTTCCGCACCTGGCTTCGCAGTTACGTCACGGAGGAGATGTAAGGCCTTGAGCAGCACCGCACCCGAGGACACCGGCCGCCCGCAGCAGCGACTGTGGTCGGTGGACGAGCACCTGGCGGACATCCTGGCGGCCGTCCGCCCCCTGGAACCGATCGAGCTCCAGCTGCTCGACGCCCAGGGATGCGTCCTGGTCGAGGACGTCACCGTGCCCGTCGCCCTGCCGCCCTTCGACAACAGCTCCATGGACGGTTACGCCGTCCGGGTCGCCGACGTCCAAGGCGCGAGCGAGGAGTTCCCCGCGGTGCTCACGGTCATCGGGGACGTCGCGGCCGGCAGCGGCGAGCTGCCGACCGTCGGCCCCGGCCAGGCCGCCCGGATCATGACCGGCGCCCCGCTGCCGCCCGGCGCCGAGGCCGTGGTCCCGGTCGAGTGGACCGACGGAGGCACCGGCGGCGGGGCCGCCGCCGGAATGTCCCCGGCCGCCGTGGCCCCCGAGGGCGCGGCCGGCGAGGTCCGGGTGCACCGGGCCGCCGAGGCCCGCGCCCATGTCCGGGCCCGCGGCGGCGACGTCCAGGCCGGGGACCTGGCGCTGGCCGCCGGCACGGTGCTCGGCCCGCCGCAGATCGCCCTGCTGGCCGCCATCGGCCGCGGCACCGTCCGGGTCCGGCCGCGTCCCCGGGTGGTGGTGATGTCCACCGGCAGCGAGCTGGTCCAGCCGGGCGAGGCCCTCCCGGCCGGCACCATCTACGACTCCAACAGCTTCGCGCTGGCCGCGGCCGCCCGGGACGCTGGCGCCATCGCCTACCGGGTCGGCGCCGTCGCCGACGACGCCGACACCCTGCGCGCCACCATCGAGGACCAGCTGATCCGGGCCGACCTGCTGGTCACCACCGGCGGGGTCAGCGTCGGCGCCTACGACGTGGTCAAGGAGGCGCTCTCCACGGTCGGCAAGGAGGACGGCGACCCGGCCGGCACCGGCACGCCCGCCGGGATCGACTTCCGCAAGCTGGCCATGCAGCCCGGCAAGCCCCAGGGCTTCGGCTCCATCGGCCCCGACCACACCCCGCTGCTGGCCCTGCCCGGCAACCCGGTCTCCTCCTACGTCTCCTTCGAGCTGTTCGTCCGGCCGGCCATCCGCGCCCTGATGGGCCTGCCCGACGTGTCCCGGCCCAGCGTCCGCGCCGTGCTCTCGGCGGAGCAGCCGATCGGCTCCCCGGCCGGCCGCCGCCAGTTCCTGCGCGGCGCCCACGACCCCGAGTCCGGGACCGTCTCCCCGGTCGGCGGATCGGGCTCCCACCTGATCGCCGCGCTGGCCCACGCCGACTCCCTGATCGTCGTGCCGGAGGAGGTCACCGAGGTGGCGCCGGGGACCGAGCTCGAAGTGATCCTGCTCGGCTGAACCCCTCCGGGTGCGGGTAGCGTGTGTCGCACCACACAGGCCCCCGGGGGCCCAGAGCGGAGCGGCACAGCATGAGTACCCAGAGCAGGCTCACCCACATCGACGAGGCCGGCGCGGCGCGGATGGTCGACGTATCCGAGAAGGACGTCACCACCCGGACGGCCCGCGCCAGCGGTCGGGTCCTGGTCTCTCCCCGGGTGATCGAACTGCTGCGGGGCGAGGGAGTGCCCAAGGGCGACGCCCTCGCCACCGCGCGGATCGCCGGGATCATGGGTGCCAAGAAGACCCCCGACCTGATCCCGCTCTGCCACCCGCTCGCCGTCTCCGGGGTCAAGGTGGACCTGACGGTCGCCGACGACGCCGTGGAGATCCTGGCCACCGTCCGGACCACCGACCGCACGGGCGTGGAGATGGAGGCGCTCACCGCGGTGGCCGTCGCCGGTCTCACCGTCATCGACATGGTCAAGGCGGTGGACAAGGGGGCCGTCATCACCGACGTCCGGGTGGAGGAGAAGACCGGCGGCAAGTCCGGCGACTGGAACCGCGCGTGAACGCCCCCCGAGGCGGCGAGGTCCACAGCCACCACCACAGCCCCGGCCACGACCACGGCCACTCGGGGCCGGACACGGCCCCCTCCCCCGCCGACCAGGCCCGGGCACCCCGCGCGCTGGTGGTCACCGCCTCCAACCGCGCCTCCCAGGGCGTCTACGCCGACAAGGGCGGCCCGCTGCTCGCCGAAGGCCTGGAGCGCCTCGGCTTCACCGTCGACGGCCCCCGGGTGGTCCCGGACGGGGACCCGGTCGAGCGGGCCCTGCGCGAGGGGGTGGCGGCCGGCTACCAGGTCATCCTCACCACCGGCGGCACCGGCATCTCGCCCACCGACCGGACCCCCGAGGCCACCGCCCGGGTGCTGGACTACGAGATCCCCGGCATCCCGCAGGCCATCCGCGCCGAGAACCTGGCGAAGGTGCCCACCGCGGCGCTGTCCCGGGGACTGGCCGGGGTGGCCGGCGGCACCCTGATCGTGAACCTCCCCGGCTCCACCGGCGGGGTCCGCGACGGGCTCACGGTGCTCTCCCGGATCCTGACGCACGCCGTGGACCAGATCCGCGGCGGCGACCACGTGCGCCCGCCGGCGGGGGGCCCGAGCTGAACGGGCCCTCCTGGCCGGTGGCGCTGCGCGACGGCGACGTGTGCCTGCGGCCGATAAAGCTCCGCGACCAGACCGCCTGGCGCGAGGTGAACCGCCGCAACCGGGACTGGCTGCGGCCCTGGGAGGCGACGATCCCGCCGCCCGCCCCCTGGGGGCCGGTGGTCCAGCGGCCCACCTACCGCCAGATGGTCCGCCATCTGCGGGCCGAGGCCAACGCGGGCCGGATGCTGCCCTTCGTCATCGAGTACCAGGGGCGGCTGGTCGGCCAGCTGACCGTCGCCGGGATCACCTGGGGTTCGATGTGCGCCGGTCACGTGGGCTACTGGGTGGACCGGGAGGTGGCCGGCCGGGGGGTGATGCCCACGGCGGTGGCGCTCGCCGTCGACCACTGCTTCCGGCAGGTCGGACTGCACCGGATCGAGGTCTGCATCCGCCCGGAGAACGGCCCGAGCCGGCGCGTGGTGGAGAAGCTGGGCTTCCGCGAGGAGGGGCTGCGGCCCCGTTACCTCCACATCGACGGGGACTGGCGGGACCACCTGGTCTACGCGCTGACCGCGGAGGAGGTCCCCGGCGGACTGGTCGACCGGTGGCACCGCACCTCCCGATAAACGAATATCCGTTCGAATTCGATCGGGTCCGTCCATAACCTGATCCGAAGAATCACAAAAAAAGTCCGTGATATCAGCCGGATCGTGCGACACACCGGCCCAATTGGCCGATGCCCCCGCCCGCGCCCCTCTACGGTGTGGGGTGTGAGCAGCAGCGGCCTCATCTACGCAGTCATCGTCGGGGCCTGGGCCGCCTACCTGGTGCCCATGTGGCTCCGGAGGCAGGACGAGCTGAACGAAGCCCGTCCGACGGAACGCTTCTCCACCGCCATCCGGCTGCTTTCCGGCCGGGCGGGAATGGAGCGCCGTTATGCCAAGGAGCTGCGGGAGCGCACCGGCGAGGAGTCGGATCCCCCCGCGGACCCGGACGCCGCGACGGAAACGGTGAATTCCGTGGACGCCGACGTCCGGGCCACAGGCATGTCCCCGACCAGGACGGAGCCGCGGGCGCAGGCCGCCGAACGGCTGGAGCGGACCCGGCGCGAACAGCGCCTCCAGGTGCTCGCCCGCCGCCGGCGCACCACCGCGCTCCTCTTCCTCGTCTTCACCCTCGGCGCCGTGGTCGCGGCCGTCGGCGGCCTGGGCTTCCTCTGGGCCCCGGCCGTCCCCGCCGTGCTGCTCAGCGCGTACATCGTGCACCTGCGGGCGCAGGAGCGCCGCCGGTTCGCGTTCACCATGGACCACCGCAGGGCCGAGGCGGCCGCCCGCCGGCTCCGCGAGAACCGCCCCCGCCGCCGCGAGTCCGAGGCCGCGGCCGGGGCCGATCCGGACCCCGCGCCACCCGTCTCCCCGCAGGAGGCAGGCCGGCGCGCCCTGGTCGAGCAGACCGACCACGCCGAATGGGTGGACCAGCAGAAGGAACGCGAACGCGGCCCCGCCCGAGGTGACAGCTGGGAGCCCGTCCCGGTCCCGCTGCCCACCTATGTGACGGCCCCGGTGGCCCCGCGCGCCACCGGCTCCCCGGCCCCCGACGCCTGGAGCCCGGACCGGTCCAGCACCGCCGAGCCCACCGACCCCAGGCTGCGGGCCCAGCGCCCGGCCGAGCAGAAGCCGGCCGCCGCCGTCCCGCCCGCCGCGGACCGGGAGCGCCCGCCGTCCCGCCGCAACCGCGAGACCGGCCGCGGCCGCACCCCGCTCTTCGACCAGTACGAGGGCGAGGACCGGCCCCGCGCCGCCAACGAGTGATTTTGGTGCTGTCGAGCCGGGGTGCTAATGTTTCACACGTCGCAAGGGCCTGTGGCGCAGTCTGGTAGCGCACCTCGTTCGCATCGAGGGGGTCTGGGGTTCAAATCCCCACAGGTCCACAGACATTGAGGATCCCGTCCGATCGCAAGATCGGGCGGGATCTTCTGCTTTCCGGGTCAGTTCGTCAGGGGCTTGGACATGCAGCGGCTGGAGTCGTAGGCGCGGTAGTAGCCGAACTTGGCGCAGAACTCGTAGCCCGAGGACTGGTAGAGGGCGATGGCCTCCGGCTGGCGGTCGCCGGTCTCCAGGACCATGCGGGTGCGGCCCGCCGCCCGGGCGGAGGCCTCCAGTTCGGCGAGGATCCGGCGGGCCAGCCCCAGGCCGCGGGCGGAGGGTATGACGTACATCCGCTTCAGCTCGGCGTCGCCGTCCGAGTAGCCCTCCGGGCTCTGGTCCTGGGTGCGCCAGCCGCCGCTGGCCACCGGGGCGTCGTCGGCGTCGTAGGCCAGCAGGTAGAGGCCGCGCGGCGGCTCGAACATGGCGGGGTCCAGCCAGGTGGCGTCGCCCTCGCCCTGGTACCGGACCTGGTACTCGATCTGTACCTGGTCGTTGAGTTTCACCGCGTCGGGGGCGTCGTAGGCGACGGCGCGGAGTTCGATCCCGTGAGACATCCGGACATCGTACGGAACCCTCCGGCTATGGTGCTGTGATGCTCATCGTGACCACTGTGAACGTGAACGGGATCCGCGCCGCCGCCAAGAAGGGGTTCGTGCCGTGGCTCTCCGGCACCGACGCCGATGTGATCTGCCTCCAGGAGGTCCGGGCCGAGGAGGGCCAGATTCCGGCGGAGGTCCGGGCGCCCGAGGGCTGGCACACCGTGTTCGCACCGGCTGCCGCCAAGGGCCGGGCCGGGGTCGCGCTGTTCACCCGGCGGGCCCCGGAGCGGGTCCAGGTCGGGTTCGGGAGCGAGGAGTTCGACGGCGCCGGCCGCTATCTGGAGATCGATCTGCCGGGCGTGACCGTCGCCAGCCTCTACCTTCCCTCCGGGGAGGCCGGGACCGAGAAGCAGGACGAGAAGTACCGGTTCATGGCCGAGTTCCAGGAGTACCTGAAGGCGCTGCGGGTGCGCGCCGCGGCGGACGGCCGCGAGGTGGTGGTGTGCGGCGACTGGAACATCTGCCACCGGGAGGCCGACCTCAAGAACTGGAAGACCAACCGAAAGAACGCCGGCTTCCTGCCCGAGGAGCGGGAGTGGCTCGGGAAGGTCTACGAGGAGGCCGGCTACGTGGACGTGGTGCGCGAGCTGCACCCGGAGCAGGAGGGGCCCTATTCCTGGTGGTCCTACCGGGGCCGGGCCTTCGACAACGACGCCGGCTGGCGGATCGACCTGCACGTGGCCACTCCCGGGCTCGCCGCGAAGGCCGTGAAGGGCTTCGTGGAGCGCGCCGAGACCCACCCGGAGCGCTGGTCCGACCACGCGCCCGTCACGGTGGTCTACGAGCTCGGCTGAGCTCCCGGATCCCGGGGCCCGGCCTGCCGGGCCCCGGTGCCGCCGCCGGCCAGCAGCCGGTCCATCGCCATGGTCAGCTCGGCCTCGACCACGCTCTTGGCCAGCGGGCGCAGCCGGGTCAGCGCGTCCCCGTCCTCCTTCAGATGGGTGCCGATCAGTTCGGCGAAGAGCTCGGCCATGGCGTCGGCGTGGCCGCGGACCAGCCGGCCGGTCTCCAGCACGGCCGCGAGCGGTACCCCCTCGCGGACCAGGGCCGCCGAGACGTCCAGCAGCCGGCGGCTGACGTGCACGATCTCGTCCCCGTCGGTGGCCAGATAGCCCAGGGCCAGGGAGGCGGCCAGGTTCTCCGGGGTGGCCTCGCCCTCGAAGTAGTCGGCCAGCGCCTCCGGGGTGAGCCGTACCGGGGTCTCCTCCGACCAGCCCATGCCGAGCAGCTCGCTGAGCTGGCTGACGTCCCGGCCGCTCTCGAACGCGGTGATCAGCTCGGCGATGCCGCCGAGGGTGTGGCCACGGTCCAGCAGGGCGGCGATGGTCCGCAGCCGGGCCAGGTGGTGCCCGTCGTACCAGGCGATGCGGCCCTGCCGGCGGGGCGGTGGCAGCAGTTTGCGCTCGCGGTAGAAGCGCAGGGTGCGCGGCGGGATGCCGGCCGCCTCGGCCAGCTCCTCGGTCCGGTACTCGCGTACCGTCGTCCCGTCCGGCTGCTCCTGCGGCTGCTCCCGAGGCTGGTCGTGGGGCGGTTCGTGCGACTGTTCGTCGGCCATTGGCGCAGCCTAAGGCGTACCCCCGGTAACTTTCCCGGCGCGACCCCTACCCATGAGTACGGGGAAGCTCTACCCTCCGAATAGTGCCAGTGATTGCTGGCAGAGTCTGTGAAGGGCGGCGGGCGTGGGCGAGCATGTGCGCGTGGCGGTGATCGGATCCGGATTCGGCGGGCTGGGAGCGGCCGTCCGGCTGCGCCGCGAGGGGATCACCGATTTCGTGGTGCTGGAGCGGGCCGGGTCGGTGGGCGGGACCTGGCGCGACAACAGCTATCCCGGGTGCGCCTGCGACGTGCCCTCCCATCTGTACTCCTTCTCCTTCGCGCCCAACCCGGACTGGCCCCGGACCTTCTCCGGGCAGCCGCACATCCGGGCCTATCTGGAGCACGTGGCGGACACCTTCGGGCTGCGGCCGCACATCCGCCTCGACCACGAGGTCCGGATGATGCGCTGGGACGCCGAACTGCTGCGCTGGGAGATCGAGACCTCCGGCGGGGACCTCACCGCCGACGTGGTGGTCTCCGCCACCGGCCCGCTGTCCGACCCCAAGCTCCCCGAGGTCCCGGGCCTGTCCGGGTTCCCCGGCAAGGTCTTCCACTCGGCCCGCTGGGACCACGACTACGACCTCCGCGGCAAGCGGGTCGCGATGATCGGGACCGGCGCCTCGGCCATCCAGATCGTGCCCGCCATCGCCCCCGAGGTCGAGCGGCTCACCCTGTTCCAGCGCACCCCGCCCTGGGTCCTGCCGCGCACCGACCGGGCCATCAGCGGGGTCGAGCGCTGGCTGCACCGGCAGCTGCCGTTCACCCGGGCGGCCCGCCGCGGGCTGCTGTGGGGGCTGCGGGAGCTCCAGGTGAGCGCCTTCACCAAGCGGCCCAACCAGCTCGGACTGATCGAGTCCATGGCCAAGGCCAACATGGCCCGGTCGATCAAGGACCCGGCGCTGCGGGCCAAGCTGACCCCCTCCTACCGCATCGGCTGCAAGCGGATCCTGCTCTCCAGCGAGTACTACCCGGCCCTGGCCCGGCCCGATGTGGACCTGGTGGCCAGCGGGCTGAAGGAGGTCCGCGGCTCGGTGCTGGTCGCCGCGGACGGCACCGAGACCGAGGTCGACGCGATCATCTTCGGCACCGGCTTCCACGTCACCGACATGCCCATCGCCGACCGGGTGGTCGGGGTGGACGGCAAGACCCTCGCCGACGAGTGGAAGGACGGCATGCAGGCGCTGCGCGGCGCCACCGCGGCCGGCTTCCCCAACTGGATGACGATCATCGGCCCCAACACCGGGCTCGGGAACAGCTCGATGATCCTCATGATCGAGTCCCAGCTGAACTACATGGCCGACTATCTGCGGCAGCTGAACCTGCTGGACGCGCCCGGCGGCCGCACCGCGCTCGCCGCCCGGCCCTCCGCGGTGCACACCTGGAACCGGCGGGTGCAGGACCGGATGCTGCGGACCGTCTGGAACACCGGAGGCTGCACCAGCTGGTACCTGGACGCCAACGGCCGCAACACCACCGTGTGGCCCGGCACCACCGGCGAGTTCCGGCGGGCCACCCGGACCGTGGACCTCACCGAGTACGAGGTCCTCCGGGTCCGGCACCGCGAGGCCGCGGCCGTGGCCGCGCCGGTGGCCGCGCCCGAGGCGCCGGCCGCGCCCGAGACCGCCGCCCGGACCGGGGAGGACGCCGCATGAGCCGGCTGACGCACGTCACCAGCGGCCCGTACGCCCCGCCCGCCGCCCGCCGGGAGCTCACCGCGGTCTCCGCGGACGGCGCCCGGCTGCACGTGGAGGTCCACGGGGACGAGGACGCCCCCACCGTGGTCCTGGCGCACGGCTGGACCTGCTCCACCGCCTTCTGGGCCGCCCAGATCCGCGAACTGGCCGGCAGCGGCCACCGCGTCGTCGCCTACGACCAGCGCGGCCACGGCCGCAGCCCGGTCTCCGCCGCCTACTCCACCGAGGTCCTCGCCGACGATCTCGTCGCGGTGCTCGCCGCCACCCTCGCCGACGGGCGGCGGGCGGTGGTCGCCGGCCACTCCATGGGCGGCATGACCGTCATGGCGGCCGCCGGCCGCCCCGGCTTCGACGAGCGGGTCTCGGCCGCCCTGCTGTGCAGCACCGGCAGTGCCCGGCTGGTCGCCGAGGCGACCGTGCTCCCGGGCCGGCCCGGGCCGCTGCGGACCCGGCTGACCCGGACCGTGATGACCTCCGGGGCCCCGCTGGGACCGGTCACCCCGCTGGCCCGGCAGGCCGTCAAGTACGTCACCATGGCCGCCGGCTCCGCCCCCGACCGGGTCGAGGCCGTCGCCCGCATCGTGCACGCCTGCCCGCCGCCCGTCCGGCAGGGCTGGTCCCGGGTGCTGGCCGGGCTCGACCTCACCGAGGGCGTGGCCCGGCTCCGGCTGCCCACCGCCGTCGTCGCCGGCACCGCCGACCGGCTCACCCCGATCGGGCACGCCCGCGGCCTCGCGGCGGCCCTGCCGGACTGCACCGGACTGACCGAACTGCCCGGCATGGGGCACATGACCCCGGTGGAGGCCCCGGAGGCCGTCACCCACGCCATCCGCGAACTCGTCCGCACAGCGAAGAAGGAGAAGCGCGCGTGAGCACCCGAAACCTGGAGGGACAGGTCGCCGTCGTCACCGGGGCGGCCCGCGGGGTGGGCGAACTGCTGGCCCGCAAACTGTCCGCGCGCGGCGCCCGGATCGCCCTGGTCGGCCTGGAGCCGGAGGCGCTCAAGGAGGTCTCCGAGCGGCTGCACACCGACAGCGACCACTGGCACGCCGACGTCACCGACCACGAGGCCATGGCCCGGGTCGCCGAGGAGGTCAAGCAGCGGTTCGGCAAGGTGGACATCGTGGTCGCCAACGCGGGGGTCGCGGCCGGCGGCCCGTTCGGGGACTCCGACCCGGTCGCCTGGCGGCGGGTCATCGAGGTCAACCTGATCGGCGGCGCCGTCACCGCCCGCGCCTTCCTGCCCGTCCTGCGGGAGAGCCGCGGCTACTTCCTCCAGATCGCCTCGCTCGCCGCGATCACCCCGGCCCCGATGATGACCGCGTACTGCGCCTCCAAGTCCGGGGTGGAGGCCTTCGCGCACTGCCTGCGCGCCGAGGTCGGCTACCTGGGGGTCAAGGTGGGCGTCGGCTACCTGTCCTGGACCGACACCGACATGGTGCGCGGCGCCGACCAGGACGAGGTGATGCGCGAGCTCCGGCAGCGGCTGCCCTGGCCCTCCAACCGGACGTATCCGCTGGGGCCGGCCGTGGACCGGATCGTGGCGGGCATCGAGCGCCGGTCGGCGCACGTGTACGCCCAGTGGTGGCTGCGCGGGATGCAGTCGGTCCGCGGCTACCTCCCGGCCGTCATCGCCTCCGCCGGGCAGCGGGAGATGAGGCGGTTCGAACCCCGGCTGGCCGGAGTGTCCAAGGGGCTGGTGGGCGCCGGAGGGGTCGCCGACGAGAAGGAGCGCAGCACCGCCGACTGACCGAAATGCGAGGGATGTCGGGTCGTGCCAGGCTGGTCGCACCCCAGTCACCGACACCCCTGACGGAGTGAGAAGCATGGGTCTCAGGGACCAGTTCCAGGCGAAGGCACAGCAGCTCAAGGCGCGGGCGGAACAGGCCGGCGAGTCCATCCAGCCCGGCCCGCCCGCCCGGGCCGGCCGGAACGAGCCCTCCGAGCGGTCCCCGCGGCCGCCCCGGGAGGCCGAGGAGCGGACCGGCCGGGCCCGCGAGGAACTCGACGACGCGTTCTGACCCGGCCGTCCGCGCGCAGGGGCGCGGTCCCGTGGACCACGGGACCGCGCCCCTGCGGCATGTCCGGGGCCGCCCCTACGGGCGGGGCGGCAGCACCGGGCGCCGGCGGTCCGGTACGTCGGTGTAGCCGGGCGGGGTCTTGGCCGGATGGCGTTCCAGCAGCTCCAGCGCCAGGTGCACGGCGTCGTCGAGCTGGGCGTGCCGGCCCTCGGCCCAGTCCAGCGGGGTGCGCAGCATCGCCAGGTCCGGCTCCACACCGTGGTTCTCCACCGACCAGCCGTACTCGGGGAACCAGGCGGCGTTCATCGGCACGGTGATCACGGTGCCGTCGCCCAGGGTGTGCCGGCCGGTCATGCCGACCACCCCGCCCCAGGTGCGCTGGCCGACCACCGGGCCCAGGCCGAGCAGCTTGAACGCGGCGGTGATCATGTCCCCGTCCGAGGAGGTGGCCTCGTCGGCGAGGGCCACCACCGGCCCCCGGGGCGCGTTGGAGGCGTAGGAGACCGGCTGGGCGTCCCGGGTCAGGTCCCAGCCCAGGATCCGGCGGCTGAGCTTCTCCACCACCAGTTCGCTGATGTGACCGCCCGCGTTGCCGCGGACGTCGACGATCAGCGCGGGCCGGGACATCTCCATCCGCAGGTCCCGGTTGAACTGCGCCCAGCCGGAGCCGCCCATGTCGGGGATGTGGAGGTAGCCGCAGCGGCCGCCGCTGATCTCGCGGACCACCTCGCGGCGTTTGGCCACCCAGTCCTGGTAGCGCAGCGGCCGTTCGTCGACCAGCGGCATCACCGCCACCCGGCGGGCCGGGCCCTCGCCGCCCTCGGCGCCGGCGGGCCGGAAGGTGAGCTCGACGGTGGTGCCGCCGGCCGCGGCGAGCAGCGGGTAGGGGCCGGTCACCGGGTCCACCGGGCGGCCGTCGACATGGGTGAGGGCGGCGCCGTCGCGGATGCCGGTGCCGGCCAGCGGGGAGCGCGCCTTGGAGTCGGAGGAGTCGCCGGGCAGGATCCGCTTCACCACCCAACGGCCGTCCCGGCAGACCAGGTTGGCGCCCAGCAGGCCGATGGCCCGCTGGTAGTGCGGGGGGCCCTCGTTGCGGCGGGCCGGGGCGACGTAGGCGTGCGAGGTGCCGAGTTCGCCGAGGACCTCGCGGAGCAGGTCGGCGAACTCGTCGGGGGAGGCGACCCGTTCGACCAGGGGGCGGTACTGGCGCAGCACCGCGTCCCAGTCGATCCCGCACATCCTCGGTTCCCAGAAGTAGGCGCGGATCAGCCGGCCGGCCTCCTCGTAGGCCTGTCGCCACTCGGCGGCCGGGTCCACCTCGTGCAGGATCCGGCGCAGGTCCAGATAGACGGTGGAGTCGGAGTCGCCGGAGTCGGTGGCCGGTACCGCCCTCAGCTCCCCGTCCTCGTTGACCACCAGCCGGGTGCCGTCGCCGCTGACCGCGAACCAGTCCAGGTCGGAGGCGAGCTCGCTCTTGCGGGCCTTGGTGAGGTCGAAGTGCTCCAGGGTGGGCTTCCCGCTGGTGTGGGACGGGTTGGCGAAGGTCTCGCCCAGTGCCCCGGAGATCGGCCAGCGCAGCCAGACCAGACCGCCGCCGCTGACCGGGTGCAGGGCCGAGTACTTGGACGCGGACACCGGGAACGGGGTCACCCGGCTCTCCAGGCCCTCGACCTCGACGGTGACGGTGGAGGGGTCGGAGTCCGGGGAGTCCCCGGCGGCCCCCTCCACCGGGTCCAGCCCCCCGGCGGCCGGCCGGCCGTCGGCGGACACCGCGAACGGCGAGGGGGTGGCGGAGGACAGCGGCACCAGATAGGGGCGGCAGCCCAGCGGGAAGGACAGGTCGCCGGTGTGCACGTCGTAGACCGGGTCGAAGCCGCGCCAGGAGAGGAAGGCCAGATAGCGGCCGTCCCGGGTGAACACCGGGTTCTCGTCCTCGAAGCGGCCGTTGGTGACGTCCACGACGGTGCGGGCGCCGGGTCCGGAGATCCGGGCCATCTTGATCTGCCGCAGGGAGCGGCCGATGCCCGGGTGGGACCAGGTCAGCCAGGCCCCGTCGGGGGAGAAGGCCAGGTCGGTGACCGGGCCGTTGATGGACCGGATCAGCTCGGTGACCTCCCCGGCCGGGTCCTCGCCCGCGTCCTCGGTGGTGTCGAGGAGCAGCAGCCGGCCGTCGTGCGAGGCGATGGCGAGCCGTTCGCCCTCCGGGTCGGAGACCAGCTCCAGCACCCGGCCGAGCTTCCCGGAGGCCAGCCGGCGGGGCTCGCGGTCCCCGGAGGCCCGGGGCAGGTAGGCGATCTCGACGGCGTCCTCGCCCTCGGCGTCCGTGACGTAGGCGACCTGTCCGCCGGAGCCGAGCATCTCGGGCAGCCGGACCCGGACCCCGGGCGTGTCGGCGATGGTGCGGGCGGGGCCGTCGCGGTGGGTGAGCCAGTAGAGGCTGCCGCGCACGGTCACGGCGCTGGCCCGGCCGGTGGCGTCGACGGAGACGCTGTCCACATGGCTGGCGGCGGGCACCTGGTACGTCCGGCGGCCCGCCCGGGGGCCGCCCAGCCGGACCGCGAGCCGGCGCGGCCGGGCGTCCGGGGCCAGTGAGTCCACCAGCCAGAGCTCGCCGGCGCACTGGTAGACCACCCGGCGGCCGTCGCTGCTCGCGTGCCGGGCGTAGAACTCGGCGTGGTCGGTGTGCCGGCGCAGGTCGCCGCCGTCGGGGCGGCAGGAGTAGAGGTTGCCGATGCCCTCGTGGTCGGAGAGGAAGGCGATCCGGCCGTCGACGAACATGGGGGAGTCGAGGTGTCCGTCGAGGTCCTCCAGCAGCCGTTCGCCGTGCAGCCAGAGCCGTCCGGTGGCCCCGCCCCGGTAGCGCTTCCAGGCGGCCGGCTCGTGCGGGGGCTTGCCGGTGAGCAGCAGGGTGTGGCGGGCGGCCGGTTCGTCCGGCCGGATCGAGGCCTCGTCGTGCACGGCGAGGTGGGCGACCGGCCCCCAGGGCAGCCGGCCGCCGGGGCTGCCGTCGGTGGGCAGGCTGTACGCCCAGGCGAAGTAGGAGAAGGGCTGGCCGTGCGAGGAGACGGCGAGGATGTCGCTGCGGCCGTCCTTGTCGGGCGGGGTCCAGCCGCACACCCGGGTGTCGGTGGAGCCCCAGTAGCTGAGCCGGCGGGCGGGGCCGCCGTCCACCGGGACCAGGTGGATCTCGGGGTCGAGGCTGCGCCAGGTGGTGAAGGCGATCTCGTGGCCGTCCGGGGAGAACCGGGGGTGTCCGATCCGGGTCCGGTCGACGGTGAGGCGCCAGGCCCGGCCGGGGGCCTCGCCCTCGGCCACCAGGGGGGCGACCCAGAGGTCGTCCTCGGCGGCGAAGCACAGCAGGTCGTCGTGCAGGTGCGGGAACCGGAGGTACGCGACGTCGTGACTCACCCCCCAATGCTTTCCGCGGGGCGGGGGCCCGGCAACTCGTACTGGTGAACAAGCCGTCCCCCGAGCGGGGTTCGGGTGCCCCCCTGGCGCGCCGCGAGTGCCCTTCGAGCCGTGACGCAGAACACGGCCCGGAACGAAACGAAACGGTTTCGTTCCGATGGTGGCGCGGGTATCGTCTTCGCTGTAAGAAGCAGTCCCGTCCGAGTGGGAGGTACGGAAGAGATGGTCAGCCGGATCACCCCCGAACGGGAGGCCGAACTGCACGGAGCGGTCCTGGACCTGCTCCGCGAGGTCGGCTACGAGGCGCTGACCATGGACGCGGTGGCAGCACGCACCAAGTCCAGCAAGGCGACGCTCTACCGCCAGTGGGGGAGCAAGCCGGAACTGGTCGCGAGGGCGCTGCGGTGCACCCAGCCGGTCTCCCTCCGGGAGATCGACACGGGTTCGCTGCGGGGGGACTTCGCGGTCATGGTCGAGAGTTCCGACGACGACCGGATGGCGAAGGACACCGCGCTGATGCGCGGCCTGACCCACGCGGTGCACGAGAGCCCGGAGCTCCACAAGGCGCTGCGGGACCTGCTGGTCGACCCGGAGATCACCGGGTTGCAGGTGATGCTCCAGCGGGCGGTGGACCGGGGCGAGGTCGCTCCGGACTGTCCGGCCCTGGACTTCGTGCCGCACATGCTGATCGGGGCGTTCATCGCGCTCCCGCTGATCGAGGACAGACCCGTCGACCGGGACTTCCTCTCCGATTTCATCGACGCCGTGGTCTTCCCCGCCCTCGGAGTCTGACCGCAGTCCCCGCTGCCGGTCGCTGTTCCTGCTGCTCCTGACACGCCGCTCTCGTCGTCGGGTCGGCTGACCAATCGCTGATCCCATCCCACGACTCGAACGGGAGACCACTGACGTGGCCACCTTCCTCTATCGACTCGGCAAGGGCGCCTTCCGGCGCCGGCGCCTCGTCGCCCTGCTCTGGGTGGCGCTGCTGTTCCTCGCCGGTTTCGGCGCGGCATCGGCGTCCGCCCCCACCGCCGGCTCCTTCTCCATACCCGGTACGGAGGCCCAGAAGGCCTTCGACCTGCTCGAACAGCGCTTCCCGGCGGCCGCGGCCGACGGTGCCACGGCCCGCGTGGTCATCAAGGTCCCGGCCGGCCAGAAGGTCACCGACCCGGCCGCCAAGGACCAGGTCACGAAGATCGTCAACGATCTGAAGTCCGGTTCGGACCAGATCGCCTCGGTCGACGACCCGTACCAGGCCCAGGCGGTCAGCCGGGACGGAAGCACCGCCTACATCTCCACCAAGTACAAGGTCAACTCCATGGAGCTGACCGATGAGACCCGTGAGGCCCTGACCGATGTCGGCGCCGGGGCCCAGAAGGCCGGGCTGACCGTGGAGATCGGCGGTGACGCGCTCCAGGTGATGCCGGAGACCGGCTCCGGCGAGATCATCGGCATCATGGTCGCCGCGATCGTGCTGGTGATCACCTTCGGTTCGCTGGTGGCGGCCGGACTCCCGCTGCTGACCGCCCTGATCGGCGTCGGCATCGGCATCTCCTCCATCACGGCGCTGGCCAACGTCCTCGACCTGGGCAGCACCACCTCCACCCTGGCCATGATGATCGGCCTGGCGGTCGGCATCGACTACGCCCTCTTCATCGTCTCCCGCTACCGCGCGGAGCTCGCCGAGGGCCGGGACCGCGACGAGGCGGCCGGCCGGGCCGTCGGCACCGCCGGCTCCGCCGTGGTCTTCGCCGGTCTGACCGTGGTCATCGCCCTGGTGGGCCTGGCCGTGGTGAACATCCCGATGCTCACCAAGATGGGCGCGGCGGCCGCCGGAACCGTGGTCATCGCGGTGTTCGTGGCCCTCACCCTGGTGCCCGCCATGCTCGGCTTCGCCGGCAAGCGGGTGCTGCCCGCCGGTACCAAGAGCAAGCTGTTCGGCGGGGGCAAGCCCAAGCCGGAGGGTGCCGAGGACAAGCCCAACGGCGGCACCCGCTGGGCCCGCTTCGTGCTGCGCCGCCCGGTCGCGGTCCTGCTGGCCGGCGTGGTCGGCCTCGGGGTGATCGCGCTGCCGGTCAGCCAGCTGA
This sequence comes from Streptomyces sp. NPDC033845, assembly GCF_055576225.1. NCBI lineage: Bacteria > Bacillati > Actinomycetota > Actinomycetes > Kitasatosporales > Streptomycetaceae > Streptomyces > Streptomyces sp. NPDC033845. The sequence goes on along the minus strand of NZ_JBVIRI010000005.1, from coordinate 159,614 downwards.
AGATGGGTCTGCCCGACGAGGGTTCCCAGCCGGTCTCCACCACCCAGCGCAAGGCCTACGACCTGCTGTCCGAGGGCTTCGGCCCGGGCTTCAACGGTCCGCTGATGCTGGTCGTGGACGGGGACCAGACGGCCGCCGACAAGGCGTCCGAGCGGGTGAAGAGCCTCGGTCTGGCCGAGGCCGTGACCCCCCCGATGCCCAACGGGAAGAAGGACACCTGGATCATCTCGGTGATCCCGAAGGACCGTCCCTCCTCCACCGAGACCGAGGACCTGGTCCACAAGATCCGCGAGGTCAGCGGGGACGAGGTGCTGGTCACCGGCCAGACCGCGATGAACATCGACTTCTCGCAGAAGATGAACGACGCCCTGCTGCCGTACCTGGCGCTGGTGGTCGGCCTCGCCTTCCTGCTGCTGATGATCGTGTTCCGGTCCGTCCTGGTGCCGCTCAAGGCCGCGCTCGGCTTCCTGCTCTCGGTGGTCGCCGCGCTCGGCGCGGTGGTCGCGGTGTTCCAGTGGGGCTGGCTCGGCGGGATCTTCGGGGTGGAGCAGCCCGGCCCGATCATGAGCATGATGCCGATCTTCATGGTGGGCGTGGTGTTCGGTCTGGCCATGGACTACGAGGTCTTCCTGGTCACCCGGATGCGCGAGGCCTATGTGCACGGCGAGCGGCCGGGCCAGGCCGTGGTGACCGGCTTCCAGCACGGCGCCCGGGTGGTCACCGCCGCCGCGGTGATCATGATCGCGGTGTTCGCCGGGTTCATCGGCTCCAGCGAGCAGATGGTGAAGATGATCGGCTTCTCGCTGGCCATCGCCGTCCTCTTCGACGCCTTCATCGTGCGCATGGCGATCGTGCCGGCCGTGCTGGCCCTGCTGGGCCACCGCGCCTGGTGGCTGCCGAAGTGGCTGGACCGGGTCCTGCCCAACGTGGACGTCGAGGGCGAGGCGCTGCGCAAGCACCTGGCCGACCCGGCCGACTCCGGCAACGGTCCCGACCAGGACCAGGACCGCGAGCTGGTCAAGGCCTGACCACCCGGCAGTACGGCACGACGACCCGGCCCCGCACCTGATCCAGGTGCGGGGCCGGGCCCGTTGCGCCGGGCGGGTGAGGGGGTGCCGGTCAGGGGGTTCCCGGCTGGAGGGTGCGGCGCAGGAACCGGCGCAGCACCGCGATGTCGAACTGGACCACGGCGACCCCTTCGGGGGAGTGGAACTCCACCACCGCCTGCACCCGGCCGCAGGGCCAGACGCGTACGTCACCGCTGCCGGACGGGGCCTGCAGGCCCGCCTCCAGCAGGGCCCGGGGGAAGACCCATTCGTTCTCGGTGCCTTCCGGGGACAGGCCCGCGGGGAACACGATGCGCACGGCCAGGGGCTCGTCGGGGGAGAACCGCAGGGCCACCGGGATGGCGCGGTAGAGCGGGTCGTCGGTGATCACTCGTGCGCGCACCCGCTCTTCGACGGCGGTGGTGGTGGCTGACATCGGCCGGCTCCTCGCGTCAGAAAGCGGAACAAAACACTCCGTATCGCACTCCAGCCTCGCACATTCCCACGAGTCCGCGTCCCGGGTTTTGTGACCGGAGCGCTATTGCCAAGCATTTGCAACTACCGACATGCTGAGAGAGATAAAGACTGTGTGAAGACCCGAAGCGGAGCGACTCAACCATGCATGTACCCGACGGATTCATCGATGCACCCGTCTCGGTGGCAGCAGGGGTCGCCGCGGCCGGAGCCGTGGCCGTCAGCCTGCGCGGCGCCCGCCGGGAACTCGACGAGCGGACCGCCCCGCTGGCCGGCCTGGTCGCCGCCTTCATCTTCGCCGTCCAGATGCTGAACTTCCCGGTGGCCGCCGGCACCAGCGGCCACCTCCTCGGCGGGGCCCTGGCCGCGATGCTGGTCGGCCCCTACACCGGGGTGCTCTGCGTCTCGGTGGTCCTGCTCATGCAGGGCATCCTGTTCGCCGACGGCGGGCTGACCGCCCTCGGCGTCAACATCACCGTCATGGGCGTGGTCACCGTGGTCGTCGCCTACGCGATCTTCCGCGGGCTGCTCGCCGTGCTGCCCCGCACCCGCGCCTCGGTCACCGCCGCCGCCTTCACCGGCGCCCTGGTCTCGGTGCCCGCCTCCGCCGCCGCCTTCACCCTGCTCTACGCCGTCGGCGGCACCACCGACGTGCCCGTGGGCAAGGTGCTCACCGCCATGGTCGGCGTGCACGTGCTGATCGGCCTCGGCGAGGCCCTGATCACCGCCGCGACCGTCGGCGCCGTCCTCGCCGTCCGCCCCGACCTGGTCCACGGCGCCCGCGGACTCACCGCCCCGCTCCGGCTGCGGGTCAACGGCGAACTGGTCGACGCACCCGCCCCGGCCCCGGCCGCCGCCCCGGCCCGCCCCACCCGGAAGCTCTGGGCCGGCGGCCTGGTCACCGCGCTGCTGCTGGCCGGCTTCGTCTCCTTCTACGCCTCCGCGAACCCGGACGGCCTGGAGAAGGTCGCCGCCGACAAGGGCATCGACGCCAAGGCCGACCAGTACGAGCACGCCACCGCCGACTCCCCGCTCGCCGACTACGCGGTCAAGGACGTGGACGACGAGCGGATCTCCGTCGGCCTCGCCGGGGTCATCGGCGTCGGCGCCACCGTGGCCGTCGGCAGCGGACTGTTCTGGGTGGCCCGAGGCCGCCGCCAGGACCCGGCCGCCACGGCCGCGGACTCCGAACCCTCGGCGGTCTGAGATGGCGGCCGGCCACGCGCACAAGCTCTACCGCCACGGGCACTCGCCCGTGCACGCGCTGCCGCCGCACTGCAAGCTCGCCGCGACCTTCGCCTTCGTCCTGGCCGTCGTGTCCACCCCGCGCGAGGCGGTGTGGGCCTTCGGCCTCTACGCCCTGCTGCTCGCCGGGGTCGCGGCCGCCGCCCGGATCCCCGCCGGCTTCCTGCTCCGCCGGCTCGTCATCGAAGTCCCCTTCGTGGCCTTCGCCTTCCTGATGCCGTTCGTCGCCGAGGGCGAGCGGGTGGAGGTCCTCGGGCTCTCGCTGTCCGTCTCCGGCCTCTGGGGCGCCTGGAACGTGCTCGCCAAGGGCACCCTGGGCGTGGCCGCCTCGGTGCTGCTCGCCTCCACCACGGAACTGCGCGCCCTGCTGCTGGGCCTCCAGCGGCTCAGGCTGCCCCCGCTGCTGGTCCAGATCGCCTCCTTCATGATCCGCTACGGTGACGTGATCACCGACGAGCTGCGCCGGATGTCCGTGGCCCGCCGCTCCCGGGGCTTCGAGGCGCGCGGCATCCGCCACTGGGGGGTGCTCGCCAAGACCGCCGGAGCCCTGTTCATCCGCTCCTACGAACGCGGCGAACGGGTCTACCTGGCGATGGTCAGCCGGGGCTACGCCGGCTCCATGCCGGTGATCGACGAGGTGGCCGCCACCCGCGCCCAGTGGGCGTACGCGGCCGTACTGCCGTTGGCGGCGCTCGCCGTCTGTCTGATGGGTTGGACGATATGACCAGCACCGCCCCCTCCCTGGAGGTCTCCGGCCTCGCCTACGCCTACCCGGACGGCCACCAGGCCCTCTTCGGGGTCGACCTCACCGTCGGCCGCGGCGAACGGGTGGCCCTGCTCGGCCCGAACGGAGCCGGCAAGACCACCCTGGTGCTGCATCTGAACGGCATCCTCGGCGGCGGGGTCGGCACCGTGAAGGTGGCCGGGCTGCCCGTGGAGAAGCGGAACTTCGCCGAGATCCGGCGCCGGGTCGGCATCGTCTTCCAGGACCCCGACGACCAGCTGTTCATGCCCACCGTCCGGGAGGACGTGGCCTTCGGCCCGGCCGCGGCCGGACTGCGCGGCGCCGAACTGGCGGCCCGGGTGCACACCGCCCTGGAGCTGGTCGGCATGGCCGCCTTCGCCGACCGGCCCCCGCACCACCTCTCCTTCGGCCAGCGCCGCCGGGTCGCGGTGGCCACCGTGCTCGCCATGGAGCCGGAGATCCTGGTGCTGGACGAGCCCTCCTCCAACCTGGATCCGGCCTCCCGGCGGGAACTGGCCGACATCCTGCGCTCGCTGGACGTGACCGTGCTGATGGTCACCCACGACCTGCCCTACGCGCTGGAGCTCTGCCCGCGCGCGGTCGTCCTCAGCGAGGGCGCGATCGCCGCCGACGGCCGCACCCAGGACCTGCTGTGCGACGAGGAGCTGATGCGGGCGCACCGGCTGGAGCTGCCCTTCGGCTTCGACCCGCGCTCGGTGGCCGTGGCATAACCGTCCCGCCCCGGGTGTTGCACCGCCCGTGGACAACGTGAACATCCAGGGTGTGGTGGCGGACGGCTTCGAGCCGGTGCGGGACGCGTTCGCGCGGAACTTCGCGCAGCTCGGCGACCGGGGCGCGGCGGTGGCCGTCTACCGGGACGGCCGCAAGGTGGTCGACCTGTGGGGCGGCACCAAGGACGGCGACCCGGCGCCGGGCGCCCCCGCCGAGCCCTGGACCCGGGACACCGCGGTGCTGGTCCGCTCCGCCACCAAGGGGGTCGCGGCGGCCGTACCGCTGCTGCTGCACCAGCGCGGGCTGCTGGACCTGTCCGCGCCGGTGGCCTCGTACTGGCCGGAGTTCAAGGCCGGCGGGAAGGAACGGACCCTGGTCCGCGACCTGCTCGCGCACCGGGCCGGGGTGCCCGCCCTGGACCGGTCCCTGACCGCCGCGGAGGCCGCGGACGGGGTCAGCGGTCCCCGCGCGGTGGCCGCCCAGCAGGCGTTCTGGGAGCCCGGCACCGCCCACGGCTACCACGCGCAGACGTACGGCTGGCTGCTGTCCGAGCTGGTCCTCCGGGCCACCGGGCGGTCGGTGGGCGACTGGCTGGCCGAGGAGATCGCCGAGCCGCTGGGCCTGGACTTCTGGATCGGGCTGCCGGAGGCGGAGGCCCACCGGGTGGGCCGGGTGGCGGCGGTGGAACCGCCCGAGAGCGCGGGCGGACTGCGGCTCAGGCCGCGCAGAAACGTTTCCGAGGCCTATGCCGACCCCGGCTCCCTGACCCGGCGGGCGTTCGCCGCCATCGACCCGCTGCCCGACGAGAACGACCCCGCCTGGCGGACCGCCGAACTCCCCGCCTCGGCCGGCATCGGCACCGCCCGGGCCCTGGCCCGGTTCTACGCGGCCACCATCGGGGTGGTCGAGGACGGCGCCCGGATCCTCACCCCCGAGAGCACCGCCCGGGCCGGCACCGAACTGTCGGCCGGACCGGACCGGGTCCTGGTGGTCGGCACCCGCTTCGGCCCCGGCTTCATGCTGCACGGGCCGGCCTCCCCGCTGCTCTCCCCGGCCTCCTTCGGACACCCGGGCCGCGGCGGCTCGCTGGCCTTCGCCGACCCGGACTCCGGGATCGGCTTCGGCTACGTCACCAACGCACTGGCCAAGTCGGTCACCGCGGACCCGCGCGCCCAGGCCTTGGTCCGAGCGGTCCGCTCGGCCCTCTGAACCACCCGGGCGCCCCCCGGTACCCGGGCCCGGCACCGGGGGGCGCACGGCGGGGCACGCCCGGCGGTGGGTCCGCCCGTCCACGGGCACTCCCGCCCGCCCGTGGTACCTGGGCCACCCGGACGGACCTGCCAGGGTGTGTTCGTGCCGGGCCTGCCCGGGTCGCGTCAGTGGTCGGCCGGACTCCGGCCCCCGGCCCGGCCGTGGCCCGGCCCGGGTCCTGGCCGGGGATCGTCAGCCGGCCCGCAGGACCTGGGCCACCAGGGGGCCGGCCGCGTCGGCGCCGTGGCCGCCGCCCTCGACCATGGCCGCCGCCGCGATGTCGTCCGAGTAGCCGGTGAACCAGCTGTCCGGGGCGTCCTCGGCGCCGCCGACCTCGGCGGAGCCGGTCTTGGCGCCCTTGTCGCCGCCTACCGAGGCCATCACCCCGGCCGCGGTGCCCCGGGTGGCGGTCTGCCGGAGCATCGAGGTCAGCTGCCGGCGCACCTCCGCCTTCATCCGGCGCTCCGCCTTCGCGATCGGCCGCCCGTCCAGCGAGGCCGGCACGATCACCGGCTGCCGGAACACCCCGGTCTTCGCGGTCGCCGTGATCGAGGCGATGTTCAGCGGGTTCATCCGGATCCGGCCCTGCCCGATGTACTCGGCCGCGGTCTCCGCGCCGCTCGCCTCCGGCACCTCGCCGTCCCAGGTGGCGATCCCGGTCTTCCAGTTGTCGAGGCCGATCCCGAAGACCTCGCGGGCCTCCCGGGGCAGCGCCCCGGCGTCGTCCACCTCGTCGATCCGGCCGATGAACGCGGTGTTGCAGGACTTGGCGAAGCTGGTCGCGAAGGTCTGCCCGGTCAGTGAGAAGCCGTCGAGGTTCTTGAAGGACCTCCCGTCCCAGGAGACGGTGGGCGGGCAGGGCGCCACCTCGTCCGCGGCCACCAGCCCCCGGTCCAGCAGCATGGCCGCCGTCACGATCTTCAGGGTGGAGCCGGGGGCCCGGGTGCCCTGCACAGCCGCGTTGAAGCCGTCCGCGCGGTTGTTGGCGACCGCGAGGATGTCCCCGGTGCTCGGCCGGACCGCCACCACCGAGGACTGCGGGTACTTCTTCACCGCCCGCTCGGCCGCCGCCTGGACCCCGGCGTCCAGCAGGGTCCGGATCCGCCCCGGCCTGCCCTCGGCCAGGGTCAGCAGGGTCCGCTTGGGGGCGTCCTCGGCGGCCGGCTCGATCCACACCTCGGCGCCCGGGTCCCCGCCCGCCCCCTTGCCGTACGTGGCCCGGAGCTGCTCCAGCACCGGCCGCAGCGAGGGGTACCGCTGCGGGTCCAGCTCCTTGCCGTTCCGGTCCAGGGCCACGACCGGCGGCGCCTCCGGGACCCCGGCCCGCAGCTTCTCGTCCTTGCGCAGCTGCGGATGGAGCACCGAGGGCTGCCAGTCCACCAGCGCCTTGCCGGTGGTGGCCCCGCGCACCACCGTCAGCTCGGACTTCCAGCCCAGGCTCTTCACGGCCCCCTGGAAGGAGAACTCGGCGGTCACCGTGAAGGGCACCCGGGCGCCGGCCGGGGCGCCCGGGGTGGCGGTCAGCCGGGTCACATGGGCCCCGGCGCGGAGGTCGGCCACGGCCGGCTGGGCGGCGTACGCGTTGTCGGTCAGATCGGCCGCCGCGCGCTCGTCGCCCGTGGCCAGGGCCGCCAGGAAGGCCCCGGCGGTCGCCTCGACCTCCGCCGGGGAGGGCGGTCCGCTGCCGCGGACGGGCGGCCTCCCGTCGGCGGCTCCGCCCCCCGATCCGCCGGAGTCGAGCACCAGCGCGTAGGCCCCGTAGCCGGCGCCTCCCACCATCGCCAGGAACACCGCTCCGGCGATGGCCCCCTTGGCCGCCCCGTTCATGACAGTCCCCTCCCCAGGGTTCACAACAGTCTGAACATGTTCAACCAATCCGGGGCGGGTGTCCACCGACTTGCGGGCTCAGTCGTCCGGGTCCGCCGCCGCCCGGGAGGAGGGGCACCAGGAGCTGACCGGGCACCAGCCGCAGTGCTCCCCGGGAGCGGCCTCCCAGACGGCGTCCCGGTGCCAGCCCGCCGCCCTGCGCCGGACCTCCGCCCTGGCCCGGGCCAGCGCCTCCGGGTCCCGCGCGTCCCAGGAGTACACCCGGCCCTCCAGCGGCGACAGCACCTCCAGCTCCAGACGCGCGGCCTCCGCGGCGGCCGCGCCGCCGGGGCCGCGGAAGCCGCTACCCAGCAGGTTCAGCAGCCACGGCACCTGGAAGTACCGCTCGAAGGCCGCCTCCTCGGAACCGGGCAGCGGCAGGGTGGTGGTCTTGGTCTCCCGGACCACCAGTGCCCCGCCGGCGTCCACGTACACCGCGTCGGGACTGCTCGCGACGACCAGGTCGGCCGAGGCGTCGTACCCGTACACCGCCGGCTCCGACTCCAGGTGCCGGACGCCGTCCCCGAGCGGGCAGGTCCCGATGTGCCGCAGCAGGTAGTCCCGCACCCCCGCGTACTCCTCCGCGGACAGCGAGGAGGTGAAGAACCCCTGGTCGAAGAACTCCCCGAGGTCGGACGGCCGGCACGGCTGCGACCGGGCGTGCGCCGTGGCGAGCCAGCGGTGCACCAGCGTCCCCCGCCGGGAGGCCGGACCCGAGGAGCGCCGGCCCGGCAGATGGCAGTCCAGGTCCAGGTACCACTGGGCCGGGCAGGTCTCGTACACCTGGATGTCCCGGGCGCTGACCGACCGGGTGCGCGCGCCGGGCACGTCCTGCCCCAGGAACCCGTCGAGCTCCTCCGTCGCACCACAGCAGCCCGCGATCTTGCAGTCCTTGCAGCCGCGGCCCGGGGCCGCCTCCCGCGCCCCGGTGATCTGCTCCAGGGCGGGCACCGCGATCTCCCGGAAGGCGTCGGCCGCGGCCCCGGGCGTCCCGTCGAACAGCACCCGGAACGATCCGTCGCCCAGCCCGACCTCCGTCACCCGGACCCGCTCCACCCCGTCCGACGGCCGCATCAGCGCCACCACCCGGGCGGCCACCGCCGTCCAGCGGTCCGGGTCCGCAGACCCTTCCGCCGGGCGGACACCGCCCATCCGGAGCCTCCTGATCTCCCGGGTGCCGCTGCCGTCCTCGTAGACCGGACCCCATGCGGTGAGCGTCCGCCCGGACCCCACCCGGGCCTGCGGATCGAAGCAGCGGAACACCAGGGGGGCGCCCTCGGGGGCCTCCGCCTCGTGCGCCTCCAGATAGTTGGCGACGGCCCGGCGGGCGTACGCGGCCGTGCCCGGATGGAGGCCCTGCCCGGCGAGCTCCTCGCGTATCGCGGAGTCCAGCCCCTCCCAGGTGTCCGTCCCGGGGCGCCCGTGCAGGCGTACGCAGACCTCCCGGACCAGCCCGAGCAGGAAGGGCCGGGAGTTGTCGTACCGCCGGGACCAGTGCGCCGGCCGCAGCAGCGGACGGACCTTCAGCGCGCCCTGGGCCCCGCAGCCCCCGGGCCGCTCCTGGGCGTCGGTGGCGCTGATGCTCAGCACCCCGGCGTCCCCCTCCAGCGGCGGCCACACCCCACGGCGCTCTCCCACGGTCCTTCTCCCCCTACACCCAGGTGTCCAGCCACATGCGGCCCCGCCAGGAGTCCATCGGCAAGGTCTGGCCGGTGTAGATGGGCCAGAAGTAGATGAAGTTCCAGACGATCAGCAGGACCAGCACCCCGGCCCCGATCGCGCCCACCGCACGCCGGCGCTCGGTGGATCCGGCCGGTCCCAGCAGGGCGCCGACCATCATGGCCACCGCCAGGCACAGGTAGGGCACGAACACCACGGCGTAGAAGTAGAAGATGGTCCGCTCCTGGTAGTTGAACCAGGGCAGGAAGCCCGCGGCCGTCGCGCAGACGATCGCGCCGGCCCGCCAGTCGCGGCGGAACGCCCACCGCCACAGCACGTAGAGCAGGGCGAAGCAGGCCGTCCACCACAGCAGCGGGGTGCCCAGGGCCAGCACCTCGCGGGCGCACTTGGCGGTCTCGGTGGCCGGGCAGCCGTCGGTGCCGGGGGCCGGGGACTCGTAGAAGTAGGACACCGGGCGGCCCAGGACCAGCCAGCTCCACGGGTTCGACTCGTAGGTGTGGCCGTCGGTGAGGCCGACGTGGAACTTGTACACCTCGGTCTCGTAGTGCCACAGGCTGGTCAGCCAGTCCGGCAGCCAGGACACCCCGCCCTGCTTGGCCGACCAGTCGCGGAAGTAGCCGCCCTTGCCGTTGTCCGGGCTGAGGATCCAGCCCGTCCAGGAGGCCACGTACACGCCGATCGCCACCGGGACGGTGGACAGGAAGGCGGGCAGCGCGTCCCGGCGCAGCATCGAGGCGTACGGGGTGCCGGCGCCGGCCACCTTGCGGGCCGAGGCGTCCCACAGCACCGTCAGCAGCCCGAAGAAGGCCAGCACCACCAGGCCGTTCCACTTGGTGCCGAAGGCCAGGCCCAGGCTGACGGCCGCGACCAGCCGCCACGGCCGCCAGCCCAGCCGCAGGGTCTCCGCCACGGTCGCGTCGGCCCGGGCCGTGCCCGCCTCGTCCAGCGGGAGCGCGGCGGCCAGCCGGGCCCGTGCCGCGTCCCGGTCGATCAGCAGCGCCCCGAAGGCCGCCAGCACGAAGAACATCAGCACCAGGTCGAGCAGGGCGGTGCGGCTCATCACCAGGTGCAGGCCGTCCACGGCGAGCAGCAGGCCCGCCAGGCAGCCCAGGAAGGTGGAGCGGAACAGCCGGCGGCCGATCCGGCACAGCATCAGCACCGACAGGGTGCCGAGCACGGCGGTCATGAACCGCCAGCCGAAGGGGTCGAAGCCGAACATCCACTCGCCGAGGCCGATGACCCACTTGCCGACCGGCGGGTGCACCACGTAGCCGGGGTCCAGCGGGAGCGCCACCCCGTCGGGGTTGGCGATGACCGACTTGTCGATGTCCTTGGGCCAGCTGGCCTCGTAGCCCTGCTGGACCGTGGCCCAGGCGTCCTTGGCGTAGTACGTCTCGTCGAATATCACCGCCTTCGGGGTCCCCAGGTGCCAGAACCTGAGCACTCCGGCGACCAGGGCCACCAGCAGCGGACCGGCCCAGGCCAGCACCCGGTTCACCGTCCCCGTCAGGGCCGGCGGCACGCCGAGCGCCGTCCACAGCTGTGCGGACGGCCCGGTGTACGGCGGCACCAGGCGCGCGCGTACGTCGTCCCGGCGGGGCGGGCTGGGCGCGTGGGGCTCGGTAAGCGTCGCGGTACTGGTCACCGGGTCATCGTAGGGAACGGTTCCGTGCCATCCACAGCACCGGGGGAGTTCGGTGCGCGGGCTGAGAGGATGGGCGGGTGACCGACATCCAGCCCAGCCCCTCCGACCGTCCCGCCGACCCCTCCGGAGCCCCTGCCGCCGACCCCGCCGGGGCGTCCTCCCCGGCCCCCGCCCGGGTCCGTTCCGCGGACGGCTCCGCCGGGGTGCTCGTCCTCGCCGGCACCCCCATCGGGGACCTCGCCGACGCCCCGCCGCGGCTCGCCGCCGAGCTGGCCGGGGCCGATGTGATCGCGGCCGAGGACACCCGGCGGCTGCGGCGGCTCACCCAGGGGCTCGGGGTCCACACCACCGGCCGGGTCGTGTCCTACTTCGAGGGCAACGAGTCGGCCCGCACCCCGGAGCTGGTCGAGGCCCTGGCCGGCGGTGCCCGGGTGCTGCTGGTCACCGACGCGGGCATGCCCTCGGTCTCCGACCCCGGATACCGGCTGGTCGCCGCCGCCGTCGAGCGGGACATCAAGGTGACGGCGGTGCCCGGTCCGTCCGCCGTGCTGACCGCGCTGGCCCTCTCCGGGCTGCCGGTGGACCGGTTCTGCTTCGAGGGCTTCCTGCCCCGCAAGGCCGGGGAGCGGCTGGGCCGGCTCCGCGAGGTGGCGGCCGAGCGCCGCACCCTCGTCTACTTCGAGGCCCCGCACCGGCTCGACGACGCCCTGGCGGCCATGGCCGAGGTGTTCGGCCCGGAGCGGCGGGCCGCCGTCTGCCGCGAACTGACCAAGACCTACGAGGAGGTCCGGCGCGGCGGCCTCGGCGAGCTGGCGGCCTGGGCCGCCGAAGGGGTCCGCGGGGAGATCACCGTAGTGGTCGAGGGGGCGCCCGCGGCGGCCCCCGGGGACGTGGACGCGGAGGAGCTGGTGCGCCGGGTCCGGGTCCGGGAGGAGGCCGGGGAGCGGCGCAAGGAGGCCATTTCGGCCGTCGCGGCCGAGGCCGGCCTTCCCAAGCGGGAGGTGTTCGATGCGGTGGTCGCGGCAAAGAACGCGGCACAAAAGGTGCCGTAAATCGGCAAAGGGCTAACCTGAAAGGCAAAAGCCAAGACAAGCCCAGACCGCGCTCCGGGCGCTTTGGAATCGATTCGCCCAAAGACCGTCCAACAGTCGACAGGGCCTGATGCGCTCCCCGCCGCGGAGGCGTCCACTGGTCAGGAGACCAGAAGGACCAGAGGAGTCGGCATGAGTGAGATCGTCGAACCGCCCGTCACGGCAACCACCTCCCCGGCGCATGCCGGACCCGCCCGCTCCGCCGCGGTCTCGACCGTGCACGAGGCCTACTCCTTCGCCTGCATGAAGTGCGGCTACGGCTGGGAGCAGGCCTACGAGATCGAGCACCACGTCGACGCCCACGGCCAGCCGTTCATCGTCTACACGGCGGCCGGCGAGCGGGTGCCCTCGCCGCTGTCCAACCCCACCTGCCACAACTGCGGCGGGCACGTGGTCCGGATCATGCGCGAGGGCCAGGTCTCCTCCGTCCTGGGCATGCTCGACCAGCTCTACCACCACCGGATCGCCCCCGGGATCGCCGGACCGGTCCCGGCCGGAGCCAAGGTCCCGCAGCCGCCGAAGCGGCGCGGGGCCGCCCCGACGCACGACTCCCCGGGGCCGGTGGCCGTGGACGGCACCGAGGAGGAGGGCGGCTGGTTCGCCCGCTTCCGGGCCCGGATGCGCCGCTCGTAGCGGACCGGCCGGGCCCGGACGCGCCGCCCGCGGCGGTCCGGTCCGGTCATAGGATCGGCTCCATGAGCCCCAGCAACGCCAAGGACGAGATGCCGCCGCTGCCCGAGCCCCTCCGGGTCGCGGTGGCCGACTCCCACACCCATCTCGACATGCAGCGGGACACCGTGGAGGAGGGCCTGCGCAAGGCCGCCTCGGTCGGCGTGACCACGGTCGTCCAGGTCGGCTGCGACGTGAAGGGCTCCCGCTGGGCGGCCGAGACCGCCGCCGTGCACGAGAACGTCCACGCGGCCGTCGCCCTTCACCCGAACGAAGCCCCCCGGATCGTCCACGGGGACCCCGACGGCTGGTCCCGGCAGGGCGCCCGCCCCGGCGGCGGCGAGTCCGCCCTCGACGAGGCCCTCGCCGAAATCGAGGCGCTGGCCGCGCTGGAGCAGGTCAAGGCCGTCGGCGAGACCGGACTCGACCACTTCCGGACCGGCCCCGAGGGCAAGGCGGCGCAGGAGCGCTCCTTCCGCGCCCACATCGAGATCGCCAAACGGCTCGGCAAGGCCCTGGTCATCCACGACCGGGAGGCCCACGCCGACGTCCTGCGGATCCTCCGCGAGGAGGGCGCCCCCGACCGGACCGTCTTCCACTGCTACTCGGGGGACGCCGAGATGGCCCGCGAATGCGCGGCCGCCGGCTACTACCTCTCCTTCGCCGGGACCGTCACCTTCAAGAACGCCCAGCCCCTGCGGGACGCCCTCGCGGTGACCCCGCTGGACCGGGTGCTGGTCGAGACGGACGCCCCCTACCTCACCCCCGCCCCCTACCGCGGACGGCCCAACGCCCCGTACCTGATCCCGCTCACCGTGCGCGCCATGGCGGCCGTCCGGGGCCTGGACGAGGACGCCATGGCCACCGCCATCGCGGCCAACACCGCCCGGGCCTTCGACTACCGGTAGGGCCGCCCGGCACACCGTCCGGCACCATCCGGCACACCGCCCGCCGCCGCCCGCCCGGCCACCCGTGCGACACGCAGGGTAGCCGCCCGGTTTCCCCGGGTGACGCCCGCTCCGCTAGTCTCCCCTGCCCGAACCAGGGCGGGCCGGACCAGTGGAGCGAGCGCCGTGAGCGATACCCAGCCGTACGCGGACACGTACGTCGACCCGTACGCCGACCCCTACCCCGGACCGGGCCCGCACCCCGGCCCCCGGCCCGCCCCGGCCCCGGGCCGCGACCCCTACGCCGACCGGTACACCGCCGAGGCCGACACCCTCCCGGCCGTGGAGCCGCCCCGGACCCTCCCGGAGGAGCCCGCGCCGGCCTTACCCGCCCCCCGAGGCGGCCGCCGCCGCAAGGAAGCGCCCCCGGCCCCGGCCCCCGGCCCGTCCCCGCGGCGGCGCCGCTCCAAGGCCGGCGGGCGGGCCGCCGTCCGGGCCGCCGGCCGGACCGCTGCCCCCGACAGCTGGCGGCGGATCGTCCCGCAGGCCCTGGTCGTCGCCTTCCTCGCCGGCGGCACCTCCGCCTTCGTCGCCGCGGACAAAACGGTCCGCCTCACCGTGGACGGCGTCCCCCGCACCCTCCACACCTTCTCCGACGACGTGGACGAACTCCTGCGCCGCGAGGGGATCGCCCTCGGCGGCCACGACCTGGTCGCCCCGGCCCGCACCGCCGACCTCGACGACGGCGACGAGATCAGCGTCCACTACGGCCGTCCCCTCCGCCTCACCGTGGACGGCGAGCACCGCCGGGTGTGGACCACCGCCCGGACCGTGGAGACCGCCCTGCGCGAGCTCGGCGTCCGCGTCGAGGGCGCCCACCTCTCCGCCCCCCGCACCGCCCCCGTCCCGCGCACCGGCCTCGCCCTCAGCGTCCGCACCGAACGCGGCGTCACCTTCCTGGCCGACGGCCGCGAACTCACCATCCGCACCAACGCCGCCACCGTCCGCGAGGCCCTGGACCAGGCCGGCATCGGCCTCGGCGGCCAGGACACCACCTCGGTGGCCCCCGACTCCTTCCCGCGCGACGGCCAGACCGTCACCGTGCTGCGCATCACCGGCACCCGCGAGGTCCGCGAGGAACAGATCCCCTACCGGACCGTGCGGGTCGAGGACCCCGAGGCCTTCGCCGGCACCGAGGTCGTCGAACGGGCCGGCCGCCCCGGGGCCCGCCGCGTCACCTTCGCCCTGCGCACCGTCAACGGGGTCCGCGAGAAGCCCCGCCGGATCGCCGAGGAGACCGTCCGGGAACCCGTGGACGCCCTCATCCGGACCGGCACCCGCCCGCTGCCCCGCTCCGTCGCCGGAGCCGACGGCCTGGACTGGGCCGCCCTCGCCCACTGCGAGTCCGGCGGCCGCCCCGCCGCCACCGACCCCTCCGGCACCTACGGCGGGCTCTACCAGTTCGACACCCGCACCTGGCAGGGCCTCGGCGGCAGCGGCAGCGCCCAGGACGCACCCGCCGCGGAGCAGACGTACCGGGCCAAGAAGCTCTACGTGCAGCGGGGGGCGAGTCCGTGGCCGCACTGCGGCCGTAGGCTTTACCGGTGAGCACCACTGAACCCCCCGCGACGCCCGAAGCCAACGAAGCCTCCGACGCCCTGCTCGGGCCCGCCGACATCCGCGAACTCGCCGCGGTCCTCGGCGTCCGTCCGACGAAGCAGAAGGGCCAGAACTTCGTCATCGACGCCAACACCGTCCGCCGGATCGTGCGGACCGCCGGGGTCCGCCCCGAGGACGTGGTCGTCGAGGTCGGTCCGGGCCTGGGCTCCCTGACGCTCGCCCTCCTCGAAGCCGCCCGGCACGTCACCGCCGTCGAGATCGACGACATCCTCGCCGCCGCGCTGCCCGCCACCATCGAGGCCCGGCTGCCGCACCGCAAGGACCACTTCGCGCTGGTCCACTCCGACGCCATGCTGGTCACCGAACTGCCCGGCCCGGCCCCCACCGCCCTGGTCGCGAACCTCCCGTACAACGTGGCCGTGCCCGTGCTGCTCACCATGCTCGACCGGTTCCCGACCATCGAGCGGACCCTGGTCATGGTCCAGTCCGAGGTCGCCGACCGGCTCGCCGCCGAACCGGGGAACAAGGTGTACGGGGTCCCCTCCGTCAAGGCCAACTGGTACGCCCAGGTCAAGCGGGCCGGAGCCATCGGCCGCAAAGTGTTCTGGCCCGCCCCCAACGTGGACTCCGGCCTGGTCTCCCTGGTCCGCCGCACCGAGCCGGTGAAGACCACCGCCACCAAGGACGAGGTCTTCGCCGTCGTCGACGCCGCCTTCGCCCAGCGCCGCAAGACCCTGCGCGCCGCCCTGGCCGGCTGGGCCGGCTCCGCCGCCGGCGCCGAGGCCGCCCTCGTCGCCGCCGGGATCTCCCCGCAGGCCCGCGGCGAGTCCCTCACCGTCGAGGAGTTCGCCGCCATCGCCGAGCACCGGCCGCAGCCGGAAGGGCCCACCCTGTGACCGCCGCGACCGCCGCCACCGGGGCGACCGCCGCCACCGGGGTGACCGTACGGGTCCCCGCGAAGGTCAACGTCCAGCTGGCGGTGGGCGCCGCCCGCCCCGACGGCTTCCACGACCTCGCCAACGTCTTCCTCGCCGTCTCCCTCCACGACGAGGTCACCGCCACCCCCGCCGACACCCTGCGGATCACCTGCGAGGGCCCCGACGCCGACCAGGTCCCGCTGGACCGCGGCAACCTGGCCGCCCGGGCCGCCGAACTCCTCGCCGCCCGGCACGGCATCGAACCCGCCGTCCACCTGCACATCGCCAAGAACATCCCGGTGGCCGGCGGAATGGCCGGCGGCAGCGCCGACGGCGCCGGCGCCCTCCTCGCCTGCGACACCCTCTGGGGCCTGGACACCCCCCGCTCCGAACTCCTCGACCTGTGCGCCGAGCTCGGCAGCGACGTCCCGTTCAGCCTGGTCGGCGCCGCGGCCCTGGGCACCGGCCGGGGCGAGCACCTCACCCCGGTGGACGCCGGCACCTTCCACTGGGTGTTCGCCGTCGCCGACGGCGGGCTGTCCACCCCGGCCGTCTTCCGCGAGTTCGACCGGCTCACCGCCGGCACCGAGGTCCCCGCCCCCGCCGCCTCGCCCGCCCTGCTCGCCGCACTGGCCTCCGGGGACCCCGCCGCGCTCGCCGCCCACCTGGCCAACGACCTCCAGCCGGCCGCCCTCTCGCTGCGCCCGGCGCTCGCCGACACCCTGGCCGCGGGCCTCGACGGAGGGGCCCTCGCCGCCCTGGTGTCCGGCTCCGGCCCCACCACGGCCTTCCTGGCCCCCGGCCCGGAGGCCGCCCTCAAGATCGCCGCGGCCCTGGAGGCCTCCGCCACCTGCCGCACCACCCGCATCGCCACCAGCCCGTCCCCCGGCGCCACCGTCCTGCCCCGCTGACCGCCCCCGGGCGGCCCCGGGCACCGGCGGGCACCCGGGGAGGTACTCAGGCCCGGCCTGAGTACCGGGGCGGTGCCGCCCGGACGGCAGCCCCGGCACCGTGGGGGCATGGGACAGACCGCCGCCGCACTCGCCGCCGCCACACCCGCCGGACGGGACCGCTTCACGGACCTCCTCCGGGTCGCCTCGCTGGGCACCGTGGTGCTCGGCCACTGGCTGATGGCCGCCGTCGGCACCGACGGACGCATCGGGAACCTGCTCACCGAGCTCCCCGCCCTCCAACTGCTCACCTGGGCACTCCAGGTGATGCCGGTGTTCTTCCTGGTCGGCGGGTTCTCGCACGCCCTCTCCTACCGCTCGCTGGTCCGCCGCCACCCGGACACCCCGGTCTACGCGCTGTTCCTGCGGCTCCGGCTCCGCCGACTGCTGCGCCCCACCCTGGTGTTCGTCCTGGTCTGGGCGGCCCTCGCCCTGGCCGTCCAGCTCGCCGGGGGCGGCGACGGCCTCACCGGCGCCGCCCTGCGCCTGGTCACCCAGCCCCTCTGGTTCATCGGGATCTACCTGGCCATGGTGGCCCTCACCCCGCCGATGCTGGCCCTGCACGACCGCTACGGCTGGGCCGCCTTCGCCGCGGTGGCCGCCGCGGCCGCCTTCGTGGACCTGCTGCGCTTCGCCGCCGGGGTCCCGCACGTCGAGTTCCTGAACTTCGCCTTCGTCTGGCTCGCCGTCCACCAGCTCGGCTTCCTGCGCGCCGACGGCCGGATCCGCCGCCCCGCCCTGCTCGCGGGGGCCGGACTGGCCGGCGCCGTCCTGCTGGTGGCCCTCGGCCCGTACCCGCTGTCCATGGTGGGGATGCCCGGCGAGAAGGTCTCCAACATGGCCCCGCCCACCCTCGCCCTGCTCTGCCACGGCCTCTGGCTGGCCGGGGCGGTCGAGCTGCTGCGCCGGCCGGCCGCCGCCGTCCTGGCCCGGCCGAGGGTGTGGCGGGCCGTGGTCGCCGCCAACGGCATCGCCATGACCGCGTTCCTCTGGCACCTGACCGCCATGCTCGCCGTGTACGCCGCCCAGCTCGCCCTCGGCCCCGCCCTGCCGGCCCCGGCCACCGCCGCCTGGTGGGCCCAGCTGCCCGTACGGATCGCCCTCGCCGCGCTCGCCACCGCCGGACTCGTCGCCCTGTTCCGCCGGTTCGAACGCCCCGCCCCGCCGGCCCCGGCCGGCCGGGCACCCGGCGCGGGCCCGCTGGCCGCCCTGGGGACCGTGCTCTGCCTGTTCGGGATCCTCGGCCTGTCCATGACCGGGCTGGGCGGCCTCCTGGAGGGTCGGACCGCCGTCCTGGTCGCGGTCCCCGTCAGCGCCCCCGCGGCCGTCCTGATGGTGCTGGGCGGCTGGCTGCTGGTGGAGCGTTCCGGGTCCGTCGGGAGGGTTAGGCTGAGGGGCTGATCCTTCCCTTTCCCTGGAGCGCGTCTGATGGCCGTCAATCTGGTCAATGTCGAGGCAGTCAGCAAGGTGTACGGCACCCGTACCCTGCTCGACGGCATCTCCCTCGGCGTGTCCGAGGGGGACCGGATCGGTGTCGTCGGCCGCAACGGCGACGGCAAGACCACCCTCATCCGGATGCTCGCCAAGCTGGAGGAACCCGACAGCGGCCGGGTCACCCACACCGGCGGCGCCCGCTTCGGGGTGCTCACCCAGCACGACTCCCTGGACCCGGCGGCCACCGTCCGGCACGAGATCATCGGCGACATGGCCGACCACGAGTGGGCCGGCAACGCCAAGATCCGCGACGTGCTCACCGGACTCTTCGGCGGACTGGACCTGCCCGGCTTCGGCCAGGGCCTGGACACCGTGATCGGCCCGCTCTCCGGCGGCGAGCGCCGCCGGATCGCGCTCGCCAAGCTGCTGATCGCCGACCAGGACCTGCTGGTCCTCGACGAGCCCACCAACCACCTGGACGTCGAGGGCATCTCCTGGCTGGCCCGGCACCTCCAGGAGCGCCGCTCCGCACTCGTCTGCGTCACCCACGACCGCTGGTTCCTGGACCAGGTCTGCACCCGCATGTGGGACGTCCAGCGCGGCGAGGTCCACGAGTACGAGGGCGGCTACAGCGACTACGTCTTCGCCCGCGCCGAACGCGACCGGATCGCCGCCACCGAGGAGGTCAAGCGGCAGAACCTGATGCGCAAGGAGCTGGCCTGGCTGCGCCGCGGCGCCCCCGCCCGGACCTCCAAGCCCCGGTTCCGCATCGAGGCCGCCAACGAGCTGATCGCCGACGTGCCGCCGCCCCGCGACACCTCCGAGCTGATGAAGTTCGCCAACGCCCGGCTCGGGAAGACGGTGTTCGACCTGGAGGACATCACCGTCCAGGCCGGTCCCAAGACCCTCCTCAAGCACCTCACCTGGCACCTCGGCCCCGGCGACCGCATCGGCCTGGTCGGGGTCAACGGCGCCGGCAAGACCTCCCTGCTGCGGGCCCTCGCCGAGGCCTTCCGCACCCAGGGCGACAAGCAGCCGGCGGCCGGCACCATCACGGTCGGCAAGACCGTCAAGCTGGCCTACCTCTCCCAGGAGGTCGGCGAACTCGACCCGTCCCTGCGGGTGCTGGAGGCCGTCCAGCGGGTCCGCGACCGGGTGGACCTCGGCAAGGGCCGCGAGATGACGGCGGGCCAGCTGTGCGAGCAGTTCGGGTTCACCAAGGAGAAGCAGTGGACCCCGGTCGGGGACCTGTCCGGCGGTGAGCGCCGCCGGCTGCAGATCCTGCGCCTGCTGATGGACGAGCCCAACGTCCTCTTCCTCGACGAGCCCACCAACGACCTGGACATCGAGACCCTGACCCAGCTGGAGGACCTCCTCGACGGCTGGCCCGGCTCGATGATCGTCATCTCGCACGACCGGTTCTTCATCGAGCGGACCACCGACACCGTGATGGCCCTGCTCGGCGACGCCACCCTGCGGATGCTGCCGCGCGGTCTCGACGAGTACCTGGAACGGCGGCGGAAGATGATCGAGGCGGCCGCTCCGGCGCCCGCCCCGGTGGCCGCCAAGAGCAGCTCCGCCGTGGACTCCCGGGCCGCGAAGAAGGAGCTCCAGAAGATCGAGCGCCAGCTCAACAAGCTGGGCGACCGCGAGTCCCAGCTGCACGCGCAGATCGCCGAGAACTCCACCGACTACGACAAGGTGGCCAAGCTCGACGCCCAGCTCCGGGAACTGCTCTCCGAGCGCGACGAGTTGGAGATGCGCTGGCTGGAGCTGGCCGAGGAGGCCTGATCCGGAGCGGGCCGACGGCATAACGGCGGGATCACGGGCCGGTCCTCCCTTGGGAACAGGGGTGCGACCGGCCCGTGCGTCGTCGGGGCCGGGTGGTAGAAAGGTCATCCCCCCACGACTCCCTCACGCCGAAGGTATGCGCTGATGACGAACCCGCCGCCTGTCCCCGAGGGTTACGGGCACCTGCCCGGTCCGCCGCCCCAGGGGTACGGTCAGCCCCAGCCGGGCCCCAACCCGTACGCGCAGCCGGGGCCCTCGCAGCCGGGACAGCCGCCGCAGTACGCGCAGCAGCCGCCGCAGCCGGGCTACGGCTACCCGCCGCCGCCCCCGATGCCGCCCGGCCCCCCGCTGGGCCCGCACGGCACCGCCCCCGGCCGGCGCAAGGGACTCGTCCTGGTCGCCGCCGCGGTCGCCGGGGTGCTGGTCCTGGGCACCGGCGGCTACTTCCTGCTCGCCGGCGGTGACGACGCGAAGGACGGCAAGACCACCGCCCAGCCCGGCCAGAGCCCCGCCACGGACGGCAAGCCGGCCGGCAGCCCCTCGCCCTCCGTCCCGGTGGACGACGGGGACGGCAGTGGCCCGGGCCGGGACACCGGGGAGGACGAGGACCTCAACGCCGACCGCAAGCCGGGCGAGGACAAGGTCCTCTGGCTGAAGACCAACTCCGTGGAACTGCCCGGCAACGGCGCCGAGGCACCCGCCCAGTGGATCGTCGGCGACACCGTGGTCAAGGCCCTCTACAAGTCCGTCACCGGCTACGGCGCGGCCGACGGCAAGCAGCGCTGGAACGTGGAGTTCCCGTCCGTGATCTGCGCCGCCACCGGGCAGACCACCGCCGACGGCAAGACGGTCGTCGCCGTCAAGAACGGCGACTCCTCCAGCGCGGACTGCAACCAGCTGCGCCTGGTCGACCTGAAGACCGGCAAGGCGGGCTGGACCAAGGAGGTTCCCAAGGAGGGCCTCTTCGACATCATGACCTCGCTCAGCCTCGCCATCACCGGGGACACCGTCGCCGTCAGCCGCATGGGGCAGGCCAGCGCCTTCAAGGTGAGCACCGGGGAGAAGCTGTTCGGCCCCCCGGCGACCGGCTGCAAGCCCGACTCCATCGCGGGCGGCGCCAAGATGGTCGCCATCGCCGGCTGCGCGGACCAGGTCCAGGAGCTCCAGGGCCTGGACCCGGCCACCGGCAAGCCCCGCTGGACCTACCGGCTCAGCAAGGGCTGGGAGGTCAGCCGGGTCTACTCCACCGATCCGCTGGTGGTCGACGCCACCAAGAAGGCGACCAAGGAGCGGGCCATCGCGGTCGTCGGATCCGACGGACGGCTGCGCAGCCAGCTCACCGGCAAGGGCAGCTTCACCGCCCGCTGCGGGCTCTCCATCTTCGCCGGCCCGCAGGCCTGCACCGGTGTGGTGGTGGACCGCGCCACCGACACCGCCTACCTGCCCACCGAGGGCGACTCCAACGAAGTGGTGGCCTTCAACCTGGCCACCGGCAAGGTCAAATGGCGGGCCGCGGCCGGCGAGGGCCGCACCGCGATCCCGCTGGGCACCGAGAACGGCCGACTGGTCGCCTATCTGGAACCCGGCTTCGAGCAGGGCGGCCAGGTGGTCTCCTACCCGGTCGGCGGCGGCAAGCCCGACACCCTCCTCCGGAACCCCTCGGGCACGGCCGCACCGGTCGAACGCGGTTTCTTCAACCCGCAGATCGACTACGCCGACGGCCGGCTCTTCCTCTCCGCCACCCGCCTGAGCGGCCGGAGCGAGGGTCCGGAGAAATTCCTGATGGTCTTCGGCAAGTGAACGACGAGAGGCAGTGGAACACCCGATGAGCACCCCGCCCCCACCCCCGCCGAGCCAGCCCCCGACTCCGCCCGGCCAGCCCCCCGTCCCGCCCGGCCCGCCCCCGGGCCAGCCCCCGGCGGGCGGCTTCGGCGCCCCCCAGGACCCGCGGTCCGGCGGCTTCGGCGCCCCGCCGCCGGTGCCCCCGCAGCAGCCCGGCTACGGACAGCCGGCCGGCGACCCCGGCTACGGCTACCCGCAGGCCCCGCCCGCCGCCGCCCCCGGCTACGGCTACCCGCAGAACGCCCCGCAGGGCGCCGGCTACGGCCAGACCCCGCCGGCCGGCACCGGCTACGGCCACCCGCAGCCCGCACAGCCCCCGCAGCCCGCCACGGCGGTCATGACCGGCGGCGCCCGCACCAACGACAAGCGCAACCAGCTGCTGATCGTCGTCGCGGCCGTCGTGGCCATCGCCCTGATCGTGACCGGCGGCTTCCTCGCCGTCTCCGACGACGGGGACGGCAAGGACGAGCCCGGCAAGCAGCCGGTCGCCCAGGGCTCCCAGAGCCCCGGCGAGGACAAGGGCGGCGACACCGGCACCGGCGGCGACGAGAAGCCCACCGGCAACACCACCGCCAAGACCCTGGTCAACCTGGAGCAGCCCAAGGTCCCCAAGGACCCCGACGGCGGCTACAACACCATCGGCACCTACGGCTCCTGGCTCACCGACTCGGTGTACGCCAAGTCCGACATCGCCAAGGTCGTCGGATACGACCTGGACTCCGGCAGCACCAAGTGGACGGTCGACCTGCCCGCCCACGTCTGCGCCGCCAGCCGGCACCTCTCGGACGACAAGACGGCCGTCCTCTTCCAGAACTTCCTGCCGACGGCCGAGAAGAAGTACCCCAAGTGCACCAAGGTGGGGGTCGTCGACCTGAAGGCCGGCAAGCTGCTCTGGTCCGCCGAGACCAAGTCCGCCACCGGCGGGGACGAGGCCATCGCCTTCAACGAGGTCACCGTCAGCGGCAACACCGTCGCGGCCGGCGGCCTCTACGGCGGCGCCGCCTGGAACCTGGCCGACGGCAAGAAGCTCTGGACCCCCAAGGAGGACGCCGACCGCTGCTACGACATGGGCTACGCGGGCGGCGAGAAGGGCCTGGCGGTCCTCCGCAAGTGCGGGGCCATCGGCTCCCAGTCCCTGCAGGCCCAGGTCCTCGACCCGGTCACGGGCTCGCCCAAGTACTCGTACAAGATGTCCCCGGGCATCGAGTGGGCGCAGATCGTCTCCACCGATCCGCTGGTGGTCGCGGCCAACGTGAACCGCAGCGCCCCCAACGCCACCGGCGTCAGCGACATCTTCGTGGTCGACACGTCCGGCGGGCTGAAGACCAAGATCTCGCTCACCTCGGGCAACTACGACCCCAAGTGCAACTCCACCAACGTGGAGAAGTGCCACAAGATCGTGGTCGGCAACGGCAAGCTCTACCTGCCGTCCATCGAGCACGCGGGCACGAGCAACGAGGGCGGCCCGCGGACCAACGAGATCCTCTCCTTCGACCTCACCACCGGCAAGCAGACCAGCGACCGGGCCGACGCGGGCGAGCGCTACACCATGTTCCCGCTGCGCATGGACGGGTCGAACATCATCGCCTACAAGCGGCCTCCCTACGACAAGGGCGGCCAGGTGGTCTCCATCGACGGCAAGACGATGAAGCAGACCGTGCTGATGGTCAACCCGGACGACAAGACCACCCAGCGGGCGGAGACCAGCTTCCTCCCGGAGTCCGAGTTCCGTTACGGGGACGGCCGGCTGTTCATCGCCGACGACATCATCAGCTCCAGCACCTCGGCGTACGAGAAGGACTACCTGTTCGTCTCCTTCACCACGCACTGACCCGGCCGCCGACAGAGCGGTTCAGGCCGAAGCCCCCGGAAGGTCAGCCCTTCCGGGGGCTTCTGCGCGGTAAGCCGGACGCGCCCTCGAACAAGCGTGTAGCTTCCCGGGACATGGGCGTACGGGTGATGGTGGTCGACGAGCACCGGCTGCTGGCCGAGGCGCTCGCCTCCGCCCTGAAACTGCGCGGGCACCGGGTGCTGGCCGCGGCGGCCCCGGCCGCGGGCGCCGCCGAACTGGTCATCAGCCGCGCCCCCGAGGTCTGCCTCCTCGGCACCGCCAACCCGGCCGAACCCGGGGTGTTCGAACCGGTGGTGCGGATCAAACGGGAGCGCCCGCAGATCGCCGTGGTGGTGCTGGGGCCGGTGCCGAGCCCGCGCGGGATCGCCGCCGCCTTCGCCGCCGGAGCCTCCGGCTACGTCCGGCAGGACGAGCGGATCGAAGGGGTGGAACGGGCCCTGGCCAAGGCCCGGGCGGGGGAGGCCGCGGTCTCCCCGCAACTGCTCCAGGGAGCCTTCGCCGAGCTCCTCAACCCCGCGGCACAGCCCGACGACGAGGCCGGCCGGCTGCTGCGGATGCTCACCCCGCGCGAGGTGGAGGTCCTGGTCAGGGTGGCGGAGGGGGAGGACACCCGGCTGATCGCGGCCGGGATGGCCATCGCCCCGAGCACCGCCCGCACCCATGTCCAGCGGGTGCTGATGAAACTGGGCGTGGGCTCCCGGCTGGAGGCGGCCGCGCTGGCCGCGCGGACCGGGCTGCTGGACCGGGCGGCGGCCCTGCCGCCCCTCTGAGCCCCGCCGTCCCCGGTGACCCGCCCGGCCGAACCCCGATTTCCGCCGGGCCGCCGGGATCGGGTATGCCAGTGCGCGACAGACCGCGCGGCCGCGCGCGGTGTCGGGACTGCGGGAGTGAGCCACACGTGAGCAAGTACCTGGTCACCGGCGGCGCCGGATACGTGGGCAGTGTGGTGGCCGCCCACCTCCTGGAGGCGGGCCACCGGGTCACCGTCCTCGACAACCTCTCCACCGGCTTCCGCGAGGGCGTCCCGGCCGGGGCGGACCTCATCGAGGACGACGTCCAGGAGGCCGCCCGGCACCTGGACTCCTCCTACACGGGCGTGCTGCACTTCGCCGCCTCCTCCCAGGTCGGCGAATCGGTGGCCGACCCGGCCAAGTACTGGGAGAACAACGTCGGCGGCAGCATGGCGCTGCTGGCCGCGATGCGCGGCGCCGGGGTCCGCCGGCTGGTCTTCTCCTCCACCGCCGCCGTCTACGGGGAACCGGCCGCCGGCCCGATCCCGGAGTCCGCGCCCACCGCGCCCACCAACCCGTACGGGGCCACCAAGCTGGCCGTGGACCACATGATCGCCGGGGAGTGCGCGGCACACGGCCTGGCCGCCGTCTCGCTCCGCTACTTCAACGTGGCCGGGGCGTACGGGGAGTTCGGCGAGCGGCACCGGCCGGAGAGCCATCTGGTCCCGCTGGTCCTCCAGGTGGCGCTGGGGGAGCGCCCCGCCGTCTCGGTGTTCGGCGAGGACTACCCGACCCCGGACGGCACCTGCGTCCGCGACTACATCCATGTGGCCGACCTGGCCGAGGCCCATCTGCTGGCCCTGGACGCGGCGGCCCCCGGCGCGCACCTGGTCTGCAACCTGGGCAACGGCAGCGGGTTCTCGGTCCGCGAGGTGGTCGAGACCGTCCGGAAGGTGACCGGCCGGGAGATCCCGGAGACCCTGGCGCCCCGCCGGGCCGGCGACCCGGCCGTGCTGGTGGCCTCGGCCCGGACGGCCGAGGAGCGGCTCGGCTGGACTCCGCGCCGGCCGGAGCTGGCCGCGATCGTCGCGGACGCCTGGCAGTTCGCCCGACGCCGGCATGCCGAGACCGGTCAGGGCTGAGCCGGACCGGAGGCGGGGGAGCGGGGCGGGCGCACGGTACGGCGCGTGCGCCGGTCCCACGCCTTTCGCGCGGGCGCCTGGCGCGCACGCGCTGCGTGAAATGCCCCCCGTGCAACTGCCCGGGGCACTCTCCGGGCACCCTCCGGGCCGTACGTTCCCTTCCGGACCCCCGGGCGGACTGTTTCAAGCCACCGAAAACCGCTCAGAAGGCCCCCGCGCCGGAAAAGGGCAAGGAAAACTTCTGCTATTCGGCCAACCACGGGCTGTCCGCGCCCCTACGCTGATGCGTGACACCGGTGGGGGCCGGTGTTGATTCAGGGGTCGAGACACGTCGGGTACGACGGCCGGTCCGGGGTAATGCACTGGTGTTGCGGCGGCGGCCGCGCCGGCTGCGGACCACCGGGTCCCGGCCGTCGTACCCGACGCCGTCCGTTCCCCGACCCATGGGGGTGTCTGTGGTGCGTATCCGGGTTCTCGTGGTGGACGATCACCGCATCTTCGCCGAGTCCCTCGCCGCCGCGCTGGCGGCCGAGCCGGACGTGGACGTGTCCGCTGCCGGCAGCGGTCCCGCCGCGCTGCGCGCGCTGGAACGGGGCGCGGCCGAGGGCCGGCGGTTCGACGTCCTGCTGGTCGACGCCGACCTGGGCGCGGCCCCCGGGGCGGGCGTCCTGCCGTCCCAGCGCGAGCCGGGGACCGGCCCGCCGCCGGGAACGGCCGCCCCGCCGGGCACCCCGGCCGACGGGATCGCTCTGGTCGCCGGGGTGCGCACGCTGCATCCGGGGGTCCGCACGGTGGTGCTCGCCGAGCGCGACGAACCGCGCCGGGCCGCGCTGGCCCTCCAGGCCGGGGCCACCGGCTGGGTGGCGAAGGACTGCTCGCTGTCCCGGCTGCTCGCGGTGGTCCGGGGGGTGCTCCGGGAGGAGACCCATCTGCCTCCGGCCCTGCTCACCGGGGTGCTGCGGGAGCTGACGGCGGCGCGCAAGCACCGCACCGACAGCGAGCGGCTGGTGGAGTCACTGACCCCGCGGGAGCACGAGGTGCTCCGCTGCATGGTGGCCGGTCTGGGCCGCAAGGACGTGGCGGCCCGGCTGTTCCTGTCCCCGCACACCGTCCGCACCCACATGCAGAACGTGCTGGGCAAGCTGGGGGTGCACTCCACCCTGGCGGCGGTCGCGCTGGCCCGCCGGGCCGGGGTGCGCCCGGCGGATCTGGCGCCGGGGCATCCGCTAGCCGGGGATGTTGTCGAACGGAGCGGTCAGCCGGCGTAGCAGGGCGGCCAGGTCCCCGCGCTGGGCGCCGGAGAGCTGGGCCAGGATGGCCCGCTCCTGGGCCAGCAGCCCGGCCAGGGCCTGATCGGCGGCCTCCCGGCCCTCGGGGGTGAGCCGGACCAGGACCCCGCGCCGGTCGTTGGGGTCCGGCAGCCGTTCCACCAGGCCCTTCTTGGCCAGCCGGTCGATCCGGTTGGTCATGGTGCCCGAGGTGACCAGGGTCTGGGTCAGCAGCTGGCCGGGGGAGAGCTGGTACGGGGCCCCGGCGCGGCGCAGCGAGGTGAGCACGTCGAACTCCCAGGGCTCCAGCCCGTGCTCGGAGAACGCGATGCGGCGGGCCCGGTCGAGGTGCCGGGCGAGCCGGGACACCCGGCTGAGCACTTCGAGCGGTTCCACGTCGAGGTCAGGGCGTTCCCGCCGCCATGCCGCGACCAGTCGGTCGACCTCGTCCTCCATGCCGATCATTGTAAGGGGTCTGTCGACATGAAGTCTCTTGACGTCAAGATATATTTCGCGTGACCATGGGGCATGGAGGGGGCCGGAGCAGCTTCCGTTCCCCACCGTGCTGCCGGCAGGAAGGCTCGAACATGCATTCCGACATCGCACCTGGTCCACGTCCCACCGTTACCGACACCCCCACCAGCCACAACAACCCCACCAACCCCATCGCGTCCCCTCCGCCGACCTGGGACCCCCAGCAATACCTGCACCACACCAGCCATCGCACCAGGCCGTTCCTCGACCTGCTCGCCCGGATACCCGAGCTGCCCACCCGGCCCGCCCGCATCGCCGACCTCGGCTGCGGCCCGGGCAACGTCACCATCCTGCTCGCCGACCGCTGGCCCGACGCCCGCATCTCCGGCTACGACCTCTCCCCGGAGATGCTCCACCGCGCCGACCGCGAACACGCCGGCCCCACCCCCGGCGGCGGCACCCTCGACTTCCACCGCGCCGACCTCGCCACCTGGGTCCCCACCGAACCCCACGACCTGATCGTCTCCAACGCCGCCCTCCAGTGGGTCCCCGGCCACCCCGGCTCCTTCGCCACCTGGATCAACGCCCTGCGCCCCGGCGGCAGCTTCGCCTTCCAGGTCCCCGGGAACTTCACCGCGCCCAGCCACGCCCTGCTCGCCGAGCTCTGCGACGCGCCCCACTGGCGCAACCGGCTGGCCGGCCACGGCGCCCGCTACATCCACATCCGGGAACCCGGCGAGTACCTGGCGCGCCTCACCGAGCTCGGCTGCGAGACCGACGTCTGGGACACCACCTACCACCAGCTGCTGTCCGGCCCCGACCCGGTCCTCGAATGGGTCAAGGGCACGGCGCTCCGGCCGGTCCTCACCGCCCTGGGCGAGGACCGGGCGGCGGTGGACGCCTTCCTCCTCGAATACCGGGACCTGCTGCGGGAGGCCTATCCGCCAGGCCCGCGCGGCACCGTCTTCCCGTTCCGGCGGATCTTCGCGATCGCCCGCAAGGAGGGCTGACACGACGGCGCCCCGCCGCCGGGGGTACCGGGGGCGGGGCGCGTCGTGGGCCGGGCCGGGGCTCAGCCGATCTGGGTGTACTTGTTCCAGCCCTTGTCCAGGTAGGCGCGGGCGGTGAAGGTGCCGGTGCCGCCGTTGCCGGTGGCCTTGTAGAGCCACATGCCGCCGGCCGAGTCGCGGGCGATCAGGTCCGCGCGGCCGTCGCCGTTGAGGTCGCCGGGGGCGGCCAGGGCGTTGTACATGTTCCAGCCGCTGCCGATGAGCGTCCGGGCGCCGAACGGGGCGGCGGCGTTGCCGGTGCCCTTGTAGAGGTACAGCTTGCCGTCGGTGCCCGCGGCGACGAGGTCGGCACGGCCGTCGCCGGAGATGTCCCCGCCGCCGACGAGGGACTTGTACGAGCCCCAGCCGCTGCCGACCTTGACCGGGTTGTTGAACACGGTGATGTCGGCGGTGCCGGTGCGCAGCCACAGGGTGCCGCCGGAGTCGCGGGTCAGCAGGTCGCCGCGGCCGTCGCCGTTGAGGTCGCCGGGGCCGACCACCAGGTTGCCGGTGAAGCTGCCCTTGACCGCGATGCCGGACAGCACGTGGGTCAGCGTGGACCCCTTCCAGCCGTAGCTGGTGGTCCAGTTGTAGCGGCTCACCGAGGCGGCGCTGACCAGCTTCACGCCGGCCGGCAGCTTGTCCTCGAACGCGGGGAGGGGTGCGCCCTCGAAGCGGCCGTTGGTGAGGTTGGCGTAGTCCCAGACGTCCCCGTCGGCCTCCACGGCGTTCACGCCGTGCTTGCCGTAGACCGGGGTGACACCGGAGTTGACGATCAGGTCGGTGTCGGTCCAGCCGTCCGCGGCGCTGATCCGCCCGTGGAAGGCGCCGTCGCCTTTGCCCTT
Organism: Streptomyces sp. NPDC033845; assembly: GCF_055576225.1. Classification (NCBI taxonomy): domain Bacteria; kingdom Bacillati; phylum Actinomycetota; class Actinomycetes; order Kitasatosporales; family Streptomycetaceae; genus Streptomyces; species Streptomyces sp. NPDC033845. Next base: position 130,368 of record NZ_JBVIRI010000005.1, on the reverse strand, counting down.
GCTGATGTAGCCGAACAGGGTGCCCGAGGGGGTGATGGCCCACAGGTCGCCGCGGCCGTCGCCGTCGATGTCGTCGCCGCCGACGATCTTGTTGTAGGCGTTCCAGCCGCCGCCGACCAGGGTGCGCCCCTTGAAGGGGGCGGAGCCGCTGCCGGTGCCCCGGTAGTGGTAGAGCTTGCCGTCGGTGGACTTCGCCACGAGGTCGGCGTTGCCGTCCCCGTCGAGGTCGTTGGCGCCGACGATCTGGTCGTAGACGCCCCAGCCGCTGCCGACCTTCACCCGGCCGGCGAAGGGGTTGCCGGAGGCGGAGCCGGTTGACTTGTACAGGTACAGGTCGCCGGAGGGGGTGCGGGCGAGGAGGTCGGGGCGGCCGTCCTTGGTGAGGTCCCCGGCGGCGATCAGCTTGTTGTAGATCTGCCAGCCGGTGCCGGTCCAGGTCGGGGCCTGGGTGCCGGTGCGGGTGGCGCCGTTCAGCGACAGCCGGCCGTCCCGGTACCACTGGAGGACCTCGGGGCCGGAGCCGCCGCGGATGTTGCCGATGCCGACCAGGTCCCTGGCGAGCTCGTCGGCCTCGCCGTGGACGGTGAACGGGCCGGAGGTCCCGCCCTTGCTGCCGAGGAAGCCCGCGGTGCCCCACGGGGTGCGGTAGAGGAAGTCGCTGGTGCCGTCGCCGTCCGCGTCCAGACGCGGCTTCGCCTTCTTGAGGGCGAAGGAGGACTTGCCGGGGGCGCCGGCCGGGGCGTGCAGCTCGGGCAGGCCCTGGAGCGAGGGGCCCGCGGGACGCGAGGAGGCGCCGGTGGGGCGGTCCTGGTCCTGCGGGGCGGCGGAAGCGGGAGCGGCGGACAGCAGGGTGCCCGCCGAGAGGGCCAGCGCGGTGCAGGCCGCGATACGGCCCAGGCGCCGGGAACGCGAGGAAGACAAAGGGGTTCCCCCTGAGTTGCAGGTGAAACCGGGTGGAAGTCCCTGACTGCTGGCACGCGCCGCAGCAGGCGGCACGGAGCGTCGGACATTCCCCCCCGGGTAAGTGATCTCACCATATCCGGGGGGTCCGACAACTCAGAAGGGGATGCCCGTACAACCTTTCCCGCGCCCGTCCGTCCCGGCGCGGGAGGCCGGCGGCCTTGTCGACTAATCGATGACTAGTCGACCTGCACGTGGACGTTCCAGCCCTTGTCCGCGTAGGTGCGGGCGGCGAAGGCCTTGGTACCGGTGCCCCCGGTGGCGCGGAACAGGTAGACGGTGCCGGTGGCGTCCCGGGCGACCAGGTCGGCGCGGCCGTCGCCGTTGAGGTCCCCGGGGGCGACCAGGGCGGTGTAGGCGTTCCAGCCGGTGCCGACGAGCTCGCGGGCGCCGAACGGGGCGGTGCCGCTGCCGGTGCCGCGGTAGAGGTAGAGCTTGCCGTCGGGGCCGGCCGCCACGATGTCGGCGAGCCCGTCCCCGGTGAGGTCCCCGCCGCCGGCGATGGTGGTGTAGCCGCCCCAGCCGGGTCCGACCTTGGTGGGGGCCCCGAACCAGTTGCCGGAGCCGTTGCCGGCCCGCAGCCACAGGACGCCCGCGGTGTCGCGGAGCAGCAGGTCGCCCTGGCCGTTGCCGGTCAGGTCGCCGGGGCCCAGGATCAGGTCGGTGCTCGCGTAGTCGCCCGCCACCGGGACCTCCAGCGCGACGCTGTCCAGGGTGCCCGCCGCACGGTTCCAGGCGAGCGGGGAGCCCCAGTCCGCCGAGTCCAGCGCGGTGGCGTTCACCAGCTCGCCGCCGCCCCACCGGAAGCCCTTGTCGGCACCGGCGGCGGGGGCCAGGAACCGCCCGTTGGTGAGGTTGATCTTCTGCCGGGTGTTGCCCGCGCCGTCGACCATGATCGCGCCGTGCTTGCCGTACACCGGGGTGGTGCCCGAGTTGACGATCAGCTGCTGGGTGGTCCAGCCGGTGCCGTCCAGCTTGCGGGCGGTGAACTTGCCACCGCCCAGCGAGGCGTACGAGTAGTGGTCGCCGTTCTCCGCGACCGCGAGGAGGTCGCCCCGGCCGTCGCCGTTGCGGTCGTCCAGGCCCACGATCTTGTTGTAGGCGTTCCAGCCGCCGCCGACCAGGGTGGCCGCCTTGAACGGCGCGGCGGCCGTCCCGGTGCCCTGGTAGGAGTACAGGTTGCCGTCCGGCTTCCGGGCCAGCAGGTCGCCGATGCCGTCGGCGTCCAGGTCGCCGGTGCCGACGATCTGGTCGTAGATCCCCCAGCCGCCGCCGACCTTGATCCGGGCCGCGAAGGGCTCGCCGGTGGCGGCCCCGGTCGCCGGATACAGGTACAGGTCCCCGGAGGGGGTGCGGGCGAGCAGGTCGGGACGGCCGTCCCGGGTGAGGTCCCCGGCCGCCGTCAGCTTGTTGTAGATCTGCCATCCCCGCCCGGACCAGCTCGCCGGCCCGGTGCCCTCCGGACCGGCCTCGTGCAGCGCCAGCCGGCCGTCGGCCGACCACAGGAGCACCTCCGGGAGGGCCCCGCCGCGGACGTTCCCCAGCCCGACGATGTCGCGCGGGGCCTCCCGCCCGAAGTCGGGCACCAGGAACTCCACCCCCTGCGACCCGCCCGCGCTCAGCAGCGAGAAGGAGTCACCGGCCACATCGCGGACGATCAGGTCCGACAGCCCGTCCCCGTCCAGGTCCAGCCGCGGCTTCGCCGCCACCGCCGCCGCGAACGCGCCCTTGGCCCGGGCGCCGGCCGGTGCCGACAGCCCCAGCGAGAGCTCCGGCGCGGGCAGGTCCACCGCGGGTCTGCGCGCGTCCGGGCCCGGACCGGCCGCCGAGGCCGTCACCGGCACGGCGCACAGGCAGACCCCGACGGCCGCGACGAGGGCGGCACGGGCAGCGGAACGGACGGAACGCGGAAGGCGCGAAGCAGACAAGCGCGAAGCAGACAAAGGGGTCCCCCAGACGAGCGTATGACCGCAGCCTAGTCCGGGGGTGAACGAGTGCAAACATGTTGCCTGTACAACCTTTGAGGAGCTGGAGCGTCAGCTCTTGCGGTGCCCCATCAGCCGGGGCTTCGCCTCCAGCCCGTCCAGCCCGTGCCAGGCCAGGTTCACCAGATGCGCCGCCACCTCGGCCTTCTTCGGCCGACGCGTCTCCAGCCACCACTGACCCGTCAGCGCCACCATCCCCACCAGCGCCTGCGCGTACAGCGGGGCCAGCTTCGGATCGAACCCCCGGGCCTTGAACTCCAGCCCCAGGATGTCCTCCACCTGCGTGGCGATATCACTGATCAGCGAAGCGAACGTGCCCGTCGACTGGGCCACCGGCGAATCCCGCACCAGGATCCGGAAACCGTCCGTGTAGTTCTCGATGTAGTCCAGCAGCGCGAACGCCGCCTGCTCCAGCAGCTCCCGGGGATGCCCCGCCGTCAGCGCCCCCGTCACCCCGTCCAGCAGCTGCCGCATCTCCCGGTCCACGACGACCGCGTACAGCCCCTCCTTGCCGCCGAAGTGCTCGTACACCACCGGCTTGGACACCCCGGCCTTCGCCGCGATCTCCTCCACCGAGGTGCCCTCGAAACCCTTCTCGGCGAACAGGGCCCGGCCGATGTCCAGCAGCTGCTGGCGCCGCTCGGCACCGGTCATCCGGACCCGGCGACCGCGCCGGGGCTTGTCACTGCTGGAACTGCTGCCGTCGATCGCCACATCACCCATCATGCCGGGTTCGCGCTCTTCTCCCGGCGCCGGGCTTCGATCCGGGCACCCGACGGCCAGCGCACATCGGTCGCCCAGCCGAGCACCTCGAACCAGCGGATCAGCCGCGCACTCGAATCCACCTGCCCGCGCAGCACCCCGTGCCGCGCCGAGGTCGGATCCGCGTGGTGCAGGTTGTGCCAGGACTCCCCGCACGACAGCACCGCCAGCCACCACACGTTCCCCGAACGGTCCCGCGACCGGAACGGCCGCTTGCCCACCGCGTGACAGATCGAGTTGATGGACCAGGTCACATGGTGCAGCAGCGCCACCCGCACCAGAGAACCCCAGAAGAACGCCGTGAACGCACCCCACCACGACATCGTCACCAGACCGCCCACCAGCGGCGGGATCGCCAGCGACAGCATCGCCCAGAACACGAAGTCCCGGGAGATCCGCCGGATCGCCCGGTCCTTGATCAGATCGGGCGCGTACTTCTGCTGGTCCGTCTGCTCCTCGTCGAACAGCCACCCGATGTGCGCCCACCACAGGCCCTTCACCAGCGCCGGCACCGTCTCGCCGAACCGCCACGGCGAATGCGGGTCACCCTCGTGGTCCGAGTACTTGTGGTGCTTGCGGTGGTCCGCCACCCAGCGCACCAGCGGACCCTCCACCGCCATCGACCCCGCGATCGCCAGCGCGATCCGCAGCGGCCGCTTCGCCTTGAAGGACCCGTGCGTGAAGTACCGGTGGAACCCCATCGTGATCCCGTGGCAGGTCAGGAAGTACATGAACACCATCAGACCGAGGTCCAGCCAGCTCACCCCCCAGCCCCAGGCCAGCGGAACCGCCGCCAGCACCGCCACGAACGGCACGACGATGAACACCAGCAGCGCGACCTGCTCGACCGACCGCTTGCTCTCACCCCCCAGCGTCGCCGACGGCAGCGGCCCGCCGGCCGCCTCCGGGGATTCTTCGATCAGATCGGGGCTGAGGGTCATGGGCGTCCCCTGAGGGTGAGGGAGTCGAGTGGCACACGGGCTACGGATGCGTAACCTACGGCCACGTAAGTATGGCGCAGCCGCGCCCCCCGGCAAGAGCAGCAAAACGAGCCACCCCCCACCCGTCTCACAAGGTGAGCCACCACCGGCGACCCTTGACCGGGCACCGCGCCCCGGCACCTATCCTGGTCTCGTCGGACAGCGCGGTCCGCACGGGCAGCCCGAGCTGCGCACAGGAAGCGGCCCAGCCGCGCGCACCCGGGAGACCCACTCCCCGTAGCGCTCGAACCACTGCAAGGAGCCGCACCTGTGAGCAGTGCCGACCAGACCACCCCCAACGCGAACGCAGAGCTGCGCGCGGACATCCGCCGCCTCGGCGACCTCCTCGGCGAGACCCTGGTCCGCCAGGAGGGGCACGAGCTCCTCGACCTCGTCGAGCAGGTCCGCGCCCTCACCCGCACCGACGGCGAAGCCGCCGCCCAGCTCCTCGGGGACACCGACCTGGAGACCGCGGCCAAGCTGGTCCGCGCCTTCTCCACCTACTTCCACCTCGCCAACGTCACCGAGCAGGTGCACCGCGGCCGCGAGCTCCGCGCCCTGCGCGCCGCCGAGGGCGGCCTCCTCGCCCGCACCGCGGACATGCTCAAGGACGCCGACCCCGAGCACCTCCGCGACACGGTCCGCAACCTCAACGTCCGGCCCGTCTTCACCGCGCACCCCACCGAGGCCGCCCGCCGCAGCGTCCTCAACAAGCTCCGCCGGATCGCCGCACTCCTCGAAGAGCCCGTCACCGGCGCCGGCGACCGCCGCCGCCACGACCTCCGCCTCGCCGAGAACATCGACCTCGTCTGGCAGACCGACGAACTCCGCGTCGTCCGCCCCGAGCCCGCCGACGAGGCCCGCAACGCCATCTACTACCTCGACGAACTCCACGCCGGAGCCGTCGGCGACGTCCTGGAGGACCTCGCCGCCGAACTCCAGCGCGTCGGCGTCGAACTGCCCGCCGGAACCCGCCCCCTCACCTTCGGCACCTGGATCGGCGGCGACCGCGACGGCAACCCCAACGTCACCCCCGAGGTCACCCGCGAAGTCCTGATCCTCCAGCACGAGCACGGCATCACCGACGCCCTCGAACTCGTCGACTTCCTCCGCGGACTCCTCTCCAACTCCATCCGCTACACCGGAGCCACCGAGGAACTCCTCGCCTCCCTCCAGGCCGACCTCGACCGCCTCCCCGAGATCAGCCCCCGCTACAAGCGCCTCAACGCCGAGGAGCCCTACCGCCTCAAGGCCACCTGCATCCGGCAGAAGCTCCTCAACACCCGCAAGCGCCTCGCCAAGGGCACCCCCCACCAGGACGGCCGCGACTACCTCGGCACCGCCGAGCTCCTCACCGACCTCACCCTGATCCAGACCTCCCTGCGCGAGCACCGCGGCGCCCTCTTCGCCGACGGCCGCATGGACCGCACCATCCGCACCCTCGCCGCCTTCGGCCTCCAGCTCGCCACCATGGACGTCCGCGAACACGCCGACGCCCACCACCACGCCCTCGGCCAGCTCTTCGACCGCCTCGGCGAGGAGTCCTGGCGCTACGCCGACATGCCCCGCGACTACCGGCAGAAGCTCCTCGCCAAGGAACTCCGCTCCCGCCGCCCGCTGGCCCCCACCCCCGCTCCCCTGGACGCGGCCGGCCAGAAGACCCTCGGCGTCTTCGGCACCATCAAGGACGCCTTCGAGAAGTTCGGCCCCGAGGTCATCGAGTCCTACATCATCTCGATGTGCCAGGGCGCCGACGACGTCTTCGCCGCCGCCGTCCTCGCCCGCGAGGCCGGCCTCATCGACCTCCACGGCGGCTGCGCCAAGATCGGCATCGTCCCGCTCCTGGAGACCACCGACGAACTCCGCGCCGCCGACGTCATCCTCGACGAGATGCTCGCCGACCCCTCCTACCGGCGCCTGGTCTCCCTCCGCGGCGACGTCCAGGAAGTCATGCTCGGCTACTCCGACTCCTCCAAGTTCGGCGGCATCACCACCAGCCAGTGGGAGATCCACCGCGCCCAGCGCCGGCTCCGCGACGTGGCCCACCGCTACGGCGTACGCCTGCGCCTCTTCCACGGCCGCGGCGGCACCGTCGGCCGCGGCGGCGGCCCCTCCCACGACGCGATCCTCGCCCAGCCCTGGGGCACCCTGGAAGGCGAGATCAAGGTCACCGAGCAGGGCGAGGTCATCTCCGACAAGTACCTCGTCCCCTCGCTGGCCCGCGAGAACCTGGAACTGACCGTCGCGGCCACCCTCCAGGCCTCCGCCCTGCACACCGCCCCCCGCCAGTCCGACGACGACCTGGCCCGCTGGGACGCCGCCATGGACGTGGTCTCCGACGCCGCCCACGGCGCCTACCGCCGGCTCGTCGAGGACCCCGACCTGCCCGCCTACTTCTTCGCCGCCACCCCCGTCGACCAGCTCGCCGACCTGCACCTCGGCTCCCGGCCCTCCCGCCGCCCCGACTCCGGCGCCGGCCTCGACGGCCTCCGCGCCATCCCCTGGGTCTTCGGCTGGACCCAGTCCCGGCAGATCGTCCCCGGCTGGTACGGGGTCGGCTCCGGCCTCAAGGCCCTCCGCGAGGCCGGCCAGGACGAGGTCCTCGCCGAGATGGGCGACCGCTGGCACTTCTTCCGCAACTTCCTGTCCAACGTCGAGATGACCCTGGCCAAGACCGACCTGCGGATCGCCCGCCACTACGTCGACACCCTCGTCCCCGAGAACCTCAAGCACGTCTTCGCGCAGATCGAGGCCGAGCACGAGCTCACCGTCCGCGAGGTCCTCGCCATCACCGGCGGCGAACGCCTCCTCGACTCCAACCCCGTCCTCCAGCAGACCTTCTCCGTCCGCGACGCCTACCTGGACCCCATCTCCTACCTCCAGGTCTCCCTGCTGGCCCGCCAGCGGGCCGCCGCGGCCGCCGGCGAGGAACCCGACCCGCTGCTCGCCCGGGCCCTGCTCCTCACCGTCAACGGAGTCGCCGCCGGCCTCCGCAACACCGGCTGACCCGCCCCCGCGCAGCACGGAGCCCCCGCACCCGGAAAGGGCGCGGGGGCTCCGCCGTACTCGGGAGTCCGCCGTACTCGGGAGTCGGCCGTACTCAGGAGTTGTACGTGGACTGGGCGCGCTCCAGCCCCTCCTGCACCAGGCACTCCACCGCGTCCGCCGACCGGTCCACGAACCAGTCCAGCTCCTTGCGCTCCGCCGAGGAGAAGTCCCGCAGCACGAAGTCCGCCACCTCCATCCGGCCCGGCGGACGACCGATCCCGCACCGCACCCGGTGGTAGTCCGCTCCCATCGACTTCGTCATCGACTTCAGGCCGTTGTGCCCGTTGTCCCCGCCGCCCAGCTTCAGCCGCAGCGTCGGATAGTCGATGTCCAGCTCGTCGTGGACCGCCACCACCCGCTCCAGCGGCACCTTGTAGAAGTCCCGCAGCGCCGTCACCGGACCGCCCGACAGGTTCATGAACGACATCGGCTTCACCAGCACCACCCGCCGGTTCGCCGGCCCCGGCGCACCGATCCGGCCCTCCAGCACCTGCGCCCGCGCCGCCTTGTGCGCCTTGAACCTGCCGCCCATCCGGCCGGCCAGCAGATCCGCCACCATGAAACCGATGTTGTGCCGGTTCCCCGCGTACTCGCCGCCCGGATTCCCCAGCCCCACTACCAGCCAGGGTGCCGCCGCATCGTCAGCCATCGAAAGAACTCCTCCACCACGGATGAAAACGAAACGACCGCCGTCCCGCTCCAGTGGAGCCGAACGGCGGTCGATCAGCAAAGCGAACCGGGCCGTGAAGCGGCCCGGGACGTGACTCAGGCCTCGGTGCCCTCGGCGGCCTCGGCGGCCGGCTCCTCGGCCTGCGGGGCCACGACCTGAAGGACGGGGGTCTCGCCGTCCACGGCCAGCGTGGTGCCGGCCGGCAGGACCAGGTCGGCGGCGGTGACGGTGGCACCGGCCTCCAGGCCCGCGATGGAGACGGTCACGGCCTCCGGCAGGTGGGTGGCCTCGGCCTCGACGGTGATGGTCGTCAGCAGGGTCTCCAGCATGTTGCTGCCCGCCGCCAGCTCACCCTCGGTGTGGACCGGAACCTCGACCGTGACCTTCTCGCCCTTCTTGACGATCAGGAAGTCGACGTGCGAGATGGTGCGCTTCAGGGGGTGGCGCTGGACGGCCTTCGGCAGGACCAGCTCGGTGCCGCCGTCCTTGATGTCCAGCGACAGCAGGACGTTCGGGGTCTTCAGCGCCATCATCAGACCGTGGGCCTCGACGTTGACGTGCTTGGGGTCCTGGCCGTGGCCGTAGATGACCGCGGGGGTCAGGGCCGCACGACGGGCCTGACGGGCGGAACCCTTGCCGAAGCTGGAACGGAGCTCGGCGGAAAGCTTGACCTCGGAAGACATGCGCACTCCTCATGGGGTGACGGAAAACGGAAGGGTCACCCGGCCTGAACGGCCTGCTACGAAGAGCGCGTCGATAACGGAGGGCGGTACCGAAAAGGTACGGCCTCCCTCGCCGAGCAACTCAAGGAGTCTACCCGGCCGGGAGGCCGCACCCAAAAACGATCAGCGATCGCCCTACTGCTGCTCCTCGAAGAGGCTCGTCACCGAACCGTCCTCGAAGACCTCACGCACCGCACGCGCCACCATCGGGGCGATCGACAGCACCGTGATCTTGTCCAGCTCCAGGTCCGAGGGATCCGGCAGCGTGTTCGTGAACACGAACTCCGACACCTTCGAGTTCTTCAGACGGTCCGCCGCCGGCCCCGACAGGATGCCGTGCGTCGCCGTCACGATCACGTCCTCCGCACCGTGCGCGAACAGCGCCTCGGCCGCCGCGCAGATCGTGCCACCGGTGTCGATCATGTCGTCCACGAGCACGCACACGCGGCCCTTGACCTCACCGACCACCTCGTGGACGGTCACCTGGTTCGCCACGTCCTTGTCGCGCCGCTTGTGCACGATCGCCAGCGGAGCGTCCAGCCGGTCGCACCAGCGGTCCGCCACGCGCACCCGGCCCGCGTCCGGGGACACGATCGTCAGCTTCGTACGGTCCACCTTCGCGCCCACGTAGTCCGCCAGCACCGGCAGCGCCGACAGGTGGTCCACCGGACCGTCGAAGAAGCCCTGGATCTGGTCCGTGTGCAGGTCCACCGTCAGGATCCGGTCCGCACCCGCCGTCTTCAGCAGGTCCGCCACCAGCCGCGCCGAGATCGGCTCGCGGCCCTTGTGCTTCTTGTCCTGACGCGCGTACCCGTACGAGGGCACGATCACCGTGATGGAGGCCGCCGACGCGCGCTTCAGCGCATCGATCATGATCAGCTGCTCCATCACCCACTTGTTGATCGGAGCCGTGTGGCTCTGGATCACGAAGCAGTCCGCGCCGCGCGCCGATTCCTCGAAGCGGACGTAGATCTCACCGTTCGCGAAGTCGAAAGCCTTGGTCGGCACGAGCTCGACACCGAGCTGGTGCGCGACCTCCTCGGCCAGCTCGGGGTGGGCGCGGCCGGAGAAGAGCATCAGCTTCTTCTCGCCGGTCGTCTTGATCCCGGTCACAGCACAGTCTCCTCAGACGTGTTGGAAGCTGCTCGCCCCCGTGCGCGTCCGTCCCGCGCACGGTGAGCCAGCCGAATTGCGTGCACCTACCACGGTACGCCGTCCCCGACGTACCCGTTTCCGGTCAGTTCTCGGCCGGGACCCCGTCGGCCGCCGACTGGGCGGCCTGGGCGGCCGCACTGCCCGGACGCTTGCGGGCCACCCAGCCCTCGATATTCCGCTGCTGGCCGCGGGCCACGGCCAGCGCGCCCGCCGGAACGTCCTTGGTGATGACCGACCCGGCGGCCGTGTAGGCGCCGTCCCCGATGGTGACGGGTGCCACAAACATGTTGTCCGAGCCCGTCTTGCAATGCGAGCCGACGGTGGTGTGGTGCTTGTTCTCACCGTCGTAGTTCACGAACACACTGGCCGCGCCGATGTTGCTGTACTCGCCGATCGTCGCGTCACCCACGTACGACAGGTGCGGCACCTTCGTGCCCTCGCCGATCGTCGCGTTCTTCATCTCCACGTACGTGCCGGCCTTCGCCTTCGCGCCCAGCCGGGTGCCCGGCCGCAGATACGCGAACGGACCCACGGTCGCCGCGTCCCCGACCACCGCCCCGTCCGCCACCGTGTTGTCCACCCGCGCCCCGGCACCCACCACGGTGTCCTTCAGCCGCGTGTTCGGACCCACCTCGGCACCCTCGCCGATCCGCGTCTCGCCCAGCAGCTGGGTCCCCGGGTGCACCACCGCGTCCTGCCCGAAGCCGACCGTCACGTCCACGAACGTGCTGCCCGGGTCCACCACCGTCACGCCCGCGAGCATCGCCCGCTCCAGCAGGCGCGCGTTCAGCAGACCGCGGGCCGCCGCCAGCTGCACCCGGTTGTTGATCCCCAGGATCTCCCGGTGGTCCCCGCCCACGGCGGCCCCCACCCGGTGCCCGGCCTCGCGCAGGATCCCCAGCACGTCGGTGAGGTACTCCTCGCCCTGGCTGTTGTCCGTCCGGACCTTCCCCAGCGCCTCGGCCAGCAGGGTCCCGTCGAAGGCGAACACCCCGGAGTTGATCTCCCGGATCGCCCGCTGGGCGTCCGAGGCGTCCTTGTGCTCCACGATCGCCTTCACCGCACCGGACTCGCTGTCCCGCACGATCCGGCCGTAGCCGGTGGAGTCCGGCACCTCGGCGGTCAGCACGGTGACGGCGTTGCCGTCCGCGCCATGGGTGGCGACCAGCTGCGCGAGGGTGTCCCCGGTCAGCAGCGGAGTGTCCCCGCAGACCACGACCACGGTCCCGGAGACCTGCCCGCCGAGCTCCTCCAGAGCCATCCGGACGGCGTGGCCGGTGCCGTTCTGCTCGTACTGCACGGCCGTCCGCACACCGGCGTCGACCGCGCCGAGATGCGCGACGACCTGCTCGCGGGCGTGGCCGACGACCACGACGAGGTGTTCGGGATCGAGCTCACGGGAGGCGGCGACGACATGACCCACGAGCGAACGCCCGCAGATCTCGTGCAGGACCTTGGGGGTGGCCGACTTCATGCGGGTGCCCTCCCCCGCTGCGAGTACGACGACGGCTGCCGGGCGGTTGGCGCTCACGGGGATGCCCTTCGGCTTCAGGGGGTGGACCCGTGAAGGATACCGGGGCGTTAAGTCCCGTAAACGAGGCCGGGTCCCGACTGTCACGTCAGGACCCGGCTTTGCGAAGCTCCCGGGGAAGGAATCGAACCCTCATTCAATGGACCAAAACCATTTGTCCTGCCATTAGACGACCCGGGATGGTTCGTCGCCTATGCCCGATTCTGGTGATCGGCTTTAGGGGCAGCCCCTACTATGCCGTACCACGCCCCCTCGATGCGACGGTACGGATCGGCGCTTTGCAGGACGCGCACGGCCGGGCAGCCGCGATAGTCGGCGCCGATGTTCTTCCGGTTCGTCCTGGGGTTGTGCCGCTTCAGTCGGATGTGCGATTACCGGGGGTGTGCGGGAATTCTGCTCGCGTGTGTGCGGGGGCGCGCCCGTACGCTGGGCGGTATGACCATGACGGGGGAAAAGCAAGGCGGCGAGGGTCGCGCGGGGCCCATGTGGTGGGGGAAGCCCTGGGATCTCGTGCTGGATGTGGGGCTCGCGGCGGTGTCGGCCGTCGAGTGTGGTTTCGAGGGGGTCTCCTTCGCCCGGGAGGCGGGGGTGCCCGAAGCGGTCGGGGTGCTGTTCGGGGCGCTGGTGGGGAGTTCGCTGGTGCTGCGGCGCCGGTGGCCGATCGCCGTGGTGCTGGTGGGGATCGCGGTGTCGCCGGCCGCCATGGGGTTCATGCTGGGCGTGGTGGGGCTGTACACGCTGGCGGCCTCGGAGGTGCCGCGCCGGATCACCGGGTTGCTGACCCTGCTGTCGTTCGGGGCGACGTTCGCGGTGATGTACGTGCGGACCCGGTTGGACATCGAGGCGAGCGGGACCTCCCTGTGGGTGCTGTCGGGGTTCATCGCGATCGCGTTGACGGCCCCGCCGGTGCTCTACGGGCTGTACATGGGGGCCTGGCGCCGATTGATGGAGAGCCTGCAGGAGCGGGCGGACTCGCTGGAGCGGGAACTGTCGCTGCTGGCCGACCGGGCCGAGGAGCGGGCCGAGTGGGCGCGGCAGGAGGAGCGGACCCGGATCGCCCGGGAGATGCACGACGTGGTGGCGCACCGGGTGTCGTTGATGGTGGTGCACGCGGCGGCGGTGCAGGCGGTGGCGCCGAAGGATCCGGAGAAGGCGGCGCGGAACGCGGGTCTGGTGGGGGACATGGGCCGGCAGGCGCTGACGGAGCTGCGGGAGATGCTCGGGGTGCTGCGGGCGCCGGAGAAGCCGGTGCCGGCGGCGGCCTCGGTGCCGGTGTCGGTGCGTTCGGGGGCGGCCGTGGTGGCCGCGGTGGTGCCGGCCGGGCCGGGGGATCCGGCGGTGCCGCCGGAGGAGGGGCCGACGCTGGCCGAGCTGGAGGTGCTGGTGGGGCAGTCCCGGGCGGCCGGGATGGTCGTGGAGCTTCTGGTAGACGGACCCGACGGACCCGACGGGGTCGGCATGGCCGGCGGGTACGCGGCGGAGGTGGAGCAGACGGCCTACCGGGTGGTGCAGGAGGCGTTGACCAACTGCCACAAGCACGCGGTGGGGGCGAAGGTCGTCGTGCGGTTGGCGTACCGGGGCGGCGAGGTCGCGATGCAGGTGGAGAACGGGCCGTGCGACGGGGAGACCGGCGGTGCCGGGCTGCCGAGCGGGGGGAACGGCTTGGTGGGGATGCGGGAGCGGGTGCTGGCGCTGGGCGGGGTGTTCGTGTCGGGGCCGACGGAGGCCGGCGGCTGGCGGGTGTCGGCGGTACTCCCCGGCCGGGCCGCCTGAACCCCGCGCGCACCGCCTGATCCCTGTCCCCTGGTCCCCGTACGGGCCGGCTGGTCCCCCCGTACGCCGCCGTCAGGTGGTGAGGCGGGTGGGCTGGAGGCCGGTGAGGAGGAGGGTGAGGGCCTCGTCGAGGGTGGCGCCGAGGTACCAGTCGCCGGTGTGGTCGATGGAGTAGACGCGGCCTTCGGCGTCGATGGCCAGATGGGCGGTGCCGTCGGATTCGACGCCGAGCGGGGCGAGTCGGCTGGAGAGGGCGCGGCCGAGGTCGGCGAAGGTCCGGGCGAGGTGGAGCCCGGTGAGGGGGTCGATCCGTACGGTGGCGGGCGCTATCTGGCGGCCGGGTCCGGGGGCGGTGACGGTGAGCCCGCCGAACTCGGCCCAGGCCTCGACGGCGGCCGGGAAGACGGTGTGCTGGTGGCCGGCCGGGGTGGTGTGGTCGCGGAGGGCGTCGGCCCAGTACTCGGCCTGCTTGATGTCCCAGCGGCCGGGCTGCCAGCCGGCGGTGCGCAGGGCGGTGTCGACCGGGGCCGGGAAGCGGGTGGCCGAGGAGCGGTCGTAGGAGGCGCTGGTGGTGGTCATGGCTTCTCGGGGGTGGTGAGGTCGACGGGGCGGACGCCGAAGTGGGCGAGGAGTGCGTCGCAGGAGCGACACGGGGGTGCGTAGCTGCCGTGCAGGGGGTCGCCGTCCTCGCGGATGCGGCGGGCGGTGATGCGGGAGTGCTTGAGGGCGCGCCGGGCCTCGCCGGCGGTGAGGGGTTTGCGGGAGGCGCGGCGGCTGCGGTTGCCCTCGACGGTGGTGAGGTGGCGGGAGAGCAGGGTGGCTTCGGGGCAGCGGCCGGTGAAGCGTTCCCGCTGGTTGCTGGTGAGGGTGTCGAGGAAGTCCTGGACGAGCGGGTGGAGGGTGGGCGGCAGGTCGCCCTTGCCCGCGGTGCCGGTGAGGGTTTCGCCGCGTACGGAGAGGGCTGCGGCGATGGTGGGGAGGATGCCGTCGCGGCGGAACCGGAGGGTGGGTGCGGTGGGTCCGTCGGTGCTGCTCCAGCGCAGGCGGGGGTCGCCGGCCGGTGCGGTGGCCTCCGACGGGCCGTTGCGTGCGGTGGTGTTCTGCAGGTCGAGCATGTCGTGTGTTCCCTCCCGTGGCGGCGGTGGTGGCCGCTGTCGCGCACGCCCCCGTGCTGCGGGACAGCCTGTCAAATGTCCCCATGGGTGGGGAAGCGGGGTCGAATATTCGTATCAATTCGGATGTTCCGGGGCGGTGCTCGCGGGCGGGGCTCGGGGGAGGGTGGGGGCCTTGCCGTACCGCTTAGGCTGTGCGGAACCAGCCAGATCCAGCAGGGGGCTACCGCCATGACGACAGGTCGGCTCGGGCAGCAGGCCGTGCCACCCAACGCCGCGTACTCCGGGCAGGTCGTGCACTTCCCGGATCCCGTCCGGGCCGCCCGGCATCCGCAGGGTGTGCGGATGGACGGGAACGGGCATCCGGATTTCGCGCCGTACGCGCGGGCCGCGGTGGAGATCGCCGCGCCGCCCGAGGGCTTCGGCGTGGACGAGCTGCGGCTGACGGACTACGTGTCGGCGAACGCGGCGATGCGCGCGTCGGGGCACGAGCTGTGGGACACGGTGGGTCCGGTGGCGACCCCGCACGGCTGGACCTGGCACCACGTGTCGGGGACCCGCCGGCTGGAGCTGGTGCCGGTGGAGGTGAAGGCCCTGCTGCGGCACCACGCGGGGCTGGCGACGGCTCCGGTGGACCACGAGAAGCGGGGCACCCGGCCGTTGCAGGAGGTGCGCCCGGTGCACCTGGGGCTGCCGAAGTCGCTGGTGTCGGTGTCGGAGCAGCAGGTGCTCGGTGTCGAGGAGGACCTGGGCTACCGCCTTCCGGAGGCGTACCGGTCGTTCCTGAAGGCGGCGGGCGGCTGCGCCCCGGTCGGCGCGGGCCTGGACGTGGACCTGGGGCTGCTGGTGGACCAGCCGTTCTTCACGGTGCGCGAGGAGGCGGCGGTCAACGACCTGGTGTACGTCAACAAGTGCCTGCGGGACCATCTGACCAAGGACTACCTGTGCGTGGGTTTCGCGCAGGGCGGTCTGCTCGCGGTGAAGGTGAAGGGCGAGGCGCTCGGTTCGGTGTGGTTCTCCCCGTACGACGACGCGCGCGACCGGGACGGATGGTCGGTCCAGGAGCGGGTGGAGCGTCTGCTGCTGCCGTGCGGTGCGGATTTCGACTCCTTCCTGGAGCGGCTGGCGGGCAATCCGCCGGAGCTGGAGACGGTGGCCGGTCTGATGGTGGACGGCGGTTTCGCGCACGCGGTTCCCGTGTCGGGTCCGTCGTCGGTGGAGGGGTGATCGCGTCGTGGTGACGTTCGCGCAGGCGCAGGAGCGCGCCGAGGAGTGGATCAACGGGGACGTGGCCGCGTACCAGCACCGGGAGGTGCGGGTACGGGAGTTCGGCCTCGGGTTCGTGGTGTGGGCGGAGGACCGTGCGTCCGGTCCGGTGTCGGGGGGCGGCCGGCAGCGGCTGGTGATCGCCCGCGACAGCGGCGAGGTGACCCTGTGGCCGGGACTGCCGGTGGGCGAGGTGATCCGCCGGTACGAGGAGGAGTACGGGGCCGTGGTCTCCGGCGGGGCGCCGGAGGCGTCGGTGCCGCCGCCGCGGATCGACTCGGAGCAGACCTCGTTCATGCTGAGTCCGCCGGAGTGGCTGCGGGAGGCGGGGGCCTCGGTGCCGTTCGCGGAGCCCGTGGCGGAGCCGGCCGCGGAGGCGCCGTCGGCGGTGCCCGCGCCTCCGGTACCCGCGCCGCCGGTACCGGATTCGGATTCGGGTCCGGCTCCGGTGTCCGGCTCCGGGTCAGGTCCCGCGCCGGTGCCGGTGCCGGTGCCCTCGGATGCGACGCCGTGGGCGGGCACCGATGTGAACCTGGACGCGGACGACGTGTCCGTGCCGCTGCCCGCGACGGTGTTCGCGCCGCCGCTGTCCGGTGTGGACCTTGAGGAGTCCCCCGCGTCCGGGGTGGAGCCGGAGGCCCGTACCCAGCTGATGGCGGGCGGGAGCCAGCTGCCGCGTACGGCGGTGGCGCCGGCCATCGACCTGAGCCGGTCGGCCCCGCCGCAGGAGGCCGATCAGGCCGGTCGGCCCGGGCAGCCCGGGCCGGCGGGCGGGGCCGCGGACATCGCGGACGCGCCCACCAGCAGGGCACGGGTGCCGGGACGCCCCGGCGCGCCGGACGGACCGGGTGCCCCCGGTGCGCCGGGTGCGCCCGGTGGTGGGCTGGACCATGCGGCGACCATGCTGGCCGGTCCGGGTGTGCCGCAGCCGCCCGGTCCGCCGGGAGCTCCCGGGCAGCCGGCTCCGCCCGGGCCGCCCGGTGGTGGGCTGGACCATGCCGCGACCATGCTCGCGGGCCCCGGTGTGCCCCACCCGCCCGGTTCCCCCGGTGCGCCCGGCGGTGGGCTCGACCATGCCGCGACCATGCTGGCCGGTCCCGGTGTGCCGCAGCCGCCCGGTCCGCCCGGTGCTCCCGGGCAGCCGGCCCCGCCCGGGCCTCCCGGTGCGCCGGGTGCCCCCGGTGGTGGGCTGGACCATGCGGCGACCATGCTGGCCGGTCCGGGTGTGCCGCAGCCGCCCGGTCCGCCGGGAGCTCCCGGGCAGCCGGCTCCGCCCGGGCCTCCCGGTGCGCCCGGTGCGCCCGGTGGCGGTATGGACCATGCCGCGACCATGCTCGCGGGGCCCGGTGTGCCGCGCCCGCCGGTGGGGCAGGGGCCCGGCCCGGCTCCGGCCCCGGGGCCGCAGGGCGGGGTGCCCACGGTGGGTCCCGGCTATCAGGCCGTACTGCGCTACCGCGCGCCCGACGGCTCGGAGCAGCAGATCATCCGCCGTTCCGCGCCCGGCACCCCGCACCCGGAGTGGCAGATCCTGCACGAACTGCGGGCCATGAACGTGCCCCCGCAGCAGGTGCTGGAGCTGCACACCGAGCTGGAGTCCTGCGAGCTGCCGGGTGCCTACTGCGCCCGGATGATCCGGGAGACCTGGCCCCAGGTGCGGATCACCAGCGTCGCTCCGTACGGTCAGGACCACGCGAGCCGCCGCCAGGGCATGCAGCACCTGCTCACCCATCAGGGGGAGCTGCACCAGGTCGCGGACGGTCCGGCGCGTCCGGCTCCGGTCCGGGCGCCGCTGCCGCAGGTGCCGTTGCAGCCCGCCGTGCCGATGGAGGCGATCGCGCAGGAGCTGACGGGTGCGTTCGGGCCGCAGGGCGTGTTCCGGTTCGAGCAGCGGGCGGTGTCCCGGCAGGGTGTGCCGGAGATCGTGGCGCAGACCCTGGTCTGGGCGGGTCTGCCGGTGGACTTCGGGCCGTTCTTCTGGGCGCAGGCGGTGCCGGGTCAGCCGGTGCCGACGCTGGCCGAGCTGGCGGCGCAGCGGCAGGTGCAGCCGGCCACGGACGCCGGTTCGTACCTGGTGGTCGGCAGCGACTTCGGCAAGGCGCTGTGCGTGCAGTACGGGACGGCGCACATCGTGGCCGTGCCGGTGGAGGGCGGGCCCGGGGGTGCTCCGGTGCCGCCGCAGTTCGTGAATTCGAGTCTGCCGCAGTTCGTCCGGTCGATGGCGATGCTGGGTCACATGTGGCGGCTGCGCCAGCATCTGACGCCGGAGCAGGCGGGGCGCTGGACGGTCGACTTCCAGGCGAACCTGGCCTCGCTGGACAGTGCCGCGCTGGCCTCGCCGGAGAGCTGGTGGTCGGTGCTGCTGGAGCAGATGTGGGACGGGCTGCTCTGATCGGGTCCTGACGACCGCCTGGTGGAGGGAATGGCCGGGCCGGACCCCGTCTTCGACGACGGGGGTTCCGGCCCGGCCATTCCGGCTTCTGATCGCAAATGGCGCATCCTTGACAGGAATCCCCGCGAGAGAGGCGCTTTCCGGATGAGTTCAGCCATGCCGCCCATGCCGTCCATGCCGCCCGTGTCACCTCGGCCCCACCGGTTCGCGATGGTCCGGGGCCGTGGCTACCGGCCGGAGGACGTGGACCGTTACCTGTCCCGGCTGTCCGGGCAGCGGGACGAGGCGTGGGAGCGGGTGGCGCGGCTGACGGTGCTGGCGAAGCGGATGGAGGCGGACGCGGAGCGGCTGCGCGCGGCGGTGGCGGGCCTGGTCCCGCAGACCTACGAGGACCTGGGGGAGCGGGCCCGCCGGATCCTGTCGCTGGCGGAGGAGGAGTCGGAGGCGGTACGCGAGGACGCGCGGGTGGACGCGGCGGCCGCCCGGGGCGCGGCGGAGGCGCACGCGGACCGGGTGGCGGAGCTGGCCCGGGTGGACGCGGCGGCGGTGCGGGACCAGACCGAGGTGCGGGCCCGCCAAGGGCTGCTGCGGGCCGGCCGGGAGGCGGAGGAACTGCTGGCGGAGGCCCGTTCCGAGGCCGGGGAGTGGCAGGGGGAGGCGCGTGCGGTGCTGCTGGAGACCCGGCGGCGGGCCGACGCGCTGCTCGCGGAGCGGGAGGCCGAGCGGGTGGAGCGGTGGGACGCGGCGCAGCGGGAGCTGGCGGACCGGGAGGAGGGGTTCCTGGTGCGGGAGGCGGAGTCGGAGGCGTACGGGGAGTCCCGGCTGACGGAGGCCCGGCGGGCGTTCGCGCAGGCGCAGGAGGAGGCCCGGCACGGGCAGGAGGACGCGCAGGCGCGGGCGGCGGAGCTGATCGCGGAGGCCCGGGCGCGGGAGGAGCGGACGGGCCGGGAGACGGAGCGGCTGTTGCGCGAGCACGCGGAGGCGCAGGAGGAGCTGCGGGCCCATATGGACCATGTGCGGGCGAGCCTGGCCGCCCTGACGGGCCGGGCACCGGCGGAGGGCTGAGGGTCGGCGGGCCGTGGGCCCGGTGGGCCCGGGTGCGCGGGTCCGGTGTCCGGGGTGGGTCAGGGGAGGTCGGTGAGGAACTCGGCGATCAGGGGGGCGATCTCGGGGAGGTGGGTCTCCAGGGCGAAGTGGCCGGCGTCCTCGAAGACATGGACCTTCGCGTCGGGGAGGTCGCGGCGGTAGGCGTGGGCGCCGGCCGGGAGGAAGAAGGGGTCGCCCGCGCCCCACAGCACCAGGGTGGGCGGGCGGTGTTCGCGGAGCCAGGCCTGCCAGGCGGGGTAGCGGGCGAGGTTGCCGGCGTAGTCGAAGGCGAGGTCGGCCTGGGCGTCGGCGCGGCCGGGCAGGTCGAGGTAGTGCTGGTCGAGGGTCCAGCTGTCGGGGGAGATCAGCGAGGGGTCGGCGACCCCGGTCTCGTACTGGAAGCGGGTGCCTTCGGGGGTGAACAGGGCGCGGACCCGCTCCTCGTTGCCGGGGACCTCGCGGCGCAGGCCGGTGAACTCGCGGGCGGCGTCGGAGAGTCCGTCCTCGTAGGCGTTGCCGTTCTGCACGATCAGGCCGGTGATCCGGTCGGGCCGGCGGGTGGCGAGGCGGAGGCCGATGGGGGCGCCGAAGTCGAAGAGGTAGAGGGCGTAGCGGTCGAGGCCGAGGGCGTCGGTGAACCCTTCGAGGGTGTCGGCGAGGGCGTCGAACGCGTGGGTGTATCCGGCGGGGGTCGCGGTCCGGCCGAAGCCGGGGTGGTCGGGGGCGATCAGCCGGTGCCGGCCGTCGCCGAGGGCGTCCATCAGGCGGGTGAACTGGTGGGAGGAGGTGGGGAAGCCGTGCAGCAGCAGGAGGACGGGGCCGTCGGCGGGGCCGGTCTCGCGGTAGAAGACGCGGACGCCGTCCACCTCGACGTGCTGGTGGCGGATCCGGGGTGCGCGGGCGGTGCGGGGTGCGACCGTGCTCATCACATGCCTCCTGGCTGGTTGGTTCCATTAGTTTGACCATGAACCTCTAACGGGTCAAGTGCTTCGAGTACCATTAGTCAGGTGATGGTGACCTTCCCGCTGCTGGGCGAGCCGCTCGCCCTGGACCTGCTCAACACCCGGCCCGCGCCGACCGGCGACCTGATCGCCGACACCGGGGGACTGACCGCCTGGCTCGCCGCCCAGACCGGCCGACTGACACCGGTGCCCGAGGTGGGCGCGGCCGAACTGGCCGCCGTCCGCGCCGTACGGGAGGCGGCCGGCCCGGCGCTGGCCGCGGCCCGCCGGGGCGAACGCCCGCCCGCCGGGGCCCTGCGCGAACTCAACGCCTTCCTGGCCGCCGCCCCCGCCCACCGGGAGCTCGACTGGACCGCCGAAGGCGGCCTGACCGCCCTGACGCACCGGGCCGCCGACCCGGCCCGGCGGCTGGCGGCGGAACTGGCCGAGGCGGTGGCCGGACTGCTGACCGACCCGAAGGTGGGCACGGTGCGGGACTGCGAGGCACCGGACTGCGTCCTGCTCTTCCTGCCGGCCCACCCCCGCCGCCGCTGGTGCGTGGCCTCGGCCTGCGGCAACCGGACCCGGGTGGCGCGCTACTACGCCCGCCACAAGAACGACGAAACCGGCTAGGCCGGGCCGTCCTGGCCGGTGGGCCGGGGGTCGGATTCCGGGGCCGGGGCCGGGCGGGGCGTACCGATCACCGTGGCGCCGATGACGGTGGCCGGGGCCGGAGCGGTGCTCGGCCCGTGCGCCACGCCCGGGTCGACCGTGCCCGGATCCGCCTTGCCCGGGTCAGTGAAGCCCGGGTCCGCCGCTTCCGCGTCCGGGGCGGCCGGAGCCATGGCGGGGGTGAAGGCGTGCGGGTCGCTGCGGAGGCCCGCGACGGTGGCTATCACCGTCTGGGGGCCGGCCAGCGGTCCCGGCCGGTCCACGACCAGCTGCCCGGAGTCGAGCCGGGCCGGGGTCTCGACCCCGTTGAAGGACACGGTCGCCGCCTCCCCCCGGAAGCCGCCGGTCAGCACCACCGGCCCGCCCGGGGCCTCCTGCCGTACGCCGGTGATCACCGGGTTGGGCCGGGAGGCCAGCTTGTTCAGCAGGTAGGCGCCGGCCGGCGCCCCGGTCAGCGCCCAGATCTGCTCCGGCAGCCTCGGCAGTCCGGCCCCCACGTCGCTCAGGAAGAACGCCACCACATAGGCCATGGTGACCGCGCTGAGCGCCACGTACTGGAGGTCCACCAGGTCGGTGCGCCCGCCGTCGTTCGCGATCAGGTCCCGGACCGGCCGGGGCCCGGACCCGGGGCCCGGGCCCGGTTTGGCCAGCCCGCCCTGCTCCACCCGCAGGCCGACCACCGCCTTGGCGGCGATCAGCGCCACGTACGGGCCTCCGAGCAGCGGCAGATAGACCCCGGTCAGGGCGGACAGCGGCCCGTCCGGGCGGTGGAACCAGCCGATGCCGCCGCCTGCGGTCAGCCCGTAGCCGAGGATCACCAGCAGCAGCCAGACCAGGATCAGGGTCCAGGCCAGGGCCAGCGTGGTCGAGGTGGACAGCCGGCCGTCCCGGCCGGTGATGAACCCCGGGTCGCGGCGCAGCCGGAACAGCAGCGGGCCGGCCAGCGCGGCCAGCGTCAGCAGTGCGAAGAAAGCGGAAAGCATGCTCGTCCCCCCGGGCAGGTGCCCCGAGTCGGCGCCCTGGGCGGGCACCCCCCGTCTGTGGTCTACCCCCTGCCCCGGAGCATGACAAGGCCGACCCGCCGTACGGACTGCCGCGGGTCCGCCGGTCCCGCCGACTGCCGTTATTCCTCGCGCTGTTCGGGCAGGACCGGGAAGCGGCGGGGGGCCACCAGCAGGAGGACCAGCAGGGCGGCGACCGCGGCGGCCGCCGCGCCCAGGTAGACGTACTCCACCGCGCTGGTGACCGCCCCGCGCAGATAGTCGGCGGCCGCGCCGGTCAGCTCCGCCGGGTCGTCCAGGGCCCGGGTCACCTCGTCCAGATGGGCCGGCAGGCCCGGCATCGGGGCGTCCGCCAGCCGGGCCGCGATGGTGGCGTTGGCGATCGCCCCGAACACCGCGGCGCCCACGCTCTGGCCCACCTGCCGGCAGAACAGCACGGAGGCGGTTGTCACCCCGCGTTCCGACCAGCCCACCGAGGACTGCACCCCGATCACCAGCGGCA
The DNA here is from genome assembly GCF_055576225.1 of Streptomyces sp. NPDC033845. Classification (NCBI taxonomy): domain Bacteria; kingdom Bacillati; phylum Actinomycetota; class Actinomycetes; order Kitasatosporales; family Streptomycetaceae; genus Streptomyces; species Streptomyces sp. NPDC033845. Next base: position 107,813 of record NZ_JBVIRI010000005.1, on the reverse strand, counting down.
GTTGGAACAGTCCGAGGGCCGCGCCGAGCGCCAGCATCAGCAGGGCCGGCTGCCAGGGCCGGGCCGGGTGGGGGAGCAGCGGGAAGGCGGCCAGGCAGAGGAAGGCCAGGCCCATGCCGAGGGCGGCGGTGTTGCGGAAGCCGATCCGGCGGTAGACGTGCTGGCTGAGGGCGGCGGAGAGGGGCCAGCTCAGGGTCATCGCGGACATCACGAACCCGGCGGAGATCGGGTCCAGGCCCAGCGCGGACTGGGCGTAGGTGGGCAGGAACACCATGGGCGCGATCATCAGCAGGCCCAGTGCGGCCATGGCCAGGTTGACCGAGGCGATGGTGCGGCGGCGCCAGACCCAGCCGGGCAGGATCGGTTCGGCGGCGCGCCGTTCGACGTATCCGACGAGTACGGCGGCGAGCGCGGCGGCGGCGAACAGGCCGAAGGAGGGGGCCGACAGCCAGGGCCAGGCCACCCCGCCCTGGACCAGGGCGAACAGCAGCAGTCCGCCGCAGAGGAACACGCAGAGGGCGCCGGCCCAGTCGATGCGGGGCGGCCGGGCGGGCCGGGGGCGGGCCGGTTCGCGCAGGTGGCGGGCGGTCAGCCAGAGGGCCAGGGCCCCGAAGGGCAGGTTGAGGAGGAAGATCCAGCGCCAGCCGGCGTAGGAGGCGAGCAGCCCGCCGAAGGCGGGGCCGGCTATCGCCGAGGTGGCCCACACGGTGGACATCCGGGCCTGGATCTTCGGGCGGTCCTTCAGCGGGTACAGGTCGGCGGCCAGGGTCTGGACGGTGCCCTGGATGGCGCCGCCGCCCAGGCCCTGGACGATCCGGAAGGCGATCAGTGCGGCCATGTTCCAGGCGGTGGCGCAGAGCAGGGCGCCGAACAGGAACAGGGCGGTGCCGCCGAGGAGCACGGGCCGCCGGCCGAAGGTGTCGGAGAGCTTGCCGTACACGGGGAGGGTGACGGTGACGGCGAGGAGGTAGCCGGAGAACAGCCAGGAGAAGACGGAGAAGCCGCCGAGGTCCCCGACGATCTGGGGGACGGCGGTGGACACGATGGTGCCCTCCAGGGCGACCAGCGCCATACCGAGCATCAGGGCGGCCACCAGGGCCGGCCGGGGGCGTCCGGCCGGGGACCCGCCCACCGGGCCGCCGTGCTCCGTGACCGGTCCCGCCGTGTTCTCCCCCGTTCCCACGGTGATCCTTTCACTGTGCATCGATCCCGGGGGAACACCCTCTCACCCGGCCCGCGCGGTGCGGTATCCCCGAGGGCGCCTCCCCCGCAGGGCTGAGGTCCCCTAGGGGTTGCTCCTCACATTGGTCCAGGGGTCTTTCGTCCCGACGGAGGACGAGGAAAGTCCCGCTCGGTTCTTAACTGGATCCTACGGAGCGGGGTGGGGATAACCCCCCGGCGGATACGGCGATCGGCACCAGGGCGCCCGACCCCCCGCTCCCCGCAGACTTCAACTCGCAAGACACCGAACAGCGAACCACGAACGAGGAGATGCACCGTGACAACGGCTGTGACCGAAACCAGGCACGGGGGTACTGGAGGGCGTACGGCCGTCGCGGCGCGAGCGCGGCAGGTCGTCAAGGCCTACGGCGCCGGCGAGACCAGGGTGGTCGCCTTGGACCACGTGGACGTGGACATCAACCGCGGCCAGTTCACCGCGATCATGGGCCCCTCCGGGTCCGGCAAGTCCACCCTGATGCACTGCCTGGCCGGACTGGACACGGTCAGCGGCGGCCAGATCTACCTGGACGACACCGAGATCACCGGGCTGAAGGACAAGAAGCTCACCCAGCTCCGCCGGGACCGGATCGGGTTCATCTTCCAGGCGTTCAACCTGCTGCCCACGCTGAACGCGCTGGAGAACATCACGCTGCCGATGGACATCGCCGGCCGCAAGCCCGACGCGGAGTGGCTGAACCGGGTGGTGGAGACGGTCGGTCTGGCCGGCCGGCTCAAGCACCGCCCCACCCAGCTCTCCGGCGGCCAGCAGCAGCGCGTGGCCGTGGCCCGCGCCCTGGCCGCCCGGCCCGAGATCATCTTCGGTGACGAGCCCACCGGAAACCTGGACTCCCGGGCCGGCGCCGAGGTCCTCGGCTTCCTCCGCCGCTCGGTGGACGAGCTGGGCCAGACCATCGTGATGGTCACCCACGACCCGGTGGCCGCCTCCTACGCGGACCGGGTCCTCTACCTCGCCGACGGCCGGATCGTGGACGAGATGTACAACCCGACCGCCGACCAGGTGCTGGACCGGATGAAGGACTTCGACGCGCGCGGGCGGACCTCATGAGCGTCTTCAGAACCTCGCTGCGCAACGTCCTGGCCCACAAGGGCCGGATGGCGCTGTCGGCGGTGGCGGTGCTGCTCTCCGTCGCGTTCGTCTGCGGCACCCTGGTGTTCACCGACACCATGAACACCACCTTCGACAAGCTGTTCGCGACCACCGCGGCCGATGTCACGGTCACCGCGAAGGCCGAGAAGGGCGCCGACGACATCGAGAACCCGCAGCGCGGCCGCCCGGAGACCGTCCCGGTCTCCGCCGTCGCGAAGGTGGCCTCCGCCAAGGGCGTCAAGGCCGCCGAGGGCACCGTCATCTCCCTGTCGGTGACGGTGGTCGACGGCAGGAACAAGAACCTCGGTCCGACCACCGGCGCGCCCACCATCGCCGCCAGCTGGAACGACAACGAGCTCAAGTCGATGGACGTGACCTCCGGGCACCCGCCGCGCGGCCCCACCGAGCTGCTGATCGACGCCGACACCGCGAAGAAGCACAAGCTGAAGCTCGGCGACGAGCTGCGGACCATCTCCATCACCGGGGACTTCAAGGCGAAGATCGCCGGTATCGCCGAGTTCAAGGTGACCAACCCCGGCGCGACCGTCGTCTACTTCGACACCGCCACCGCCCAGCGCGAACTGCTCGGCTCCACCGACGCGTTCACCAACATCAACGTGACCGCCGCCGAAGGGGTCACCGACGAGGCGCTCAAGGCCTCGATCGCCTCCACCGTCGGCGCCGGCACCTACAAGCTGCAGACCGCGGCCGAGGCGGCCGACGAGGGCCGCGAGGACGTCGGTTCCTTCCTCGACATCATGAAGTACGTGATGCTCGGCTTCGCCGGCATCGCCTTCCTGGTCGGCATCTTCCTGATCTTCAACACCTTCTCCATGCTGGTCGCCCAGCGGACCCGTGAGATCGGCCTGATGCGGGCCATCGGCTCCGACCGCTCGCAGATCAACCGCTCCGTCCTGGTCGAGGCCTTCCTGCTCGGCGTCATCGGCTCTGCCCTCGGCATCGGCGCCGGTGTCGGACTGGCCGTCGGCCTGATGAAGCTGATGGGCCAGATGGGGATGAACCTCTCCACCGACGACCTGACGGTCGCCTGGACCACCCCGGTCACCGGTCTGGTCCTCGGTGTGGTCGTCACCGTCATCGCCGCGTGGATCCCGGCCCGCCGGGCCTCCCGGATCTCCCCGATGGCCGCCCTCCGCGACGCCGGCACCCCCGGCGACCGCAAGGCCGGAGTCATCCGCGGCATCCTCGGCACCGTCCTCACCGGCGCCGGCGCGGCCGGCCTGCTGCTCGCCGCCAACGCCGACCAGGCGAAGGACGGTTCGCTGTGGCTGGGCCTGGGCATCGTGCTCAGCCTCATCGGGTTCATCGTGATCGGCCCGCTGCTCGCCGGGGCCGTGGTGAAGGTCCTCTCCGGAGTGGTCCTGCGGCCCTTCGGCTCGGTCGGCCGGCTCGCCGAGCGCAACGCGCTCCGCAACCCCCGCCGCACCGGCGCCACCGCCGCCGCCCTGATGATCGGCCTGGCCCTGGTCGCCTGCCTGTCGGTGGTCGGCTCCTCCATGGTGGCCTCCGCCACCGACGAGCTCGACAAGTCGGTCGGCGCGGACTTCATCGTCGCCTCCGACACCGGCCAGCCGGTGATGCCGCAGACCGAGCGGGCCATGCGGGACACCGAAGGCATGGAGCACGTCACCGCCTACCGCACGGTCGACGCCTCCGTCACCGCCCCCGACGGCTCCGTCAAGGAGACCGACCTCAGCGCCACCGACCCGACCTACCCGCAGGACGTCCGCCGCAAGATGCAGGCCGGCGAGCACCAGGACGCGTACGGCCCGGGCGCCATGGCGGTCGGTTCGATCTACGCCGCCGAACACGGGGTCAAGGTCGGGGACCGGCTGAAGGTCGCCTTCACCGGCGGCCGGACCACCGAACTGAAGGTCGCCGCGATCACCCTGGACGAGGGGAACCTCGACAAGGGCGTCATGTACATCAGCACCGCCACGGCCAAGGCCAACATCCCGGCCGACAAGCTGCCGCTGCCCTTCATGATGCTGGGCAAGGCCCAGGACGGCCGCGCCGACGCCGCCTACCAGTCGCTGAAGTCCGAGCTGTCCGCCTACCCGCAGTACTCGGTGCGCGACCAGACCGACTACAAGCAGGCCCTGAAGGACCAGGTCGGCACCCTGCTCAACCTGGTCTACGGACTGCTGGCCCTGGCGATCATCGTCGCGGTCCTGGGCGTGGTGAACACCCTGGCCCTCTCGGTGGTCGAGCGGACCCGCGAGATCGGCCTGATGCGCGCCATCGGCCTCTCCCGCCGCCAGCTGCGCCGCATGATCCGCCTGGAATCGGTGGTCATCGCCCTCTTCGGCGCCCTGCTGGGCCTGGGGCTGGGCATGGGCTGGGGCGCCACCGCCCAGCAGCTGCTGGCCCTGGAAGGGCTGAAGGTGCTGGAGATCCCCTGGGGCACGATCATCGGGGTGTTCATCGGCTCGGCCTTCGTGGGCCTGTTCGCCGCCCTGGTCCCGGCCTTCCGGGCCGGCCGGATGAACATCCTCAACGCCATCGCCAGCGAATAGGCGGCCGCCGGGCGGCCGCCCGGAGACCAGCCGCCGTCCGGTGGCCCCGGTCCCCCACGGGGGAGGGACCGGGGCCACCGGCGTGTCCGGCGCCGCGACCGGGCCGGGAGCCGCGATCCCCCGCGCGGGCCGGGGACCCCCGTCGTAGGCTGGGACCCCCGGCCCGTATGACGTGTCGGGCCACTCGCGTTGCCTATCCTCCGGACGGAATAGCCCTTCATGAGTCTGCACGGACTGCTCGACGCCGTCACCCGGGACGCCGCCCTCACCGAAGCGGTGTCGGCGGCCGCCGACGGGAACCGGATGCACGTGGACCTGGTCGGTCCGCCCGCCGCCCGCCCCTTCGTGATCGCCGCACTGGCCCGGCGCACCGAGCGGACCGTCCTCGCGGTCACCGCGACCGGCCGGGAGGCCGAGGACCTGGCCGCCGCGCTCCGCTCGATGCTGCCCCCCGAGCAGGTGGTCGACTACCCGTCCTGGGAGACCCTGCCGCACGAGCGGCTGTCCCCGCGCAGCGACACCGTGGGCCGCCGGCTGGCCGTACTGCGCCGGCTCGCCCACCCCAGCAAGGACGATCCGGCCGCGGGCCCGGTCAGCGTGGTCGTCGCCCCGATCCGCTCGGTGCTCCAGCCGCAGGTCAAGGGGCTCGGCGAACTGGTGCCGGTGTCCCTCCGGCAGGGCGAGTCCGCCGATCTCGGCGAGATCACCGAAGCGCTCGCCGCAGCCGCCTACGCCCGCGTCGAACTGGTCGAGAAGCGCGGCGAGTTCGCCGTCCGCGGCGGGATCCTCGACGTGTTCCCGGCCACCGAGGAACACCCGCTCCGGATCGAGTTCTGGGGCGACGAGGTCGAGGAGATCCGCTACTTCAAGGTCGCCGACCAGCGGTCCCTGGAGATCGCCGAACACGGACTGTGGGCCCCGCCCTGCCGGGAACTGCTGCTCACCGACCAGGTCCGGGAACGGGCCGCCGCCCTCGCCGAGCAGCACCCCGAGCTCGGCGAACTCCTCCACAAGATCGCCGAGGGGATCGCGGTGGAGGGCATGGAGTCCCTCGCCCCGGTCCTGGTCGACGACATGGAACTGCTGCTGGACGTGCTGCCCGCCGGGGCGATGGCCGTGGTCTGCGACCCCGAGCGGGTCCGCACCCGGGCCGCCGACCTGGTCGCCACCAGCCAGGAGTTCCTCCAGGCCTCCTGGGCGGCCACCGCCGGCGGCGGAGAGGCCCCCATCGACGTGGGCGCGGCCTCCCTGTGGGGCATCGCCGACGTCCGCGACCGGGCCCGCGAGCTCGGCATGATGTGGTGGTCGGTCTCGCCGTTCACCGGCGCCGCCGAGGACGAGGAGCTCGGCGGCGACACCCTGGTCCTGGGCATGCAGGCCCCCGAGGCCTACCGCGGGGACACCGCCCGCGCCCTGGCCGACACCAAGGGCCGGATCGCCGAGGGCTGGCACACCGTGTTCCTCACCGAGGGCCACGGCCCGGCCGCCCGCACCGTGGAGGTCCTCGGCGGCGAGGGCATCCCGGCCCGCCTGGAGTCCGGGCTGACCGCCCTGGAACCCTCCCTGGTGCACGTGGCCTGCGCCTCCCTCGACCACGGCTTCCTGCACCCCGGACTGAGGATCGCCGTCCTCACCGAGACCGACCTGACCGGTCAGCGCACCGCCAGCAAGGACCTCGGCCGGATGCCCACCCGGCGCCGCAAGACCATCGACCCGCTGACCCTGGAGGTCGGCGACTACATCGTGCACGAGCAGCACGGCGTGGGCCGCTACATCGAGATGGTCCAGCGGACCGTGCAGGGCGCCACCCGCGAGTACCTCCTCGTCGAGTACGCCCCCGCCAAGCGCGGCCAGCCCGGCGACCGGCTCTACATCCCCACCGACCAGCTGGAGCAGGTCACCAAGTACGTGGGCGGCGAGGCCCCCACCCTGCACCGGCTCGGCGGCGCCGACTGGACCAAGACCAAGGCGAAGGCCAAGAAGGCCGTCAAGGAGATCGCCGCCGACCTGATCAAGCTGTACAGCGCCCGGATGGCCGCCCCCGGCCATGTCTTCGGCCCCGACACCCCCTGGCAGCGCGAGCTGGAGGACGCCTTCCCGTACGCGGAGACCCCCGACCAGCTCACCACCATCGCCGAGGTCAAGGAGGACATGGAGAAGTCGGTCCCGATGGACCGGCTGATCTGCGGCGACGTCGGCTACGGCAAGACCGAGATCGCGGTCCGGGCCGCGTTCAAGGCCGTCCAGGACGGCAAGCAGGTCGCCGTCCTGGTCCCCACCACCCTGCTCGTCCAGCAGCACTTCGGGACCTTCTCCGAGCGCTACGCCCAGTTCCCGGTGAAGGTGCGGGCGCTGTCCCGGTTCCAGACGGAGACCGAGTCCAAGGCCACCCTGGAGGGCCTGAAGGAGGGCTCGGTGGACGTGGTCATCGGCACCCACCGGCTGTTCTCCCAGGAGACGAGGTTCAAGGACCTCGGCCTGGTCATCGTCGACGAGGAGCAGCGGTTCGGCGTGGAGCACAAGGAGCAGCTGAAGAAGCTCCGCGCCAACGTGGACGTGCTCACCATGTCCGCCACCCCGATCCCGCGCACCCTGGAGATGGCGGTCACCGGCATCCGCGAGATGTCGACGATCACCACCCCGCCGGAGGAGCGGCACCCGGTGCTCACCTTCGTCGGGCCGTACGAGGAGAAGCAGATCGGTGCCGCCGTCCGACGTGAACTCCTGCGCGAGGGGCAGGTGTTCTACATCCACAACCGGGTGGAGTCCATCGACCGGGCGGCCGCCAAGCTCCGCGAGATCGTGCCGGAGGCGCGGATCGCGACCGCGCACGGCCAGATGTCGGAGACCGCCCTGGAGCAGGTGGTGGTGGACTTCTGGGAGAAGAAGTTCGACGTGCTGGTGTCCACCACCATCGTGGAGTCCGGCATCGACATCTCCAACGCCAACACCCTGATCGTGGAGCGCGGCGACAACTTCGGCCTCTCCCAGCTGCACCAGCTGCGCGGCCGGGTCGGCCGCGGCCGGGAGCGCGGCTACGCCTACTTCCTGTACCCGCCGGAGAAGCCGCTGACCGAGACGGCGCACGAGCGGCTCGCGACGATCGCCCAGCACACCGAGATGGGCGCGGGCATGTACGTGGCGATGAAGGACCTGGAGATCCGCGGCGCCGGCAACCTGCTGGGCGGCGAGCAGTCCGGGCATATCGCCGGGGTCGGCTTCGACCTGTACGTGCGGATGGTCGGCGAGGCGGTGGCCGACTACCGCAAGTCCCTGGAGGGCGGCGGCGACCAGGAGGAGGCGCCGCTGGAGGTGAAGATCGAGCTGCCGGTGGACGCGCACGTCCCGCATGACTACGCCCCGGGGGAGCGGCTGCGGCTCCAGGCCTACCGGTCGATCGCCGCCGCCACCTCGGAGGCCGACATCAAGGCCGTCCGGGAGGAGCTCACCGACCGGTACGGCAAGCTGCCCGAGCCGGTGGAGAACCTGCTGCTGGTGGCCGGGCTGCGGATGCTGGCGCGGGCCTGCGGGGTCGGGGACATCACCCTGGCCGGTCCCAACATCCGCTTCGGACCGGTGGAGTTGCGGGAGTCGCAGGAGCTGCGGCTGAAGCGGATCTACCCGGGATCGGTGCTCAAGCCGGCCGCCTCGCAGGTGCTGGTGCCCCGGCCGAAGACCGGGAAGATCGGCGGCAAGCCGCTGGTCGGGCGGGAACTGCTGGCCTGGACCGGGGAGTTCCTCACCACCATCCTCGGATCGTGACGGCGCGGCCGGGGACCCGATCGGTCCCCGGCCGTCCGGGCACTGCTCCTTCGGGCGCTACTTGGTGGGGTCGTCGTCGATGCCTAGTCGCTGCTCGGCCTGCTGCTGCGCCTTGTCGATCTGGTCGGCGTACTTGCCGCCGGTGCGCTCGTTGGCCTCCTGCTCGACCTGGTCGGAAATCTGCTTGCCCTTGGACTTGGCCTGGTCCCTGAACCTGTCGAAAATCCCCATGCGAGGACTCCTTCCATTACCCGTTTGCGACGGTACGCCGGATTTGATCCATTCGCCTGCCGGGGGCCGGTCTAGGATCTGCTCCCATGCGCTCACGCCCGCTGGTCACCGCCGTCCTGCTGAGCTGTGCCACCGCCCTCGCGGGCTGTACGGCGGATCCGGCGCCGCCCGCCGCCGGGCCCGGCCGGGGCGGGGGAGGCGGGGCGGCGCTGGCCGCGGTGGGCTCGCTGCCGGTGAAGGGCCGGGCCCCGAAGACCGGCTACGAGCGCGCGGAGTTCGGTGCGGCCTGGCTGGACACCGACTCCAACGGCTGCGGCACCCGGGACGACATACTCAAACGGGACCTGGCCGGCACCGCCTTCAAGGGCGGCAGCTGCAAGGTGGTCTCCGGGGTCCTGGAGAAGGACCCCTACACCGGCGGCCGGATCGAGTTCGAGCGCGGCGGCGGGCAGGGCGTGGACATCGACCACCTGGTGGCCCTCTCGGACGCCTGGCAGAAGGGCGCCCGGTCCTGGGACAAGGGGAAGCGGATCGCCTTCGCCAACGATCCGCTGAACCTGCTGGCCGTCCAGGCCGCCGCCAACCGCCGGAAGGGCGACGGGGACGCCGCGACCTGGCTGCCGCCCGCCAAGTCCTACCGCTGCGCCTATGTGGCCGGGCAGGTCGCGGTGAAGCTCAAGTACGGGCTGTGGGTCACCGCCGGGGAGCGGGACGCGATGGAGCGGGTGCTGGCCGGCTGCCCCGACCAGAAGCTGCCCACCGGCGGGAATCCGACCGCGCCCCCGCCCCGGCTGGTCCGCTGACCTGCCGCCGGGCGGGTCAGCCGCCGAGCTTGTCCAGGTCGACGATGTCCTTGGCGGCCGGGGAGTCGGCCTTGACCGGGGCGTCGAATCCGGAGAAGTCCATCGTGCCGGCCTCCTTGCCGGTGCTGACCACCCGCAGCGGGTAGGGCTTGCCCTCGGTGGCCACGTGCACGGTCTCGGTGCCCTCCGCGGTCTTGGTGGTGATGGCCATCGCGGACCGGCCGCCGACCGTGCCGACCTCGCCCTTGTCGGCGCCGGAGCTCTTGTCGAACTCCTTGGTCAGCTCGTTCAGGTCGCAGAAGGCCGCTATCTCCTTGGAGTCGGCGTCGGAGGCCTTCGACTTGACCCACTTGTTGGCGATCATCCCGAGTGCGAGATCGGCCTCCTCCTTGGGCAGGTCCTTGAACTCGGCCCGGTAGAAGGACTCGTCGGCCCGGATGTAGACCGCTTCGCTGTTCTTGATGACCTCGGCCTTGCCCTGGCCGACGTACTCGAAGCTGCCCGCACACCGGGCGCCGCCCTTGGTCATCGACATGTCCAGGCGCACGGTCTTGCCCTCCTCGTCGGGGAAGGAGCCCTTGACGCTCAGCGAGGAGGAGGCGCGCAGGGTGTCCAGGGAGGAGTTGACCACCTCGGACCCCGACTTTCCGGCGAAGGGCCCGGTCTCGCCGCCGGGGAAGCAGCCGGTGAGGCCGAGGGCGGCGACCGCGGTGAGGGAGGCGGCGGCGGTGGTGGTGCGGAGGGCGGTGCGCATGGCGTGTTCTTCCTACGGGTGAGGTGGGGTGGGCGGGGGGTGGGGACGGCCCCCGGGGGCGGAGCCGGGTCAGCGTACGCGGGGCGCACGGAAATCGGAATCCGGGAGTCCGTTTAATCCCCGTCGGTCCCGGTGTCGGAGCAGGCCCCGGAGGTGGCGAGGGCCAAGGCGACGGCGGCGGTGGTGACGGGTCACATCACAGCAGAAGCTGTGAACCGAGTCAACATGGTTCACGAGGAATCGTCAGTTCACGTTGTGAAGGGGGTTCTCCGCTGTGTACGGGTAGGATCCGCACATGCCGGAGAACACCGCAGAGGTCACCGCCGCCGAGATCGCCCGCCTCGCCGGAGTGGGCCGCGCCGCCGTGAGCAACTGGCGCCGCCGCCACCCCGACTTCCCCAAGCCGGTCGGCGGCACCGACACCAGCCCCTCCTTCGCGCTCCCCGAGATCGAGGAATGGCTGCGCGCCCAGGGCAAACTCGCGGAAGTGCCGCTGCGCGAACGGGTCTGGCAGCAGATCTCCGGCCACCCCGGCGGCCCCGCCGCCGCCCTCCTGGAAGCCGGCCGCGTCCTGCTCCTGGTCCGCGACCGGCCCACCGAATGGCCCGCCCTCGCCGCCGTCTCCGACCTGCGCATGGCCGAACTCCTCGGCCCCCTCCTCGACGGGGTCCTGGCCGACCGGCTCGGCCCCGGACACCCCCTCTCCGGTACCGCGCGACCCGGCCCCGAAGCCATGCCGGCGGCCCGCGCCACCGCCGCCCTCGCCGCCGAACTCGGCGCCCGCCAGGCCTTCGAGTTCCTCCTCGGCCGCCATCTCGACGCCAGCCCCCGCCAGTACACGCCCACCCCGGCCGGCCCCGCCGAGCTGATGGCCGCCCTGGCCGGCCCCGCCGCCCGCACCGTCCTGGACCCGGCCTGCGGCACCGGCGGCCTGCTCCGCGCCCTGCGCACCCCCGCCACCCTCTACGCCCAGGACGACAACCCCGAGGCCGCCGCCCTGGCCGCCCTCCGGCTCGCCCTGCACGGCGGCTCCGAGGTCCGCACCGGCACCGCAGACAGCCTGCGCGCCGACGCCTTCCCCGGCCTCGCCGCCGACGCCGTCCTCTGCCACCCGCCGTTCAACGAACGCAACTGGGGCCACGAGGACCTCGCCTACGACGCCCGCTGGGAGTACGGCTTCCCGGCCCGCACCGAATCCGAACTCGCCTGGGTCCAGCACGCCCTGGCCCACCTCCGGGAAGGCGGCACCGCCGTCCTCCTGATGCCCCCCGCCGTCGCCGCCCGCCGCTCCGGCCGCCGGATCCGCGCCGACCTGCTGCGCCGCGGCGCCCTCCGGGCCGTCGCCGCCCTCCCGGCCGGGGCCGCGCCCCCGCACGGCATCCCGCTCCACCTGTGGGTGCTGCGCCGGCCCGCCGCCCACGCCCCCGCCGCCCCCGGACTGCTGCTGGTCGACACCGCCGCGCTCGCCGCCGACGGCCGCGAACGCGCCGCCTGGCCCGCCGTGCACCAGGCCGTCCTGGACGCCTGGACCGCCTACGACCGCACCGGCACCACCGAGGAGGTCCCCGGCATCAGCCGGGTGGTCCCGGTCATCGAACTCCTCGACGACGACGTGGACCTCACCCCGGCCCGGCACCTGCCCCCGCCGGCCGGCGGGGCCGGCGCCGCCGAACTCACCGCCGTCCGCGACCGGCTCGACCGCACGCTCACCCTGGCCGCCGGACTCACCCCGGAGCCCGCCGAGCAGGCCCCGGCCGATCCCGGACCGGCCCGGCCGCCGTCCACCACCATCGGCGAACTCGCCCGCGCCGGAGCCCTGCTGCTCCGCACCGGCACCGGCGGCGGCGCCGGGGCCCCCGTACCCGTCCTCACCGAACAGGACGTGCACGCGGGCACCGCCCCCTCCGGTACCCCGTCCGGCACCGCCCCCTTCGGCACCGCCTCCTCCGGAACCTCCTCCTCCGGCACCGCCGACGAACCCGTCCTCACCGAGCCCGGCGACGTGGTCGTCCCGGTCATCGGCGGCACCGCCGCCCGGGTCATCGGACCCGACGCGGCCGGCGCCGCCCTCGGCCGCAACCTCCAGCTGCTCCGGCCCGACCCGGCCGCCCTCGACCCCTGGTTCCTGGCCGGCTTCCTGCGCGCCACCGCCAACAACCGGCAGGCCAGCAGCTACGCCTCCACCGCCACCCGGCTCGACGTCCGCCGGCTCCAGCTGCCCCGGCTGCCGCTCGACGAACAGCGCCGCTACGGAGCCCGGTTCCGCGCCCTCGCCGAGTTCGAGGACGCCCTCCGGCTGGCCGCCCGGCTCGGCGAACAGCTCGTCCAGGGCCTCTACGACGGACTGGCCGACGGCACCCTCACCCCCGACACCCCCGTGCGGGCCTCGGTTCCGTCCCCGCCGCGCAACGGTTGAGCACCATCACGCACATCCCCTGACCAGGTGTCGCCCCCCGGCTATACGCTCAGTCCCGAGCGGTTTTCCGCCACCCTCCGTCCGTACGGCCCGTCAGGAGCAGTGAATGCACGGCCCCGGCTATCCGCCGCCGCAGCACCAGAACCACCCGTCCGGCAGCGGGTCCGTGGTGACCTGGCGCGTGCTGTTCGCCCTGCTGCCCCTGCTGAGCTGCGGCATGCTCGCCTTCGGCACGCTCATCAGACTGGCGGTCGTCACCCGCCGCAGCCGTGACTGGTTCCTCTGCGGCGCCAACCTCGTGCTGATCGTGCTCAGCCTCTACCTGGTCGGCAGCGACCCCACCCCCGACGCCGACACCTGGCGCGGCAACACCGGCATGGGCGTGCTCCTCGGCATGGCCGTCGCCGTCATCGCCTACTTCCTCTACGCCGACATCCGGCACCACTCCGGCGCGGACCGGGCCCCCGCCGGCTGGTACCCGCCCGCCGCCCAGGCCCCGCCGGCCCGCCCGCAGTACGGCTACCCGCCGGTCGCCCCGGACACCCACCACACCCCGCCGCCGGCCCACACCCCGCCCCCGGCCCGGACCGGCACCCCCGCGCAGCCTCCGGTGCCGCCGGACCGCACCCCGCCGCCGGCCCCCCGGATCGGCCAGGTCCGCGCCGAACTCGACGAACTCAGTGAACTGCTGCGCAGGCAGGAAGGCCAGGAACGGGACTCGTGACCGAGCGGATCATCGCGGACCGGTACCAGCTCGCCACCGTCCTCGGCCAGGGCGGCATGGGCCAGGTCTGGACCGCCTACGACCGGCGGCTCGACCGGCGGGTCGCCGTGAAGCTGCTGCGCCCCGACAAGATGACCGGCCCCGGCACCGTCGCCGAGGAGCTCCGCCGCCGGTTCGTCCGCGAATGCCGGGTCACCGCCCAGGTCGACCACCCCGGCCTCGTCACCGTGCACGACGCGGGCAGCGACGCCGACGACCTCTACCTGGTGATGGGGTACGTCGAGGGCGCCGACCTCGCCGACCACCTCGCCGAGCACGACCCCTACCCCTGGCACTGGGCCGTCGCGGTCGCCGCCCAGCTCTGCTCGGTGCTCTCCGCCGTACACGCCGTCCCCATCGTGCACCGCGACCTCAAGCCGCGGAACGTGATGGTCCGCCCGGACGGCACCATCCTGGTCCTCGACCTCGGCGTGGCCTCCGTGATGGACAGCGACACCACCCGCCTCACCCACACCGGCTCGCCCATCGGCAGCCCCGCCTACATGGCCCCCGAACAGGCCATGGGCGGTGCCGTCGGCCCCCGCACCGACCTGTACGCCCTCGGCGTGCTCATGTACGAACTCCTCAGCGGAAGCGTGCCCTTCGCCGGTTCCACCGCCCTGGGAGTCCTGCACCGCCATCTGTACGAGCCGCCGCTGCCGGTCCGCCAGCTCCGCCCCGAGATCCCCCAGCAGCTGGAGACCCTGCTGCTGCGGCTGCTCGCCAAGGACCCGCAGGACCGGCCCGGCAGCGCCCAGGAGGTCTACGAGTCCCTCGCCCCCCTGCTGCCCGGCCACGGCACCCCGGCCGGACCCCTCGACCCCACCCGGCCCTTCCTGCGCCCCATGGCCCCCTGGCCCGACCGGGCGGCGGCCACCGTGCTGCCGCCCCGCCCCGCGACCCCGCCCCGCCCGGACATCGCCTCCCAGGTCGACGAGGTGAAGCGGCTGCTGGACCAGGGCCGGCTCACCCAGGCCGTGGACATCCTCGGCTCGCTGCTGCCCGCAGCCGCCGAACGCCACGGGGAGAACTCCCCGGTGGTCCGCAGCCTCCGCAAGCAGTACGCGGCCACCCTGATGGACGACGGCCAGTACCGCCGCGCCCTGCCCGAACTGCGCCGGCTCGCCGACGAACTGCCGCCCGGCGACGCCCAGGCCCTCCGGTTCCGCTACGAGGCGGCCCAATGCCTGGACCAGCTCGGCGAACCCGCCGCCGCACTGGCCGAATACCGGTCCCTGCTCCCGATGTTCGAGAACCACTACGCCAACCCGGACCCGGACCTCCCGCTCCAGGTCCGCCGCCGGATAGGCCACCTGCTGCTGTCCCTCGGGGACCGGCAGGCCGCCCACGACACCCTGGCCCGGCTGCTGTTCGACGCGGAACGGCTGCACGGCCCGGCGCACCCCTTCCCCGCCGAGATCCGCCGCACCCTGCACTGGCTGGGCCAGGTCAGGGGCTGACCCGCACCACCGGCCCGGCCACCGGCCCGTCCGGCACCCGTCCGTCAGGCCCCTGCCCGTCCGACACCCGTCCGCCCGCCGCCGGCCCGTCGGCCCCGGCCCGGCCGGCCCGCCGGCGCAGCGGCGGCCACCCCGCCATCGCCGTCAGCCCCAGCAGCCCGGCGCCCGCCGCCGCCAGCCCGGCGGTCAGCCCCGGCGGACGGAACTCGCAGCTCACCGTGGTGGTCCGGCCGTCCAGCGGGACCGCGACCAGCCCCAGCCGGCTCCCGGCCGGCCGGCCCTCGCAGTACCAGCCCCGGGTCGCCGGCACGGCCAGCACCGCCGTGCCCCCGGCCCGGGCCGCGGCCGCCGGGAGTTCGGCCCGCACCCCCCGGGAGCCCACCGTCACCGACACCGCCGCCGAGGCCCGCAGCCCGGCCACCGCCGACTCCAGCCGGGACCGGTCCAGACAGCCCAGCTGCCAGGAGCCCGGTGTCCCGGCGGTGAACACCAGCCGGGAGGCCGCCCCGTGCGAGGGGCCCAGCGGCTGGAGGGCCGCCCGGTTGCGGGGCGCGTTGCCGTGCAGCCGCACCCCCGGCCCGTCGGCCCGCCGGACCGGTCCGTCGTAGGACGGGGCCCACAGATAGGCCTCGGTGCCGGCCGCGCAGACCCCGGGGGCGACCGGATCCTCGTACACCCGCGCCCCCAGCAGGAGTTCCTGGTTCCGGAAGGGCGAGGAACCGTACTCCGGGACGGTCCCGCCGGGGTCCGGCGGGCGGACCGTGACCAGTGGCAGGGCGTCCCGGCGGGCCACCGTGCCGTCCGGCATCAGCCGGGCCCCGACCCCGAACAGGGCGTCCGTGACCGGGTTGTCGATGCTCTGCACATTGCGGCCGCGCGAGGTCCAGCCGGCCCCCAGCGCCGCCATCGTCCGGGTGTACACCTCCGGGGTGTGGCTGCTGTAGTAGCCGCCGCCCTCCCCGCCCAGCAGCAGCGGATCGTTCCCGGTGAGGGCCGGCCGGCTCGGATCCGTCCGGTACCGGGGCCACCCCTCGGCACCGGCCAGCGCCCGGGCCCGCGCCTGGTGACGCTCCCCCCAGGGCGGGTAGTCGTCCATCCGCACCAGCTTGCCGTGGTGGGCGAAGGAGGCCGTGGCGGCTGCCTGGCCGACCAGCACCAGGGCCAGCAGCCCGGCCGCCGGGAGCGCGAACCGGCGCTGCCGCGGCAGCCGCCAGCACAGCGCGGCCACCGCCAGCCCGCCCAGGAACAGCGCGTAGGAGGCGGCGCCCGGCAGGGCGCTGCCGGTGGACCAGAGCGCCACCGCGGCCAGCACCCCGGCACCCGCGGCCAGCGCTCCGGTCCCCGGCCGGCCGGCCGCCAGCCCGGTCCAGGCGGCGATCACCAGCACCCCGGCCAGCACGAACGTCTGCCGGTACGGACTGCCGTTGGGGGTGGCGAAGACGTGCCAGGCCAGATGGGTGGGCTCCCACTGGAAGGACAGCAGCACCCCCAGGACCAGCCCGGTCCAGCACAGCCGGGCCCGCCGCGGCACCGACCGGTGGAAGGGCAGCGCCGCGGCGAGCAGCAGGGTGCCGGTGCCGACGAACAGGGCGGGGGAGGAGAAGTCGTAGGTGGCGGGCAGCAGCCGGGCCCACAGGTCCGGCCAGGACGCGGGGACGAACTCCCGCACCAGGCCCGGGTAGGCCTGTTTGCTGCCGAGGTACACCGGGACCAGCAGCGGGGCGGCCAGCGCGATGCCCAGCAGGGTCCGGGCGGCGGCCCGCAGCAGCACCCGGGCCCGGTCCCGTACGCCCTCCCGCTCCAGCAGCACCCGGACCAGCAGCACCAGGGCGGCGCCGAGGGTGGCCATGTACGCGGTGTAGAAGTTCGCCGTCCAGCACACCGCGACCACCAGCGGGCCGAGCACCGGGCGGCGGGCCCGCAGCGCCCACTCACCGGTCAGGCACAGCATCGGGAAGGCGATCAGCCCGTCCAGCCACATCGGGTTGTACGAGGCCTCCATCAGCGACCAGCCGCACAGCGCGTACGAGGCCGCCAGCACCGCGGCAGCCCACCGGGGGCCCGGTCGCAGGGTCCGCAGCAGCCAGGCCGTCGCCGCGGCGGCCGCCGCCGTCTTGAGCACGGTCACCACATAGACCGCGAGGTCTATCTCCGACCGGGGGAACAGCGCGACCAGGGGTGCGAACGGGCTGCTCAGATAGGTGCCCAGGTCGGGCAGGAAGCCGGTCCCGTACCCCGACTGCCAGTTGAACAGCAGTCCGCCGGCCGCACGTCCGTGCAGCAGGTCCCAGAGATGGGCGTGGAAGGGCACGAACTGGTTGCCGAGGTCGTTGATGCTGCGGTTGCGCGGACCGTAGGGGAACACCCGTGCGGCCGCGTCCCCGGCGCACACCCCGGCCACGGTGAGCAGCGCCGCGAGCGCCGCTCCGTGCAGGCCCGGGCGGCGGGCGGTGCGGTGCGGTGTCGACATGGTGGGACGACCTTGGCAGGGCGGGAAGACCGGGGCATGGCCACCGGGTGAACACGCACCCCAACACAGCCGGAATCGTTGGTCGAACCAGTGGCTCTGATCAACCTGAGCTCATACCATCGATCACCGCAAGGCCCTTGTGCATGAACGCACAATCTCAGCCCCGGCCCTGGAGGCTCCTTTGCACCGTCGCACTGCGCTCTCCGTATCCGCCGCCCTGCTCCTGGCGGCCCCCCTGCTCTCCGCCTGCTCCGGCGAGGCCCGGCCCGGCACCGCCGCCGTGGTCGGCGGGGAACGGATCACGACCTCGGCGCTCCAGGCACAGGTGAACGACGTCCGGGACGCGCAGAACCGGTCCGCCAACGCCGCCCAGCTGATCTCCGGTTCGGCCCGCCTGGAGCGGGTCAAGCTCAGCAAGATGATCCAGCTGCGGGTGCTGGAGCGGGCGGCGAAGACCGCCGGGATCGGCCTCACCACCAAGGAGATCGAGGAGGTCCGGGCGAACCAGCTGGCCCAGACCGGCGGCCCGGAGAAGATGGCCGAGCTGATGCTCGCCCAGAGGGTGCCGCTGGCGCCCGACCAGCTCGACGACGAGATCCGCTTCCAGCTGCTCTTCGCCAAGCTCAGCGACCGCTACGGCCAGGAGAAGGTGGTCGAGAAGCTCGCCGAGGCCGCCCGCACCCTCGACATCGAGGTCAACCCCCGGTACGGCTCCTGGGACACCAAGCAGATCGCCGTCGGCGACTACCAGACCCCCTGGATCACCCAGAAGACCCGCACCGAGGAACCCCCGGCCGGAGCCTGACCCCGGCCGCGGCGGTAGGTTCGACGGGTGACTGAGCACCCGCCCGCCGAGCCCACCGGCCGCATCGTCCTGCTGACCACCAGCCACCGGGTCGCCCCCGGAGTGCTGTCCTGGCCCGCCTGGCAGGTGCTGCGCACCGCCGACCGGGTCCTGTGCGCCGACCCGGGCCATCCTCAGCTGCCCTATCTGCGGGAGGCCGGGGTGGACGTGGTCCTGGCCGGCGCGGACGCCGAGGGGCTGGTGGCCGAGTGCGCCGGCGGCCGGACCGTGGTGGTGCTGCCCGGCGGCGAGGGCGACCGGGTGCTCACCGACGGACTGGCCCGGCTGGCCGGCTCCGGCCGGTACGCCATGCCCGACCTGGAACTGCTGCCCGGCTCCTACGACCTGCCCGGGGCCCGGCTGCTCGACCTGGTCCAGGTGATGGACCGGGTCCGCCGGGAATGCCCCTGGACCTCCGCCCAGACCCACCGCGGGCTCGCCAAGTACGCCATCGAGGAGGCGTACGAGCTGGTGGAGGCGATCGAGGCCGGGGACCGGGAGGAGCTCCGCGAGGAGCTCGGGGACGTGCTGCTTCAGGTCGTCTTCCACGCGCGGATCGCCGAGGAGGGCGGGCCGGACGAGGAGGACGAGCCGTTCTCCGTCGACGACGTGGCCGGGGCCCTGGTCGCCAAGCTGATCCACCGGCACCCGCACGTCTTCGGCGAGGAGAAGGCCGAGACCCCCGAGGACGTCCAGGAGCACTGGCAGCGCACCAAGGCGGCGGAGAAGCGGCGCGCCTCGGTCACCGACGGGGTGCCGCTGGGCCAGCCGGGCCTGGCACTGGCGGCGAAACTGGCCGGCCGGGTCCGGTCGGCGGCCCTGCCGGTGCCGCTGCCGGTCGGCGAGGGCATCGGATACGAGCTGCTGGCGCTCGCCGCCCGCGCCGAGGAGGACGGGGTGGACCCGGAGACCGCGCTGCGCGCGGCGGCCCGCGCCTACCGGGACGCGATCCGGGCGGCCGAGGGCCTCACCGGCACGCCGTAGCGGCCCTGGCGCCGCGGTGACGTGGTCAGAAGTCCCGGGGGGCGCGGGCCGAGGGGTCGTGCCAGTGGGTGGACGGGGGGTTCAGGAACCATTCGCCGAAGCCCAGCGGGCGGGTCCGGGAGGCCCCGTCCGCCGGGACCGAGTCGTGGAAGACCCGGTCCGGGCGGGCGCCGAGCTCCGCCAGCAGCCGGGCGGTCCCCTCGATGAACCGGGGCGGGCCGCTGAGGTAGGCGTCCTGCTCGGGCCACAGCCCCCGGTTGGAGAGTGCGGTGGCCAGCCGGTCGGTGGCCTGGTTGCGGGGCCGGCCGGGGGCCGGGGTGATGTAGGTGACGCTCAGCCAGGGATAGCGGGCGGCGTACTCGTCGATCAGCGGCCGGTCGTACAGGTGGGGCTGGTCGCGGGCCACCACGAAGAGCCGCACGTCCTGGTCGGGAGGGTGTTCCACCAGCTCCTCCAGGATGGCCAGGATCGGGGCCCAGCCGGTGCCGGCGGCGACCAGGCTGATCGGCCGGCCGTCCCGGCGGAGGGTCATGCGCCCGCCGGGGGCCCCGAGCCGGAGCGTTTCGCCCGGCCGGACCTCCTCGACCAGCGCGGTGCTCAGCCGGCCCGTCTCGATCCGGCTGACGTGCAGGTCGAGGGTGTGGTCGGGGCGTGGTGCGTTGCCCAGCGAGTAGGTGCGCCAGGTGGTGGGCACCCGGTCGCTGCTGACGCTCACGTACTGGCCGGCCCGGAACGGCAGCACCTGGTGCGGGCGGAGGGTGAGGACGGCGATGTCCCGGCCGTACTGGAGGTGGCGCACGACCTCGCTGTCCCACCAGGGCGGGTCCGCGCTGTCGGCGGCCCCGGCCGCCATCGTCTCCGAGATCAGCCGGTAGGCCTCGGCCCAGGCCTTCTCCACGACCGGGTTCCAGGCGTCCCCGGAGGCCTCCGCGAGCGCGGCGAGCAGACTGGCGCCGACGGCCGCGTAGTGCTCGGGGCCGACCAGGAACTTGCGGTGGTCCCGGCCGAGGTCGCGGAGGTAGGGGCCCGCGGTCTCGTCGTCCAGGTGGGCGATGACATGGGTGAGCGCGGCGAACAGCCGGTCCCGCTGGCGTTCCATGTCCTCGGCGGAGGACGGGAAGAGGGCGCGCAGCCCGGGGTGGTGCCAGAACAGGTGGGAGTAGAAGTACTTGACCGCGTGCTCGGCCCGTCTCTCCACCACCGCGAAACTGCTCTTCAAGATCCTCACATCCACAAACCCGAAAGTAGGAAGGCAGCGCGAGGTCAGGTCAAGCTCCCGCCGATCTGCGGACAGCCGCGGCGAAGCTCCCAAATGGGGTCGGCGGTCCGGGCCGGGATACCGTCGGACGGTGCACGAGGAACCCGCAGCCGCCGCCCAGCCCGCCGCCCCCACGCTCTTCGACTGGGAGTTCGCGACCGACCCCTACCCGGCCTACGCCTGGCTCCGCGAGCACTCCCCGGTGCACCGCACCAAGCTGCCCAGCGGGGTCGAGGCCTGGCTGGTGACCCGCTACGCCGACGCCCGGCAGGCCCTCGCCGACCAGCGGCTCAG
Organism: Streptomyces sp. NPDC033845; assembly: GCF_055576225.1. NCBI lineage: Bacteria > Bacillati > Actinomycetota > Actinomycetes > Kitasatosporales > Streptomycetaceae > Streptomyces > Streptomyces sp. NPDC033845. The sequence continues at coordinate 86,908 of NZ_JBVIRI010000005.1, read as the reverse complement.
CAAGAACCCGGCGCACCACGCGGAGCCCGCGCACGCCAAGGGCAGGACCGGGATCCCGGGCGAGCGCAAGGCCGAGCTGATGACCCATCTGCTCAACATCGACCCGCCGGACCACACCCGGCTGCGGAGGCTGGTGTCCAAGGCGTTCACCCCGCGCAGGGTCGCCGAGTTCACCCCGAGGGTGCAGGAGCTCACCGACCACCTGATCGACGGGTTCGCCGCGCGGGGGGAGGCGGATCTCATCCACGAGTTCGCGTTCCCCCTCCCCATCTACGCCATCTGCGAGATGCTCGGGGTACCGCGAGAGGACCAGGACGACTTCCGCGACTGGGCCGGGATGATGCTGCGACACACGAAGGCCGGGCAGGGCGGCGGTCCGCGCGGCGGGGTGGCCCGCTCGGTGAAGCAGATGCGCACCTATCTCGGAGAACTCATCCACCGCAAAAGGGATGATCTGGGCGATGACCTCATCTCCGACCTGATCCGGGCGAGCGACCACGGGGACCACCTCACCGAGGCCGAGGCCACCGCGATGGCCTTCATCCTGCTCTTCGCCGGATTCGAGACCACCGTGAACCTCATCGGCAACGGGGTCCACTCCCTCTTCATGAACCCGGACCAGCGGGCCCGCCTCCAGGCCTCCCTCGCGGCCGGCGAGAGCGACCTGCTGGCCACCGGAGTCGAGGAACTCCTGCGCTACGACGGCCCGGTGGAGCTCGCCACCTGGCGCTTCGCCACCCGCCCGCTGACCCTCGGCGGACAGCGGATCGAGGCCGGGGACCCGGTCCTGGTGGTGCTCGCCGCCGCCGACCGCGACCCCGAACGGTTCACCGCACCCGACACCCTGGACCTCTCCCGCACCGACAATCAGCACCTCGGATACGGACACGGCATCCACTACTGCCTCGGCGCGCCGCTGGCCCGGCTGGAGGGCCAGACCGCGCTGGCCACTTTGCTGACGCGTCTGCCGGACCTCGAACTCGCCGCGGACCCCGCCGACCTGCGCTGGCGCGGCGGGCTCATCATGCGGGGGCTGCGCACCCTGCCGGTCAGGTTCACACCCGCTGATTAACTGACCCGGAGTCAACGATGTGACCTTCGCGTGATCTGCGCTGCATCGACTTGTGACAAGCGTTCGAGGAGCGCTAGGTTCCGTGACCTCCCCGCTGTCACGCGAAAGGTCCACCCTCATGCGTTCCGGGAACGGCCGGCATCGCCGGCCCCGTCAGGTCCCCGCGATAGTCGTCACGGCCGGAGTCACCGGCACCGCCCTGGCGCTCCCGCTGTTCGCCGCCACCGGCGCGAGCGCGGCGGACACCGCCACATGGGACAAGGTCGCCGAGTGCGAGAGCGGCGGCACCTGGAGCGCCGACTACGGCAGCGGGGCCTACGGCGGGCTCCAGTTCACCCAGGAACGCTGGGAGGCGGCCGGCGGACTCGACTACGCCCCGCGCGCCGACCTGGCCAGCCGCTCGCAGCAGATCGCGGTGGCCGAACGGGTGCTGGCCGACGAGGGCCCCCAGGCGTGGTCCTCCTGCGCCGAGTCCGCCGGACTCGCCCGGGGCGGCCCGGCCGCCGCCGTCGACCCCGGCCAGCCGCAGGTGGCCGCCCCGGCGGAGAAGGAGCCGGCCCCGGACTCCTCCGCGGGCTACGAGCTGCCGGCCGCGCCCGGCGGCGCCTACACCCCCGGCGTCCCGATGATGCCGGCCCCGCTGCCGCCCGAGGAGCCGGCCCCGCTGCCGCACGGCCCGCTGGTGCCCGAGGTGCCGACGGCGCCGACTGCCCCGACGAACCCGGACGTTCCGGCTCTTCCGGACGTTCCGACCTCGCCCACCGATCCGACGGACCCGACCGCCCCGACGCGGCCGGTGCCGCCGACCGGCCCCGAGGACCCGACGGCGCCCGCCGACCCCACGGCCCCGCCCACCACCCCGGTGGGCCCGACCGCGCCGGCCCTGCCCACCGACCCGACCGCCCCCGCCGACCCGACGGCCCCGGCCGACCCGACGGCCCCCGAGGGCGGCACGGGCCTGCTGCCGGAGACCGGCGGGACGACCGACCCGGGGACCGGCACCGGAAGACATCGCGGCGCCCCTGCCGCCGAGACACCGGGCACTTCTGATGCAAAGTCGGAAAAAACGGACTCCACCTACACGGTGAAGGCCGGGGACAACCTGACCCGCATCGCCGACGCCAAGGGCGTGACCGGCGGGGTGAAGGCCCTCTACGCCGCCAACGAGCAGGTCATCGGCGAGGACGCGGACCTCATCAAGCCCGGCCAGAAACTGGATGTAACCCCGGAATAGGGGCAGTTCGCCCGACCGGAAAGCGTGCGATGTCCGTTTCGTGTAAGTGAGACATGCGTCTCTTCCGCTCAACTGGCGTGTCCTGTCTGTGACCTTCCGGAAATCGGCCCCTCACCTGCGCAAACGTCCCTCCGGGAAGCGCAAGTAGGGGCCGTTTCGGGCATCTGACGCCGATTGAACATCCGGGCCGGACCTGTCTACCTTCTGAATCGCTCGCCACCGCGGGCCCCTTCGACCGCATCGCCGAATCCTGCCGGCGGACGGAGGGAACAGTCGTCGCGTCAAGCGCCGAAGGCAGGAGCGGGGGAACCAAGGTAAGTGCCGGGCCCGGCCATTGAGAGATGGTCACGGAACGGCTTGGGGTGAAGACGCGCACTGCGCGACCGGGCAACTCACTCGCCCGAACCCGACAGCTCACCTCGTAGGCGTCGGTGAGGAGAACCTCCATGCTGCTTTCCGGCAAGGGCAAGCACCGCCGCGCCTCCAAGGCCACCCGTGTCGTCGCGCTCGCCGGAGTGGTCGGCGCCGCCGCTGCCGCTCCGCTGATGGCCGCGGGCACCGCCAGCGCCGCCACCGCCTCCCAGTGGGACGCCGTCGCCCGCTGCGAGTCCGGCGGCAACTGGTCCATCAACACCGGCAACGGCTACTACGGCGGCCTGCAGTTCTCCGCCTCCACCTGGGCCGCCTACGGCGGCAAGGCCTACGCCTCCACCGCCAACCAGGCTTCCAAGTCGCAGCAGATAGCGATCGCCGAGAAGGTCCTCGCGGGCCAGGGCAAGGGCGCCTGGCCGCACTGCGGCAAGGGCCTCACCGGCGCCGCGTACAACGGCGGCTCCACCGGCACCTCGAACGGCTCCGCCTCGAAGGCGAAGACCGAGACGAAGAAGGCCAAGGTGAAGAAGGAGACCAAGCGCGCCGAGACCACCACCCGGTCCGAGCGCACCACGGTCGCCCCGGCCCCGTCCAAGCCGGCCGCCAAGAAGTCGGCCCCCGCGGCCCCCGTCGCCCCCAAGACCGGCAACGGCTCCTACGAGGTCCAGGCCGGCGACACCCTCGGCGCCATCGCCGACGCCCAGAACGTCAAGGGCGGCTGGGAGCACCTCTACGAGCTCAACAAGGACATCGTCACCGATGCCGACCTGATCTACCCGGGCCAGAAGCTCAACCTCTCCTGACCCTCCGCCGGAACCCCGGCAGCCACGCCCGCCCGGCGCGTCACCGACGCGCCGGGCGGGCGTGCTTCGCGGCTCCGGGCGGGCTCCTCCGCCGAATCTCCAGGGCCCTATGTCCCGGAACCAGGGTATTCGGGCCCTTTTTCGTCCCAGGACCCGGGCGGTCGACCGACCGACCCCCCGGAGCCGGTTAGGCTCTAGTCCGGCAGAGGCCGTGCCACGGCCTCCCATGCCACCGCACACTCAGCGTCACATCCCAGAAGGAGATGCTCGTGCCGTCCATCGACGTCGTCGTAGCCCGGGAAATCCTGGACTCCCGAGGCAACCCCACGGTCGAGGTCGAGGTTGGCCTCGACGACGGGAGCACCGGCCGTGCTGCCGTTCCGTCCGGCGCCTCCACCGGTGCCTTCGAGGCCGTGGAGCTCCGTGACGGGGACTCCAACCGGTACCTCGGCAAGGGTGTCGAGAAGGCCGTCCTCGCCGTCATCGAGCAGATCGGCCCGGAGCTCGTCGGCTACGACGCCACCGAGCAGCGCCTGATCGACCAGGCGATGATCGACCTGGACGCCACCGAGAACAAGGGCTCGCTGGGCGCCAACGCGATCCTGGGCGTCTCCCTGGCCGTCGCGCACGCCGCCTCGGAGGCCTCGGACCTCCCGCTGTTCCGCTACCTCGGCGGCCCGAACGCGCACCTGCTGCCCGTTCCGATGATGAACATCCTCAACGGTGGGTCGCACGCCGACTCCAACGTGGACATCCAGGAGTTCATGATCGCCCCGATCGGCGCGGAGTCCTTCTCCGAGGCGCTGCGCTGGGGTGCCGAGGTCTACCACACCCTCAAGAAGGTCCTGCACACCAAGGGCCTCTCCACCGGTCTGGGCGACGAGGGCGGCTTCGCCCCGAACCTGGAGTCCAACCGCGCCGCGCTCGACCTCATCGTCGAGGCCATCAAGCAGGCCGGCTACGTCCCGGGCAAGGACATCGCGCTGGCGCTCGACGTCGCCGCGTCCGAGTTCTACAAGGACGGCAAGTACGAGTTCGAGGGCCAGTCCCGCTCGGCCGCCGAGATGACCGAGTACTACGAGGAGCTCGTCTCCGCGTACCCGCTGGTCTCCATCGAGGACCCGCTGTACGAGGACGACTGGGCCGGCTGGAAGGTCATCACCGAGCGCATCGGCTCCAAGGTGCAGATCGTCGGCGACGACCTCTTCGTCACCAACCCCGAGCGCCTGTCCCGCGGTATCGAGGAGGGCTCCGCGAACGCCCTGCTCGTCAAGGTGAACCAGATCGGTTCGCTGACCGAGACCCTGGACGCCGTGGAGATGGCCCAGCGCAACGGCTTCAAGTGCATGATGTCGCACCGCTCCGGCGAGACCGAGGACGTCACCATCGCCGACCTCGCCGTCGCCGTGAACTGCGGTCAGATCAAGACCGGCGCCCCGGCCCGCTCGGACCGCGTCGCCAAGTACAACCAGCTGCTGCGCATCGAGGAGATCCTCGACGACGCCGCCGTGTACGCCGGCCGCTCCGCCTTCCCGCGGTTCAAGGGCTAATCACGCCTTGCCTCCCTACGTCCCCGCACTCGGTCCCGTACCGTGTGCGGGGACGTAGTGCGTACCCAGGGGAGGCGGGATCAATGGCCGGGAACCGTGACCGGTTCTCCACCTTCTCGACCGCGACGAGGCTCAGGCAGCTCGGCGAGCGGACCGCGGCCCACGTCTACCGCTCGCAGTCGCGCCGCCAGGTCCGCCGCAGCCGGCTGACCGGCCGGGCGGCACTGCTGGTCCTCGTCCTCTGTACGCTGGTCGTCGCGCTCGCGTATCCGATGCGGCAGTACGTCTCCCAGCGCTCGGAGATCGCGGAGCAGCAGCGGACCGCCGACGAGGCGCGCCAGCGTCTGGAGGAGCTGCGCGACGACAAGGCCCGCTGGCAGGACCCGGCCTACGTGCGCCAGCAGGCGCGCAAGCACCTGCACTTCGTGCTGCCGGGGGAGATCGGCTACACCATGATCGACCCGACCGCGGAGGCGGAGGAGCGCGGCCGCGCCGAACACGGCGCGGCGGACCGCCCCTGGTACTCCAACGTCTGGGACGGCGTCGACCAGGCCGACCGCCCCGAGCGCAGCTGACCGACCGACCCACCGCTAACGAAGAGACTTCTCCAGGCATGCAGACGCCCCCGCCCCAGACCGAACGGACCGAGCCGACCGACGCCGACATCACGGCGTTCGAACAGCAGCTCGGCCGCCCGCCGCGCGGGCTGCGCGCCATCGCGCACCGCTGCCCCTGCGGGCAGCCGGACGTGGTCGAGACGGCCCCCCGGCTCCCCGACGGCACCCCCTTCCCGACCACCTACTACCTGACCTGCCCGCGGGCCGCCTCGGCGATCGGCACGCTGGAGGCCAACGGGGTCATGAAGGAGATGCAGGGCCGGCTGGCCGAGGACCCGGAGCTGGCCGCCGCCTACCGGGCCGCGCACGAGGACTACATCCGGCGCCGGGACGCCATCGAGGTGCTCCAGGGCTTCCCGAGCGCGGGCGGCATGCCGGACCGGGTGAAGTGCCTGCACGTGCTGGTCGGCCACTCGCTGGCGGCGGGCCCGGGCGTGAACCCCTTCGGTGACGAGGCCCTCGCGATGCTGCCCGAGTGGTGGGCCAAGGGCGCCTGTGTGACCGGCTGCGCCGACGGTTCCGGGGCCCCGGCGGCCGCCGGGGGACCGGAGGCGTCCGCGTGACCCGGGTCGCGGCCGTCGACTGCGGCACCAACTCCATCCGGCTGCTGGTCGCGGACTGCGATCCGGCCACCGGCGAGCTGGTCGAACTGGACCGGCGGATGACCGTGGTCCGGCTCGGCCAGGGCGTGGACCGGACCGGGCGGCTGGCCCCGGAGGCCCTCCAGCGCACCTTCGCGGCCTGCCGCGAGTACGCCGGGGTGATCAAGGAGCTGGGTGCCGAGCGGGTCCGCTTCGTGGCCACCTCGGCCTCCCGGGACGCCGAGAACCGCGAGGAGTTCGTCCGGGGGGTGCTGGACATCCTGGGCGTGGAGCCCGAGGTGATCTCCGGCGACCAGGAGGCCGAGTTCTCCTTCACCGGCGCCACCAAGGAGCTGACCGGCAGCGACCACCTGGAGAAGCCGTTCCTGGTGGTGGACATCGGCGGCGGCTCCACCGAGTTCGTGGTCGGCGGGGACCGGGTCCGGGCGGCCCGCTCGGTGGACGTGGGCTGCGTCCGGATGACCGAACGGCACCTGGTGGTGGACGGCGAGGTCACCGATCCGCCGACGGCCGCGCAGATCGCCGCGATGCGCGCGGACATCGAGGCGGCCCTGGACCTGGCGGCGGAGACGGTCCCGCTGTCCGAGGCCCGCACCCTGGTCGGCTTGGCCGGCTCGGTGACCACCGTGGCCGGGATCGCGCTGGGGCTGGCCGAGTACGACTCGGCGGCCATCCACCACGCCCGGATCCCGTACGAGGCGGTCCGCGGGATCAGCGAGCGGATGCTGACGGCCACCCACGCCGAGCGTGCGGCCATCGGCGTGATGCACCCGGGCCGGGTGGACGTGATCGGCGCCGGCGCGCTGGTGCTGCTGGCCGTCATGGAGCGGGTCGGCGCCACCGAGGTCGTGGTCTCCGAGCACGACATCCTCGACGGAATCGCCTGGTCGGCAGCCTGACCCGCCGGCCGGACACGGCGGCGGGACGCGGCGGTGGGCCACTGGGTCTGCCGCCGCCCCGGCCTCAGAGGTCGCGGTAGACCTCCCGGCGGTCGCCGACCCTGACCACCAGGACCACCAGTTCGCCGGCCAGCACCTGGTAGGCGATCCGGTAGGAGCCGACCCGCAGGCGGTAGAGACCGGACGGGCCGGTGAGCTTCTTGACGTCGGCGCCCTCGCGGTAAGGGTCGTCCCCCAGCGAGGTCAGCGCGGCGAGGATGCGCATGGCTGCCGGCCGGTCGATGGCCCGCAGCTGCCGCTGCGCCGCGGCGGTGAAGCGGAACGCGTACTTCACGCCGCGCCGTCACCCCGTTCGTCGAAAAGGTCGGCCAGCAGCTCGGCCATGGTGACGGTCGGCCCGCCCTCGGTCAGCACGGCCTCGGCCTCGCGGGCGAGCAGCTCATCGGCCGCGGCTTCGAGCGCCCGGTAGTCCGCGATGGGGATCAACGCGGCAACCGGCGCCCCATTGCGGGTGATTATGGTTGGAGTGCCCTGTTCGGCACGGTTGATGTGGTCCGCGAGGTGGGCGCGGGCTTCGCGCACGGTCACTGCGTTCTCGCTCATGGGGCCAGCGTACGCGGGTGTGTGTACACGTGCGTCGCAGGTGAAAGGGCTTTGGTCCCGCCGTCCACACGAACTTCGTGAAGTTCTTCACAAGGAAAAGGGGCCTCGAAAGTCGAACGAGGGACCCCTGGACCCGCTCCTGAGGCCTCCAGGCCCTTCCCGTGCGCGCGTTTGTGCGAATAGAGGGGGCTGCGGGTTCCGTGTCGGAGGTATGGACGAATGCGGTGGTCCAGTCCACCTGAGAGGCTGGAGCCCAGGTCGGACGGGGTTCTCAACGACTCCCGGGACCCCTTGGTTCCCGTAGCACCGCATGACCTGGGTCACGTGGGCGGCGCAGTGTAGCAGAGGGTCCCCCGCCCCTTGTGAAGGGGCTCACGAGCAACCCTCCAGCGGGTACTGGATACTCGTTCACATGAGCACCACGGAGCGTCCCAGGATCCTCGTTGTAGGAGGTGGGTACGTAGGCCTGTACGCGGCCAAGCGCATCATGAAGAAGATGCGCTACGGCGAGGCGACCGTCACGGTCGTCGACCCGCGGTCGTACATGACCTACCAGCCCTTCCTCCCCGAAGTGGCCGCAGGCAGCATCTCGCCTCGGCACGTCGTCGTCCCGCTGCGACGCGTGCTGCCCAAGGCTGAGGTTCTCACCGGCCGGGTCACCAGCATCGACCAGGACCGCAAGGTCGCCGTCGTCACGCCGCTGGTCGGCGAGGCGTACGAGCTGCCCTTCGACTACCTGGTGATCGCGCTCGGCGCCATCTCCCGCACCTTCCCGATCCCCGGCCTCGCCGAGCAGGGCATCGGCATGAAGGGCGTCGAAGAGGGCATCGGCCTGCGCAACCACGTCCTCGAACAGCTCGACAAGGCCGAGTCCACGACGGACGACGCCGTCCGCCGCAAGGCCCTCACCTTCGTCTTCGTCGGCGGCGGCTTCGCCGGTGCGGAGACCATCGGCGAGGTCGAGGACATGGCCCGCGACGCCGCGAAGTACTACACCAACGTGAAGCGCGAGGACATGCGCTTCATCCTGGTCGACGCGGCCGACAAGATCCTTCCCGAGGTCGGCCCCAAGCTGGGCACCTGGGGCAAGGAGCACCTGGAGTCCCGCGGCATCGAGATCTACCTCTCGACCTCCATGGACTCCTGCGTGGACGGCCACGTGGTCCTCAAGAACGGCCTGGAGGTCGACTCCAGCACCATCGTCTGGACCGCCGGCGTCAAGCCGAACCCGGTCCTGGCCCGCTATGGCCTGCCGCTCGGCCCCCGCGGCCACGTCGACGCCGCCCCGACCCTCCAGGTCACCGGCACCGACTACATCTGGACCGCCGGCGACAACGCCCAGGTGCCCGACCTCGCCGCCCGCAAGGCCGGCGTGGAGAACGCCTGGTGCCCGCCGAACGCCCAGCACGCGCTGCGCCAGGCCAAGGTCCTCGGCGACAACGTCATCTCCGGCATGCGGGGCTTCCCGCAGAAGGAGTACGCGCACTCCAACAAGGGCGCGGTGGCGGGTCTCGGTGTCCACAAGGGCGTCGCGATGATCGTCATGGGCAGCATGAAGATCAAGCTCAAGGGCCGGCTGGCCTGGTACATGCACCGTGGCTACCACGGCATGGCCATGCCCACCTGGAACCGCAAGATCCGCGTCTTCGCGGACTGGACCCTGGGCATGTTCCTCAAGCGCGAGGTCGTCTCCCTCGGCGCCCTGGAGAGCCCCCGCGAGGAGTTCTACGAGGCCGCCAAGCCGGCCCCGGCCCCCGCCGCCTCGGTTCCGGCCGAGAAGGCCAAGGCCTCCTGACCCTCCGCAGGACCCGCTCGACCCGTACGTCCCCGAAGGGGCTGCCCGCCATCCGTGGTGCGGGCGGCCCCTTCGGCGTACCGGAGGCCCGTTCCGGGTATTCCGATGTGTCGAGCCATTGTGGAGGTGTTCGCCATGACCGGTGCCGCGCCGCGGCTGGCCGCCCTCGCCGAGAACCTGCTGGGTGCACCGCTGCCCGTCCGCATCCGGGCCTGGGACGGCAGCGAGGCCGGCCCCCCGGGCACCCCCACCCTGGTGTTCCGCCACCGCCGGGCCCTGCGCCGAATGCTCTGGAAGCCCGGCGAACTGGGGCTGGCCCGGGCCTGGGTGGCCGGGGACCTCACGGTCGACGGGGACCTCTACGAACTCCTCGGCCGGGTCTCCGGACTCCTCTGGGAACGCCCCCGGCCGGCCGCCGTCGCCCCGGCCGCCGCCACCCCCAGACCGGCCGCCGCGCTGGCCCTGGCCCGGGACCCCGCACGCCGGACCGCCCTGCGGGAACTCCTCGCCCTCGCCGGACCCTGGGTCCCCGTCGCACCCCCCGCCGAGGAGGCCCCGCGGCACCGCGCCGGACGGCTGCACACCCGGACCCGCGACCGGCGGGCCGTCAGCCACCACTACGACGTGGGCAACGCGTTCTACGAACTCGTCCTCGGCCCCTCCATGGTCTACTCCTGCGCCTACTGGCAGCCCGGCGGCACCCTGGAACAGGCCCAGCACGACAAGCTCGACCTGGTCTGCCGCAAACTCGCCCTCGCCGACGGGGACCGGCTGCTCGACGTCGGCTGCGGCTGGGGCTCCATGGCCCTGCACGCCGCCCGCGCCCACGGAGCCCGGGTCACCGGGATCACCCTCTCCCGGGAACAGGCCGCCTACGCCCGCAAGCGGGTCGCCGAGGAGGGCCTCGCCGACCGCGTCGAGATCCGGGTCCAGGACTACCGCGACGTCCGGGACGGCCCGTACGACGCCATCTCCTCCATCGGGATGGCCGAGCACGTCGGCTCCGAGCGGTACCGCGAGTACGCCGCCACCCTCTACTCCCTGCTGCGCCCGCGCGGCCGGCTGCTCAACCACCAGATCGCCCGCCGCCCGGAGCCCGACGAGAGCGCCTACCGGATCGACGCCTTCATCGACCACTACGTCTTCCCGGACGGGGAGCTGTCCCCGCTCGGCGGCACCGTCGGCGAACTGGAACGGGCCGGGTTCGAGGTCCGGGACGTGGAATCGCTGCGCGAGCACTACGCGCTGACCCTGCGCGCCTGGGTGGACCGGCTGGAGGGATCCTGGCCGGAGGCGGTCCGGCTCACCTCCCCGGGCCGGGCCCGGGTCTGGCAGCTCTACATGGCGGCCTCCGCGCTGGGCTTCGAACACGCCCGACTGGGCGTCAACCAGGTCCTCGCGGTCCGGCCCGGGGACGGCGGCCCCTCCGGCCTCCCGCTGCGCACCCGCAGCTGGCCGGCCACCCCGGCCGACCGCCCCGCCGACTGACCCGCCGGACCCGGGCCCGCCGGACCCGGGCCCGGACGCGACGGGGCCCCGCGACCGTCCTGCGGTCGCGGGGCCCCCGCGCGCGTCCCGGGGCGGTCCCCGGGCGCCGCGCTACTCCGTCTTGATGGCGGTCAGCATGTTCAGCCGGGCCGCGCTGCGTGCCGGCCACATCGCGGCCAGCACCCCGACCAGCGCCGCGAGCAGCAGGAACAGTCCGATCCGGTCCCACGGGAGGACCAGCTCGTAGCCCGGCACGGAGGCCGAGAAGGTGGTGCCGCCGGCCCAGGCGAGGAAGACGCCGACCACCACGCCCAGCAGGGCGCCGAACAGGGAGATGACCACCGACTCCAGGCGGATCATGTTCTTGACCCGGCCGCGGTCCAGGCCGATGGCCCGCAGCATGCCGATCTCCTGGGTCCGCTCGAACACCGACATGGCCAGGGTGTTGACCACGCCGAGCACCGAGATGATCAGGGCCATTCCGAGCAGGCCGTACATGATGTTGAGCGCCAGGTTGACCATGCCGCCCATCTCGTTGCGCATGTCCTGCTGGGTGGCGACGGTGATCGCCGGGTTGTTGCCGAGGGCGTCGACGACGGCCTTCTCGGCGGCCGCGGACTCGCCGCCGTCGGTGTTCACGTACACCTCGGGGATGTGCAGCTCGTCGGTGTGCGCGGCGATCAGTTTGTTGTCGATGACGTAGGGGGAGAGCAGCCCGTCGAGGTCCTTGTAGACCGCGCCGACCGTCAGGTCCGCCTTGGTGCCGTCCTCGTAGCGGGCCTTGACCACCGAACCGACGGCGAGGCGGTCGGCCTTGGCGGTGCTCTCGGCTACCGCGAGCTGTCCCTTGCCGAGGGAGGCGAGCTGTCCGCTGACCACCTCGACGTTGAGCAGGTCGCCGATGGTGGCCGGGTTGACCCCGGAGGCGGAGTGGTACTGCTCGCCGACCTTCAGATAGCCGGCCGACTGGGTGGACACCTGCTTGATGCCGGGGGCCTTCGCCAGGGTGTCGGCGACCGACTCGTCCAGCCCGCCGATGCCGCCGGACATGGAGACCTTGTAGTCGGCCTTCAGCTTGTCGGTGCTCATCCGGTCCACGGCCTTGCCCAGGGTGATGCCCATGACCGACATGGCGGTGACCAGGGTGAGGCCGATGGCGAGGGAGGCGGCGGTGACGGCGGTGCGGCGCGGGTTGCGCACCGCGTTCTGCGCGGCCAGCTTGCCGGGGACGCCGAACACCCGCTCCAGCAGCGGCCGGAGGGCGGCGATGACCGGCCGGGACAGCAGCGGCAGCAGCACGATCAGGCCGAGCATCAGGAAGAAGCCGCCGGCCGCGACGGTCTCCCTGCCGTCGCCCTTCATCGAGACCCCGAGCAGGGTGACGCCGACGCCGAGCAGGCCGAGGGCGCAGCCGATGACGTTGCGCAGCACGAGGGACTTGGTGGTGGCGGGGAGGTGGGCGCTGCCCATGGCGGCGACCGGGGGGATCCGGCCGGTGCGCCAGGCCGGGACGAGGGCGGCGAGGGTGGTGACGACCAGGCCGATGACCAGGGCGATGACGATGGTGCCGGGGGCGATGACCAGGTCGCCGGCCGGGATCTTGGCGCCCAGGGAGTCCATGAGGGCGCGGATGCCGACGGCCAGGCCGATGCCGCTGACCAGGCCGATGGTGGCGGAGATCAGGCCGACCAGGCCGGCTTCGGCGAGCACCGAGCGGACCACCTGGCCGCGCTTGGCGCCGACGGCGCGGAGCAGGGCCAGTTCCTTGGTGCGCTGGGTGACCAGCATGGTGAAGGTGTTGTAGATGAGGAAGATGCCGACGAAGAGGGAGATGCCGGCGAAGATCAGCAGGGCGGTGCTCATGCCCGCCATCTCGCGCTCGATGTTCCGCGCCTGCTCGGCGGCGAGCTCGGAGCCGGTGCGGGCGTGGCCGTTCTCCCCGATCAGCGGCTTGATCTCGGCGAGCAGGGTGTCGGCGGAGGCGCCGGCCTCGGCGCCGACCGAGAGCTCCTGGTAGTAGCCGGGCTGGAGGTAGAGCCTCTGTGCTTCGGGGGTGTCGAAGAGGACCAGGCTGCCGCCCGCGTTGACCTGGCCGTCGTCGGTGGTGAACACGCCGGAGAGGGTGTACTCGCGGACCGGGCCGTTGGTGGCGACACGGACCTTGTCGCCGACCGCGTACCCGCCCTTGCGCGCGGTCTCCCGGTCCAGGGCGATCTGGCCGGCCGAGGCCGGGCCGGTGCCCTGGGCGAAGGCGTAGCGGGGGTCCTTGCCGTCCTTGCCGGGTGCGTAGTTCCCGCCCTGGTTGGCCCAGCCGTTGCCGATCAGCCTGCCGTCCTCGTCGCCGACGCCGGCGAAGCCGGAGACCCGGCCGGAGACGGAGGCCACGCCGGGGAGCGCCGCTATCCTGTCCGCCGTCCGGCGGCTGAGGCCCGGCTCGCCCTTCTTGCTGCCGTCCTCCTCGCGGACGGGGCCGTAGGAGCTGACGGAGACGGCGACGCCCTCGTAGCTCTTGGCCGACTGGCCGGAGAGGGCCTTGCTGAGGGTGTCGGTGAAGACGAGGGTGCCGGAGACGAAGGCGACGCCGAGGGTGACGGCGAGCACCGTCATCAGCAGTCGGGCCTTGTGCGCGAGGACGTTGCGCAGGGCGGTACGGAACATGGGGGTCTCAGTCCTGGGGCTGGAAAGTCTGGAGGGGGCGCGGGGTGGGGGCGGGGCCCCGGGTCAGCTGGTGCGGCCCTTGGCGTCGAAGGCCTTCATGCGGTCCAGCACGCCGTCGGCGGTGGGGGAGTGCATCTCGTCGACGATCCGGCCGTCGGCCAGGAAGATGACGCGGTCGGCGTAGGAGGCGGCGACCGGGTCGTGGGTGACCATCACGACGGTCTGGCCGAGCTCGCGGACGGAGTTGCGGAGGAAGCCGAGGACCTCGGCGCCGGAGCGGGAGTCCAGGTTTCCGGTGGGCTCGTCACCGAAGATGATCTCGGGGCGGGAGGCCAGGGCGCGGGCCACGGCCACGCGCTGCTGCTGGCCGCCGGAGAGCTGGGTGGGCCGGTGCGAGAGCCGCTCGGAGAGGCCGACCATCTCGATCACGGTGTTCAGCCACTGCTTGTCGGGCTTGCGGCCGGCGATGTCCATGGGGAGGGTGATGTTCTCCAGGGCGGTCAGGGTCGGCAGCAGGTTGAACGCCTGGAAGATGAAGCCGATCTTGTCCCGGCGGAGCTGGGTGAGCTGCTTGTCCTTGAGGCTGCCGAGCTCGGTCTCGCCGATCCGGACCGAGCCGGAGGAGAAGGTGTCCAGGCCGGCCACGCAGTGCATCAGGGTGGACTTGCCGGAGCCGGAGGGGCCCATGATCGCGGTGAACCGGCCCTGGCCGAAGTCGACGGAGACGTTGTCGAGCGCGACGACCTGGGTCTCGCCCTGGCCGTACACCTTGGAGAGGCCGGTGGCGCGGGCGGCCACCGCCTGGGCGGTGTGCGGGGCGTAGTTCATGGTGGTCACTTCGGGTGCTCCTGTCGGGGCGGGGGCGCGGTCTGCGGGACGTCTCCATCGTCCCGGCGGGCGCTCCCGCGCGGATCAGCCGCCGTGCCTGTTTCCCGGGGGACCCGAGGCTGACCGCCGGGGCCCGGAGTCCTCCTCTGGTATGACGGCCGTCGGGTGGGGCCGGAGGGGCAGGGGCGGCGAAATCCCGTCATTCCCGGACTGGGAGAGATCCGGGGGAGCAGGGGGCCCACCCGGCGTTCTGTTGTCTGACGGGGTCTCAACCCTCAATAAAATAAGACAACATCGGAAAGACGATCACTTGTGACGTGGGGTGCTCCGGCTAGGCTCACCAGTGCGCACAAGGCTTGTGTGGGATGAGCCGGCCGCCCCGCCCGGATGGTGGAATGCAGACACGGCGAGCTTAAACCTCGCTGACCTTCGGGTCGTACCGGTTCGAGTCCGGTTCCGGGCACTTCCACCTCGCCCTGCGGCCGCCACGGATACCCCCCTGCGCTTCGCCGCGCCTTCTCCTAAGATCCTCCTTCAGCGGTAGCGTGCTTTTTTTGCTAACGCATTACTCTTGTATGCAAGGCCGCGCACGGTGGCCACGGAGGAGTGAAATGAGGAGCAGCAACCCGGTCTTCTCGCGACGGGGGTTCAGCCGCGACAACGGCGGTCACGCGGGTTTCGACGCGCAGCCGCAGATGCAGGCCGGGACCGCGACCAACCCGTACGCGACCAACCCCTACGCGGCCGACCCGACCACCGGCCTGCCCCAGGCCCCGGTCGGCGCCAACGTGATGACCATCGACGACGTCGTGAGCCGTACGGCCATGACGCTCGGCACGGTCGTGCTGACGGCGGCCATCTCCTGGATCGTCCTCCCGGTCGACCCGGCCAACATCAACAAGTCGTACGGCATCGCCATCGGCGCCGCGCTCATCGCCTTCGTCTTCGCGATGATCCAGTCCTTCAAGCGCAAGCCGGTTCCCGCGCTGATCCTGGCCTACGCGGCCTTCGAGGGCGTCTTCCTCGGCGTGATCAGCTCGGCCACCAGCACCTACATCGGCGACGGCGTGGTCATCCAGGCCGTGCTGGGCACCATGTGCGTGTTCGCCGGCGTGCTCTTCGCGTACAAGATGCGCTGGATCCGGGTCACCCGCCGCTTCTACGGCTTCGTGATGGCCGCCGCCATGGGCTTCATGCTGCTCATGGTCGTCAACCTGCTGTTCTCGGTGTTCTCGGGCGGCGACGGCCTCGGCTTCCGCTCCGGCGGCCTGGGCATCCTGTTCGGCGTCATCGGCATCATCCTCGGCGCCTGCTTCCTCGCCCTGGACTTCAAGCAGGTCGAGGACGGCGTGACCTACGGCGCCCCCCGCGAGGAGTCCTGGCTGGCGGCCTTCGGCCTCACCATGACCCTGGTGTGGATCTACCTGGAGATGCTGCGCCTCTTCTCCATCCTCTCCGGCGACGACTAGCCGGACCGGCACCCGCAGCCCGGATGCCCCAGGCGAAGGCCCCGCGAGCAGCGCTCGCGGGGCCTTCCCGCGTCCGGAGCGGGTGCGGGTCAGCCGAACTTTCTGGCAGCCCGGCGCAGGTCGTACTCGTGGATGATGGCCTTGGCCTGGCCGTAGGAGAGCTCGTACGCCCCGCGCAGCCAGCTGAGCTTCTCCTCGAACCGGAGGAGGGACGGGCCCTCGTCGACGGCCCGAAGCCAGTCGGACAGCTCACGACCGGTGGTCTCGGGGATCCGGGCGATCATGTTGCGGTGGGTCTGCTCGGAGAACTCTACGGACATGGGCGCCTCCGGGGTGTCGCCGTGCTGTTCTCTTCCCGACACCGTGCCGCAGTGTCCGCCCGTTGGCAATGGTGCCCGGGCGCCGCGTAAGGTCGGCCGGGTGCTCGATACCTCGCCCCTGGACGCCGCCGTGGAACGCTTCGCCGACCGGCTGCGGGCGGCCCCCCAGAGCCGTCTGACCCGCGGTGCGGCGGCCGCCGGCCTGGAGCTGGCGCGGGAGCTCTCCGCGCGCGCCCAGCGGCTGGAGGGGGCCGCACGGCCCCGGCCGATGCCCGACGCGGGGATCTTCACCGTGGGGGATCAGGTGGCGGTGGCCGGCCTGGACCTGTCCGAGGCCCTGCGCGCGGCCCACCGGAACGCGGGAACGGCCCCGTCCGTGGATCTGGACGAGGCCGTCGGGCTGGTGGAGCGGGCGGAACTCACAGCGATGCGATGACGCGGTCCGCCAGGATGTAGACGTTGTCGTCGGGGTTCTCGGTGTCCCCGCAGCAGAAGGTCAGGGCGTACGCCCCGGAGATCCCGGAGCCGCCCAGCAGCACCGGCGCGGTACCGGACCGGAGCGCCTCGGCGAGCCGCTCGGCGGTCTCCCGGTGGCCCGGGGTCATGCAGAGCGTGGTGCCGTCGGTGAACACGTACACGTCCAGGGTGCCCAGCGGGCCGGGACGGACGTCCGCGAGGGCGGTGCGGGCCAGCGCGAGCTCCTCCAGCCGGCTCACCGTGCGCTCGTGGTCGGCGCCCGGGTTGCCCGGCTGCACCGGCACGAAGTCCGGGTGCGAGGGGTGCCGGCGGCGGGCGGCCGCCAGCTCGGCGGAGTCCGCCGCGTGCTCCGGGTACTCGTCCTCGTAGACCAGCTCCTCGGCCGGACGCGGCTCCAGACCCACCAGGTCCGCCTGCCGGGGCAGGAAGACCGGGGCCTCCTCGCCCAGCCCGGTCAGGCCGCCCAGCAGCGAGGGGGCGTCGGCGGCGTCGCGGGCCTCCTGCGCGGCCCAGAAGGCCCGCGCCTCGGCCAGCTCGCGCTCGCGCTCCTCGGCCAGCGCCTCGGCCACGGCGGCCCGTATCTCGGCGGCGGGGGTTTCCACGGCGTGGCGGGCGTGCGGAACAGTCGCACCGCGCGCGTGCGCCGAGACCACGAGATCCCGGCGCAGGGCTGTGACCTGCTTGCGGAGACCGTGGACGGCGTGCAGCGCAGCAGCGCCCACGGCCGTGGCAGCGGCCGTGGTCAGCAGCAGGGCAAGAGACATGGCGCTCACTGACTAACTCCTGAGGTGATTGATCCCCCGACTTCCTACAACAGCTTGACCCGACCTGGGAATGGGATGCAGTGCATTACGTCACGAATTGGACAGGGCTTTGGTCACACCAGCACCCCCGGCACCACCGCTGACCTGCGGAAACGACTCTCCCCCAGGACGTAGGTCACATCCTGGGGGAGATTCGGTCACAGCTAGGCGGCGACGGGGTTGGATCCGGTGTCGGCAGGAGGCCACAAACGCCCCGCTCCCCCTACGGGGACCTGGGCTCGGGCGCCCCTACCCGGCGCTCCGGCTCAGCTCAGACGCTCGATGACCATGGCCATGCCCTGGCCGCCGCCCACGCACATGGTCTCCAGACCGAACTGCTTGTCGTGGAACTGCAGGCCGTTGATCAGCGTTCCGGTGATCCGGGCACCGGTCATCCCGAAGGGGTGACCGACGGCGATGGCCCCGCCGTTGACGTTCAGCTTGTCGAGCGGGATCCCCAGGTCCCGGTAGGACGGGATCACCTGGGCCGCGAAGGCCTCGTTGATCTCGAACAGGTCGATGTCGTCCACCGTCAGCCCGGCCCGCTTCAGCGCCTGCCGGGAGGCCTCGACCGGGCCCAGGCCCATGATCTCGGGGGAGAGGCCGGTGACCCCGGTGGAGACGATCCGCGCCAGCGGGGTCAGCCCCAGCTCCCGGGCCTTGGTGTCGCTCATGATGACCAGCGCCGCCGCACCGTCGTTCAGCGGACAGCAGTTGCCCGCCGTGACCAGCCCGTCCGGGCGGAACACCGGCTTCAGCCCCTGCACGCCCTCCAGGGTGACCCCGGCGCGCGGACCGTCGTCGGTGGCGACCACCGTGCCGTCCGGGGTGGTCACCGGGGTGATCTCGCGCTCCCAGAAACCGTTCTTGATCGCGGCCTCGGCCAGGTTCTGCGAGCGGACGCCGAACTCGTCCATGTCCCGGCGGGTCACGCCCTTCAGCCGGGCCAGGTTCTCGGCGGTCTGCCCCATCGCGATGTACGCGTCCGGGACCAGCCCGTCCTCGCGCGGGTCGTGCCAGTCCGCGCCCTCGCTCTGCGCCACGGCGGCGGTCCGGGCCTCCGCGTCGGCGAACAGCGGGTTGTGGGTGTCCGGCAGGCCGTCCGAGGAGCCCTTCACGGACCGGGAGACCATCTCGACGCCCGCCGAGATGAACACGTCCCCCTCGCCCGCCTTGATGGCGTGCAGGGCCATCCGGGAGGTCTGCAGGGAGGAGGAGCAGTAGCGGGTCACCGTCAGGCCCGGCAGGTGGTCCATGCCCATCTGCACGGCCACGATCCGGCCGAGGTTGTGGCCCTGCTCGCCGCCCGGCAGACCGCAGCCCAGCATCAGGTCGTCGATCTCGCGCGGGTCCAGCCCGGGGACCTTGGCCAGGGCGGCCTGGATGACCGTGGCCGTCAGGTCGTCCGGCCGGACGTCCTTGAGGGACCCCTTGAAGGCGCGCCCGATGGGCGAGCGGGCGGTGGAAACGATGACTGCTTCGGGCATCGGGACTCCAGGGATCGATTGCGCGGCTGTGCGGACCGCATGCGAAGTTACCGCCCCGTACGGTCGGGGTCACCGCCTCGGCGGTGTGACGAGGGCCCCTTTTTCCGGCCGCCCCGGCGCCGGGAAGGCCGCCCGGACCGCCGGGCCCGGGCCTCAGAACACCGGGGACCCCGCGGCCGGCTCGGCCTCCGTCTCCGGCAGCCGCCGCCGGCGCCGGTGCTTGAGCAGTGCCCAGGGCGCCCGCGCGGCCGTCGAGGCCGTCGGCGTCACCTCGGTGCCCGCCTGCCCCGCCGCCGCCGACGCGGCCTCCGCCACGGGCAGCATGTCCTCGTCCCGGGACACCTCCAGCCGGTCCGGGTCCGGCCACACCCCGAGCGCCGCGCACAGCGTCGGCAGCACCGCCATCGCCGCCGTCGCGTACCCCTCCGCCGAGGGGTGGTAGGCGTCCGGGCCGAACATCTCCCGGGGATTGGCCGCGAACTCCGGGCCCAGCAGGTCGCCCATCGACACCGTCCGGCCGCCCTGCCCCACCACCCCGATGGTCTGCGCCGCCGCCAGCTGCCGGGACACCCGCCGGGCCAGCCAGCGCAGCGGCTGGTAGACCGGCTCGATGGTGCCCAGGTCCGGACAGGTCCCGACGACCACCTCGGAACCCGCCAGCCGCAGCCGCCGCACCGCCGAGGTCAGCATCCGCACCGACTGGGTGGGCGGCATCCGACGGGTCACGTCATTGGCCCCGATCATGATCACCGAGACGTCCGGGGGCGGCCCGTCCCCGCCCAGCAGCGCCGAGACCTGACGGTCCAGATCGTCCGACATCGCCCCCGACAGCGCCACGTTCCGCAGCTCCACCGGCCGCTCGGCCACCGCCGCCAGCCCCGAGGCCAGCAGCGCCGCCGGGGTCTGCCGGGCCCGCCGCACGCCCAGCCCGGCCGCGGTGGAGTCCCCCAGCATCGCCAGCCGCAGCGGTCCCGGGCTCAGCTCCGGCCCGCCGAACTCCGTCCCGTACAGCCCGTCCGCCCGCGGCGGATCGCCCAGGCCGGTCCCGACCGTGCGCTTCGCCAGCTGGACCTCCGCCAGGAACACCCCGACCGCCGCCGCGCCGAGCAGGCCGAGCCCGCCGCCGCCGTACGCCGCGCCCGCCGCGATGCGGCGGGCCGTCCTCGCTCTGGACACCCTTCGAGCCACCTCCTCGTCGCCGCCGGACCGGGTCCCGGACCGTCTGTCCCGTACCTGCCCGTTAACGACGCTCGGCCAATCCCTTTCCGCATACTCTGGCGGCACCTCCCGGAGAACCCGTGGAGTCCCGTCCTTGGAGAACATGGTGCAATTCCACGACTCGATGATCAGCCTCGTCGGCAACACCCCGCTGGTGAAGCTCAACCGTGTGACCGAAGGCCTCCAGGCCACCGTCCTGGCCAAGGTCGAGTACTTCAATCCGGGCGGGTCCGTGAAGGACCGGATCGCCGTACGCATGATCGAGGCCGCCGAGCAGAGCGGTGCGCTCAAACCCGGTGGCACCATCGTGGAGCCCACGAGCGGCAACACCGGTGTCGGACTCGCCATCGTGGCCCAGCAAAAGGGCTACAAGTGCATCTTCGTCTGCCCCGACAAGGTGTCCCTCGACAAGATCAACGTGCTGCGCGCCTACGGCGCCGAGGTCGTGGTCTGCCCGACCGCGGTGGACCCCGAGCACCCGGACTCGTACTACAACGTCTCCGACCGGCTGGTGCGCGAGACCCCCGGCGCCTGGAAGCCCGACCAGTACAGCAACCCGAACAACCCCCGTTCGCACTACGAGACCACCGGCCCCGAGCTGTGGGAGCAGACGGACGGGAAGATCACCCACTTCGTCGCGGGCGTCGGCACCGGCGGCACCATCTCCGGCACCGGCGGCTACCTCAAGGAGGTGTCCGGCGGCAAGGTCAAGGTCATCGGCGCCGACCCCGAGGGCTCCGTCTACTCGGGCGGCTCCGGTCGCCCCTACCTGGTCGAGGGCGTCGGCGAGGACTTCTGGCCCACCGCCTACGACCGCAACGTCACCGACGAGATCATCGCCGTGTCCGACAAGGACTCCTTCCAGATGACCCGCCGGCTCGCCAAGGAGGAGGGCCTCCTCGTCGGCGGCTCCTGCGGCATGGCCGTGGTCGCCGCGCTGCGCGCCGCCGAGGGCCTCGGCCCCGAGGACGTGGTCGTCGTGCTGCTGCCCGACAGCGGCCGCGGCTACCTCAGCAAGATCTTCAGCGACGAGTGGATGGCCGGCCACGGCTTCCTGGAGGAGGCCGGCCCCTCCGCCCGCATCGGCCAGGTCCTCGCCGACAAGCAGCAGGGCACCCTGCCCTCGCTGGTGCACATGCACCCCGAGGAGACCGTCGGCCAGGCCATCGAGGTGCTCCGCGAGTACGGCGTCTCCCAGATGCCCATCGTCAAGCCCGGCGCCGGCCACCCCGACGTGATGGCAGCCGAGGTCATCGGCTCCGTCGTGGAGCGCGAGCTGCTCGACGCCCTGTTCACCCAGCGGGCCGCCCTGACCGACCCGCTGGAGAAGCACATGAGCGCCCCGCTGCCGCAGGTCGGCTCCGGTGAGCCGGTCGCGGACCTGATGAAGGTGCTGGGCGGCGCGGACGCCGCCATCGTGCTGGTCGAGGGCAAGCCCACCGGTGTCGTCAGCCGCCAGGACCTGCTGGCGTTCCTGGCCCGCGACGCCAAGTGACCGCCGTGTGACACGCGGTGGACCCGCCGGACGCGCAAACGGTACGAGGCCGACACGTCACGGCAGCACCCGCTTAACACGGCTCCGGCACAGTGGTTCTCGTCGGCGGAACCCCAGCGGCTCACCAGGGCCCGCCGGCACCACCGAACGGCGTCAGCGCACCCCGGAGCGGCTCCCGGAGCGTGCCGGCGCCACGGACGCGGCCACCGGCCCTGACCCGGCCCGTGTCCTCGGCGGGGACCGCCGTCGTCCCGCCCCCCGGGCCCTGCCCGGGGGTGCGGCGGTCCCCGCCGTGTTCCGGTGCCCCGGTCGTCAGTCGCCCGCCGGACGCCGCCCGAGGCTGAACTTGGCGGCGTGGGCGAAGTTCACGCCCAGGATGCCGCCCCAGGAGACCAGCAGGCCGGTCAGCCCGGCCTGGGAGGCGCCGATCGCCGACAGCGGGATCGCCAGCACCAGCGTCAGCGCCGCGAACCCGAAGCGTTCGCCGAACCCCTCCACGCCGATCCCCCCGTCCCGGCCGCCGCCGCGCTCGGCCGCGAGCCGCTGCTCGGCCAGCCGCCGCCGCAGCTGGGTGTCCACCTTCTCGACGAACGAGTCGACGAGCTCCCGCTCGTACTCCGCCCCCAGCTCCCGCCGGGCGTCGAGGGCGGCGTCGAATTCCTTCTTCAGCTCCTGGGCATGGGTATCCATGCGCCCACCGTAGGAAGGCCGGGGCCGTCCCGCACTGGTGCCAGCCCCCGTCTCGCGGACCGGCCGCCGCTTGCCGTCCTGCATAGCTGCATGCAGAGTGCTGCCTGAGTGAATGGGCGTGGTGGAGGGTGGGACGGGATGAGTGACAGCCCGGCGGCGCGGCTGCAGAAGCTGTTCGAGGGGCACCGGCTGACGCCGACCCAGCGCCGGATCGCGCACTGCATGGTGCGCGGGGCCGCCGACGTGCCCTTCCTGTCCAGCGTGGAGCTCGCCGAGCTGGCCGGGGTCAGCCAGCCCTCGGTCACCCGGTTCGCGGTCGCGCTCGGCTTCGACGGCTATCCGGCGCTCCGCAAGTACCTGCGCGAGGTCGCGCCACCGGCCCGGCCCGGAGCCGCGGAGGGCGCCGAGCACAACGCCTACCAGCAGGCCGTCCAGGCCGAGATCGACAACCTGCGGCACCTGTCCGCGATGCTCGCCGACCCCGGACCGGTGGAGCGGGCGGGCCGGCTGCTCGCCGGATCGGTGCCGCTGCCGGTCCTGGGGCTGCGGGCGGCCTCCTCCCAGGCGCGCGGGTTCGCCTACTTCGCGGGCAAGGTCCATCCGGACGTCCGGCTGCTCGACGAGGCCGGCAGCATGCTCGCCGACCGGATCGACGCGGCCGCCTCGGCCGGTGCCTCCGCACTGCTCTGCTTCGCGCTGCCCCGGCACCCGCGCGAGGTCCTCGACGCCCTGGAGTACGCCCGGACGGCCGGGCTGACCGTGGTCACCGTCGCCGACTCCGCGTTCGCCCCGGTGGCCCGCCACTCCGACCTGCTGATCCCGGCCCCGGTCGGCACCGGCCTGGCCTTCGACACGGCCTGTGCGCCGATGCTGCTGGGCCGGGTGCTGCTGGAGGCGATGGCGGACGCCCTGCCGGATGCCCAGGCCCGGCTGGAGGCCTTCGACACCAGGGCGGCGGCCCGCGGCCTGTTCGTGGAGTAGCCCTCCAGCCGACCTCTAGAGCAGCGCGTCCGGGTGGTCGCCGCCCGCCTCGGCGACCAGCTCGGCCGGCCGCTGGGCCGGGCGGGCCAGGGCGAAGCGGACCTCGCCGGCCGGGGAGAGCGAGAAGCCGTGGACGGCCGGGCGGGGCAGGCTGTTGTAGCCGTAGTGGGCGGTGAAGGCGTACGCGCCGGTGTCCGGGACCGCGATCAGGTCCCCCGCGGCCAGCCTCGGCAGCGGCCGGGCCGAGGCCAGCAGGTCCCCCGAGAAGCAGGCCGGGCCGGCGATGTCCTGGACCACCGGCTCGCCGGTGCCCGGGAAGCCCTTGGCGTCGTAGGCCAGGATCCGCAGCGGCCAGGCCTGGGGGGCGTAGACGGTGCGGGTGGCCAGCTGGACCCCGGCGTGGGTGACGGCGATCGGCCGGCCCCCGCTGGTCTTGGCGTACTCGACCCGGGCCAGGACCAGGCCGTGCTTGGCGGTCAGGGACCGCCCGAACTCGGTCACCAGGCCGTACGAGCCGTCGAACAGGGCGGGCGCGGCGGCGCGCAGTGCCGCCACGTACTCGGCGTACGTCGGGCGGTGCGCGTCCGAACCGAAGTCGACGGGCAGCCCGCCGCCGATGTCCAGGGTGTCCACCTGGCGGCGGCCGGCCGCGGCGTTGATCTCCTCGGCCAGCGCGTGCAGCTCCCGGACTCCGGCGGCGATCTGCGCGAGGGGGACGCCCTGGGAGCCGGAGTGGGCGTGCAGCCGGGTCAGCCAGGGGCGGGCGAGGAAGGCCGCGACCAGCCATTCCCGGGCGCCGGGGTCCCGCAGCGGCACCCCGAACTTGGCGGTCGGGGTGGCCGTGGAGAGGGCGTCGATGGCCCCGGCCCCGGTCTGCGGGTTGACCCGGATCCCGACCGGGGAGACGGGGCCGGCCGCCCGGGGCGGGGTGACCAGGGAGTCCAGCCGGTCGAGTTCCTGCGGGTTGTCGGCGTTCACGGCGATGCCGAGGGCGAGGGCCTCGCGGAGTTCGCCGGCGGTCTTGGCGGGGGAGTCCAGCACGGTCCGCTCCGGGGGCACCCCGGCCGCCCGGGCCAGTGCCAGTTCGCCGGGGCTGGCCACCTCGCAGCCGATGCCGGCCGAGGCGAGCAGCCGCAGCACCGGGACCAGCGGGGTGGCCTTCACGGCGAAGGCGTGCAGGACGGGGGTGCCGGGCGGCAGGGCGGCCGCGAAGGCGGCGGTGAGTCCGGCGGCGGAGGCCCGGATGCCGTCGGTGTCCAGCAGGCAGGCCAGCGGGCCGGCCGGGCCGTCGAGGAGGCCCCGGGCGACGGCGGCCCGTACGACCAGGTCGCGGCGGGCGGCGGGACCGGGCGGCGGGGGAGCGGGCTGCGTCGGATCGGCCATGGGTGCCAGCCAACCACCCGGTGGGACCGCCCGCAGCTGTTGACTGAATCTATTCATGGCGCGAGGATGTGAATGGATTGACCAACATCTCCAGGAGGCACAGCCATGTCAGGACCCCGCCCCGTCCGGGCCGCGCGAGGCACCGAGCTCAGCACCCTGGGATGGCAGCAGGAAGCCGCCCTGCGGATGCTCCAGAACAACCTCGACCCCGAGGTCGCCGAGCACCCCGACAAGCTGGTGGTCTACGGCGGCACCGGCAAGGCCGCCCGGGACTGGCGCTCCTACGACGCCATGGTCCGCACCCTGCGCACCCTCAAGCAGGACGAGACCATGCTGGTCCAGTCCGGCCGCCCGGTCGGCGTGATGCAGACCCACGAATGGGCCCCCCGGGTGCTGCTCGCCAACTCCAACCTGGTCGGCGACTGGGCCAACTGGGAGGAGTTCCGCCGCCTGGAGCACCTCGGCCTCACCATGTACGGCCAGATGACCGCCGGTTCCTGGATCTACATCGGCACCCAGGGCATCCTCCAGGGCACCTACGAGACCTTCGCCGCCGTCGCCGCCAAGAAGTTCGGCGGCACCCTCGCCGGCACCATCACCCTCACCGCCGGCCTCGGCGGCATGGGCGGAGCCCAGCCGCTGGCCGTGACCATGAACGACGGCGTCGCGATCTGCGTCGACGTGGACCCGCGCGCCATCGACCGCCGCATCGAGCACCGCTACCTGGACGTCCGGGCCAACGACCTCCGGCACGCCCTCCAGCTGGCCGTCGAGGCCCGCGACGCCCGCCGCCCGCTCTCCATCGGGCTGCTCGGCAACGCCGCCGAACTGCTCCCGCAGATGCTCGCCGAGGGCGCCCCGGTCGACATCGTCACCGACCAGACCTCGGCCCACGACCCGCTCGCCTACCTCCCCGTCGGCGTGGCCTTCGAGGACATGGCCGAGTACGCGGCCAAGGACCCGGCCGGGTTCACCACCCGCGCCCGCGAGTCCATGGCCCGGCACGTGGAGGCCATGGTCGGGTTCATGGACGCCGGCGCCGAGGTCTTCGACTACGGCAACTCCATCCGCGGCGAGGCCCAGCTGGCCGGCTACGACCGCGCCTTCGCCTTCCCCGGCTTCGTCCCCGCCTACATCCGCCCGCTGTTCTGCGAGGGCAAGGGCCCCTTCCGCTGGGCCGCCCTGTCCGGCGAGGCCTCGGACATCCACAAGACCGACAAGGCGATGCTGGAGCTCTTCCCGGAGAACGAGTCCCTGCACCGCTGGATCAAGATGGCCGGCGAGCGGGTCCACTTCCAGGGCCTGCCCGCCCGCATCTGCTGGCTCGGCTACGGCGAACGCGACAAGGCCGGCGAGCGCTTCAACGAGATGGTCGCCGACGGCACCCTCGCCGCCCCGCTCGCCATCGGCCGCGACCACCTCGACTGCGGCTCGGTGGCCTCCCCCTACCGGGAGACCGAGGCCATGCTGGACGGCTCCGACGCGATCGCCGACTGGCCGCTGCTCAACGCCATGGTCAACGTGGCCTCCGGTGCCTCCTGGGTCTCCATCCACCACGGCGGCGGAGTCGGCATGGGCCGCTCCATCCACGCCGGCCAGGTCACCGTCGCCGACGGCACCCCGCTGGCCGGCGAGAAGATCCGCCGGGTCCTCACCAACGACCCGGGCATGGGCGTCATCCGCCATGTCGACGCCGGCTACGACATCGCCGAGACCGTCTCCGACGAGCGCGGCGTCCGCGTCCCGATGCGCGAGGGCGACGACGCGTGACCTTCCACCGGATGTGGGCGGAGCTCGCGCCGATCGGCCGCGACGCCGGTACCGGCGGCTACCGCCGCTACGCCTGGACCGGTGCCGACACCGACTGCCGGACCTGGTTCCGGGAGCAGGCCGAGGCGCGCGGGCTGACGTACGAGACGGACCGCAACGGCAACCAGTGGGCCTGGCTCGGCGACCCCCTCGCCGGGGACGCCGTGGTCACCGGCTCGCACCTGGACTCCGTCCCCGACGGCGGGGCCTTCGACGGCCCCCTCGGGGTGGTGTCCTCCTTCGCGGCCCTGGACGAGCTCCGCGGCCGGGGCGCGAAGTTCTCCAGGCCGCTGGCCATCACCAACTTCGGTGACGAGGAGGGGGCCCGCTTCGGGCTCGCCTGCGTCGGCTCCCGGCTCGCCGCCGGACAGCTGACCAGGGAGAAGGCCTACGAGCTGCGCGACGCCGACGGCGTCTCGCTGCCCCGGGCCATGGAGGCCGCCGGACACGACCCCGAGGCCATCGGGGCCGACCCCGAGCGGCTCGCCCGGATCGGCGCCTTCGTCGAACTGCACGTGGAACAGGGCCGGGCCCTGGACCTGTCCGGGGACCGGGTCGGCATCGCCTCCGCGATCTGGCCGCACGGCCGCTGGCGGTTCGACTTCCGCGGCGAGGCCAACCACGCCGGCACCACCCGGCTGGTGGACCGCCGGGACCCGATGCTCACCTACGCGTCCACCGTGCTGGCCGCCCGCACGGAGGCGGCCCTCGCCGGGGCCGTCGCCACCTTCGGGAAGGTCTCCGTCGAGCCCAACGGGGTCAACGCCATCCCCTCGCTGGTGCGCGGCTGGCTCGACTCCCGCGCCGCCGACCAGGCCACCCTGGACACCGTGGTCACGGCCGTGGAGAAGGCCGCCCGCGAACGCGCCGACCAGGACGGCATCGACCTCGCGATCGTCCGGGAGTCCTTCACCCCGGTCGTCGAGTTCGAGCACGCCCTGCGCGACGAGATCAACCGGATCCTGGGCGGTTCGGTCCCCGTGCTCGGCACCGGGGCGGGACACGACGCCGGGATCCTCTCGGCGGCCGTCCCGACCGCCATGCTGTTCGTACGGAACCCGACCGGCGTCTCCCACTCCCCGCGGGAGTTCGCCGCCGAGGACGACTGCGCGGCGGGCGTCCTCGCCCTCGCCGACGTACTGGAAGGCCTGGCATGTCGTTGACGACGTACTGGCTGGAGCACGCCTGGCTCGGCACCCACGTCGAGCCGGGCGTCGCCTTGGAGGTGACCGCGGACGGGCGGATCGGCGCCCTGCGCACCGGGGTGCCGGCCCCGCCGCCCGGCGCCGAGGTGCTGCGCGGCCTGACGGTCCCCGGGCTGGCCAACGCGCACAGCCACGCCTTCCACCGGGCCCTGCGCGGCATCGTCCAGGTCGGCTCGGGCACCTTCTGGACCTGGCGCGACCAGATGTACAAGGTCGCCCAGAACCTCACCCCCGACAGCTACTTCGCGCTCGCCCGGGCGACGTACGCGGAGATGGCCCTGGCCGGCATCACCGCCGTCGGCGAGTTCCACTACCTCCACCACGCGCCCGGCGGCACCCCCTACGCCGACCCGAACGCCATGGGCGAGGCCCTGATCGAGGCCGCCGCCGCGGCCGGCATCCGGATCACCCTGCTGGACACCGCGTACCTGTCCGCCGGCTTCGGCGCGGCCCCCGACAGCCACCAGCTGCGCTTCTCCGACGGCACCGCCGAGGCCTGGGCCGAGCGGGCGGGCGCGCTCAAGCCCCGCGAGCACGCCCTGATCGGCGCGGCCGTCCACTCGGTCCGCGCGGTACCCGCCGCCGAACTGGCCACCGTGGCCGGCTGGGCCGAGGAGCGCCGGGCACCCCTGCACGTCCACCTCTCCGAGCAGACCGCCGAGAACGACGCCTGCCGGGCCGCCCACGGACGCACCCCCACCCAGCTGCTCGCCGACCACGGGGTGCTCGGCCCGCGCACCACCGGCGTCCACAACACCCACCTCACCGACGCCGACATCGCCCTCCTCGGCGGCACCGGCACCGGCACCTGCATGTGCCCCACCACCGAACGCGACCTCGCGGACGGCATCGGCCCCGCCACCCGGCTCCAGCGCGCGGGCAGCCCGCTCTCCCTGGGCAGCGACAGCCACGCCGTCATCGACCTCCTCGAAGAGGCCCGGGCGATGGAGCTGAACGAGCGTCTGCGCAGCCGCACCCGGGGCCACTGGACGGCGAACGCCCTGCTGACCGCCGCCACCGCCGACGGCCACGCGGCCCTCGGCCGGCCGGAGGCGGGACGCCTGGAGGCGGGCGCACCCGCCGACTTCACCACGGTCGCGCTGGACTCCGTCCGCACCGCCGGCCCGGTGCCGCGGCTCGCCGCCGAGACGGCCGTGTTCGCCGCCACCGCCGCGGACGTCCGCCACACCGTGGTCGCCGGCCGCCACATCGTCCGCGACGGCCGCCACACCCTGGTCGAGGACGTCCCGTCGGCCCTGGCCGAATCCATCGCCGCCGTCCGCCGCTGACCGCGGGGCCGGTCCCCCGAGAGGATCCCCATGACCACCACTGCCATCACCCACATCGGCAGTCTCGTCACCAACGACCCGTCCGCCGGTGACGGTTCGCCCCTGGGCCTGATCGAGGACGCCGCCGTCGTCCTCGACGGCGACAAGGTCGCGTGGGTGGGGTCCACCGCCGACGCCCCGGCCGCCGACACCGCGTTCGACGCGGGCGGCCGGGCCGCCGTCCCCGGCTTCGTCGACTCCCACTCCCACCTGGTGTTCGCCGGCGACCGCACCCAGGAGTTCAACGCCCGGATGTCGGGCCGCGCCTACTCCGCCGGCGGCATCCGCACCACCGTCGCCGCCACCCGCGCCGCCACCGACGCCGAGCTGGAGGCCAATCTGCTGCGCCACCTCCACGAGGCCCGGCGCCAGGGCACCACCACCTTCGAGACCAAGTCCGGCTACGGACTGACCGTGGTCGACGAGGCCCGCGCCCTGCGGATCGCCGCCGCGCACACCGAGGAGGTCACCTACCTCGGCGCGCACATCGTCTCCCCGGACCATGCGGGGGACCCGGCGGCCTACGTGGAGCTGGTCACCGGCGAGATGCTGGCCGCCTGCGCCCCGTACGCCCGCTGGGTGGACGTGTTCTGCGAGAAGGGCGCCTTCGACGGGGACCAGGCCCGGGCGATCCTCACCGCCGGCGCCGCCGCCGGACTGATCCCGCGGATCCACGCCAACCAGCTGTCCCACGGCCCCGGGGTCCAGCTCGCCGTCGAGCTCGGGGCGGCCTCCGCCGACCACTGCACCCATCTCACCGACGCCGACGTGGACGCCCTCGGCCAGGCCTCGGCCACCACCGTGGCCACCCTGCTGCCCGGAGCCGAGTTCTCCACCCGGGCGCAGTGGCCGGACGCCCGACGGCTGCTGGACGCCGGGGCCACCGTCGCCCTGTCCACGGACTGCAACCCCGGCTCCTCCTACACCAGCTCCATGCCCTTCTGCATCGCGCTGGCGGTCCGCGACATGGGCATGACCCCGGACCAGGCGCTGTGGTCGGCCACCGCGGGCGGCGCGCGCGCCCTGCGCCGCCCCGACCTCGGCGCGCTGATCCCGGGCGCCCGCGCGGACCTGGTGCTGCTGGACGCCCCGAGCCATGTCCACCTGGCCTACCGGCCGGGGGTCCCGCTGGTCTCGCGGGTGTGGCAGCGCGGGGAGCTGGTCCACTCCGTCGCCGGCTGACGGACGCTGTCGCCGGTTGACGGGCCGGCTGACGGGCCGTCCGGCGGGCCCCGTCGCGGGCCCGCCGGCGCACCGACGATCCGGGGCTGTCCTTTGTCTTCCCTCCGTAGGGTCCCGGGCGTACCTTGAGCCACCAATCTGATGTGCCGTCAGTAACTTGTGGTCCGAGGGGAAGACGAAGGTGTCCAACCGGAAACGCTCCACCGCGCTCGCGCTCGCGCTCGCCTGCGCACTGGCCGCCCCGGCCGTGCTGCTCGCCGCCCCCGCCGCCCACGCCGAGGTCATCGACGTCAAGTACGACTGCAAGACGCCCATCGGCGACAAGTCGGCGGTCTCGCCCATCGACATCAAGGCGGTCGGGGCCCCCGACGCGGACGGCTCCGTGAAGCTGACCATGTCCTTCCAGAAGGGCGTCTCCTCCAGCCCCATCGAACTGGGCAAGGGGGCGATGAGCCCCAGCGCCCTCATCAAGGTCACCGGCGCCGAGCAGGCCAGCGTCCCGGTCTCCGGCCCGCCCAACCCGGTGGCCGCCCCCGCCAACACCCCCATCAAGATCACCGACCTCTCCGGGACCTACACCCCCAAGAAGTCCGGAAAGGTCGCCTTCACCGCCGGGGTGCTCACCATCAAGGCCATGGGGACCGTCACCACCTGCACCCCCGGCAACGCCCCCGGCCCCTCCCTGGAACTCACCGTGACCGCGGCCGGCGCCAAGGAACCCGCCGCCGCCCCCGCCGGACCCCCGACCGCCGGGACCCTCCCGCAGACCGGCCCCGCCGACTCCGCCCTCGCCCTCGGCACCCTCGGCGGCACCGTCCTGCTCACCGGAGTCTGCGGGGTCCTCTGGCTGACCCGGCGGCGCGCCGGAACCCGGCCGGCCGGAACGCCCCGGGCCGGGGTCTGAGAGACCCCCGGGCCTCCCCGTGCGCCACCGCACCCGGCCGGCCGCCGCCCCGCTGACCGGGGCCCTGGCCGCCCTGCTCCTCGCGCTCCAGCTGTCCGCGCCCGCCCCCGCCCGGGCCGCGGAACCCGGCTGGACGGCCGAACCCGCCACCGCCGGCGCCGCCGCCCGCCCGTTCTTCTACCTGGAAGGAGTCCCCGGCACCGTGCTGGAGGACCGGCTGGCCCTGGCCAACCCCACCGACCGGGCGCGCACCCTCACCCTGCGCGGGGCCGACGCCTTCAACACCGCCGACGGCGCCCTCGCGGTGCGCCCCGCCACGGCACCCGGCCGGGCCGGCGGCTGGATCAGCTTCGGCGCCCACGGCACCGTCCGGATCCCGCCGCGCCAGCGGGCGGTGGTCCCCTTCACCGTGACCCTGCCCCCCGACGCGGTCCCCGGGGACCACCCGGCCGCCCTGGTCGCCACCGAGGACGGCCGGGACACCGGAGTACGGGTGCACCTGCGGGTCAGCGGCCCCGCCCTGGCCGCCCTCACCGTGGAGAAGGTCTCGGTGACCGGCCGCGGACGCGCGGCCCGGGTCCACTACACCCTGGTCAACCGCGGCAACGTGGCCCTCGCCCCCGAGCTGGCCCTGCGCGCGGAAGGACTGTTCGGCGAACTGCCGGGCCGCCCGGTGCGCCGGCTGCCGGTGGAACTGCTGCCGGGCCAGCGGGTGGAGCTGACCGAACCCTGGCCGGGCGCCCCGGTGCTGGACGCGACCGAGGTCACCCTCACCGTCACCGCCCCCGGCGGCGCCCGGGCCACCGGCCGGGCCACGGCCCGCTTCGTGCCCTGGCCGGTGGCCGGCTGGACCGGGGCCGGCCTGCTGGTCCTGGCCGCCACCGGCTGGACCGCCCACCTGCTGCTGCGCACCCGCCGCCCCCGGCCCGCCGCCGGACCCGAGGCGGCCGAAACCCCCGCACGGGAACCCGAGCTGACGGGAGCCTCGAAGTGACCGGCAAGCCCAGCCCCCGACGGGGCACCCCGCCCGGCCGTCCGCCGCTCGGCAGGGTCCTCGCCACGGCCGCCCTGGCCGCCGTCGCCGCGGTGCTCGGGGGCGTCCTCCTCGCGGCCGGGCCCGCCGGGGCGGTGCCCGCCGCCGACGGCGGGGCGGCCGCCGAACTCTCCCTGAAGGAAGCCGCCAAGGGGACCGAGGTCACCGTCACCGGGCGGGGCTGGCCGGCCGGCAGCGTGGTCATGCTGCTGCTCTGCGGACAGAACATGATCGGCGGCACCAACAGCTGCGCCAACGACTCCGGACAGGCCGCCTCGGTCGGCGCCGACGGCGGCTTCCGCAAGGCGCTCTCCGTGGTCGCCCCGCCCAAGCCCTGCCCCTGCGTGGTCAACGTGACCTCCGTCAACGGGGACCGGTCCACCGTCGCGCTGCCCTTCAGGATCACCGACCATCCGGTCGCCGAGCTCCCCAAGGAGTCCGGACAGGCCCGGCTGGCCGTGCTCACCGGGGTCAGGCTCACCGGCGACGACGGGATCCTCACCTGGTTCGGTGCCCCGCCCAGCCGGAAGTTCACCGTGACCGTCGGCAATCTGGGCTCCGCCCCGGTCAAGGACCCGGTGTTCCAGATCGGCACCGCGCACGGGGTGTTCGCCCCGCTGTGGGAGGAACAGCAGTGGAAGGGCACCATCCGGCCCGGCGGCAAGGCCGAGGTGGAACTGACCGCGGAGCTCACCGCCGGCGCCCACGGCGACTACACCGTCTCCCTCAAGTACGGGGACAAGGTGCTGGCCGCCCAGCCCTGGGGCGTGGACCGGCCGTACGGGGTGCTGCTCTTCTGGGGCCTGCTGTTCCTGGTGGTCCCGGCCGCGCTGTTCCGCATCGGCATGGCGGTGGTGGACCGGGCCCGGCCGCGCACCGAGGCCCCGGCCGGCGGCCGGCACCGCGGGCCCGCCGGCCGGCTGCCCGAGGCGGCCGCCGCGGTCACCGCCCGGCTGCCGCGCGTCCCCGCGCTCCGCGCCCCCCAACCGCCGCCGCCGTCCGGGACCGCCACGGCACCCCTGCCGTGGTTCACCCCGGAGGACGCGCCGGAAGCACCACCGGCACCACCAACACCACAGACATCCGCACCGGAAGCAAACCGTTCGACGACGAAGGGACATCCGTGAAGAGCCAACGGAGGATGGGCGCGGCCGTATTCGCGCTGCTGCTCGGCGGTGCGGGCATGGTCGTGGCGGCCTCGCCCGCCCAGGCCGCCGAGATCTCGTTCAAGGTCCGGTGCGTACCGCCGGCCGGCGGCGGCGGACCGGTGGAGGGCACGACCACCGCCCGGATCACCGCCCCCGCCAACGCCAAGGTCGGCGACACGGTCGACGTGGTCTGGAAGACCGTCAAACCGGCTTCCAACAACTCCAAGCTGACGGTGATCCCCAAGGACTCGGTGCAGCCGACCGGATGGATCACCCTGGGCTCGGGCCTCGGCGAGGCCAAGCTGGTGGGCGAGAAGAAGAACCCGGAGATCGCCAAGGAAGCACCCATGGTGATGTCGGACATGAAGGGCAAGGTCAAGCTCACCAAGGCCGGCAAGATCACGCTGACGCCCGGCAAGTACGACGTGTCCGTGACCCTGTCCTTCGGCACCTTCGTCACCAAGTGCGCCCCGACCGGAGCGGTGGCCTCGGCCGGCACCATCGAGGTCTCGGGCACCGGATCCGGCGGCACCAGCAGCGGCACGAGCAGCGGCACCAGCAACGGCAACACCACCAGTGGCAACACCGACGGCGGCCAGAACGGCGGCAAGACCGACTTCCCGGGCAAGGCCGTCAACGTGAAGTTCGACTGCGGGGACTTCGTCCCCGGCGGCATCACCACCCCGGTCACGGTGAACGCCAAGAAGAACGGCGGCAGCTACGCCCTGACGGTGAAGACCGCCAAGGACGCCATGAAGGCCCCGGTCAAACTGCCCCCGGGCGCCCTCAAGCCCTCGATGGACATCAAGCTGGGCGGGGCCGACAGCGGCACCGTCAAGGTCACCGGACCGGCCAACTCGGCGGAGATCCCGGCCGGCGGCGGGGTCAGCCTGAGCGAGATGACCGGCACCTACACCCCGGGCAAGACGGGCAGGACCACGCTCAGCCCGGCCGACATGTCCATCGCCGTGACCATGGTGGCGGGCGGCGAGCCGCTCAACGTCCCCTGCAAGGCGTCCACCACCGCGGTCTCCCTGGAACTCGACACCACCGCCCAGCAGGGCGGCTCCGGCTCGGGCTCCGGTTCCGGCTCCGGGTCCGGGTCCGGCTCCGGGTCCGGTTCGGGCTCCGGTTCGGGCTCCGGCTCGGGCGGCAACGGCGGCAACGGCGGACTCGCCGACACCGGCGCCGAGGACGAGGGCGGCATCAAGGCCCTCGCCCTGGTCGCCGGCACCGTCATCCTGCTCGGCGGCGCGGTGTTCACCTTCACCCCATGGCGCCGCCTCCGCGGCACCCGCTGACGGGTCCGCCCGACACGGAAGGGCCCGGCACACGGAAGGGCCCGGCACACCCTCAGGTGTGCCGGGCCCTTCCCCGCGTCAGGTGCCGTGCGTCAGTGCACGCCGCCCATCAGCGGCTGGACCTTCTTGCGGTACATGTAGATCGCGATACCGGCCAGCGCGGCCAGCGCGCCCTGGCTGGCGAACCAGCCCTGGGTGTCGGTGGGCACACCGCACAGCTGGAGCAGCGCGATGGTGGAGTCACCGGCGGTCACCGCGAGGAAGAAGACGCCCATCATCTGGGAGCCGTACTTCTGCGGGGCCAGCTTGGTGGTCAGCGACAGGCCGACCGGGGAGAGGCACAGCTCGCCGACGGTCTGGATGAAGTACACCGAGACCAGCCACATCGGGCTGACCTTGCCGTCGCCGGCCGCACCCTGGGCCATCATCATGACGCCGAAGGACAGGCCGATCATGACGAGCGCGAAGGAGAACTTCGCCAGGGTGCTCGGCTCCTTCTGGCGGCGGGCCCAGAAGACCCACAGCCAGGCGAACAGCGGCGCCAGCGCCATCACGAACAGCGGGTTCAGCGACTGGAACCAGCTCTCCGGGAAGTTGAACCCGAACAGGGTGCTCTCGGTGTTGTCCTTGGCGAACAGGGCCAGGGTCGAACCGGTCTGGTCGTAGATCGCCCAGAAGATCGCGGCGGCGGCGAAGAACCACACGTACGCCGACATCCGGGACTGCTCCACCTGGGTCAGGTCGCGGTCGCGCTTGATCCGCAGCAGCGCCCAGGCGGGGAGGACCAGACCGAGGACGGTCAGCGGCCACAGGGCGTAGTTGATGGTGAAGATGCCGGCCAGACCGATCACCGCGTAGGCGGCGACGGCGACGCCCAGCCAGATCAGGCCCTTCTTGACGACCGCGGACTTCTGCTCGGCGGTGAGCGGGTCCGGGACCGTGTTGGAGACCGGGTTCAGGTGGCGGAAGCCGAAGAAGTAGAACAGCAGGCCGATCGCCATGCCGACACCGGCCATCGCGAAGCCCAGGTGCCAGTTGACCTCCTGGCCGACCCAGCCGACGGTCAGCGGGGCGAAGAAGGCACCGAGATTGATGCCCATGTAGAAGATCGTGAAGCCGCCGTCGCGCCGCGGGTCGTTCTTGTCCCGGTACAGCTGGCCGACCATCGTGGAGATGTTGGCCTTCAGCACGCCGGAACCGGCCGCGATCAGCGCCAGACCGATGAAGAACGTGACCGACGAGGGCACGGCGAGGAGGAAGTGGCCCGTCATGATGACGACACCGGCCACGGCCACGGCCTTGCGGGCACCCCACACGCGGTCGCCCAGCCAGCCGCCCGGGAGGGCGAGCAGGTAGACCATCGCGTTGTACACGGAGTAGATCGCGACCGCGGTCGCGTCCTTCAT
Organism: Streptomyces sp. NPDC033845; assembly: GCF_055576225.1. NCBI lineage: Bacteria > Bacillati > Actinomycetota > Actinomycetes > Kitasatosporales > Streptomycetaceae > Streptomyces > Streptomyces sp. NPDC033845. Next base: position 50,748 of record NZ_JBVIRI010000005.1, on the reverse strand, counting down.
CCCGAGACCACCGTCGGCCACGTTGGTGGCCAGGTAGAGCACGAGCAGCGCGCGCATTCCGTAGAAGCTGTACCGCTCCCACATCTCGGTCATGAAGAGGAAGGCGAGGCCGCTGGGGTGGCCGAGGAAGGTCTTCTCGCCGGTACCGGCCGAGTCCTTCGTCAGGCTGGAAGCCATGGTCGATCCTTGCTTGCTCGGGACGCCGTGCTTCGTGAGCGGGTGGCGCCCGGGGAGGGGGTGGCCTGTCACGCATCTTCGCGCACAGGGCCCGGCCCACAGGTTTCATCACTGTCATCAAGGAGGGGCAGGTCAGTCTGTCGAGACTGTCAGCCCACCTGAGATAGAAATAGAGACCTTAGGCCGTTTTAAGACACAAAGGTCCCTGAGGTAGTGCATCAGGTGTCTCGCCACCATACGACACGACAGGGCGGCATAAGGAAGGACTTGAGATATGGATCACAGGTTTTATGGGAACCGATTCCCCATATTCGAAGGCCGTTAGTAGTCAATAAGACCAGATCGACGGGGGTGCCTCGGCCCGGCCCGGGCGGGACCTGTGTCGCATTACCATCACCCCCATGACGCGTGTACTGCTCGCCGAGGACGACGCATCCATCTCGGAACCCCTGGCCCGCGCCCTGCGCCGGGAGGGGTACGAGGTCGAGGTCCGGGAGGACGGACCCACCGCGCTGGACGCGGGACTGCAGGGCGGCGTCGATCTGGTCGTACTCGACCTGGGGCTGCCCGGCATGGACGGCCTGGAGGTGGCCCGGCGACTGCGCGCCGAGGGCCACGGCTTCCCGATCCTGGTGCTCACCGCCCGCGCCGACGAGGTCGACACCGTCGTCGGCCTGGACGCGGGCGCCGACGACTACGTCACCAAGCCGTTCCGGCTCGCCGAGCTGCTGGCCCGGGTCCGGGCCCTGCTCCGGCGCGGCGCCGCCGAACCCGCCCAGCCCCCCGCCACCCACGGGGTGCGGATCGACGTCGAGTCGCACCGCGCCTGGATGGGCGAGGAGGAGCTGCAGCTCACCGCCAAGGAGTTCGACCTGCTGCGGGTCCTGGTCCGCGACGCCGGCCGGGTGGTCACCCGCGATCAGCTGATGCGCGAGGTCTGGGACACCACCTGGTGGTCCTCCACCAAGACCCTCGACATGCACATCTCCTGGCTCCGCAAGAAGCTGGGCGACGACGCCGCCAACCCCCGCTACATCGCCACCGTCCGCGGGGTCGGCTTCCGTTTCGAGAAGAGCTAGCCACCGCCGTGCGCCGCCGCCTGATCAACTCCACGCTCGCCGTGGTGCTCGTCGTGATCGCCGTGTTCGGGGTCTCCCTCGTCATCGTGGAGACCCGCACCATCACCAACAGCGCCCAGGAGAGCGTCGAGACCGAGGCCCTCAGCCTGCTCGGAAGCGTCGAGTCCGACGTGCTGGAGCACAAGCAGGTCGACGCGGAGGCACTCGCCGACCGGCTCGGCCCGGACCGCTGGGCCCGTATCGAGATCCCGGGCCGGCCCGACACCGAACTGGGCCGGCCGGTCGACGGCGGGGCCATCCGGGGCAGCGCGGTGGGGGACCGGGGCGAGACCGTCACCGTCGAGGAGCCCCGCTCCACGGTCACCCGCGAGGTCGGCCGGACCCTGCTGGTGGTCGGCGCGGTCGCGCTGCTCGCCGTGGTGGCCGCCGTGCTCCTCGCCGTACGCCAGGCCAACCGGCTCGCGTCCCCGCTCACCGATCTCGCCGAGACCGCCGAACGCCTCGGCTCCGGGGACCCCCGGCCGCGGCACCGCCGGTACGGGGTCCCCGAGCTGGACCGGGTCGCCGACGTCCTGGACGCCAGCAACGAGCGGATCGGCCGGATGCTCACCGCCGAGCGGCGGCTCGCCGCGGACGCCTCGCACCAGCTGCGGACCCCGCTGACCGCCCTGTCCATGCGGCTGGAGGAGATCACCGTCACCGAGGACCTGGACACCGTCCGGGAGGAGGCGACCATCGCCCTCACCCAGGTGGAGCGGCTCACCGACGTGGTGGAACGGCTGCTGACCAACTCCAGGGACCCCCGGACCGGCTCCGCCGTGGTCTTCGACCTGGACGAGGTGGTCAAACAGCAGCTGGAGGAGTGGCGGCCCGCCTACCGCAGCGCCGGACGGGCCATGGTGCGCTCCGGGAAGCACGGTCTGCGCGCGGTGGGCACCCCCGGCGCGGTGGCCCAGGTCCTGGCGGCCCTGGTGGAGAACTCGCTGATGCACGGGGGCGGCACGGTGGCGCTGCGCACCCGGGTCACCGGGAACCAGGCGGTCATCGAGGTCACCGACGAGGGGCCCGGGGTGCCGGCCGACCTGGGCAACCGGATCTTCGAACGGGCGATCAGCGGACGGAACTCCACCGGCATCGGCCTGGCCGTGGCCCGGGACCTGGCGGAGGCGGACGGCGGACGGCTGGAGCTGCTCCAGGCCCAGCCGCCGGTCTTCGCCCTGTTCCTCAGCCGGACCGCCCCGGAGCGGCCGGAACGGGAACAGACGATCCGCTGACCGGCGCGGAGGAGGGTGCGGTGGCGGGCGCGGCGGTGGTCACGCGCTGTCCGACGACCTGGCTGGGCACCGGCACCGGCAGCGCCCGGAACACCCAGGTCCGGTAGGACCAGAACCGGAAGACGGTGGCGACCCCGATGCCGACGAACTTGAAGATGTTGCTCTGCAGCGGGCTGTCCCAGCCGAACCCGTAGGTGGCCGCGTACAGCACCCCGCTCTCGATCACCATCCCGATCGTGCTGAACGCCACGAACAGGGTCAGCTCCCGGCGGCCCCGCCCCCGGTCGCGGTCCCGGTAGGTGAAGTAGCGGAAGCCCAGGTAGTTGCAGGCGATGGCGACCACGATGGCTATCGCACTGGCCCGCACCACCGCGAGGTCGGTGGTGTGCCGGATCAGGTTGAACACCCCGAGGTTGACCAGCACGCCCACCCCGCCGACGGCGCCGAACTTCAGGACCTCACGAGCGAGACCGCGCACCCGCTGGACGAGTGCCCTCTTCGTCACGCTCATCTGATCCTTCGCCCCTGTCGGTAGAACTCGGTGGTCGACGGTCCGGTCCAACCCGGCCATGTTAAGTGTCGGCCCGTTGCCCCGTCTGCGCTCTCCGGAACAGATGTGACGAGGGAGTCAGCCGGGACATTCCGGCCAGGCCCCCGTCCGGATGGCGGAATACCGGCGGATACCCTGGAGGAGTGACGTTCCCGGTAGTCGGCATGGTCGGCGGCGGACAGCTCGCCCGCATGACCCACGAGGCGGGTATCCCCCTCGGCATCAGATTCAAGATCCTCAGTGACAGTCCGCAGGACTCGGCGGCCCAGGTGGTGAGCGAGGTCGTCGTCGGCGACTATCGCGACCTGGACACCCTGCGCGCCTTCGCGCGCGGCTGCGACGTGATCACCTTCGACCACGAGCATGTCCCGACGGAGCACCTGCGGGCCCTGGAGGCGGACGGCATCCCCGTCCGCCCGGGGCCCGACGCGTTGGTGCACGCCCAGGACAAGGGGGTGATGCGCGCCCGCCTCGACGAGATCGGCGCGCCCAGCCCCCGCCACCGGATCGTCTCCGATCCGGCGGACGTGGCCGCCTTCGCGGCGGAGGGCGACGGGTTCCCCGTCATCCTCAAGACCGTGCGCGGCGGCTACGACGGCAAGGGCGTGTGGTTCGTCCGCACCCCCGAGGAGGCGTCCGCCCCCTTCCAGGCCGGCGTGCCGGTCCTCGCGGAGGAGAAGGTGGACTACGTCCGCGAGCTCGCCGCGAACATCGTCCGCTCCCCGCACGGCCAGGCCGTGGCCTACCCGGTGGTGGAGTCCATCCAGGTGGACGGGGTCTGCGACACGGTGATCGCCCCCGCCCCCGGGCTCTCCGAGGAGCTCGCGGGCGAGGCCCAGGCCCTCGCCCTGCGGATCGCCAAGGAACTCGGGGTGACCGGCCACCTTGCCGTGGAGCTCTTCGAGACCCCGGACGGCCGGATCCTCGTCAACGAACTGGCCATGCGCCCGCACAACAGCGGGCACTGGACCCAGGACGGCGCCATCACCTCCCAGTTCGCCAACCACGTCCGGGCGGTCCTGGACCTCCCGCTGGGCGACCCGCGCCCGCGCGCGACCTGGACGGTCATGGCCAACGTGCTCGGCGGGGACTACCCCGACATGTACGCGGCGTACCTGCACTGCATGGCCCACGACCCGCAGCTGAAGATCCACATGTACGGCAAGGACGTGAAACAGGGCCGCAAGGTCGGCCACGTCAACACCTACGGCGACGACCTGGACGATGTGCTGGAGCGCGCACGTCACGCTGCCGGCTACCTGCGAGGGACGATCACCGAATGAGCAGCCAGAACAGCCAGACCGGGCCGGTCGTCGGCATCGTCATGGGCTCCGACTCGGACTGGCCCGTCATGGAGGCCGCCGCCCAGGCCCTCGACGAGTTCGAGATCCCCTACGAGGTCGACGTGGTCTCCGCGCACCGGATGCCCCGCGAGATGATCGCGTACGGGGAGCGGGCCGCGGGCCGCGGCCTGAAGGCCGTCATCGCCGGCGCGGGCGGCGCCGCCCACCTGCCCGGCATGCTCGCCTCGGTCACCCCGCTGCCGGTCATCGGCGTCCCGGTCCCGCTGAAGTACCTCGACGGCATGGACTCGCTGCTGTCGATCGTGCAGATGCCCGCCGGGGTCCCGGTCGCCACCGTCTCGGTGGCCGGCGCCCGCAACGCCGGCCTGCTGGCCGTCCGGATGCTGGCCGCCCACGACCCCGAGCTGATGGCCCGGATGACCGAGTTCCAGCAGGAGCTCAACGACCAGGCCACCGAGAAGGGCAAGCGGCTGCGGACCAAGGTCGCGGGCGCCGACTCCTTCGGGTTCGGCAAGTGAGCGCCGCGCAGCGCCTGGCGGAGGCGCGCGAGCTGCTGGCCGCCCACCCCGTGGTGGACGGACACAACGACCTGCCCTGGGCGCTGCGCGAGCAGGTCCGCTACGACCTGGCCCGGCGGGACATCGCCGGGGACCAGTCGGCCCATCTGCACACCGACCTGCCCCGGCTGCGGTCCGGCGGGGTCGGTGCCCAGTTCTGGTCCGTCTACGTCCGGTCCGACTTCGCCGGGGACGAGGCGGTCAGCGCCACCCTGGAGCAGATCGACGCGGTCGGCCAGCTGATCGACCGCTACCCGGCCGACCTGGTGGCCGCCCTGACGGCGGACGACATGGAGGCGGCCCGCGCCTCCGGCCGGATCGCCTCCCTGATGGGCGCCGAGGGCGGCCACTCCATCAACAACTCGCTCGCCACCCTGCGGGCCCTGCACCGGCTGGGCGTCCGCTACATGACGCTCACCCACAACGACACCATCGACTGGGCGGACTCGGCCACCGACGAGCCCCGGCACGGGGGACTGACGGAGTTCGGCCGGGAGGTGGTCCGGGAGATGAACCGGACCGGCATGCTGGTGGACCTCTCGCACGTGGCCCCGAGCACCATGCGGGACGCCCTGGACACCTCGGTGGCCCCGGTGGTCTTCTCGCACTCCTCGGCCCGGGCGGTCTGCGACCACCCGAGGAACATCCCGGACGAGATGCTGGAGCGGCTGCCCGCCAACGGCGGGGTGGCCATGGCCACCTTCGTGCCCAAGTTCATCCTGCCGGCGGCGGTGGAGTGGACCCTGGCGGCGGACGAGAACCTGCGCGCGCACGGCTTCCACCACCTGGACACCACCCCGGAGGCGATGGCCCTGCACCGGGCCTTCGAGGCCGCGCGGCCCCGCCCGGTCGCGACCGCCGCGACCGTGGCCGACCACCTCGACCACATGCGCGAGGCGGCCGGGGTCGACCACATCGGCATCGGCGGGGACTTCGACGGCACCGCCTTCGTCCCGGACGGGCTGGACGACGTGGCGGGCTACCCCAACCTGATCGCGGAGCTGCTGCACCGCGGCTGGTCCAGGGCCGACCTGGCCAAGCTCACCTGGTCCAACGCGGTCCGCGCGCTGCGCGACGCGGAGGCGGTGGCCCGGGACCTGTCGGCGTCCCGCGGACCGTCGAACGCGGTGCTGGTGCCGTAGGGGGCCGGGCCGGGCCGTGCCGCGGCGGGTCAGGGCCGGGCCCGGCGGGTGTCGCGTCGGGGACCACCCGAACGCCACACCCGCCGCGAACCCGCAGGGCCCACGTGTCACGGTGGCAACAACCTGCCGTCCCCGCCGCCGCCGAGACCGGAGCGAACCCCCTATGGCCGACCTCCAGGACGAACCCCACACGGGCCGCTTCGGCGGCCCCGTCCCCGGCCCGCCGGCCGGACCCGCCGTGGGCGCCGAGGACCCTCCGGGCGCCCTCAGCCAGGGCGCCCTGGAACGGGCCGCCGCGCTGCTGGCCGTCCATCCCGTGGCGGACGGCCACAACACCCTGCTCTGGACGCTGCGCACCAGCCCGTACCACGACATCGAGACCCGGGACGCGGGTGTGGACACGGACATCCCCCGGCTCCGCGGCGGGGGCGTGGCCGCCCAGTTCTGGTCCCTGCTCACCCCCGGCGGCGGGACCTCGGACACCCTGGAACAGATCGACGTCGCCCACAAGCTGATCCGCCGCTACCCGGACTGCCTGAGCCTGGCGCTGACCGCCGACGACCTGGCCGACGCCCGCAACCGGGGCCGGATCGCCTCCCTCCTCGGCCCGGTGCCGGGAGCCACCGTCGACGACTCCCTGGGCACCCTGCGCGCCTACCACCAGCTGGGCGTACGCAGCCTGGCCCCGGCGGGTGCGCCCTGGGTGCGGGACGGGCTCAGCCCCTTCGGGCACGAGGTGGTCCGGGAGGCGAACCGGCTGGCCGTGCTGCTGGACCTGACCGGCTGCGAACCGGACGTGGCCTGCCAGATCGCGGGCGCCTCCAAGGCGCCGGTGATCGTCTCGCACGCCGCCGCGGCGGCGCTGACCCCGCATCCGGGCAATGTCACCGACGACGTGCTGGCCGCCCTGCGGGCCACCGACGGGCTGTGCATGGTCACCTTCTCGGCCGACCGCACCGGAGACTCCCTGCACGCCGTCGCCGACCATCTGGAGCACGTCCGGGCGGTCGCCGGTCCGCACTGCATGGGCCTCGGCGCCGCCTTCGGCACCGAGGGCGGCACCCGCCGCCCGGCCGGACTCACGGACCCCTCCGGCTATCCCCGGCTGGTCGCCGAGCTCCTGGACCGGGGCTGGCCGGAGACCGAGGTCGCGCTCCTCACCTGGGGCAACGCCCAACGGGTGCTCCGCGCGGCGGAGTTCACCGCCCGGGCCGCCCAGCACAAGGCCGCCTCCTCCTGACGGAATCAGCAGGCGCAGAGGCAGACCGGGTGGCCGGCCGGGTCCCCGTTCTTCACGCGCTCCTCGCGCCGGTTCCCGGGCTTCGGGGCGCTGCGCCGGACTCCGTCCGTCGGCCTCCCGGGCTTCGGGGCGCCGTGCCCGTGCCGGGTCAGCAGGCGCAGAGGCAGACCGGGTGGCCGGCCGGGTCCCCGTTCTTCACGCGCTCCTCGCGCCGGTTCCCGGGCTTCGGGGCGCTGCGCCGGACTCCGT